>JAGBFB010000021.1 GCA_017936665.1 Spirochaetaceae bacterium | reverse complement strand
TAAAAACTTTCCTCTTGAAATATCTGTAAAAGTGATTAATATTAATGTAGATAAAGAAAATCCTGTTTTAAATCGTTGCGAGGCTCTCAAGGAATATTCGGAATTTATGGAGCAAGTGAAATTCAACATCGAAAACAAAATCCCAGAGGCACTTACAGTCGCAATAAAGCAATCCATAAAACAAGGCTTTCTTTCAGATTATCTTAGCCGAAAATCCACGGAGGTTGAAAACATGTTACTAACAGAATATGACTACGACACAGATATCGCTGTTCAACGACAGGAAGCCTACGAAGACGGTGCTCAACAAAAAGCCATCTAAACTGCTAAGAATTTCATTTCTATGGGATTATCGGTTGAACAAGTTGCTCAAGGAACTGGACTTTCAATAGAAACTGTAAAAAGTCTAAAGTAGAGTATTTCCATATCATCAATTTATCATAGACAATACTACATCTACATAAAATTTTTCCTTGCTACTACATTCCTATTTGTTGTATACTTTGTACAATAATGGAGGATTTTATTTATCTTATGAAAACTATACCTTTAAGAAAAGATGTAAAACAATCAGACAAGTGGGATTTAACTTCTCTTTTTAAAACAGAACAGGATTGGGAAGTTTCTCTTTCAAAAATAACTGAAATTGCAAACAAAATTTCTGAATACCAAGGACAAATAAAAGATTCTGCACAAAAGATGCTTGAAGTTTTAAAACTCAATGAAGAAATGGAACAAATTGCTGAATCTGTTGGGTCTTATGCATTTTTATTAACAACAACGGACGCAGGAGATTCAACTTATCAAGATAAACAAGGGCGATATATGATGGCAGCTGTTGAAGCCCAAACTAAAACTTGTTTTATCGTAACTGAAATTCAAGAAATCCCAGAAGAAGAACTTAAAACAAGAATGAATCTTCCAGATTATGCTGCCTACAAAATTTTCTTAGAAAAATTACTACATCAAAAACCATATATTCTATCAGAAAAAGAAGAGCGTCTTTTTGCCCTTCAAGCAGAATCCAGTGGAACAGCAAAAAAAGCATTTTCTATGCTAACAAATGTGGATATGGATTTTGGAACTGTAAAAACTCCAGAAGGAGAATTACCTTTAACACAAACTACTTATTCTAGTTTTATGGAAAATCCTGATAGAAATATCCGAAAAGAAGCCTACACAAAATTCTATAAAACTTTTGATAATCACAAAAACACAATTGCAACTTTGTACGCTGGAAATGTTCAACAAGATATTTATCATGCTCGTGCAAGAGGTTATAAATCTTCTTTACAAATGGCTTTATACCCAGACAATGTTCCAGAAGAAGTTTACAGAAATTTAATTTCTACTGTAAGAGAAAATTTAAGTACCTTACATAAATTTTATTCACTACGAAAAAAAATCTTAAAACTAGACGAATTACGACACTACGATGTTTACACTCCTTTAGTTTCAGAAATTAAATGTACAACTCCTTACGAAGAAGCAGTTGAAATTTTAAGAAATGCCCTTTCACCTTTAGGGAAAGATTACACTGATATTCTTTGCAACGGATTATTAAATGGTTGGGTAGACCGATACGAAAACAAAGGCAAACGAAGTGGAGCATTTTCAGCGGGAGCTTACACAGGTTATCCTTACATTCTTTTAAACTACAAAGAAGATGTTTTGCGTGATGTTTTTACAATGGCCCACGAAGGTGGACATTCTATGCATTCATATTTTTCTGCAAAGTCAAATCCATTTATGTGTTACGATTACACAATTTTTGAAGCAGAAGTTGCATCTACTTTTAATGAACAATTACTATTTGAATATCTTCTTAAAAATACTACTGATGAAAAAATGAAAGCCTATCTACTTTGCACAAGAGCATCTGATGTGTTGGCAACTTTACATCGACAAACAATGTTTGCAGAGTACGAACTTAAAGCTCATGAACTAGTTGAAAATGGAACTCCACTTTCTGTTGAAGTTTTACGCTCCGAATACAGAAAACTTTTGCAAGATTATTTTGGTCCAGAAATGGTTTTTGAAGAAGAAAGTGATTTAGAAGGATTACGCATTCCTCATTTTTACAATTCTTTCTATGTGTACAAGTATTCAACGGGAATTTCTGCTGCCCTTGCTTTATCTGATAGAGTTTTAAATGGTGGAAAATCTGAATTAGAAGATTATTATAAATTCTTAAAATCAGGTGGTTCAAGATATCCTATTGATTCTTTAAAACTTGCTGGTGTTGATATGTCAAAGCCAGAACCAATTCAAGCGGCATTAAATAAATTTGCAGATTTAGTTGAACAAATTTCTAATTTGAAAATTTGATATAATATTAAAGACTAAAGTTTTAATACTTTTATGCCGATAATCGTATCAGAAAACTAAAAATTTAAGAATTATATGAGGTAAGCTAATGGCCAATGTGTCAGATTTTTTATCACTTGAAAAAGTAGATGCACATAATCACCTAAACTTAGGTATGCGTTACGCTTCTTATGTTCCGTGGGCAGGTTTTTACATCCCAAATTTTCCAAGAAAGATGAATGGTCTTGGAGAAATGCATGAAGTTATCGGACAATATACCCGAAACAGAAGTGCGACTGCAAAAGATGTTCAGGATTTAGTAACACTTTCTATAAAAGATGCAATTGCCGATGGAGTTACAATTCTTGAGGGAAGTTTTGATATCAGTTTTGTTCACCATTGTAGTGATAGTGTTGATAAGTATGTAGAATTAATCGACGGTATCGTAAAAAAATTTGCTGATAAAATAGATGTTCGTCCAGAACTTGGAATGGGAAAACTATTTGATAAAACAAAAATAGATGCTTGGGTTCCACCACTTCTTGAAAGTGGAATTTTCAAAAGTATCGATTTGTATGGTCCAGAAGTTGAAGATGGAATTGACCAGTTCAAATACATTTATGAAATGGCAGGGCGTTTGGGAATTAAGAAAAAAGCTCATGTTGGTGAATTTTCAGATGCTGCTTCTGTTCGTAGTTTTATTGAATTTTTTGAACTTGATGAAGTTCAACATGGAATTGGAGCTGCAAAAGACGATAGCGTATTACAATTTATGAAAGATAGAAATATCCGATGTAATATAACACCTGCTAGTAATGTAATGCTTTCTGCAGTAAATTCCCTAGAAGAACATCCTATCAAAAAGATTGTTGAATGTGGAATTCCTGTTACAATTTGTACAGATGATTTACTTTTCTTTAACCGTTCAGTAAGTGAACAATGTGCTGATTTAATTAACGCAAATGTACTCACTGAAGACCAAGTTAAAGCAATTCTTAAAGAAAGCGTAGATAGTTACAAAAAATAATTATCTTAAGTAAACCATTAATAACATAATATCTGAGGAACGAATCCCAGAAATACGATTGGCCTGTCCTAATGTGACAGGTCTTATTTTTTCTAATTTCTGTCTTGATTCTGCTGAAAGCCCCGGAATTTTTGAATAATCAAAATTTTCTGGAATGTGGCAATTTTCCATTTTTTGAAGTTTTGCAACTCGCTTTTCTTGTTTTTCGATATAGTGAGAATATTTATAATCAATTTGAGCAGATTCTAAAATAGAAGGTTCGTAAATTGATTCATCAAATTTCTTTCCTTTTTGCAAGTATTCTAGAATTTCTGCTTTTTTGTTTATTTTGTTTTGTACCTTTGCATATTGAGCATCAGATTTTAATCCGATTTTCCAAGCTTTTTCAGTTAAACGTTCATCTGCTGTATCGTGGCGTAACTGTAAACGATGTTCGGCTCGAGCAGTAAACATTCTGTAAGGTTCTTTTGTTCCCAAAGTTACTAAATCATCAATTAAAACACCGATATAGGCTTCGTTTCTTGCTAAAATCAATGGTTCGTATTTTTCACCAGATTTTTCTGCCTTAACTAAAAGACTTGCGTTAATTCCAGCCATCAAACCTTGGGCGGCAGCTTCTTCGTATCCAGAAGTTCCGTTGATTTGTCCGGCGTTAAATAGTCCACTAACTAATTTTGTTTCTAAAGATGGATAAAGTTGAGTAGGTTCTATGTAATCATATTCAACTGCATAGCCTGGACGAGAAACAACTGCATTTTCAAAACCAGGCAAAGTTCGCAAAAATCTATCTTGCACTTCTTCTGGCAAAGATGAAGAAAATCCATTTAAATACATTTCTTCTGTGGCAAGACCTTCTGGCTCTAAAAATAATTGATGGCGTTCTCGTTCTGCAAATCGCATGACTTTATCTTCGATAGAAGGGCAATATCTAGGACCAACACCACTGATTTTTCCACTGTATAAAGGAGAGCGACCAATATTTTCTCGGATAATTCTATGAGTATTTTCATTGGTATAAACTAAGTGACAACTAACCATTGGGCGTTCAATTTTTTCTGTATCAAAAGAAAAAGGAACGATTATGTCATCACCAAATTGTTCTTCAAGTTGAGAAAAATCTATTGAAGGTTTTAAAATTCTTGGAGGAGTTCCTGTTTTTAATCTACCTGTTTTGAAACCAATTTTTTCTAAAGATTCAGTTAATCCGAAGGCACCAATTTCACCAATTCTTCCGTGAGGAGCGTCGTATTCTCCGATAAAAATTTTGCCACCTAAAAAAGTTCCAGTTGTTAAAATTACTGCTTTTACAGGAATTCTTCTTCCTCGTTCAGTAATTACGGCAGTTATTTTCTTTCTTGAATTTGCTTCTTCTGTTGATAAATCAGAAACTTCTAGGTCAACAACAGTATCTTGCAAGGTATCTAAGTTTTCTTGTTTTTCGATAGTTTGTCGAGCTAATTCTGCATAAGCTAATTTATCTGCTTGAGAACGAGGAGCTTGAACAGCAGGTCCACGACTTTTATTCAACATTCTAAATTGAATCATAGTTTTATCGATGATATGACCCATTTCGCCACCGAGAGCGTCAATTTCTCTAACGATATTTCCTTTTGCAATTCCCCCGATAGAAGGATTACAAGACATTCTTCCAATTGAGTCGATTGTTTGTGTAATTAAAAGTGTTTTTAAACCTAAACGAGCTGAAGCAAGAGAGGCTTCTATTCCAGCGTGGCCTCCACCAACTACAGCAATATCAAATGAATCAAAATAACCTGCCATAAATGAGAGTATACTAAGAGTAAAAAATAAATGCAATAATTAAAGATTATCTAATTGAGTAAATTATGGATGATCAAAAATAATATAGTCAGAAGAACTTTCTTCTAATTTTTTAGAAAGCTCACAGATATTTGTTAATCCAGATTTTGTAGATTCCAAAGTTTCATATATTTGATTTAAGTTTGATTTATCATCATTTGTTTCTCGTTCAATTTCATTACTTATATTCCTAATTTTATTCATACACTCTGAAATTTGAGAAGCATTTTGAAAAACATCTTGAGAACTTGTACTTATTATTTCAGAAATATCTCTTACTAACTGAATATTTTGTAACAATCCATGACTTCGCTGATTTGTAATAGTCAAGGCTTTTGTAATTTCATCAACTCCGTTACAAACACCATTTATGTTTTCATCGATTTGACTAAAAGCGTCGGTGGTTTTTGCACTTGCTTCACTTGCATTCTGAATAAGTTCAATTATTCCGTTTACAAAAACACCAATTTCTCTTGAACTTATAGCAGAATCTTCTGCAAGTTTTCTTACTTCGTCTGCAACAACAGCGAAACCTTTACCCACATCCCCTGCATGAGCTGCTTCTATTTCAGCATTCATTGCAAGAATACTTGTTTGTTCAGAAATTTTACCAATTACATGTACCATCTCTTCAATCTTATTTGCTTGGTTTTCGATTTCTTCAATTTGAGATGATGAACTTTCTACAGCATCTTTACCTGCATTTGAAAGACTAAGCAATAATTCTGCACTTCTGTTAGTTTCTGCTGAAAGTTTATCTAATTGATTAATTGTAGAAGACATCTCATGTAAAGCTTCTGATGAATTATCTATCATAGTAACTTGTGTAGCAATTTGAGAATCTAACATTTCTATATCACCACTAATACCAACAGAAAGCATATTTGTTTTACTAATCAAATTATTAATTTCTTTTAGATTTTTCAAAATTGACGATAAAATTGTGTTTATTTCATTTGTTAAACTGCTTTTATTTTCTATAGTTGATGAAAGATTTTCTGAAATTTCAATAAATTCTTTTGAAATATGTTTTTGTAAAGAAATTATTTTTTCAAAATTATTTACTGTTCCTTGTAGAACTTCACGAGTTGCAGTAACTTCGTTATTTTCTAAAACATCAGCTGTTAAATTTCCTAAAGCAATTTGATTTTCAGATTCAGTAATTTTATTTAAAGATTTTACAAATTTTATGTATGAAATTGAAATTATTAAAGCACCTAAAAAAGAAAGAATGCAAGAAAGTATCCATAATTTAAAGAATAAAGAAATAAAACTAGCAACAATAAATAAAAGACCTAGGGAAATTCCTAAAAACCTAAATTTTTTCATGTTGTCTCTCCAAAAACACTACTAATTGATTTTACAACTATTCGGCTACTTCAATCATCGACTACATTTTATGTTTAGTAAACAAATTTTTATAAAAAAAATTACTTACCTAATTCTATGGATTTTTTGTAAGCCGCTTCTGCACCTTCTATTATAGCAGATTTAAAAGATTTTTGTTCAAGAATTTTTACTGCTTCGATAGTTGTTCCTGCAGGAGAGCAAACAGCGTCTTTTAATTTTGCAGGATGATCTCCAGTTTCTAAAACCATTTGAGCAGCACCTTTCAAAGTTTGAGAAGCATAAATATAGGCTTGATTCCGAGGCATTCCAAAAGAAACTGCGGCATCTGCTAGAGCTTCTATAAACATAAACCCATAAGCAGGTCCAGAACCACTTATAGCAGTAACTGCATCCATTAATTTTTCAGGAACTTGTTCAACTTTTCCTGCCTTAGAAAGAATATCTTTTACAAAAGTAACTTCTTCTGTAAGTTCAGCAGAAGTTTTTTCTTCTACGCACAAAGCAATCATACCTTCAGAAACAGTGGCAGGAAGATTTGGCATAAGACGAATAATTTTTTGCAAGCCTCCAGAAAGTCCTGCATTATTTGACATTTCTATAATTTTTTCGATACTAAAACCTGCCATAATAGAAATTATTACAGGTAATTCATTTTTTTCATTAGAATTAAATCTTTCATTATAAGAATCTTTTATTTGTTCCAAAACAGAAGAAAAAAAAGCAGGTTTTACAGCAATAATTACATGAGAACATTTTTTGACAATTTGGTCATTTGAAGATGCAACACTAGCACCAATTTCCAAAGCAAGTTGTTTTGCTTTTTCAACATCACCATCAGAAAGTAAAATTTTATTTCCACCAACTTTTTGAGAGATTGCTTTTATTAAAGCACCTCCCATCATTCCACAACCGATACAACCAATCAAAAAATCTTTATTCATAAAACGCCTCCGTAAAACCTTTCATGTAAAAAATTACTTTCCTAAAAATAAAGTTGCCTTTTCAGTTCCGTCAAAAAGATTTTGCAAAACATTATGATGTGAACCATTGGCTAAAATCATTGGAATACCATATTCTGTGACTCTAACTGCGGCTTCAAGTTTTGTTGCAATTCCACCTGTTCCAAAAGAATTTGTTTCGCCAATGACAATATTTTTCTTTAAAGTTTCTACATCATCAACTAATTCTACAAGTTTTGCATCAGGATTTGATTTAGGATTATCTGTGTAAACTCCATCAATATCACTAAAAAGAATAAGTAAATCGGCACTCCAAAGAATTGCTGTTAATGCACTTAAGTTATCGTTATCACCAATACTGATTTCATCAAAAGTAACAGAGTCATTTTCATTAATGATAGGAATAACACCTTCATCTACCAAAGTAAACAAAGTGTTTCGCATATTCAAAGTTCTGTGAGGGTCTAAAAAATCTTCTTTTGTAAGTAAAAGTTGTCCAATGTGGTAACCAAATTGTGAAAAAACTTTACGCCAATTATCCATTAACTCAACTTGACCGATAGCACAAAGAGCTTGTCTATAGTGAATATCCTTTTTTCTTGCCCATCTATCGATAGTTGAAACACCTGCAACCTGAGCACCAGAAGAAACAAGAACAATTTGTTTTCCTTGTTGAATCAAAGATGAACATTGTCTTGCCAATTCATTCATAAAATCTAAATTGATTTTTCCGTCTTCTTTTGCAAGAGTATTTGAACCAATTTTTATTACGATTTTTCTAGCATCATTAAAAACTTCTTTTATAGAATTTTCCATATATATTTGCAAACTCTTAATTATCGAGTATGACCCTCTCCATCAATAAGATATTTTGTTGTTGTAAGTGAAGTTAATCCCATAGGACCTCTTACATGGAATTTTTGAGTACTAATTCCCAATTCTGCACCAAAACCAAAAACTCCACCGTCTGTAAAGCGAGTTGAAGCATTTACATAAACACTAGAAGCATCAATTTCTGATTGGAATTTTTTTGCATTACTAATGTTTTGAGTAATAATTGCTTCTGAATGTTTTGTGTTATGAGAATTGATATGCAAAATTGCTTGTTCAATATTTTCTACAACTTTGATTGCTAAAATATTATCTAAAAACTCAAAGCCATAATCATCATCTGTAGCAAGTTTTACTTTTTCTTTTGAATCAGTTTTGCTAAGAATTTGATAACTTACTGGACAACAACGAAGTTCTGCTCTTTTTGCAAATTTCTTTTCTAGTTCAGGCAAAAATTCACTAGCGATATTTTTGTGAACCAAAAGAGTTTCCATGGCGTTACAAACTCCAGGGCGTTGAAGTTTTGCGTTTTCTGCAATCAAAACAGCTTTTTGAATATCAGCAGTTTCATCTATAAAAATATGGCAAACTCCACTACCAGTTTCAATTACAGGAACAGTTGCTTTTTCTACAACCATTTTAATTAAGTTTGCACCACCTCGAGGAAGAACTACATCAACAAAACCTTTTGCAGATAAAATTTCGTCAACTTCACTTCGATCCCCAGAATCTGCAAGAGCAATCGCTTCTGGAATTCCTTGATTTACATTATTTTTATCAAAAGCCTTTTCTAAGCCTTCTTTAATTGCTTTTACAATTGCACGATTTGAATTTAAAGCCGAAGAACTACCTCTAAGCAAAATTGAATTTCCACTTTTGTAAGCAAGAGCAAAGGCATCTGCTGTAACATTTGGGCGAGATTCATAAATAATCGCAGCTACTCCAAGAGGAACACGCACTTGTCTAATTGATAATCCTTCAGGAGTTTTCCAACCTGCAATTTCTGAACCAATCGGGTCTTCTGATTGAGCTACGATTTTTATACTTTCGATAATTCCGTCGATGCGTTTATCATCAAGAGCAAGTCTATCAACTAAACTTTCTGAAACACCTTTTTGGCGAGAAAGTTCCACATCAATAGCGTTTGCATCTAAAATTGATTTTCGATTTTTGTCTATTGAAGAAGCAGCAGAAAGCAATCCTAAGTTTTTTTGGCTTGCATTCAACTGTGAAAGTTTATTCGCACCACTTCTTAAGCTTACAAATACTTGGGATAAATCCATATTCTGCCTCTGTATGTGAATATTAATAATTTGCTAAAAAGTACATTCCTAAAACTAATGCAATTTTTACTTTTTCTGTTGACCAATTTTGTTCTTTAGGTAAACTATGCAAAAACCACCAGAATGTTCCAAAACCTGGATCAATTCTGAGCGCATATTCAGCAAAGTCATCACTTTTTGCAACAGCACCAAACATAAGTAAAACTGCGTCATTTAAAACTTGTAAAACAAGAGAATAAGATTGTGAATATTGTTTTTCTGACAATTCATTACAGATTGTATCTAATTTAACAAGAAGTTGTTCTTTTATAGTTTCATCACTTTTTTCAACCCAAGTTTTTTGAACAAGAAGTTTTAAGTTGTTATGAAAATGCATGAGCAATTTTGATTCTGCTTCTGATTTTTCATCTTCACTACCTGAAATCAAAATTGCAATATCTTTTGAACCTCCAAACTCTTGTGCAATCACCATTGCATTTTTTACAATTTCATCTTTATCTGTTGATTCCAAAAAAACAGCAAGGGAATCAAGAAGTTCTTTAGCAATATACTGTGAATAAATTTTGTTACTTTTATCTGAATTATGCATATATTAATTAGTACCCTTTTTATCAAATTTTGTCTAGTAGATAATCCCTTGAATATAAACTCTAGGTGTGGTAAATTTTAACTATGCTAGAAATAATTAAATTAGATAACGAACTTCTTAGACAGAAATCTGAACCTGTAAAAGAAGTAAATGATGAAATACGCACATTAATAAACGAAATGTTTGAAACTATGGATGCTGCCGAAGGTGTTGGTCTTGCTGCCCCACAAGTTGGAAAACTTTTGCGTCTTTTTGTTTTAGAAGCTGATGATAATATAAAACGAGTTTTTATCAATCCACAGATTATTGCAACATCCACAGAAACTTGCGAATATGAAGAAGGCTGTCTTTCAATTCCAAAGGCTTACGAAAAAATTATTCGTCCTGCAAAAGTTACTGTTCAAGCATTAAACGAAAACGGAAAATCTTTTACGCTAGATGCAGATGGTCTTTTAGCTCGTATTATTCAACATGAATATGACCACTTAGATGGATTTTTGTATATCGATAGAGGCGATGAAGAAACAAAACAACGAATTATCGAAACTTTTAAGCGCCGAGAAGCTCGCAAAGCCGAAAAAGAAAGATTAAAAGCAAAGAAAGCTGCCAAACTCGCCGCAAAATTTTCTAATAAAGGATAATTTTAAGTGCTAAGAATTGTTTATTGTGGAAGCCCCGAAATTGCATCAATTCCCTTAAAAAAACTTTTTGAAAGTGAAACTCACGAAATTGTAGCAGTTATCACAAATCCTCCATCAATGAAAGGCAGAAAAGGAGATTTAATTCCAACTCCTGTAGAAATGGTAGCTCGGGATTTTCAATCACAGGGGAAATCAGTAGAAATTCTAACTCCAGAAAAATTAGATGCTTCTGTAAGAGAAAAAATTTCAAGTTTAAATCCTGATATTCTAGTTTGCTTTGCCTACGGAAAAATATTTGGACCAAAATTTTTGGAACTTTTCCCTCTAGGAGCAATAAATCTTCATCCTTCACTTTTACCAAAATATCGGGGATGTGCTCCTGTTCCCGCATCAATTTTGAATCAAGATAAAATTACAGGAATTACAATTCAGCGTCTTGTTCAACAGATGGATGCAGGTGATATTCTTTTACAAAAAGAACTTGTTATCCAAGAAGATGATAACTCAGAAACTATATTAAATAAGGCTGCTTCTCAAGGTGGAAAATTATTTTTAGAAGTTTTAAATCAAATAGAAACAAAAACTGAAAAACCAATTCCACAAGATGAAAGCCAAGCAACTTATTGTAGAATGCTAGAAAAAGAAGATGGAAAAATTGATTGGTCAAAAAGTGCCAAAGAAATTGATGCAAAAATCAGAGCATTTTACCCTTGGCCAGGTACATTTACAAAAGTTGGAGAAAACATCTTAAAAATTCACTCTTGTTCAATTTTTGATGAAAGCAAAATCGAAAGTACAAATATTACAGTTGCTGATGGTTCTGTTCAAAAACTTTCTAGCATCACTGGAAAAATTCCTGGAACAGTTTTGGGAATCGATAAATCTTGTGGTATTTTAGTGCAAACTGGAAATGGTATTTTAGTACTTAAAAATTTACAATGGCATGCAAAAAAAGCAATGAACTGGAAAGATTTTATAAATGGTTCAAAGCAATTTTGTGATTGTATCTGTGGACAATAAATGTTAAAATGAGGTCGTTATGAAAAATTTATGGAATGATTTTCAAGACTTTTTAGAATCTTTACAATCCAACGGAAAATCCTTGTTGATTCTTTCAATTGGATTGATTATTTTGATGGGAATTATTACAGTCGGAGTTTTCTTTCTTTCTGTAAAAGGTTCAGAAGAAGTTATGGTTCCTGATGTAGTTGGAAAAGAATTTACAACAGCCTGTCTTGATATGGAAGTAAAAGAACTTTATCCTCGTATTCAACTTAGATATTCAAATTCACCTGATGAAAAAGGAAGAGTTCTTGAACAAAATCCAAAACCTGGAACAATTGTTAAAGCAGGTAAAAGAATTGACTTGGTTGTGAGCCGTGGTGTTGTTATTGACCGAGTAGAAAATTTTGTTGGACAAAAACTTGACGATGTAAAAATGCATCTTCAGTCTTTGTTTACTTCTTCAGTAAAGGCTTTAATTGTACTTGATGAACCTGTTATGTACGAATACAACACAGCCGAAGCAGGAACAATTATTGCACAAGAACCACCAGCAGATACAAATATCTCAGAGCCAATTAAACTTAAATTAGTTGTTAGCCGTGGTCCTGAACACGAAAAAGCAAAAGTTCCAAATCTTGTAGGATTATCAATAAATGATACACTTTTACAAATGAATAGAAGTAAGGTTGTATTTGAATTTACATCACGCCCAATTGAAAAAGGTGAAAAACCTGGAACAGTTGTATCACAAATTCCAAATGATGGTTCTTGGGTTGATACATATTCAAGAGTAAGTGCTGTACTTGCTTATCCAGAAAATTCTACTGATGAAGAAGTTTACGGAATCTTTACAGAAGAACTTCCTGAATATGCCTATGCACTTCAAATTAAACTTGAAGTAATCACTCCAGAAGATGAAAGATATCAAATTGCTTCAATTATGCATCCAGGAGGATTGTTAACAATTCCTTATGTAGTTCCAAGAAATTCTATTTTGGTACTTTCAATTTATGACAAAGAAGCAATAAGAAGAACTGTTCTGTAAAACAAACATTCTTCAAACAAAAAAAAGCGACAGTCTAAACTTTATTCATCCTGAATTAGTTTTTAGACCGTCGCTTTTTTTTATATCAAAAAATTTACAACTTATTTTTTGAATTTAATGTTTGTTGTATAAACAACATCAGTTCCCATAGGTTCAACTGTAAGTTCCAAGTCTGTACTTAAAGTTAATGTTTTTTTGAAAGTATAAGAACGATTTGTTTGTTCACAGTCAAATTTTAATTCCAAACCTTTTGTTGAAGGTGTAAGTTTGAAGTTTGAAATTACATCATCTGTAAAATTAAAAATAACTTCACCTGTAACAGAATCTTTTAATTGAATAGATTCCACACTAAAGAACCATTCTCCGTTCCAGTTTTCATCAATCCATGAACCTGTAGGAAAATCACCTTTGTCGATAGCAAAAGCACCAACTGTAAACATTGCTAAAATCAATGTAACTAAAAATAATTTTTTCACTATAAATCCTCCATATTTAGGTTACTTTAAAAAAGTAACCTAAATAAATATTTTTTCGTAACACAATTATTTTGTATTACGCTTTTTCATAAAGTAAATAAATCCGATTGTTGCTGCAATACCAAAAATCAAAGAAATTACAGCAGACTTTGTAAATCCTGCAACAATGTATGTTACAAAAGAAATTACAGCAATTGTTAAGGCATAAGGCAACTGAGTTTCAACGTGTTTTACGTGGTCACATTGGGCCCCAGCACTTGCCATAATTGTTGTATCTGAAATTGGTGAACAGTGGTCTCCACAAACAGCACCTGCCATACAAGCAGAAATTGAAATAACTCTTAATGTATCTGATGCATCTGGGAAAACTGCGATACAAATAGGAATTAGAATACCAAATGTTCCCCAAGAAGTTCCAGTTGCAAATGCTAAGCCACAAGCAATAAGGAAGATAATTGCAGGCAAGAAGTTCATAAATCCTGCTGCACTTCCACTTACCAAACCAGCAACAAAATCTTTTGCTCCAAGACTATCAGTCATTGCTTTAAGAGTCCATGCAAGTGATAAAATGATGATTGCAGGAACCATTGCCTTAAATCCATCTGGAACACAAGACATACATTCTTTGAAAGGAAGAACTCTTCTAATTACATAAACTAAAATTGTTATTATTAAAGTTGCAAAGGAACCTAAAACAAGACCAACAGAAGCATCTGAATTTGCAAATGCGTTTACAAAATCCCATTGAGTTTCGCCTTCTGTAAAGAATCCACCTGAATAAATCATTCCTAGAGTACACATTACAATCAAAACAATAATAGGAAAAACAAGATCGATAACTTTCCCGTTTCCGATTGGTTTTTCAATTGATTCATCTACATCGCTCATTACTTGTAGTGCTTTTTCATACTTAGACATTTTACCATATTCAGTTTTCATTAAAACCAAGGTCAACATCATTACGATTGTAAGAAGAGCGTAAAAGTTAAAAGGAATTGCTTTGATAAAAAGTGCAAGTCCATTTTCGCCTTCAGTAACGAATCCTGAAACAGCGGCAGCCCAAGAAGAAATAGGAGCAATAATACAAACAGGAGCAGCAGTTGCATCAATAAGGTATGCTAATTTTTCTCTTGAAACTTTGTATTTATCTGTAACTGGACGCATAACGCTACCAACAGTTAAACAGTTAAAATAGTCATCAATAAAAATCATAACACCAAGACAGATTGTTGCAATTTGAGCACCAACTTTTGATTTAATATGTTTTTTTGCCCAGTTACCGAATGCAGCAGAACCACCAGCTTTGTTCATTAAAGCAACCATGATTCCTAAAACTACAAGGAAAAGCAAGATACCTACATTATAACTATCTGAAAGTTGAGCTATAAATCCATCTTGAAAAACGTGTGTAAAAAATCCAGTAAATGAAAGTCCTGAATAAAACACACCACCAATAATAATTCCGATAAAAAGTGAAGAATAAACTTCTTTTGTAATCAACGCTAGAGCAATAGCAACGATTGCTGGAACTAGCGACCAAAATGTTCCTACCATAATAGTACCAATTTCTCCTTAATCCTTTAATTTTGTAAAATCTGTTGTTAGTGGTTCAGTTACATCATCTTTGATAAGTTTTTCCATCACTTTAATAACATAATCAAGTTCATCCAAAAGTGATGCAGCACAATAAGTTTTGATTTCTTTTAACGCTTTTAAAGCATTTTCATTAGTCATACAGAATTGCCCCCTTTTTCGCTTTTCTTATATTCTACCATATATTTTACAGAGAGCAAGAATTATTTTGTTATGTGAATAAAAGTTTTCTATATTTACCAAGTATACAATTTTACAGTTTCTGTTTTTCCACGAATTTCAGCATCGGCTACAAATTTTAAGTTAAGGTTTTCTTTTGAAGAACTTATTTGTTTTGCTGTATTTTCAGAAAGTAATAAATCTGTATTGTAAATTTTACAAAGGGATTCTATTCTACTTGCAGTATTTACGGTATCACCAATAACAGTATATTCCATTCGATTTTCTGCTCCAATGTTTCCTGCAAGAACTGAACCTGAATGCAACCCAATTCCAAAAGAGATTTTATAAAATCCTTCTTTTGCAAACTTTTCATTTAGATTTACGAGAGCTGTTTTCATTTCTAAAGCTGCATTGTAAGCATCCAAAGCATGATTTTCTGATTTTACAGGAGCACCAAAAATTGCCATAACTGCATCTCCAATGTATTTATTAATAACACCATGATTATTTGAAATACATTTTCCCATTTGAGTAAAATATTGATTTAACAAACTAACAACTGACGAAGGCTCCATATTTTCTGACATTGAAGTAAATCCTCGAATATCACAAAACATAACTGTAACATCACAATTTTCGCCACCAAGAGAAATATTTCCACTTAAAAGATGGTCACGTACTTCTGGATCAACAATTTTTCCAAAGGTATCTCGGATAAATTCTTTTTCTTTTAAAGATTCTGTCATTTCATTAAAAGTATCACTTAAAACACCTAATTCATCATTAGAAATATTTTTTACTTTTACAGAATAATCCCCTTTTTTGATTTTTTCAGTTCCTTCAGTAAGTTTTTTCAAAGGAACAGTAAAAACTCGCATAAAAACAATTGTTAATGCAAGAGAACTTACAAAAAGAACAATGGACATTATTATTGTATTCCAATTTATAGGAATCTGATTATTTATTTGAATTGAAACGAAAGATGATAAAATAAAAATAATCGGGAAAAGTGAAACTGTAATAAAAAATATGAAAAATAAAAAGTTTAATGAAAATTTCTTAACTCCAGGAATTTTTGAAACTTGCCCATTAGGAAAAAGACGAGGCAAAACTGCGCTTCGATTTACTGTTTCTGTTACAAAATAAGAAACAACAAAACTAAAAATAGCTTCCAGAATATAAAAAACAAAAGAACTAATCAAAATGTATGAAAGATTAATTCCCATAGTTTTTTTTGCATAAATACAAAAAATTATTTCTAAAAAATAATTTAATATCCAACCAACAATTCCCCACAGAGAAAATTTTAAGGGTAGATTTACTACTTTTTTTGCAACAGTCAAATCATCTTTTGCAAAAAGCATAGAAAAACTGTAGCATAAACAAATTAATGATGGAATTGCAAAAACAAGAATAGTTAAAGTATTTATCAACACATCGTTTGAATCAACAAATTCTTTCCATTTAATCATATCTTCAGTAAGTGTTACAGGAAAATTCATAGAAATAGGAATCAACTGAGCCATAAAATTTGCAAAAAGAACGCTAGCAAAATAAATAAGAGAAACTCTAAAACAATATTTTTTATCAATATTAAATGAAGAAGTAAAATCAGATTTTGATGTAAAATTTTCAGCCATAAAAAGAATTATATACAAGAAAATACAAGAGAGCAAGAAAATATTTTTTCTACTTGTACAAAACAAAAAATCTATATTAAACTAGAAATATGAAAGCAAATGAAAAAAGATTTTTAAGTTTTTTGGTTATTTTAGTTGTATATGTTATTGCCACTGTTGCAGGAATTGCCATTTATAAATATTTAGATGAATCAATTCCATTTTATTGGCGTCTTTTAGTTGCAGATGTTATTGCAACTATTATCACTTTTGTTTTTAGCGTAATTTTCAAAAACGCATCTGTTTACGATCCATATTGGAGCGTTCAACCGCCAGTGATTTTGGTAGCTTTTGCAGTTGGTAAACAAATTACACCTTTAAGAATACTTTTACTTGTTGCAGTTTTATTTTGGGCAATTAGGCTTACTGCAAACTGGGCATACACATTTAAAGGTTTAGACCATCAAGATTGGCGATACACAATGTTAAAAGAAAAAACTAAGTTCTTTTATCCTATCGTAAATTTTGTTGGAATTCACATGGTGCCTACTTTGATAGTTTACGCATGTATTCTTCCAGCAGTTTTTGTTTTTCAAAGTGAAATGCCCCTACAATTTTCTTGGATAAATATTTTGTGTTTTGCACTTTCAATTTTTGCTGCAACACTTCAAGGAATTGCTGATATTCAAATGCACAAATTTAGAAAAGCAAAAAGCAAAGATTCTTCAAACACATCAAGTTACGGCTTTATCCGAGAAGGCTTATGGAAAAATTCCCGCCATCCAAATTATCTTGGAGAAATTTTAATGTGGTGGGGAATTGGACTTTCAGCTTTCTTTGCAATGGACAAAAATCCAGTTATGCTTCTTGGAGCCTTTGCAAACACTCTTTTATTTTTATTTATTAGTATTCCATTGGCAGAAGGTCATCAATCAAGAAAAGAAGGATTTTCACAATACAAAAAGGAAACTAGAATGTTATTACCTATTCCAAAAGGAGAAAAATTTTCTTCAATTATCGTAAAAATTATTTTGATTATAGGAGTTGTAATTGGAGTTTACGCTTCTTTAATTCAAGAAGGTTATTTTAATCCAAGTCATTTCCTATATTACACAATACAAAGCAACATTGAAATTGGAATTATAAGTTTGATAACAATTATTTGTTTACTCAGAAATTCTGGGGAAGTGCCTAACATTGTTTACGTTTTAAAATTTATTTTTACTGTTGCAATTACTTTAACAGGACTTGTTTTTAATTTCATCTTATACCCACAAAGTTTATCTCAAGATTATGCAATAAATCCACTTACTACAGCAAACTTTTTTACACATATTTTTGTACCACTCCTTTCTTTAGTGGACTTTTTTGTCTTTGACTATAAATTGAAAATTACAAAAAAAACATTTATACTAGGATTAATCACTCCTTTACTTTATCTTGGATTTGTAATGATTTGTACAAAACTTGGAATTACCTTTGGCGGAAACAGATTTGTACCTTACTTCTTCCTAGATTATAGAGTAAATTCTTGGTTCCAAATTGGCAACGGAAAAATCGGAGTATTCTATTGGATTATTATTCAAGCCATAATTGTTTGTTTAATAAGTTTAACTTTACTATTCTTTCTTAAAAAGAGAAAAAAGAATTTTCAGTAAAATATAAAGGCAACTGCATAGAAATACAAATTTTATCTAAACAGTTGCCTTAAAATAATAATTTTCTAAATCCTAAAATGAATCAAATTTAGTTTTGTAATTATTCTTGAATGATTTTAGCTCTCCTCTAGAATAACGCTTATTTCCAAGAGCATGATCATATTTGATAAACATTCCAGGAACATTTTCTGTAAAATACCACTTGTAAGAAGTCATATCTTTACTAGAACCATATTCATAAATTGATTTTTTTGCAGTATAAGTTCCAGCACCAACAGTAATTTTTTCTTCACCTTGCACAAAATCATTAACAGTTTCTGGTGTAAAAGTTACTCCTAAACCAACCATACCAAGACCACCAAGTGAAGAAGAATTTTCAGTAGGATTTGTAGGTACAGGGAATACATATTCTTCAATTTCACCATCTTCTTTGTAACGAATTCGTTTTACTCTTTGCTGAGAATCAAGTAATCCTTCATATTCAGTTTTACCTTCATCATCAGACATTGCTATATACCACCAACTATCACCATTATCTAATTTTTTTAATAAAGCAACTTCGGTTGTCAAATCTGCACTAGAAGATTCATCTTCTAATTCTTGATACCAAACTAAACCTTGTCCTTCTTCAAGAGAAGTATAATCAAGATAAATACCTCCTACGCAGAAAACTGTTGAAAAAACGGTTGAAAACATTGTCTGCATCATTCCAGCTTGTAAAGATTGTAATCCACTTAAGCCCTTGTTGATATTTGTTTTTGCTGTTTTTTGTGCAGTTGCAACAGATTCTGTTACGCCACTAAAATCAGGAAGATTATTTAACCAAACTCTAAGCCCTAAATTGATAGGAACAAAAATTTTCATTCCTGCTAAAATTTGGTCAGATGAATAATTAGTTCCAATTCCAAAGCCTACAGATGGAACAGCTTGAACATATCCTTCTAAAAGATTATTTAAGAAAAAAGCTGTAATTCCTATAGGAAGTCTAGCTCCAACTTCTAAAGCAAATGGATTTAAGGATGCACCTGCATAAACACCAAGCCCAAAGTAACGATTAGTCTTTCCACCCAAATCTGAATTTATCATCCACCAATCTGCAAAGGCATTAAATCTAGAAAAACCACCGTAACCTCCCAAACCTAAAACAAAAGGACTATCTTCTGCAAAACGGATTGTAACAGCACCTTCTCCAGAAGCACCTGTATTTACAGTTTTACCTTCCCAAATATCGATGGAAACACCACCTTGAACACCAATTCCAATGGAAAATAATGACATCATAAATGTCATACAGATAAAAAGAATAAAAATCTTCTTCATTAAAATTTCCTCCAAACAAAATTTACTCAATTTTAATGTTGTTTTTTTTAATAAAAAACACACGATTCGGGGGTAATTTTAAAAAAAATATGATATAATGAAATTATTATAAGGGGATAGAGAACTATGAAGTTAAATATAAAGACACCTTTTTTATTTTGTTTAAGTGCTGCATTTTGTATTTGGCAAATGGGAATAATTTATTTTTCAGGAACATCACTTTCTCTTTTTGGAAGAATCCCGATAGAAATAAATCAAGATATAAACACATTAGTTATTGCAAGTGGCTATATAATTTCAATTATTGTAATGATAATTTTTCCTCGAAAAATGGTACTTATTGAACGATTTGTAATTTTTCTAGCTTTATTTTGTACTATTGGGGTTTTGATTCCTTTTTCTTCGGTAATAACTGCAACTTTTTATTACATAGTAATTTTTTGTTGTGTTTTTTCTATTGGAGGGATAGCAAGCATCGCTACAACTTTATTCACAGTGGATACAACTTGGAGAGATGCTATTGTTGGCAACGTAGTTGGTGGAATTGGAATTGCAATTTTACAAAATGATTTTATTCGCTTTGATTTTATCATTTTTATGTTTTGTTCCATAGTAATGATTTTTGCTTTACTGTTTTTTCTATTAAAACTTCCTGCAAAAATTGAAATAACTTTTGCAAAAAAATCATCTAATTACAAAAGACCAATTATTCCTCTTATTGGAAATTTTATATTTATAATTTTTCCAACTACCCTTCTTTTAATGGCAACATCAATTGCAGAAACAATAAAGCATGGAGTTAGTATTATGTATCTTTCTGCAAGCGTTATGGCTATATTTTTAAATATAATAAAAGTAAAATTACGCACAAATTCTATAAAAGCTTTTGCTATATTTTTTATGCTCACTCCATTAGGATTTGTTTTTACGATTTTATCAACATTAAAAAATCAATCTTCATCCTTAGGGATTTTAGCTTGTATTTTCTTTGGGTTTTCTATCGTAATTGCTAGTATGTGGTTTTTCTTTTCTACAAGTGCATTTGAAATATATCCTTCAAGATTTATTGCTGCAATCGGAACTGGTATTGGATTAGTTCTTGCTCTTGTTCATTCAGTTATACTAGAAAGTTTTAGAGAAAATTTATCTATTCTTTATTATGTTTATCTTGTCATTTCAATTTTCTTGATGATTTTATTTTATATTTTGGAACCTTATTTTATATATAGTTGGAAAAAAACTATTGAAGATAAAAAACTTTCACAAAGCAAAAAACAATCATCTATTTATACTGAAGAAAAGAAAGAAAACGCTAAAATTGAACTTTTAGGCATGGAAAAACTTTCGGTGCAAGAGCAAAATCTAGCAAAACTAATTTTACAAGGATATTCAGAAAGTGAAATTGCAAAAGAAATGAATATCACACTGAACACACAGAAAAGTTATCGTAAAAATCTTTACACAAAACTAAATATACATTCAAGAAGAGAACTTTTTAATTTATTAAAAAACTAGTATTTAAAATTGAATTAAAATTATCTTTATAGTATATTTTATTTAATAAAGGGAACGGGAATGACTAAAAAGAATTGTCATTTACGAACTTGATTCGGAATCTACAGTATATACAGTGTTTAGATCCTAAACCAAGTTCAGGATGACATTATAGTTTAAACTTTTTAGACAGTCCCGAAACTTTGAGAATATGATGTTTTAACTCTTACTATTTTCAAAAGTTAAAACTCATCGGGTTTTCTAAAAAAACAACGAAAGTTAGTCTTTAGAAAACACTAAAAACATAATTTATAACGAAGGTAAAACAAATGCAAATTACAAATGAAATAAAATATGTTGGTGTAAACGACCATAAAATTGATTTATTTGAAGGACAATTTATAGTTCCTAATGGAATGTCTTATAATTCTTATGTAATTCTTGATGACAAAATTGCTGTAATGGATTCCGTTGACCAAAATTTTGGAGATGAATGGATTTCAAACATAAAAAATATTATTGGAAACAAATCTCCAGATTTTTTAGTTGTACATCATATGGAAATGGATCATTCTGCAAATATTGCAAAATTTATGGAAACCTTCCCAAATGCAAAAATTGTTTCTTCAAAACTTGCCTTTGTAATGATGAAAAATTACTTTGGAACAGATTTTGAAAATAGACAAATTGTTGTGGCAGAAGGAAGTACTCTTGAACTTGGAAAGCATACATTGAATTTTGTTGCAGCCCCAAATGTACACTGGCCAGAAGTAATTATGTCTTACGAAAGCAGCGAAAAAGTTTTATTCAGTGCAGACGGTTTTGGAAAATTTGGTGCATTAGATGTTGAAGAAGAATGGGCTTGTGAAGCTCGCCGATATTACTTTGGTATTGTAGGAAAATTTGGAGATGCAGTTCAAGCAGTATTAAAAAAACTTGCAGGAATTGAAGTAAAAGTTATCTGCCCTCTCCATGGACCTGTTTTAACAGAAAATCTTGATTACTACATAAACCTTTATGACACTTGGTCTTCCTACAGCGTAGAATCAGAAGGAGTTTTTATTGCATACACTTCTGTTTACGGAAACACAAAAAAAGCAGTTGAAAAATTTGCTGAAATTCTAAAAGCAAAAGGTTGTCCAAAAGTTGCTGTAGCAGACCTTGCCCGTGAAGATATGGCAGAATGTGTAGAAGATGCTTTTAAATACGGAAAAATTGTTTTAGCAACAACAACTTACACAAATGATATTTTTCCATTCATGAAAGATTTTATTCATCATCTTACAGGAAGAAATTATCAAAATCGCACAATCGGCTTAATTGAAAATGGAACATGGAATCCTATGGCAAACAAAGTAATGGAATCAATGTTTGAAAGCAGTAAAAACATTACAATTTTGCCAACTAAAGTAACTATCAAAACTGCAATGAACGATGAAACTGTAAACGGATTAGAAAAACTTGCAGAAGAAATTTTGTAAAAACTGAATAAAATTTATTCTAAAAAAAATGCTTTTCGATAAAACAGAAAATGAGAAATTCACTTTTGTTTATCGGGAAGCTTTTTTTTTGTAACACAAATTCTTACATCAATACAATAGGTCGTCTTTTACAGGAAAAATCTACAATTCCGTCTTTTAAGGTTTTATGAAGTGCAAAAAATTCTTCTCTTGAATAAAGTTTGCAACCTAAATCCATTTTGTAAGGAATGTACATTCCAAAATCCCAGTATTCTAAGTTTTTTTCTTTCATAAATTGACAAAGAGCAGCCATTTGAATATTTCCAACATGATTTCGTTTTCTAAATCCAGAAAGACTTGAATACAAGTGACCATTTCTAAAACCAATTTCACCTGCAACTAATTCATTTGTGGTTTTATCCCAAACTTCAACACTGTGAATTTTTGTTCCGTATTTTGTTGGTGACCCATTGTGAATTTGCCTAAAGGATTCAACTAATTTTGGGAAAAGCCAAGTATCTTTATATGTTTCTAAAAGGCCTTGAACACATCCTTCAAAATCTTCATCAATAGAAAATTCAAGATTATCACAATACTTTGACAATTTTTTTGAAAAATGCGCTTCCGAAAGTTTCAAGATTGCTCGTTCTTTATGATGTTTAATTAGCAAAAGTTCTTTTAAGGGAAAATCTTCAATATCTTCTATAAAATTACCCAAATCATTTGCCATTGGAAAATATCCCTTATAACAAACTGCATCAATCCACTCTGGCGAAAAATCAAAAGAATAACAAAATTCACTTTCTGGCTCGTAAAGAAAGGATTCTAAATTATCCAAATCTTTTTCCGTTTGAATAAATCCAGAACCATAAACATCAGTTAAAAATTCCAAAAAATAAGGGAAAACCTCTTGCCAAAAGGTATCATAAATAGAAGAAGATTCGCTTGTATCCATAGACAAAATTATAGGATTCTAATGGGGAGTAGTCAAGGAAGGAGGGGAGGAGTTTGCAAGAAACTAAAACATCATTCCTAGTTGACGGGGGGGGTATTGTGATATGCTTAATTTTATGGAGGAATGAATATGAAGAAAATTATTTTTATTTTATTTACGTTAGCAATGATTTTTGTTGTTTTTTCTTGCGATGAACCCAAAGGAACTGAAAACACAGAATCTACACAAACAGGTACAACCAGCGATAACAACACAAATACTGATACAGACAATACAACAACTGATAACAACACTAATGCAGACAACAAAGATTACATCACACAAAATCCTTATGAAGAATTAGAAAAAACTTTGACTATAAAAGTAAATTCTATTGATGTTCTAGATTTTGCAGAAGGTGAATGGGAGTATTATTATGAAAGAACACGCATGGATAATCAAGCAGATTCCTATAGTGAAATATATAGGGAGGTAGGTATAAAGAAATTTAAAAATGATGGCAATGTTGAAAATTATTTTAAAGGTACTTCATATACATACCCATGTAACTCCATTGAATTCTATGAAGAATATAAAGAATTTGTATATGAAAGAATGATGCCACCTGAAGAAGATGAAACAATAATATTTGATGATGAAAATTTAACTGTTTACTTTTTTTATACTGTAGAAGAAAAACATAATATAACTTACGATGATTTTATCAACCGTAAAGAAAAATTTTTCAATGAAGACACAAGCGAAGAAACAGAATATAGTTTTGAAACCTATAAATATTCAGTAACAACAAATAGAGAAAATAGTGCTTATTTATTTTTAATAGAAACCGAATATGTTAGCAAAACTAATCCAGAAAACATTGATTATGACATAGAAAAATACATATTCAAAAAAATTAAATAACCCATAAATATTTTAATAAACTCAACCCTGCCCCGTAAGATTTTCCTTTCGGGGCAAAATTTTTTATATGCAAAAAACTGCATACAAAGGAACTGATTTTATTCCATTTTCAAAGCCAAAATTTTTTGTAGAAATTCTAATTGCGTAAGGTGGATTGTATCGATTTATAAAAGCCATAAGACTTTTTGAGCGTGTATTATCACTTGATTTTACTTCGATTGGGATAATGTCTTTTCCGATTCGTGTGATAAAATCTATCTCAGCTTGATTTTCGTTTGTCCAATAATACAAATCAAAATTTTTTGCTTTTAATTGAGTAAAAACATAATTTTCTGCAAGACCACCTTTAAATTCATTTAACATTGGATTTTCAAAAGCAATATCTTCAAATAAAAGTTTTTGTTGGGAACAACAAAGACCTGTATCATTCATGTAAAATTTAAAATCAGATAAAGAACGATTTGCTTTCAAAGGCAAACAAATGTGTTCCAATCTAAAAACTTGACTAGCAATTCCAGAAAGACAAAGCCATTCTATAGAATTTTCAAATTCACTAGCACGACCTCCAGATTTAATTTGTCGATATTGAAATTTTTTGTTTTCTTTTGCTAATTGAGTGCTAATATTTTTGTAAACAATTTTTGTTTTTGGAATTTCACTTTGCTTGTTGTATTTGCCCATATCATTTTGATAGAAATCTAAAATATCACTTTTTAAAATATTTGAATAATCAGGATTTTTGTTTTTAATAAAATTTTCTACAACAGCTGGCATTCCACCAACAAAAAGATATTCTCTATAATATTCCAACAAACGATTATGAAAGGCTTCTTCCATTGGAGAATTTTCGGCATAACATTTATAAATTTTTTCTATTAAATAGGATTCATCTTTTGCTAAAAGATATTCTTCAAAATCCATTGCAAACATATTCATAAATTGAATTTTTCCAACAGGAAAAGATGAAATTCCGCGATTTACAGAAACTCCAAGCAAAGAACCGAGAGCAATTATGTGATATTGATTTGCTTCTTCATTAAAATATTTTAAAGATGTAATTGCTTCTGGACAAGCTTGAACTTCATCAAAAATGATAAGCGTTTTTTCAGGGATAATTTCTTTTCGTTTATAGACTGAAAGTTTTTTTATTATCTCTAATGTAGAAAGATTTTCAAAAAATGAAGCAAGTTCTGTTTCTTTTTCAAAATTACAATAAACAGAATTTTGATATTGAGTTGAAGCAAATTCATTTACAATGTAAGTTTTTCCAATTTGCCTAGCACCTTGCAAAATCAAAGGTTTTCTATCTGAGGAATTTTGCCATTCAATAAGTTGATTTATAATCTTTCTCTTCATAATTTAATTATACCCAAAAAGTGTAAAATTACAAGTGAAAATTACACTTTTTTATGTAAAATTACAATAAAAAATCACATTTTATAGGGATAAAATAATAAAATTAGAAAGACAAGTTTCTAAAAATCTATTTTTCCTTTCGGGGCAATTTTTTTACACTTCCCTACTTTCAACTTCACTCAGGAAATTATAAATTCCGTCTTGGGACAAAATTCCGCGTTTTAAGTTTTTTTACTCTACACAAGTGATATAAACTGTGGTATATTTAAGCGTAGGAGGATTGAAATGTCATACACTTTAGTTGAAGAAAAAATTTCTCAAATTTCTAGTGAATTTCAACAAGAACTTATTGATTTTGTTGATTTCTTGCTTTACAAACAAAATTTACAGACAGAAAAAAATTCAATTTCTCAAGAAAAACAAAAAAAACTTGATGCCCTTAATGCTATTTCTGGAATTTTAACAACAGAAGAATCAAATGCCATAAATGACTCAATTTCAGCAGGAATAAAATGTAAGGAAATTCACTTATGACATATTTTTTAGATACAAATGTTATAAGTTATATACTGAATGGAAATATTAATGTCAAAAATAGAATAGAGGAACTTATTTTACAAGATAATAATATTTCAGTTCCTATATTTGCTTATTATGAAATAAAAAGAGGTTTACTTTCTGTTGGTGCAACTGCAAAATTTGAACGTTTTGATAATTTTGTAAAAGTTTGTAATCTTGTAAATGTAGATATATCTACTTTTGATTTAGCATCTCAAATTTATGCACAATTAAAACAGACTGGAAATCTCATTGAAGATGCAGATTTACTCATCGGTGTATCTGCATTAGAACACAATGCAATTTTAATTACAAATAATGCTAACCATCTTCAAAGAATTCCAAACTTACAAATAGAAGTTATAAATTAAAGTTTTTTTACACTTCCCTACTTTCAACTTCACTCAGGAAATTATAAATTCCGTCTTGGGATAAAATTCCACGTTTTAAGTTTTTTGGCAAAAGATTTTCTTCATCAAGTTGGTAGTCCTTTAGCCATTTTCCGTTTTCATAATAATTTGTAAGAGCTTTTAATTTTCTTTGTAGATTTTTGTTTTTATAAAATTCTTCTTTGGATTTTTCAAAAGAAAATTTTAGGTCGTCAAAAAGTTTTTCCATTTTGATTATTCGAGAAATTGCAAATTTTACTTTTATGCTTTCTAAAAATTTCATTCTAATATCTATATTACCAAAAGAATTAACTATACAACTTTACACTATACAAAATAAAACGTATAATATTATCGGAAATGCCTAATTTCAGGCGGCAAACAACTTTTTGTTGTGTCTCCCCAACTCAATCAGTTTTACTGAAATAAATAATTGGGAGGCTACCTATGACATCTGAATTGATTATCAGCTTAGTAACTTGTGTTTCTACTGTAATCGGCACTGTTATAGCATTGCTCTCTTACTTGAAAAAGAAAGATAAAGAGTAAAAAAAAGCCGCCAAAAGTCTTGACACCACGTTTTTGGCAGCTTTGTTAAAACAAGTGGGAGATGACCGAATGAATTAGGCATTTCCTTTTTTTTTAATATAACATAATGAATTTATATAGTCAAATAAATTTATTAAAATGATTGCTGAGGAATATTCATATTTTTTAATTTTCTAAAAAAAGATTCCTTTTATAAAAATTTCAATTCCGATTATGATTAAAATTATTCCGCCTAAAATTGTAGCCTTACCAGAAAGTTTTGTTCCAAATTTTTTACCAAGAAACAATCCTACCATACAAATAAAAAAAGTTACAAAAGCAATTATCAAAGCACAAACCAATGCCATTTGCCAACCGTATTCTGAAATTGTACAACCTACAGAAAGGGCGTCAATAGAAGTTGCAATTCCTTGAATCAAAAGTGCTAAAAATCCAAGGGAAGAAACTTCTGAATCTTCATCACCTTTTAGTCCATCAAAAAGCATTTTTCCACCAATAAAGCCCAACAGAATCAAGGCTATCCAAGGTACAAATTTTTGAAAGGCCGAAAAACAGTTACACAAAGTGTGAACCAAAAACCAACCAAGCATTGGCATTAAGGCTTGAAAAAAAGCAAAAACACCTGCAATTAAGCACATTTTCTTAATTTTCATTTTAGGTTCGTTTAATCCATTTGCTAAAGAAACAGAAAACGCATCCATAGCAAGACCTACACCTAACAAAACACTATTTAAGAAAAAAACCAAATTCCAAGTCATAAAATTTTAAAATCCAAAAATTATTTATTTTCTATTAGAGTGTAAACTCGATCTAAATCATCTGCTGAAAAATATTCGATAACGATTGAACCTCTTTCAAGGTTTCCTTTTATAGAAACTTTTGTTCCTAAAAGTTCAATCAATTTTTGTTCCACAGAAACTAAATCTGGATCACGAGTTTCTACAGGAGTAGAAGATTTTTTTGATGACTTTTCTGAAGGTTTGTAAGTTCCATTCATTTCTGAAGCTAAGCGTTCAGCTTCTCTAACAGAAAGATCAGAACCGGTAATTTTTGCAAATAAAATTCTTTGGTCAGTTGCATTTACCACTGATAAAATTGCTCTTGCGTGTCCTGCAGAAATTTTACCTTCAGAAAGAGAGCGTTGCATATCTTCTGGAAGTTTCAAAAGGCGCAAAGAGTTTGCCACAGTTGAACGATTTTTACCAACTCGCTTAGAAACTTCTTCTTGAGAAAGATTACCCATTTCCATTAATTGTTGATAAGCTAGGGCTTCTTCTAAAGGATTTAAATCTTCTCGCTGAATATTTTCAATCAATGCAACTTCTAGCATTTTTTCAGGAGAATAATTTTTTAAGTAAGCAGGAATTTTTTCTAGCCCAGCAAGTTTTGCAGCTCGACTTCGGCGTTCACCACCAACGATGTAATATCCACCATCTGAACATTCTGTGATAATAATCGGTTCTATAACGCCATCTTCTTTTATGGAAGAAGCAAGCTCTTGCAAAGCCTCTTCAGAAAATTCTTTTCTTGGCTGATAAGGATTTGCTTTTAAAAGAGAAAGTTCTACTTCAAAAATAGAATTAGATTCAGTTTTTTTATTTTTTGATAAACCACCCAAAGTAGTTAATTCATCAATAGCAATTTCATCTGCTGAAAAAACAGCTGCTGCACCCTTTCCTAACGCATTTTTAGCCACGAGCAATCACCTCTGATGCTAATTGTTTATAACTTCTTGCTCCTAGACAAGATGGATCATACATTGAAATTGGAAGTCCGTGAGATGGAGCTTCTGAAAGTCTTACATTTCGTGGAATAATTGTATTAAACACAGAATCTTTAAAATATGCTTTTACTTGGCTAACAACTTCGTGAGCAAGACGAGTTCTTGAATCGTACATTGTAAAGAAAATTCCACCAATTACCAAATTTGGATTTATGGTTTTCTGCACCTTTTTTACAGTTTGTAAAAGCAAAGAAATTCCTTCAAGAGCAAAATATTCACATTGCATTGGAACTAAAACTGCATCTGCGGCAGCAAGTCCATTTAAGGTTAAAATTCCCAATGAAGGAGGACAATCAATTAAAATATAATCGTATTTATCTCTAAGAGGTTCCAAAACTCTTTTCAAGTAAAATTCTCTATCTTCTTGATCAACCAACTCAATGGCAGCACCAGATAAATCAATAGAAGCAGGAATTGCGTCCATATTTTTTACTGAAGTATGCTTTATTGTTTCTTCCGCAGTAGATTGTTCTGCCATCAATTCATAAATAGTCGGCTTTTCTTTTGAAAGACCTACTCCAGAAGACATATTTCCTTGTGAGTCAAAATCAACTAATAGTACTTTTTTTCCTGCTTCAGCAAGATAAGCACCCAAATTTACTACAGAAGTGGTTTTTCCAACACCACCTTTTTGATTTACAAAAACGTATATTTTTGCCATATTTATAGTATATCATTTTTTTTTAATAAAGTATATATTAGTTTTATGGAAGATTTAAAACAAAAATATAATCAAAAATACACAGAAATTTCTCAAAATCTTATTTCTGCAACCTTTGCAAAACCAACAGTAGATTCAAAATTTAATAAAGTTAAAATAAACATAAATAACAACACTTTTTTTGTACAAATGTATACTTCTACACAAGCGTTTCACAAAAATTTATCAAGGGAAGAAGTTAAAACATTTTTGCAAGAAAATATTGGTATAAATTTTAAGCATGTTTATATAGAAACAAATGATAAAAAATTCACTTTTTTAACAAATAAGAAAGGAAAAATCACTCTATTAGAAAATTATAATACTAATAAAAATATAAAATTCACTTCCCCAAGTATAAAAACTAAAAACTATATAATAAAAGAAGGAATTCCTGTTCCATTTCTTGTTCACTTAGGAGTTATGAATAAAGAAGGAAAAGTTCTTGCACAAAAATACGATAAATTTAAACAAATAAACAGATTTTTAGAATACATAAAAGATATTTTGCCAGAAATCAATCATGGACAAAAATTGAAAATAATTGATTTTGTTGTGGAAAATCCTATTTGACTTTTGCCGTTTATCACTTTATCAATGAAATTGAAAAAATTCCTGTTGAAATTATTGGACTTGATTTAAAAGATGATGTAATTACAATGTGCAATCTTTTAGCAAAAGAGTTTGGATACGATAATTTGCATTTTCATAACGGAACAGTTGAAGATTATTTTGCAAAGATTGAAGATAAAAAATGCGATTTAGTTATTACACTTCACGCTTGTGATACAGCTACAGATTACGCAATCGCTTCGGCAATTAAGCAAAATGCAAATGCAATTTTGTCAGTTCCTTGTTGCCAACATGAATTAAATCAAAATTACAAACAAAGTTCAAATTCTGCACTTTCGCAAATGTTAAAATACGGAATCGTAAAAGAAAGATTTTTATCTTTATCAACTGATGTTATGCGATGCGAATTATTAAAAAAACATGGATATTCTGCTCAACTTTTAGAATTTATTGATATGAGTCATACACCAAAAAATCTTTTAATTCGTGCAGTAAAGAAAAATTCTTCATCATTAAAAGATGAAAAATCATGTTACGATGAAATTGCAAAATTGTTGGAACAAGATATTTGTCTTGCAAAATTACTGGGAAGTAACATATACTAATAATATAAATCATTATGTATTTTACGGAGGTTTTTACAAATGGAAGATAAAATTAAAAGAGCAATTGAACATATCCGTCCTCAATTACAAGCTGATGGTGGCGACATTGAATTTGTTAAATTTGATGAAGAAGGAAAAGTTCATGTAAAACTTACAGGAGCTTGTGGAAGCTGTCCTATGGCAACAATGACTTTAAAATCTGGAGTAGAAGTTTTCTTAAAAGAAAATATCCCAGAAGTTACAGAAGTAGTACAAGTTTTCTAATTTTTTTTACCCATAAAGTATAGAATTTGTTAGGTTATTTTTTATATTGAAAATAAATATTCTCCTTGCTATAATACTTGTATGGGTAAAAATATAATTTTGTCAGGAAAAGAATATTCAAAAAATTCTGAACTTGAAAACATCGCTCAAACAGTTGGATTAAATCCTTTTGTTACAACTCAATTCTTTGAAGATACAAATCCAAAAGTAGTTTCAATTAACACAACATGGAATAGGTGTTCTCCTATTTCTGCACATTCTGTAATAGTTAATGCAGAAAATTATTTTAATCAGATTGAAGGTGCTGTTTTATTTTTTGATTCATCTTCTTACGATAAAATCTTTACACAAAATACAACAGAAAATTTTACTAAAGCAACCGATGAATTAATTTTAGGTTACACATATCTTACTTTAGAACTTTTGCATAGATTTTCAGAACATAATCCAGGAAAACTTTTTTTTGTATTGCAACCCCAAGAAACAAAGGCAGATAGTATAAAAAATCCTTCAAAACAACCTATGACACAACAATCATTAGGATTGATTACAAGCATGGCACAAAATGCTTTTAAATCCTTTGCCGAAAACGTTGCAGCCGAAAATTATAATCCTACTGGATGTTTTGTTTATCTTTTAGAAACTTCTCCAGAAACTTCTGAAGAACAAATTCTTTCTTGGATTGCTACAAAAATGCAAGAAGATTTGCCTGTTTACAAAAATCCTAAAAACGCTGTTACATGGCAATCCACTGAGACAAAATCCAAATTTCAACTTTCTTTTGGTAAATAAAAAATGAGGACATTATGAATACAAGTGAAATTTTTAAGAAAAAAACTACTTTTTCTTTTGAAGTTTTTCCTCCAAAAAAAACCAGTCCTATAGAAACAATTTATAAAACCTTAGATGAACTTAAAAACTTAAAACCAGATTTTATAAGTGTTACATTTGGAGCTGGTGGTAGTGAAAACTCAGATACAACTCTTTCAATCGCAAATAGAATTAAAACAGTTTGTGGAGTAGAAAGTGTTGTTCATCTTCCATGTATACATCTTACAAAAGAAAAAGTAACCAATTTACTTACAGATTTTAGAGCCGCTGGAATAGAAAACATCCTTGCTTTACGAGGTGACAAAGTTGAAGGTAAAGAACCTTGTACGGATTTTTTACACGCTAGCGATTTAATTAAATTCATAAAAGATTTTGATGCACTAAACCAAGATAGTTCAGAGCAAGAATTTAATATAATCGGAGCTTGTTATCCAGAAGGTCACCCAGAATCATCTTCATTAATTGATGATATAAAAAATCTTAAAATCAAAGTTGATGCTGGAGCAAGTCAGTTAATTTCACAACTATTTTTTGATAATAATTGTTTTTACGACTTTCTTGAAAAAACAAAAATTGCAGGAATCAATGTTCCTATAGAAGCTGGAATTATGCCTGTCGTAAACAAAGCCCAAATCGAACGAATGGTTAGTCGCTGTGGAGTTGTTCTTCCTAAAAAATATACAGCCATGATGGAAAAATACGGAGACAATGCAGAAGCCATTAGAGATGCAGGAATTGCCTATGCAATCGACCAAATTGTAGATTTAGTTAGCCAAGGTGTAGACGGAATCCATCTTTACACGATGAACAATCCTTTTGTAGCAAAAAAAATTACTCAAGCAGTTGAATCATTATTTTGATAGGTGTAAAATAGAATATTGTGCAATATTCAAATCCTTTAATCGTACAAAGCGATAAAACTCTTTTATTAGATGTTCATGCTCCACTAGCAGAAGAATGTAGAAATGCATTAATTCCTTTTGCCGAATTAGAGCGTTCCCCAGAGCATTTGCATACTTATCGACTTTCACCACTTTCACTTTGGAATGCAAGTAGTGCAGGAATTTCAACAGAACAAATTATATCTTCGCTAGAAAAATTTGCAAAATATGATGTTCCTCAAAGTGTAAAAGATTGGATAGAAGATACAGCAAATAAATTTGGAAAAATAAAAATTAAAGGGATTGAAGAAGATTCTGAAGATTACAAAAATTTTCTTTACCTTGAAACTGAAAATGAACTGATTTACAAAGAACTTTCTGCAAATAAAAGTCTCTCAAAATATTTAATTCCAACAGAAAGAAAAAATACTTTTCTAATTCATCTTATAAATCGAGGCACCATAAAACAAGAATTGCTTAAAATTTTTTGGCCTGTAAAAGATGAAGCTCCTCTTAAAGATGGAGAATTTTTAGAAATAAAATTAAGAGATACTTGCAAATCCACAGGAAAAAATTTTATCATCCGCGACTATCAACAAAAAGCAGGAGAAGCAGTAATCGGTGATAAAAGTGCAGGAACTGGATTTGGTACAATCGTACTTCCTTGTGGGTCAGGAAAAACTGTTGTAGGAATAAATATTATGTCAATGTTGCAAACAAACACATTGATTCTTACAACAAATATTTCTGCTGTTCACCAATGGATTGCAGAACTTTTAGATAAGACAGAATTAACTGAAGACCAAATTGGAGAATACACTGGCGAAAATAAAACCATAAAACCAGTCACCGTTGCAACTTATCAAATCTTAACTTGGCGTCCAGAAAAAGAAGGAGATTATCCGCACTTTCAATTATTCAGAGAAAATTCTTGGGGTTTGATTATTTACGATGAAGTTCATCTTCTTCCTGCACCAGTTTTTAGAGTTACAGCAGAACTTCAAACAGTACGCCGAGTTGGTTTAACAGCAACTTTAGTTCGCGAAGACGGTTGTGAAGGCTATGTGTTTTCTCTTGTTGGTCCAAAACGTTACGATGTTCCTTGGAAAGAATTAGAATCTTCAGGATTTATTGCCAGTGCAGAGTGTATTGAAGTTAGAATTGATTTAGATAAAAACAAAGAACTTGATTACGCAGTTGCAAACCAAAGAGAAAAATATAAAATTGCAAGTGTAAATGCAAATAAACTTCCTGTTGTTAAAACCTTAGTTGAAAAATTTACAGAAGATAAAATTTTGGTAATTGGTCAATATCTTGATCAATTAGATGAAGTTGCAAAACTTTTGAATGCACCAATCATCACTGGAAAAACAACAAATTCTGAACGAGATGTTTTATACAAAAAATTTAGAGAAGGTGAAATTAGAGTTTTAGTTGTTTCTAAAGTTGCAAACTTTGCAATCGATTTGCCAGATGCTTCAATGGCAATTCAAATTTCTGGAACTTTCGGAAGTCGACAAGAAGAAGCTCAACGTCTTGGAAGAATTTTGCGACCTAAAGAAAGAACATCAAGATTTTTTACTTTGATTACTCGAGATACAGTTGAAGAAAACTTTGGAGCAAACCGACAAAAATTCTTAGCAGAGCAAGGCTACTCTTACAAACTGATTCGTAACATTGAGCAACTTGAGGAAGATTTATAAATGATAGAACGAAGCAATAAAAACATTCAGGCACAAAAAGTTCTTGATTGGAGAGAATATCTTTCTATCATGGATAATCAGCAATTTTTTAGTTTGATGCATCTTTACATTGGCGAAGTAAAAACTCCATACAATAAACAAAATCTAATTGAACAATTAAGTAGTTTTATCAGAAAAGAAGAAAATCAAAATTTAATTTTTAATTTATTATCAGAAAATGATATTTTAATTTTAAGTGCAATTCATTTTATTCCAAACATAACACAAGAAAAATTATCTTCATTTTTTTCTGGAACTTTTAACTTTGCTACATTATATGAAATTTTATTAAACCTTGAAGAAAGGCTTTTAATCTTTAAAAAATTTGACGCAGATCACAAAACTAATTATTACAAAATAAATCCATTGTTAGAAAAAAAACTTTTATCTATTTTAAATATTTCTAATTTATTGCAAACTCCTGAAACAAAAGATTCTTCAACAATAATTGAAAACACAAATAAATTTCAATTAACACCACTTTTTCTTGCATCAATTTATTCTCTTATAAATTTAAATCCAGATTTATGTAAATTAGACGGAACTTTTAAAAAGAAAATTGAAAATTCAATTTGTAATATTTTTCCTTCAATAGCAGATTCAAAATTTTTAATACAAATTATTACATCATTAAAAAACTTATCATTAGTAATTCAAAACGATAATTACTTAGAAATAAATCATGAAAGATGGAAAAGTTTTTCTAACTTAACATTTACAGAACAATATATTTATCTTGCAATTAGTCATAATGCAAAACTTACACAAAACGATTTGCAAAAAAAAGCAATTTTACTTTCTACAATCATAGACAACATTAGCGAATCTGGTTTTACAAAAAATACTTTATATAAATGTGCTTATCTTATAAACGAAAAACTTAGTAATGATAATTTTTCTTTTACAACTTCATCTAGACTTTCTTCAATATTAAACAGAGAAACAAATCAAACTTCAAAAAGTTTTACAGATGATGTTTCGTCAATAATCAATGATGCAATAAATTTTGGAATATTAATTCATTTTTCTCAAGATATAAACAACGAACCAATTTATAAAGTGTCCAAAAATTTTTGTGATTTACAAACTTCATTTAATTCAGAAAAAGTTTTAACAATAGATTCAGGATTTAATGTAAGTATCTTACCAGAAATAAATTTAAGTTCAGTTTTAGAAATAATAAATTTTATGGAATTAAAAAGATTTGATACAATTTTGCAAATGGAAATTACAAAAAAATCTTGTATAAAATCCTTTGATTTAAAAGAAACACCAGAGACAATTTGTGCAAAGTTAGAAAAGTATTGCAATCATCAATTACCACAAAACTTAATTATTTCTATTGAAGATTGGTACGAAAATTATTTATCTGCACAAATTTATCATGGATATGTTTTAAAAGTTTCAGAAGCAAAAAAAATCTTAATTGAAAATAATCCAGAAATTGCACCTCATATAAAAACAATTCTTGCTCCTGGAATTTATCTTTTAGATTTTACAGATTCTGAACAAGCACAAAATGTAATTGAAAAAAGCCAACTTGATTTTATTGGAAATGTGAGAAACACTCAAAATCAAATTTCTCTTTTACCTTTTCAAAAATTTAGCTGTGTAAAAAACTTATTTGAATTAATTCAAAATCAAGAAAATCCTAATTTACAAATTAAAAATGAATTAATTCAAGAATTAAAAAATCATCTTTCAACAATGGAATTAACTAAAGAACAATATGAAGATTTACTAAATCGCATAAACAGAAAAATTGTAATTACAAAAACGCAGTTACGAAAAGAAACCGTAAAAGTAGAAAAAATCGAAGCTTTTGGTATGGATTTTTCAGGTAAAATTCATGTAATAGAAAATGCAATTTCATCAAAATCTTTCATAGAAATTTCTTATGAAGCAAACAATCTTCCAGAAGGAAAGCAAGTTATTTTAGGAACACCAATTTCATTATCCAAAGATATAAATGATACTTATGTTGAAATCTTAGTTGAACCTGAAAAAACACAAAAAACGCTTTCGCTAGCATCCGCGTTATCAGTAAAAAAGATTCGTGGTGCAATTTTAAATGGTTAAACAGTCTTAAAATCACAGTTTTCTACTATAATAAAGTAAATTTAATTGAACAATTTATAAATAAATGTTATTCTAAAAGATATGAACACACTTGTTGCCCTTTGTGCAATCGGCGCAGAAAAAATTCTTGCAAATGAAATTAAATTTCTCGGTTACAAAACTATAAGCAATGCTCCAGGGAGAGTATTTTTTACCGCTCCTGACGAAGGACTTTACAGAGCAAATCTTTGTTTAAGAACTGCTGATAGAGTTTATTTACAACTTGCTACTTTTAACGCTGATAATTTTGATGATTTATTTGAAGGTGTTCATTCTATCAATTGGCAAGATTTTTTGAAAAAAGATACAAAAGTTGTTGTTGATAAAGTAAGAATTTATAAAAGCAAACTAAACTCTGAACATACAATTCAAGGAATGACACATAAAGCAATTTACAAAAAACTTGAAGATGTTTGGCACATGTCAATTTTGCCAGAAAGTGGAGCAAAAGCTGATGTAAGAATTTATCTTGAACAAAATAAAGTTTATGTTCTACTAGATTTATCAGGAGAACCTCTACACAAACGAGGATACAGAACTGATGGCGGAATTGCACCAATTCGCGAAACTTTGGCTTGTGTACTTTTACAAATGATGTGTTGGAGAAGAAAAACTCCTTTACACGACGCATTTTGTGGAGCAGGTACAATCGCAACAGAAGCAACTCTTTATGCCTACAATGTGGCACCTGGTTTTGGTCGTCATTTTGCTATCGAAAGTCTACCAATTTTCAACCAAGAACAAGCTGTAGAAATTAAAAAGCAAGAAGCTGCAAAAATTAGACCAGATGCACTAGCAAGAATTACGGGAACAGATATTGATCCAGAAGCAGTTAAACGTTCACAAAAAAATGCAGAACACGCATGCGTTACAGCAGGACGTGCTTTACAAATGATTGGAAGTGACCAACGCATCCAACGACCAGATTTTGAAGTTGCAGATTTTGCTGACATCAAAGCCCCATACGAAACAGGACTTTTGCTTTCTAATCCACCTTACGGAGAACGATTAGGTGATGAAGAACAAGCTATTTCATTATATAAAAATATGAATTCACTTTTCACAGATTTTGAAAATTGGGAAATGGGATTTATAACTTCTCACGATAAGTTTGAAGAATCAATTGGAAAGAAGGCATCATCAATTAAAAATTTAAAAAGCGGAAATTTAGATACACGCTTTTACATGTATAAAATTTAACTTTGGAGAAAAAAATGGCAGTAGTTGTTGAGCATGACAAAAGAAGAAAAAAAATTCTGGACAAATCTCTAGATCTTTTCATCGAAGTAGGATACGAAGATGTTACATTTCAAAAAATTGCTGATAGATGTGGAATAACACGAACAACATTGTACATTTATTTTAAAAATAAACGCGAAATTTTTATGTGCAGTATAAAACAACTCACATCAAAGTTAGAAGAAGTACTTATATCAATTGCTAAAAAAGATTTATCTTGCAAAGACAGATTAAAAGAAGTCCTCTTTGGAATTTTAGAATGTTGTATGAATCATAAAAAATTATTTAATGTTATTTTAACTTACCTTCTACAAGTTCAAAAGAAAGGAAAAAATCCTGCTGTAAAAGTTAGACGAAGAATAATTCGTTTACGACATTTATTAACTTCCCTTTTGATTGACGGAATTAACGCAGGTGAATTCAAAAAAATTGATGTAAAAGCTGCAAACGAACTTTTTTACAGTTTATGTGAATCTGCTGTTTTTAGACTTGCAATTTTAGACCAAAACGATTTATCAGAATTTGACAGAACTATTGAATTAGCTGTTGCAAATATCTCAGTTTAAAATATTTTAATCAAAAAAAATCCTTGCAAAACACATTTGAATTTTGCAAGGATTTTTTTTATACACTTTCTAAAATCTGAAAACTATGTGGTTCTAAATTTATACATCCATTGTAATTTTCAGTTTTATCAGTAATAAGATTTTTCCAATTTCCAAAAATACCAGCAAAGGCTCCATACCCGTTGTTATTTGGTTTTAAATAATAATTATTTTCTGAAACATTTAAAGCAACAAGAATTTCTTTTTTTGAATTTTCGCAATGTAAAATTCTTTTGTAAATTAATTGCTCATTCATAATAAAAATATTTTCGTAATCTCCATAATTTAGCACAGGTAAATTTTTTCTTATGTTAGACAATTTACTAATTAAAGTTGTCAATTCAGTCCATTGAGGATTTTCAAACCATGGACGCAAACATTTATCTCCATTAGATTTTTTTCCTTCAATGCCCCATTCACTTCCATAATAGATACAAGGAAGCCCCGGAATTGTAAACAACATTGCATAAATTAAAGGTAGCAAATTTTTATTTGAAAGCAAACTAGAAATTCTTTCAACATCATGATTATCCACAAAAGAAAGCAAATGTTGATTTTTAAAAATTCCACCATTGCCGTATTGGCGATTCAAAGAATATGAAATTTCAAATAAATTTTTTGAATTTAAACTAGAATACATTCCTTTGTAAACTTCATAATTTGTACAACTATTTACTAAACTTGGACAAATTCTACTCATATCATTTGCATAAATTGTCTCACCTAGAATAAAAAAACTATTAGGTTCTTTAGAAAGTCCATCTGTAAATTGTGAACAATAATTTTTTAAATTTGCTAAAAATCTTTCGTTCAAACAATATGCAACATCTAATCTTAAACCGTCAATATCAAATTCATCCTTCCATTTTTTTATTGCACCAAACAAATGTTCTTGAACAGCAGGATTATCTAAATTTAATTTAACTAAATCAAAATGACCTTCCCAACCTTCATACCAAAATCCATCATTATTGTTTGAATTTCTATTCCAATCAATATAAAACCAATCTTTATACGGAGAATTTTGACGATTTTTTTGTACATCTAAAAATGCCCAAAACCCTCTACCAACATGATTAAAAACTCCATCAAGAACAACTCTAATATTTGCCTGATGTAAAGCCTTGCATACTTCAGCAAAATCTTCATTACTACCAAGTCTACTATCAATTGTGTAATAATCTCTTGTATCATACCCATGTCTATCAGATTGAAAAACTGGCGAAAAATACACAGCATTAATTCCAAGAGATTGCAAATGAGGAATCCAAGAAATAATTTTTTTTATATTATTTGGATTATCAGAACTTAACGGATTATCTGAACCGTTCCAATTTTGCCAATTAAAATTATTGTAATCAGCACAACCACAAATTCCCATAGGATAAAATTGATAAAAAATTGCTTCATTATACCACATAAAATCACCTCTTAATAAAATTATATACATACCGTTCGGTATATAACAAGCGTAAAAAAAATACATTCTCTTTGAAAGAACATAATGTCATCCTGAACTTGATTCAGGATCTTACTACAACATATAATACAGATTCCGAAACAAGTTCGGAATGACATTTTTTAGAACAACAATGGAGAATCTAATTAAAAATTCCATGCATAAATTGTCTTACCATAGAATCAATAGTTTTTTTTGTTAATCCATCACCTTTTAGTTTCCAACAAGTGATGTAAGAATTAATCATACCAATAAAACTTACTGTTAGTTGAAAATCTCTGCCTTTTATACCTCCGTGGGCTTTACCCATATTCAAGAACATTGAATGTAAAATAGTATATAATTGTTGATAGTAATCAATTCCAACATCAGCACAAGCAACAGTATCTGGCGAAGAAAAAACAGAAAGCGTATGAAAAAAGAATACTTGATTAGTTTTAGCAAAATCAAAAAAAACTTTTACAACTCCACACAAAACAGGATAAACATCTTCGTAATACTTTTCTTGTTTTGGTTTGTAATCCGAAGCAACTTTTAAGTTTTTTAGAAAATCATCAAAGTTTTCTTTCCAAACTGCTTTATATAAACCTTCTTTATTTGTAAAAAAATAATATAAAGTAGGTTTTGTAACACCAGCCGCTTGAACAATATCACTAACACTTGCTCCTTCAAATCCTTTTGTACTAAAAATTTGTAAGGCACTTTCAAGAATACGAGAACGACTATTTTCTTTTGATAAATCTTGCTTTGTATTAGAAATGTTGTTCATATTTATTTATATACCACTCGGTATATAAAATGTCAATAGAAAAGAATATTTTTTTTAAAAATTTTCTAATCGGAAAATTCTAACACTCAATATTTGACATTCAGGTTTACATTCTTTGTTGATTATTGAAAGCAAATCTTTTTCAATTGTATCAGCATTTTCCATTGTCAAAAATTTTGAACTTTGCTTTGAAAGATATTTCACAACTAAATTAAAAATTTCAGCTCTTTTTTTAGTAAATTGAATTAAAAAATCTCTATCAGAACCATCATATCCCATAGAAAATTCTATTTCACAAATCTTTCCATCTTTTAGAGTAGAAGAAATTGTACCATAAGGATCGTACCAAAAAAGATTTCCAGAAAATTCTTTTTCACTATTAACTTGCCCCTGTTCCACAGAATAGCTAACATTTGAAGTTCCCACATATCCAGATGAAGAATTATCCAAACTCAAACAACCTGAAAAACTAAAAACTAAAAGAATACTAACTAAATAAAATCCTATAAAAAATATCTTCTTATTCATCACTATTCATTATCATCTATTTTTGATATAATTGAAAGAGAAATTTGTAAAAATTTTAAATTATCTTTACAGGAGAATGATTTTATGGAAGAAATATTACAATTATTAAAAGATAATGCAAGATTATCTTCAGAAGACATTGCAGCAATGACAAAAAAAACAGTGGAAGAAGTTAATCAAATTATCAAGAAATTTGAAGATGAAGGCGTAATTCTAAAATATTCAGCCATTCTAAATCCTGATAAAGTTGCAGATAAAAAAGAAAAAGTAAGAGCAATTATTGAAATTCAAGTTACTCCAGAAAGAGAACACGGATTTGACGCTATTGCAGAACGAATTTACCGATTCCCAGAAGTTAAAACTGTAAACTTAATGTCTGGTGGATATGATTTACAAGTAATTCTTGAAGGAGAAACAATTCAAGAAGTTGCTTTCTTTGTAGCTAGAAAACTTTCCACCCTAAACGGCGTAAAAAGCACAAAAACTCACTTTGTACTAAAAACTTACAAAGAAAACGATGTTCTTTATGTAGATGAAAAAAAAGATAGAAGAGAAGGAGTTACTGCATAAAAATGAGCGAAAATACTAGAAAAGATAGATTTTCAGAAAAAATGCTTGCTACTCCTCCATCAGGAATCCGAAAATTTTTTGATTTACTTATCGGACGGGACGATATAATTTCACTGGGAGTTGGAGAACCAGATTTTACTACTCCTTGGGTTATCAGAGAAGAAGCATATTATCATCTTGAACAAGGGCACACTTCCTACACATCTAACTGGGGATTACAAGAACTTCGCGAAGAAATTGCAAAATATCTAACAAAATTCAATTTAGATTACAATCCTAAAAAAGAAATTCTTGTTACAATCGGAGTTTCAGAAGCAATCGACGCTGTTTTAAGAGCAATTCTAAATCCGGGAGATGAAATCATCGTTTGTGAGCCTTGTTATGTTTCTTATCAACCATTAGCTTCGTTGTGCGATACAAAACTAATTCATCTTGATACATCTGTAAATGGATTTTATCCAACAGCAGAACAAATTGAAAAAGTTGTTACTCCAAAAACTAAAGCAATTATGATTTGTTCTCCAAGCAATCCTACAGGAAGAATGATTCCAAAAGAGGAACTTGAAAAAATTGCAGAAGTTGTAAAAAAACATCAACTTTGGGTTTTATCAGACGAAGTTTATTGCGAACTAGTTTATGACGACCACAAACATTGTTCTATTGGGTCTTTTCCTGGAATGAAACCTTACACAATTGTATTAAATGGTTTTTCAAAGGCCTTTGCTATGACAGGTTGGCGTATTGGTTATGTATGTTGTCCAGAAGATTTAATGAAACAAGTACACAAACTTCATCAATATTCCACAATTTGTGCTCCAATTATGAGTCAATACGGAGCTGCCGAAGGATTGCGTAAAGGTTTTGAAGAAGTTGAAAAAATGCGAATTTCTTATCAGCAAAGACGGAATCTAATGTACAAAGCTTTTATAGAAATGGGACTTCCTTGTACAGAACCAGAAGGTGCATTTTACATTTTTCCTGATATTCGCCCAACAGGATTATCTAGCGAAGAATTTTTTACTCGCCTACTAAATGAGTATCAAGTTGCAGTTGTTCCTGGCTCAGTTTTTGGTGAAGGTGGCGAAGGTTTCATCAGATGTTGTTACGCAACAGATATTTCTAAAATTAAAATCGCCCTTGAAAAAATTGGAAAATTGGTTGCAAGCTGTAAAAAATAAATATGAGTTTTGTTTTAATTAAAAATTTAAGTTATTCTTATCCAGACTCAAATATTCACGCTGTAAAAAATGTATCTTTTTCAGTAGAAAAAGGTGAATATATTGCAGTTTTAGGTTCTAATGGTTCAGGAAAAAGTACCTTAGCCAAATTAATTTTTGGTTTTTTAGAACCAGACTCTGGAACAATTGAAATTGAACAGAATGAAAATCCGATAGGATTTGTTCAGCAACATCCTCGTTATCAAATTATTGCAGGAACTGTAGAAAGAGACACAGCCTTTGGACCTGAAAATTTAGGACTTCCACAAGTTGAAATAAAACAAAGAACGCAAACTTGCTTAAAACAAGTTGATTTGCTTGAAAAATCCACAGAAAAAACTCAAACACTTTCATTAGGGCAAACTCAAAAGTTAGCCTTGTCAGGAATTCTTGCACTTTCTCCAGATTTGCTTATTTTAGATGAAGTTCTTTCTATGATTGATCCAATCTCTCGCAGACAAATTCTAGAACTTCTTGATGAATTAAATAAAAATGGAACTACAATAATACATATATCCCACGACTTAGATGAAGCATTTATGGCAAAACGAATTATTGCAATGAATGACGGAAAAATTATCTTTGACGACAGCAGAGAAAAATTTAGAGAAGAAATAGATATTTCAACTCATATTTTCGGAAACTTAGAAACTTCTGTGTTTAATAGAAATTATAGAATAAAACAAGATAAGACGACCAACAAGGAAATTTCTTTATTTCTTGAAAATATAAACTTTGAATATAAAAAGGAAATTCCAATACTAAAAAATATTTCTTTAGCTTTTGAGGCAGGAACAATTACTGCTGTCATGGGAAAATCCGGGTCAGGAAAATCTACTTTGTTTGAAGTAATTTCTTCGTTATTAGCACCCACTTCAGGAAAAGTTTACGCAACAGGAAAACCTTCTCTTGCATTACAAGATGCAGAAAGTGCATTGTTTGAAAATATTGCAGCTGATGATGTAGCTTATGGTCCTGAAAATTTAGGATTTACAGGAAAAGAATTAAAAGAAAGAGTTGAAAATTCAATGAATCTTTGTGGTATTCCTTTTGAAAAATACAAAGATCGCCCAATACAAATGCTTTCTGGAGGAGAAAAACGAAAACTCGCCTTGGCAGGAATTATTGCAATGGATTCTCCAATAATCATTTTAGATGAACCAAGTTCAGCATTAGACCCTAAAAGCAGAATTCAATTTTTCGAATTATTACAAACACTTGCACAAAAAGGAAAAACAATAATTTTTTCCACACATAGAATGGAAGAAGCAATGATTGCTGATAGAATAATTCGATTACATGAGGGAAGAATTTCATCTGATTCAAATCCTATTAAAATTCCTATTGATAAATCAAATTATGTAGAAAACGATAGATACAAAAAATATTCATCGCTGTTAGACAATTTACGAAATATTTCTTTAGGTGATTTTTGCTTAAAAAAATCCTTAGTTCATAATATGAAACCTCATTCAAAAATTTTACTTTTTTTTGCATTGTTTTTATCAACATTGGTATTTCAAAATATAGTTTTATTATCTTGTGCTTGTGGAATTTCACTAATCTATGCTTTACTAGCAAAATATCCTGTAAAAAAAATTATACTTAGAATACTAAAAATGCTTCCTTGGATTTTAATCTTCTTTGCATTTCAAGTTTTATTGTTCAAAAATTCACCACAAGATAAAATTCTTTGGGAATGGAATTTTATAAAAATCACTGATGTAAAATTTATGTTAGGATTAAGAATGATTTTGCACTTTGTAGGGGCAATGATATGTATTTCAGTTTTTTCCTACAGTATCGAAGAATCTGAACTTGTAGACGGAATGAAGCATTTATTAAAACCTTTTGAAAAACTCAAATTTAATACAAAAACTGTTACTGTTATGATTTTATTGGTAATGCGTTTTATCCCGATTTTAACAGAAGAAGCTAGTCATATCGTAAAAACTCAAATAATCAGAGAAGGTATTAAATCAGCAAAAGGATTAACTGGCAAAATAAAAACTATAATGCCAATAATCATTCCTTTAATTTTGCAAACAATTAAGCGTTCAGAAAATCTTGCAGATGCCTTAGAAGCAAGATATTTCTAATATTAATTTATCATCCACGGAAGTGATATTGGTGGTAAACCTAATCTGGCAAAGCCATCTAAAACTTGTTGACGCACAATCGGCCATAACAAACTTGGAATTTGTTTATCTCTAAAGAATTTTCGTACATCTTCGATTATCCAAAAATCGTCAAATTTATCTCGGTCGGTAATTGTAAATTTTGTTACAATAATTGAAGTTTGATTATAAATTGGTTTTCCATTATGAAGCATCACAAATTCAAACTTTGGTCTAAAAACACACAAATCACTTTGTGGAAAAAGCGGATCATCATTTGCATATAAAAATTTCCATGAAAGCTGAATTTGATTTTCACCTTGGGGAACATCTCCCGTTCTATTAAAACTTAATGACATAGGTTGCATTGTTTGAGGTTGAATACATCGCAAAAATTCTGTATAAGATTCTTGATTTATCATATTTATATTTTATCAAAAATTTGCAATTTTATCATCAAAAAAATTATTAAAAAATATAAATAGAATTGTAAAATTTTTTTAAATTTAAAAATCCCTTCAAGCCTTATAGATACTCGCTTTGATAGGCTTTTCCACAGAGTTTTCCACAAGAAAATCTAATTGACAACACTATATATAGCGTTTATAATCAAATCATAACTTAAATATAGCGTTTTTTACTAACTTTAGTGATTCAAATAAATATACAAATTTTAAGGATTTTACCATGATTAAAAGCATTAAAAAGCGTGATGGTCGTGTCGTTTTATACAACGAAGACAAAATCGCACAAGCTATCTTAAAAGCAATGCAAGCTTCTGGAGAAGGAGATGCTTCCGATGCAGCAGGAGTTGCAAATTCTGTAGAAGCATCGCTAGAAAAACTCTGTGGTGTAAATCCTCCAACAATTGAACAAATTCAAGACCAAGTAGAAAAAGACTTGATGAGTGCAGGCTTTGAAGAAACAGCAAAGCAATATATTCTTTATCGTGCAGGAAGAACTCGTGTTCGCGAAATGAACACTCACTTAATGAAAGTTTTTGATGAACTTACAAATGTTGATGCAACTAAAAGTGACCTAAAACGAGATAACGCAAATATTGATGGCGATACAGCCATGGGTACAATGTTAAAGTACGGTAGCGAAGCTGCAAAAGATTATTACGAAAAATATCTTCTTACACAAGAACAAGCAGATGCTCACAAAAATGGCGATATCCATATTCACGACTTTGACTTTTATTCATTAACAACAACTTGTTGTCAAATTCAGCTTACAAAACTTTTTAAAGGTGGATTTTCTACTGGTCACGGATTTTTAAGAGAACCAAACGATATTCAAAGTTACTCTGCTTTAGCATGTATCGCAATTCAGTCAAATCAAAATGACCAACATGGAGGACAATCCATCGTAGATTTTGATTACGGATTAGCTCCTGGTGTTACAAAAACTTATAAAAAATTTTACTCAACCAATCTCTATAAATCATTAGAAATTTTAGCACCATCAAATGAACCTGATACAACAGAAGATAAATCTAATGGAATCCAAGGTGGACTTACTCTTTTTGATTTAAAAGAAATCGCATCAGAAATTGAAAAGAAAACAGGACATTATCCACAAATTACAACTGATAAAGATTATCTAAACGAAGAAAAAAATATTCTTTTAAGTAAAGGTTTTTCAGAAGAAGTTATTTCTAAAGCTCAAAATTTTGCAGTTAAAGAAGCTTATCGCGAAACAGAAAAAGCTACATATCAAGCAATGGAAGCCTTGATTCACAACTTAAATACAATGCACTCTAGAGCTGGAGCACAAACACCATTTAGTTCTATCAACTACGGAACTGATACAAGTCCAGAAGGACGAATGGTTATGCGAAATATTCTTAAAGCCACAGAAGCAGGGCTTGGAATGGGCGAAACACCTATCTTCCCTATTCAGATTTTCCGTGTGAAAGAAGGTGTAAACTACAACGAAGGTGATCCTAACTACGATTTATTTATCCAAGCATGTGAAGTTTCTGCAAAAAGACTTTTCCCTAACTTCAGTTTCTTAGATAGTCCTTTCAATTTGCAATATTACAAACCAGGTCATCCAGAAACAGAAGTTTCATACATGGGATGTAGAACTCGTGTTATGGCAAATGTTTTTGATCCTTCAAAATCAGTTTCACCAGGAAGAGGAAACTTATCATTCACATCAATTAACTTGCCTAGAATTGCAATCGAAGCAAAAGGCGATATCGATAAATTCTATCGTGACTTAAAAAAGATGATGGACTTAGTTGTTGGACAACTTTTAGATAGATTTGCTATCCAAAGTAGAAAACATGTTTACAACTTTCCTTTCTTAATGGGACAAGGTGTTTGGATTGATAGTGATAAACTAGGATACAATGATACAGTTGGTGAAGTTCTAAAACACGGAACTTTAAGTATCGGATTTATCGGACTTGCAGAAACATTAACAGCCTTGTACGGTCATCATCATGGTGAAAGTGAACAAATGCAAGAAAAAGGTCTTGAAATCGTTGGATTTATGCGAAAATACTTAGATGATTTAAGTGCAGAAAAACAACTAAACTTTACACTTCTTGCAACTCCTGCCGAAGGTCTTTCAGGACGATTTGTACGAATGGATAAAAAGCGTTACGGAATAATAAAAGGAATAACTGATAAAGATTATTACACAAACTCTTTCCATGTTCCTGTTTATTATAAAATTTCTGCTTTTGATAAAATTAAAATTGAAGCACCTTATCATGCTTTAACAAATGCAGGACACATCAGTTATGTAGAACTTGATGGAGATACAGCTAACAATGTAGAAGCATTTGAAGCAATCGTTCGTTGTATGCATGATGCAGGAATTGGATATGGTTCAATTAACCATCCAGTTGATAGAGACCCACTTTGTGGTTATGTGGGAGTAATTGGTGAAGTTTGTCCTCGTTGTGGACGCAAAACAGGAGAACCAATTACAGAAGAAAAAATGCAAGAGCTAAGAATGAAATATAGAAATATTCCTTACTTAGCAAATTGGAAAAAATAATTTTAGTTTTGCGATTTATCTATAATAATCGTATACTTTTAATTAGGGGATTTTATGAATTGTTCGGTACAAATAGTACCTCATAATTCATATTGAGTTTGCTTTGCAAACTCATATATTTTCTGCAATTTCTCACTACGTTACGAAATTGCGTCTTAAAAGTCTGCTCGAAAATTGATATTTTCTCGCATTCTTTTAATTAGGGGATATACTGAAAAGCTTCGCACAAATGGTGCTTCACTTTTCAGTTAGAGTTTGCTTTGCAAACTTCTTTATTTACTGCTATTTCTCACTTCGTTGCGAAATAGCGTCTTAAAAGTCTGTTCGAAAATTGATATTTTCTCACAGACTTTTAATTAGGGGATTTTATGGAAACAAAAGAAAAAATTAGCACAAACATTGAAGCTAAACTTGGTAAAGGTGTTGAATTTGAAAGAATTCGACGAATCACTGGTTATCTTGTAGGAACTCTAGATCGTTTTAACGATGCTAAACGAGCCGAAGAGCATGACCGCATTAAACACGGAATGTAGTTGCACTAAAAAATAGACCCCATCAGGCTATGCAAACTATTCTCAATATTGCCGGGCTCGTTAATGATTCAATCGTTGACGGGCCCGGTATCCGTTTCACAATATTTGCACAAGGTTGTTCTCACGATTGTCCAGGATGCCACAATCCAGCCACCCATCCTTTTGGAATTGGAACTGATATGAGTGTTTCTGAAATCATCAATCAGATAAAAGCCAATCCTTTGGTAAGAGGTGTTACATTTTCTGGAGGTGATCCATTTTTTCAAGCTGAAGGATTTGCAGAATTAGGCAGAAGATTAAAATTATTAGGATATGAAGTTGCAGCCTACACAGGATTTACTTGGGAACAAATCGTAGGAATTGGAAACACACATCAAATTGAACTCTTACAAACTTTAGATATTCTAGTTGACGGACTTTATCTTGAAGAAAAACGAAATTTAGATTTACGCTTTAGAGGTAGCGAAAATCAAAGAATTATCGATGTACAAAAAAGTTTAGAAGGAATTTCTTTTGGAATTTCTCCAGTTCATCAACCTATTTTATGTTCACAAAAAAGATGGACAGGTTAAAACTTTTTTAAAAGATTAAACAAATCGTATGTGCCTTGCAACAAGGTTTCATCAACATATAATTTATTTTCATTTACAAAATCATCAAAAATTATTTTTAACTGTTCAAAGTTTTTTGTATTACCTAAAACTATTTCACAAAAACCTTTTTCTCTATCTTGCTTTGCTTCTAAATTATGTAATTGATTTACATATTTTACATTTTTGATTTTAGAAATTTCTTCCATTTGATTTTCAGTTTGAATTGGAACTTTAAAATTTATAACTAAATTTTCTTTTTGATTTTTTCTTTCAAAAATTGATTTTAGTTTTTTCTCTTGGGTAAGTTCTGTTAAAATTTGTAACAAAGATTTATTCATACTTGAAGCATAAGTTTTTGACATTCCCGAAACTCTAGAATTAATTTCTAACAAGTACCATTCATCATTTTTTAAAATCAAATCAACTTGAGTTATACCACAAAATTTTAATTCACAAGCTAACTGTTGCAAAGATTTTTTTAACTTTGAAATTTTAAACTTAGGATTTTTTATTGGACCAATTTTTACACTTTGTTTAGGACTTGTAATACCATACTTGTTAGTAGAAAAAATAAAAGGTGAAAGTACATGATGAGTTAGTTTATTTTTATTTTTTTTGCTATAAATTTCAGTGCCAAAATTTATTCCTTCTATATATTCTTGAATTATTCTATCAGAATTATTTCTTTTAGAATTTAAAAATGTAATAACTTGATTATAACTTGTTGCAACTTCCATTCCGTAAGAACTTGTACAATAATTATCTTTAATAATTACCGGAAAATTTAATTTTTTAATTTCAGAAAAAATATATTCTTTGTAAACATTTTCTTGCACATTTATTTTATTTTTTTCTGAACAAAATAATTCATGATGAACATAAATTGATTTTGGAATTTTTAGATTTTTAATTTTTTTATTTGAAATTAATTCATTCACTTTTTGGTTTGTCAAATTTTTATCAAAACTAATAAAAGAAGTTTTATTTGTAGTACAATATGTTTTTATTCCATTTGAATTTAAAATATCTGCAACCAAAGAATCTTTTATAAAAAGCCAATCAAAAGGAGTTGTCCAAAAAGAAACTGAAATTGCAACATCTGGATTTATTTTTAAAATTGTTTCTGAAAATTTTTCGGCACTAAAAGATTCATCAGAATTTATTACAAAATATTTTACTTTTTCAGATTTAGAAAAACTTCCATCATCAAATAAATCGATTAAAAACATCCCTGGAGTTTGAGTTACAACAAAAAACTCGTGTTCTGGAAAACAATTTACAAGTTCATCAAATTCCATTTTACAAGTTGGGAAAGAATTTATTTTAAATGTTTTACAATCAAACTTATTTGAATTTGTACTATAAAAAAGAATTTTCATAAAGTAACTACATAATAAATCAAAGAAAAAAATTTGACAATTCATTTAAAGATATGAGATAATATTTTTTATGGATAACAAAACTTTAGAAACGATTCAAAATATCATTGGATATCAATTTAATAACAAACAACTTTTGGTACAAGCCTTTACAAGAGAATCTTACGCTTACGAAAATCCTGGAGTAGCCCATTGTGAAGTTTTAGAATTTTACGGGGATTCAGTTTTGGGAATAACCGTTGTAAAATCAATGTGTCAAAAATATGGAAAGATTAAAAACAAACAATTTATTTCAGAAAAAGATGAAGGTGAATTAACTCAGATTAAATCAAGTTGGGTTGATAAAAAACATTTATCAAGAACAATTAAACTTTTGGATTTAGGAAAGTATATTCGTATCGGAACAAAAAATGTAAAAAAAGGAGAAGTTCTTAGCGATTCACTTCAAGAAGATTTGTGCGAATCAATTATTGGAGCTGTTGCAGTGGATTGTAATTGGAACTTTGATGTACTTTTCAAACTTTGTTTTGGAATGTTAGATGTTACTGAATTTTCTGAAAACACAGTTCGTATGTTATGTGATTGGTGCAAAGATAAAGGATATAAATTTCCAACCTTTACAAAATTTACGCCAAAAGAAAATGTGCAAGAAAATAAATTTTATCAACAAGTTAAAATTGCTGAGTTAGGAATTTCTTTTATTGGTTGTGATGATACAGTTACAGAAGCAAAAATGGCAGCATCTATGCAAGCTCTCAATTATTGTAAAAAAATTGATATGCAAAATGAAGTTGGCAAGCCAGAAATTACAGATGCAATAAATCAATTACAAGAATTATTTCATAAAGAATATATTGAAAAACCAACTTTTATTTTTACAGAAAAAAAATCTGGGTGGGAATGTAGATGTAAAGTTGCAAATTATAATGATTGTCTCGATGTTGAAAAAAGCAAAAAAGATGCAAAACGAAATGCAACATTAAAAATGCTCGAACAAATTATGGATTTGAACTTTCTTGAATAATCTTTTTTAAAGAGTTCATTTTTTCATCCAAATGAGAACTTATTTGAGCACACATAAATAATTCTCTTTCCATTTTTTTTGTGAGTCTAAAATTTTTTTTATATTTTAACTGGTGTTCAATTGTTGCCCAAAAGTCCATTGCAATTGTTCTCAACTGAATTTCTACTTTCATCATTTTTTTTTCATTTGAAAGAAAAATTGGAATTTCTACAATAAGATGTAGACTTCTATAACCACTAGATTTTGGTTCTTTTATATAATCTTTTTTTTCTACTAGAGTAATATCATCTTGTTTTAATAAAGCATCCGCTAACATATAAACATCGTCTGTAAAAGAACAAACAACTCTTAAACCAGCAACATCATTTAGATATTTTTCAATCGATTCAACAGTAAAAGGATATTTATTTTTTTCCAATTTCTCTTTTATACTTATTGGTTTTTTTATTCTGCTTTTTATACTGTTTATAGGATTTCTATCATGCTGAAGTGCAAATTCTTCGTTTAAAACATTAAATTTTGTTTCTATTTCCATTGTGGCACATTTATAGTATGTCATTAATCTAGAAAAATTATCAAGATAAGGCTTCCCCCATTTTAAAACTTCGTCAGAAATTAAAAAATTATTTTCAAGATTTTTCTCAATATCTTTCATTATATACCTCTTAAAAATAAAACAAATTGGTTTATTGAAAGATACAAAAAAAACGGCGTTTGTAAAAGTGTAAAACTTCATTACTAGAAGATTACACTTTTTCGCCGTTATTTTTTTGAAGAATTGTACTAAATTTTTTAGTACAAATTTTTTACACTACTTTTTCTAGAAATAATACTTCCAGAAAATAGGGAATGCAAGACCTACGCCTGTATCAACAACTGGCATATCTGAAATTGTAACTTGTGCACCAACACTAAATTCATGTGGTCCAAGATAATAAGATGCTCTAGGATAAAGGAAAATTAAATTTTCACTCATTGCATAATCTTTAGCATCTCCAATTCTGTACAAGGCACTCATTTTTAATGCTAAATCTGGCATAGGATATACAATTCCTAACAAACCTGTATAAATTGGCATATTAGAACCTTCTTCAACATTAAATCCAATTTCAAAGTCTGCTGAGATTGAGAAGAATCCCATATCAAATTTCATTGTTGCATCAATTGCATGGTCAATTGGAGTTTCCCCATCAATTCCATATCCGTTGTAAGTGTATCCAACCATCCATGTTAAAGGGTCATCGCCTGTGTAAGAAAAGAAAGCACCTAAAGTAACATCATTTTTTAAGTTAGTGAAATATGATACACCACCATTAAGGCCACCTGTTCCTTCATAGTAAACAGCACCATTTACTTGAAAGAAACTTACATCAGAAAACATATCCCGTTGGAAAGGAACGTTTACACCCATAGAAATTCCTGTCATTGGGCTTAAACCTGAAAACAAATATGTAGCACCTGTTTTTCCGTAACGACCAGCAGGAAGAGCATCGTCATAAGCATTCATGTAAGTTCCAGGAACTGTTTTGTAGTACAAAGTTCCCAAAACAATTTCTGAGCCATCGAAAGGAAGCCAACCTACATTTCCGTAAGTTTTATCGCTCATAATTTCAATAACACCTGTATCCCATAAATTATTGGTTGTCATGTTCATTCCTACACGACCTTCTACCCAGAAGTCATCGAAGGTAACCCAGGCTCTAGCTTCATTATAAATACCACTGAAGAAAGGATCTGCTCCTTTTACTGCTGGTTTTATTACAACGTCTGAACCTAGTTTATTATAAACTTCGATAATTTGGGCAGATGCAGCTCCTACGCCCAATGTGATAACAAGAAGCATTGCAATTGCAATTCGCTTCAAACCTGTAAAACCTGTTGATTTCATCAAAAATCCTCCTAATGATGTAGTTTTTTTTAATGTGCTTCTAACTACGTGTCATCATTTAAAATATAAGGTGTGGAATTTTAATTTACAAATTTAGACATATTTTTTTTTATTTTTTTATGAAAGTGAAACTTTTACAAGCTGATAAGGGAAGATTTAAAACAAAAAAGCCTCTTTCAAAACTGAAAGAAGCCTTCGTTATAGCAGGGGCAGGACTCGAACCTGCGACCTCCGGGTTATGAGCCCGACAAGCTGCCAACTGCTCTACCCTGCGTCGTAATTATGTTTTAATATTACAAAAATACTATTTTTTTGTCAACAGGTAAATAAATCAATTGTTAAACAAATCATTGTAAAAAATTATTCGTTTGAAGAATTTTCGTTTCGGAACATTTGGTAAAAAACCATACATTGAAAAATTCCATAAAAAAGAACGATTATAGAAAACAACCAGAATCTTCCAGGAAATCCAGCAAAAAAATCATATAACCCATGAACAAAAATTGGAGTTAAAATCAATGTTAAATGAAATTTTTTCTTTTTTAAGAACCATATAAAAAAAGATGAAGTAGCTGTACAAATTCCATGAACAATACAAGAAGTAAATATCCGTAAAATAGGATTTGTCATTCCTTGTAAAACGTAAATTACATTTTCAAAACTTCCAAAAGAATAACCCATCAAAAAAGACAAGGCAAAAAAAGAAGGCAAAGACAAATTTTTACTTGGAATTAAATATAGACAAAATGCTTTGCAAAGTTCTTCTACTAACGCAATATAAACTAAACTAGAAAAAAGTAATGTTAGTAAGCTCTGTTTAGCAAAAAGAAATTCGGGAAATAAAAATTGAATTAAAGTAGTTGGCAATACCGCTAACATTCCTATTAAAACTGAAAAAATTGGCATAAACCATTTGATTTCAGTATTTTTTACACAAAGAATTATAGCAACTATCAACAAAGGCAAATAATTAATCAAAATACTAAAAATTAAGTTCATATATTCAGAATAACTTAATCAATGTACATTTTCAAGTAAATTTGTTATAGTAAAAAAATGGATTCTGTAATAATAATTGGAATGAAACACTCTGGAAAATCATCTTTAGGAAAAGGTCTTGCAAATAATCTTTCACTTCCCTTTTTTGATACTGATGAAATAATCGAAAATCAAACAGGAATAAAAGTAAGAGAACTTTTTGTAAAACAAGGTGAATCTTCATTTAAAAAAGCAGAATTTGAAGCTTGTAAGTATCTTTTAGAAAAAAAACAAAATTACGAAAATTTCGTCATTTCTACAGGCGGTGGAATTTGCGATAATCTTGAATCCATAGAAGTTTTGAAGCAGATAGGAAAATTTATCTTATTAGAAGTTCCAGAAAACATCTGTTTAGAAAGAATTTTACGCAATTCAAAAAAAACAGGAAGTTTACCAGGATATATTTCACGGGAAAATCCAAAATCTTTAGAAGATATTCAGCAAATTTTTCATCAATTTTATGAAAGAAGAATGAAATCTTACAAAGAAATTACAGATTTTTCTTTTTCTCCTCATCCTGAAGCTTCTAAACAAGAAAACGTTGCTAATTTTGTAAAATTTGTAAAAAATATTTTTATGTTGTAATTTTTGCCTTTTTACAGTATTCTTTAGATTATGGCATATGAAGTTACTGCGACAAGGCGTCGCCCACAGCGTTTTGATGATTTAGTAGGACAAGAATTTGTTGCTGCTACCCTAAAAAACGCAATTCAATCAGGAAAAATTGCTCATGCATATTTGTTTTCAGGACCAAGAGGATGTGGAAAAACCTCTTCCGCAAGAATTTTAGCAAAAGCTCTAAATTGTCAAAATGGACCAAGTGCAACTCCCTGCGAAGAATGTACTGCTTGTAAAGAAATTACAAAAGGTTCTAGCCTTGATGTTATCGAAATTGACGGTGCATCAAATACAAGTGTAAACGATATTCGACAAATTAAAGATGAAGTACTTTTTCCACCAAACTCTTCTCGTTATAAAATTTATATCATTGACGAAGTTCATATGCTTTCAACTAGTGCGTTCAACGCACTACTAAAAACTATCGAAGAGCCACCTGAATATGTAATTTTTATTTTTGCTACAACTGAACTTCATAAAGTTCCAGCAACAATAAAAAGCCGATGTCAACAATTTCATTTTAGATTAGGAACTGTTGACCAAATAAAAGAGGTTTTAGCAAAAGCAAGTAGTGAACTTGGAATACAAGCGGATGATGAAGCACTTTTCTGGATTGCACGGGAAGCAACTGGAAGTTTTAGAGATGCTTATACTCTTTTTGACCAAGTAGTTGCCTTTTCTGATAATCACATCACTTACGAAAAAATTCGTGATAAATTAGGACTTGTTGGCGTAGAACGATTAAATGAACTTTCAGAATTTTGTGTAGATGGAAATTCAAAACTTGCATTAGAAAAACTTGATGAAATTACTGCAAATGGAGTTTCAATAGAACAGTTTGTTTCAAATTATGCTGATTATTTACGCTCTCTTTTGTTAATTGAATCTGGAATCACAAAAGAATCTTTGTTAGGACAAAATGTCGAACGATATTCTAAAAAAGTAATTTCTAGTTGGAATAAAGTAATGCTTGAAAGAGCCTTATCTTTAATGCTTCAACTTTTTAGAGATATTCGTTATTCAGTTAGTCCACGATACGAATTAGAACTTGCAATTTCTAGACTTTGTTGGCTTACTTCTTATGTTTCAGTAACAGAAGTTAAAACTGCCATTGACCAAGCAAAAGCTTTATTATTACAAGGACAAAATTTAATTCAGCAAAATCCAGGTTCTCAAAATAGTTCCTTGATACAAGAAAATCCAAATATGCAAAAAAAGGAGGGATTTTCTCACCCTTTTTTCAATAGCGGTTATCAGCAAGAAGAATCTAACTCGATAACCGCAGAACAAAATCACTTACAAAGTGAACCTATTTTTTCTCAACAAAATCCTTCTATAAGTGAAAGTTCTTCGTTTCAACAATTTCATCAGGTAGAAGAAAATCAGCAAGAAGAAAAGAAAATCGAAATTCACCAAACAAAAGTTATAGAAGCAAAGCCTCACTTAACAGTAGAAGAATTACGAAATGAAATCATAAAAGAAGTAGAACTTTCAAATCCTCTTTTATCTTCAATTTTAATTCAAACTTCTAATTGGATTTTAAAAGACAATACAGTTCAATTTGAGGTAGAAAGTCTATTTTTGAAACATCAACTAGATAATTTCAAACAAGACATAATAGAAAACATAAGAAATATTTGGGGAAGACAAGTAACTATCGCTCCTGTTTTAAAAGTATCACAAGAAGAAAAAATTCAAGAAGAATATCCTGAAGTAATACAAATTCTATGTTCGGATTTTAAAGGCGAAGTTATTAGTGTTTCAAAAGTGCAAAAAAATAATATTGAACAAAATTTCAATAAAAATCAAGAAAATACAATAGAAGAAAGACACGAAGAGGTAGAAAACAATGAATTTTAATCCTTTTGATTTACTAAAAAATCCAGCAGCTCTTAAAGATAAGTTAAATCAAATGCAAGAAAACTTAAAAAACATTACTGCAACTGGTTCTTCTGGAGGAGGATTAGTAAAAGTTACTCTTAACGGAAAATTTGAAATGGTTGATATTCAAATTGACCCAATTGCAGTTGATCCAAGAGATGTAAAAATGCTACAAGATTTGATTATCGCAGCAACTCACCAAGCAACTGATAATATTCAGGAAAAAATTGCTGGGGCAGGAAATCTTGCTGGAATGGATATGAGCAATCTTTTTGGAGCAAACTAAATGAATGCTTTAGATGAATTAGCAGAATCTTTTTCTCGTTTACCTGGAATCGGAAAAAAAAGTGCAATGCGGATTTCAAATCACCTTTTGAAAGCTGACCAAACTTTTTTAGAACGATTTGCAAAACAACTCGTAGAATTACATTCAAGAATTCATCAATGTTCAGAATGTGGTGCATATACAGAAACTGATCCATGTGCAATTTGTTCAAATCCTTTAAGAGAAAGAAATTTACTCTGTGTTGTTGAACAACCTCAAGATGTAAACACTATAGAAAATTCTGGCGAATTTAGAGGAATCTTTCATGTTTTAGGAGGATTAATTTCGCCTCTTGAAGGAATTGGACCAGACCAACTTCCTATCGGAAAATTAATTGAAAGAATCAAAAAAGAAAATGTTACAGAAGTAATTATTGCCACTAATCCAACAGTTGAAGGTGACACAACTGCACTTTATTTACAACAAATTTTAAGACAAACTGATGTAAAAGTAAGTAGGCTCGCTTCAGGACTTCCTGTAGGGGGCGATTTAGAATACGCTGATAAACTCACTCTTGCTAGAAGTTTTAGAGGACGTATTTCTTTCTAATCATCTAAAACAATCACAGGAATTAAAGGCTCTGTAAGTTCCATAACGATAGGAAAAGAATCCTTTGTTAATAAATGACTTTCCCCATCAAGTTGAAGTAAAATTTTTTCATCGTAAGCAATTTTTATCTTGTCAGCATCATAAAACACAGAATAAGGCTTTCCGTAGTGAGTTCCATCATTAAAATGATGTTTTATTATCAATTTTTTTATCAAACTCACAGATTCCGTAATGCAACAATTTTCATCAGTGGGCAAAATTAAATGATTACTTCCATAAGTGCGATGTCCAGAACTTCCTAACAAGGCAAATTCAATTTTGTTATCATAAGTTGCAATAGAATTATTTTCTTTAAAAAGTTCCATAAAAGCGGGTACTTTTTTGTAAAACCAAGTATAAAATACACAGGCTAAATCTACCCAAAGTTTGTAAAAATCCCCAGGCAATTTTGACTTCATTTTGTTAGTCATATGTGTAATAAATGCGTCAATTCCAATACTTGCAATGTTAAATGCAAACCAACTATCCTTTTTGCTATTTATGCCCTGACAAGAAACTTTTACAGCCTTTTGTAATTCTATGTGAGCAGGAAAATTTAGTCGCAACAAACTTTCTTCAAGATTTCTTCCATCTGAACCATCATTTCCTGTTCCAAAAGGAAGCCTAAAAACGCAAAAATCCTTTGCTATATTTTTTTTATTTTCTTCAGATTCATTTATTAATTTAATTAAAGCACTTTGAACTTCGTGGCTAGTTCCGTCACCACCAGCTGTTATTATTAAAATTTTATTTTCAGTATTTCCAACACAGTTATCTTTATAAAAATCAAAAATTGTATTTACAAATTCATCTCCGTGACCAGCATATTCTGTTTCAAAAAGAGTAAATTCTACGGATTTTACAACAACGCTTGTTTCTTTTGCCACATTACTTGCACTTTCAAGAATACTTTTATTTTTTTTAGCAATTTTTTTTCTAGTAAAACCACCAGAAACAGGGTTTGCTATCATAAAAACAAAAAGATTTTTATCTTTCCATAAGTTACAAGATGAAATTATTGGTTCTAAATAATATTTTAACATTGAAGAATCTAAAATTTGTGCCATATATATAGAATACATTATTTTTTTGCCTTGTCAACTTAATTTGTTTTGTTATATACTCTAATCATGAACTTTTTACATCAAATGAATCGCCTACAAATGGCTTGTAAAGAAAATGGTCCACTATGTGTGGGATTGGATACTTCACCTAATTATTTACCACCTGAAGTATTAAAAAAATTTGCTAGTCCAGCAAAAGCTGTTTTAGCTTACAATACTGAATTGATAAACGCTTGTGCAAAACATAGTGGTTGTTTCAAAGTTCAAATTGCATATTATGAAGCAATGGGACTTGAAGGATTACAAACTTATGTTGAAACTCTAAAACTTCTACGAGAAAAAAATATTCCAGTAATTTCAGATATTAAACGAGGTGATATTGCAGATACAGCAAGTGCCTACGCAAAAGCACACTTTTCTGGAGATTTTGAAACTGATATTATCACAGTAAATCCATACATGGGTTTTGATACATTACAATCTTTTACCGAATATTGCAAAAAAACAGGAACTTCTGATTTTGCAAAAGAAAAATCAATTTTTGTGCTACTTAGAACTTCAAATCCTGGAATGCAAGATATTGAAAATCAAATTTTACAAGATGGAAATCATGTTTTAGATAGAGTTGGAAATCATCTTGTTGAATTACAAAAATTCTTTGCTCAAAATTACGGATATGATGAAAACGAAATTTGTTCACCTGTAGGTGCTGTTGTAGGTTGTACTGAAGAACAAGAGGCAATCAATATTAGAAATATGTATCCAAATATTTTCTTCTTAATTCCTGGTTATGGAGCTCAAGGCGGAAAAGCAAAAATCGCTGGAACTTTACTAGGCAAAGCAGGAGGAACAGTAAACTCTTCAAGAGGCGTTCTATGTGCATGGAAAAAATCATCAGCCTTAACTGAAAAACAAGAAGCTGGAATTTTAACATTAGATGATATAGTTCTAGCAGCAGAAAAAGTTGCTTTAGACTCAAAAACAGAATTAATTGAAATGGCAGGAAAATACAGTGTGTAAAGAAAATTCAACAAAAGCAGGAATTTCTGTAGGAAAAGTAATTTCATTAAACGAGGTAAAATCAGGAATTTTTCACCTTATCTTAAAAACTGAACTTGTTCATAAAAATCAATCAGTGCCACAAAGTGGTCAGTTTTATATGCTCAGAAGTTCTATTTCAAAAGTTTTGCTTGCGCGACCAATCAGTGTTTATTCTTGCAAAACCCAAGATAATTTTGTTTTTGTTGAATTTTTAATTTTACTAAAAGGGCAAGGTACAAAAGAACTTTGCAATTTAAAAATTGATGATTCTGTAGAAATGACAGGACCTTTAGGAAATACTTTCCCACTTCCTCAAGAAGATTTACAAAATGCAGATGAAGTTAAAATTGCAATAATCGGAGGAGGAATTGGAGTTGCTCCTGTTGCAGGTTTTTCTACAAACTTAAAACCTCACACTTACGATTTTTACGCTTGTTTCAAATCATTTTCATACGGATTAGAAAATGTTAAAGCAAAAAATTTAGTTATCACTACAGATGACGGAACAGAAGGAATAAAAGGAATGTTACCGTCAGTTTTTACCGCAGATGATATAAAGCAAAAAAATTATTCTGTAGTTTACGCCTGTGGACCTGAACCTATGCTTAAATATGTGCAAAAAGTATGCTTAGAAGCAGGAATTACTTGCTATTTAAGTATGGAACAAAGAATGGCATGTGGTCTTGGAGCCTGTTTAGGATGTACAATTACAACTACAGAAGGAAATAAACGCTGTTGTAAAGATGGTCCAGTTTTTGAAGGAAGCAAACTTATCTTTTCTGAAAAAAAACCTATGGAAAGAAAAGAAAAAGTAGATAATCCTGATTTATCAGTTAATATTTCTGGAGTTAAATTTGAAAATCCTGTAATTGCTGCTTCTGGAACCTTTGGTTTTGGAACAGAATTTCAAGATGTAATTGATGTAAATCTTTTAGGTGGAATTTGCTCTAAAGGATTAACTTTAGAACCAAAACCTGGAAATACTGGAATCCGACTACAAGAAACTCCATCTGGATTGATAAATTCTATAGGACTAGAAAATCCTGGAATAAAAGTATTTATCGAAAAAAAATTACCAACAATGATGGAATTAAAACCAGTAGCCATTGCAAATTTATCTGGTTCTTCAATAGAAACTTATGTAGAAGGTGCAAAACTTTTAGACAAAACCGAAGTTCCAATGATAGAATTAAATATTTCTTGTCCAAATGTAAAGGCAGGAGGAATGGCTTTTGGATTAGATCCTCAAGCGGCTTTTGAAGTTACAAATGCAGTTAGAAAAGCAACATCAAAACCTTTAATTGTAAAACTTTCACCTAATGCACCTGATTTAAAAGCAATCGCTTTTTCAGTAATAAAAGCTGGAGCAAACGCAATAAGTTTGGTAAATACATTTCAGGCAATGGCTATTGATATTGAGAAAGAACAATTTATTTTTGACAACATTAAAGCAGGTCTTGCAGGTCCAGCTATAAAACCAATAGCACTTAGAATGGTTTATGACATTTGTTATGCAATAAAAACTTTACCAAAAGAACAACAAGTTCCAGTTATTGGGCTTGGCGGAATTTCTACTTGGCAAGATGCAGTTGAGTTTATCCTTGCTGGAGCAGATGCAATTCAAATTGGAACTTCAATTTTTGCAAATCCAAATTGTATCAAAGAAATTATCAATGGAATTTCTGCTTGGATGGCAAGAAAAGGATATTCTAAAATAGAAGAATTTAAAGGTAAGATGATTTTTAACTAAAACACATAAATTTCCTTGCGATTTCATAATTTTTTGTTATAATATATATGTTATGGAAAGTAGAAATCTTTTATCGTCTATTTTAAGTGAATTTTTATCTTCTCAAGAACCATTTTTATATCTTTCTTTGAATCAAATATTGATATCATATATTGAAAATATTATTCCAGAAGATTTTATTACTGTAAACTTAGATGATTTTGATTTCAAAAAAATTCCTTTATCTCCATTTCCATATCTAATTGAAAAACTAAACACATCAGAAGAATTAATTAAAAAACATTCCTACTCTTTGCAACAAGAAACAATCCTTTCGTATTTTGATAACAAATTTTGTAAAGAGCGAGACGATATAATCGTTCTTGAAGAAATTGAATATGAAAACCAAAGAATTATCGAAACTTTTTCCAATTTGATTTGTAATTCAACAAAAAATATTGTGATTTTAAATGCTCAATTACTTTCAGAAGAATCAATTCAAATTGTTAAAAAACTTGATGAAGACAAATTTAATGGAAAATTAATTCTTTGTTATAATATTTCTCAGGTACAAAATAAAGAAGTTGAAGATTTATTTTATTCAGAAATATCAATTTTTCATAATTTTTACGAAATTATTGCTGCCGAAACAGAAGAAACAATCACTTTGCCAGCAGCAAAATCTTGGGACATCACAAATTATGATGAAATTTACACCACTTTGCATAATATGAGATGTCTATTTTCTCTTGGGCAAGGTAATGATTTAATTTCATTTATTCAAAGTCATCAACATGATATAAACTTTACAAAACAAGAACTTGCAAATCTACATTTTGAAATTGCAATGATAAATATTTTATCTCGTGATTATGATAGTGCAACTAAGAATTTGTTATTTGTAATTGACACCCATCTTCTTGATGATACATACAAATACGCAATTTGTTTTTTGTCTTTAATTTTGAATCAACAAAGCCAATTTTCCACTGCATTAAAATATGCAAATAATTTACTACAACTAACAGCAGAAAATACTTCTTCAAAATTCTTCGTTCTTGCAAATATGCTAGAATATATGAATTCTGAAAAATTAACTGATACAATGCAAACAGGAAAGTATTTTGCAGTAATAGACTTGTTAAGAAAAAATAATTTTAATAATAATGCAATTTACACAATTCTTTGTACTCCATGGTTTTATTTACAATCAAATGATTTTTTAAGAAAACTTTTAGATTACATTGAAGAATCAAAAAGTTTAGCAGAAAAAATCGGAAATCAATTTGGACTTTCTACTGCTTGCCACTGGAAAGGAATTATTTTATCAAAACTTGGTAACAAAAAAGAAGCATTTAATTGGTACAGAAGATGTAATGCAATAAGAAATAAAATCGGAAATTCTGTTGCCATGATAAAAATCCGAAATGGTCTTTCTTATGAATATTTATTAGATGCTGATTATTTAAACGCCTACGATATTATAAATAGTTTTTTAACTAGAATTCATGACATAAGAAATTACTCTGAAATTGTTATTACATTAACAAACTTAGCAAAAATTTTGTTTTTTGTTAGAAAATTTGATAATTCTTATCTTCTTTTTAACAAAGCATTAAAACTCATGAATATCTATGGAGTTGATGAATTTGTTTTTGTTTCAAAAAATGACATTACAATTTTTAAATCTTTAATTGATTGTATCAATGGACTTTATACTCAAGCAAAATTAGGTCTTTATGCAATAAACAGCAAAAAAGATGAATTTATTACTTACAACACAAAACCTTTACAATTTTTATTACAAGCAATGTTAGCAATAACGGAAAATAATATAGAAAATGCCTTTAATTTTTACCATCAAGCAATGAATTTTATTGATACTTATTGTTCTGAACAAAGTCATCTTTACGTTTTTATAAATTTAGAATTTGCAATTTTCTTACACAAATTTCAATTTGAACAAGAATCAAAAAAATATTGGAAAAAAGGAATTGATTTCGCCTATGCACATCAATTGAACTACTATACTAATATAGTATCATCTCTTGAAATCGAAGAATTTGCAAATTACACAGCTCATTTTGCTCCATTAACTGTAAGTGTAGATTATCTTGAAGAACTTGCAATAAAAGTAAAATTAAAAAATCAGATAGCAAAACATCAGCAAGATTTGAATTTTATCGACGCTTTATCAGAATTGCAGTATAGATGTAAATCAAAAAATGAATACGCAATGGTTGCATCTTGTGAATTATGTAATAAATTAAATCTCGATGCAGTAATCTTATGTCAAAAGAAAGATGGAGTTTACTCTCCAATTACTTTTGATATGAAAAATGATATTAGAATTATTGATTCTACTGTAATTTCTAATTTAAGTTCGGCATATAAACAAAACAATAAAAAATTTTTATATGATGAAAATGAACATCTTTTTTATAAAGAAATTACTTATAAAGGATTTACAAATTCAATTATTATTTATTTAGAAAAAAATCAAACTTTAACTCAAGATATAATTGATATTGCTATTCTATCATTTAATTTGATTAATTCTCAATTGATTAGCTTTGATTTAGAAAAAAAATAGCCTAAGTTAAAATTTTTTTTCAAATCTCAACTTAGGCTCTTAAGTTATATCACAAATAAATTTATTTTGCTAAATATTCGTTAATGCTCTTAGCAGCTTTTCTTCCTTCGCCCATTGCCAAAATAACAGTTGCAGCTCCAAGAACAATATCTCCACCAGCAAATACATGTGGCAAAGATGTTTCTGCCTTTTCATCAACTTTTATATGACCTTTTTCATCGGCTTCTAGACCAGGAGTTGTTTTTTCCATCAAAGGATTTGAACCATTTCCTAATGCAATAATTACTGCATCACAATCTACAACATGTTCACTTCCTTTAATTGCCACAGGACTTCTTCTTCCTGAAGCATCTGGTTCTCCTAATTCGTAGCTAAGAACTTCAACTCCGATTACTTTTCCGTTTTCATCACCAAGGATTTTTACAGGATTTTCAAGGAATCTAAATTCAACACCTTCTTCCATGGCGTGAGCAACTTCTTCACGTCGAGCTGGCATTTCTGCTTGTGTTCTTCGGTATACAACAGAAGATTTTTCTGCACCTAAACGATAAGCCATACGAGCAGCATCCATTGCAACATTTCCACCACCTACAACTACAACTTTGTTAGCTTTATAAAGAGGTGTATCTGCTTTTTCTGTATCGTAGGCTTTCATAAGATTTGCACGAGTTAAATATTCGTTAGCACTGAAAACACCAATTAAATTTTCGCCCTCAATGTTCATGAATTTTGGTAATCCAGCACCTGTTCCAATAAAAGCAGCATCAAATCCTTGTTCTTGTAAAAGTTGATGTAATGTTCCAGTACGACCAACTAAGAAATTTGTACGGAATTTTACACCCATTTTCTTAAGATTTTCAACTTCATTAGCAACGATAGCTTTTGGCAAACGGAATTCAGGAATTCCGTAAACCATAACACCACCTTCTTTGTGGAATGCTTCAAAAACAGTAACATCATGACCTGCACGACGAACATCAGCTGCAACAGTTAATCCAGCAGGACCAGAACCGATAACTGCAACTTTTTTTCCTGTTTCACAAGCTATTTGAGGCAATGTTCCTAGATTATTATTTCTTTCGTAATCTGCAACAAATCTTTCAAGACGACCAATAGAAACAGCTTTTTCTGCATTTTTGTACATTTTTCCAACTGTACATTGTCCTTGACATTGTTTTTCTTGTGGACACACACGACCACAGATAGCAGGTAAAAGGTTTGTTGTTTTAATAATATCAACAGCTTTTTTGAATTCACCTTTTGCAACTTCTGCAATAAATGATGGAATTGGAACGCTTACAGGGCATCCATTTACACAAGGGGCATTTTTACATTGTAAACATCTATTTGCTTCTACAATTGCCTGTTCAACAGTATATCCTGTTGCAACTTCGCCCATAGAACGAGCCCTTTCCATTGGCTCACCTGTAGGCATTTCTTGTTGTGGAATTGCACCTCTTTCTTTTGGAGTTAAAGAATTATCATCTATTTTTGCTTTTAATTCTTCGTATAATTTTTTTGCTTCTGTAGCTAAAACATCAGAACTAATATATTCGCTCATTATTTGTTTCCTCCATTTGCAAGTGAATCTGCTTGTGCTTCCATTCTACATTTATGCATATCTTCAGCTTCTCTATCTTTAAATGCTTTCATACGCATCATCATGTTTGCCCAATCAACTTGATGTCCATCAAATTCAGGACCATCAACACAAACAAATTTAGTTTTTCCACCAATTGTTACACGACAACCACCACACATACCAGTTCCATCAATCATAATTGTGTTTAGTGAAACTGTTGTAGGCACTTTAAATGGTTCTGTTGTAGCTGCACAGAATTTCATCATTATTGGAGGTCCAATAGCAACTACTTCATCAATTTTTTGGCTTTCACAAAGTTTTTTTAGAGGTTCAGTAACAAGACCTTTTTCTCCAGCAGAACCGTCATCTGTCATAAGATAAAGTTCATCTGCTAAAGCTCTCATTTCATCTTCAAAAATGATTAAATCTTTGTTTCTTGCACCCATAATTACGATAACTTTATTTCCTGCTGCCTTATGAGCTTGTACAATTGGATGAAGTGGAGCAACACCGATTCCACCACCTACGCACACTACTGTTCCTTTCTTTTCAATATGAGTAGGATTTCCAAGAGGACCAAGAATTGCTGCAATTTCATCGCCTACATTTTTTCTAGACAATTTAAGAGTTGTTGCACCAACAGCTTGGAAAACTAAAACAAGCCAACCTTCTTCAGCATTTGCATCTGCAATTGTAAGAGGAATTCTTTCACCATAATCTACATCTATTTGGACAAGAACAAATTGTCCTGCTTTACGGTTTTGTGCAATTTCAGGGGCGTTTACTTTCATATAAAAAACGTCTGCTGACAACTGTTTTTTTTCAAGAATTTTAAACATATTTTCCGTCCTTTAGACAAAATCTTTTTTGAATAAGTCGTTTTGACAAATCATGGATAATTGATGTTTTTTATAATACTAAATTGACTTTAGTTATTCAAGGGGATAAAATGTATACAATGGAATCAATAGATAAAAAAATACAGATTTTACAAGATATTATAAATAATAGTAATTCCATCGTTTTTTTTGGTGGAGCAGGTGTTTCAACAGAAAGTGGAATCCCCGATTTTAGAAGTACATCAGGATTGTATAATCAAGAATGGAAATATCCACCTGAACAAATTGTTAGTAGAACTTTTTTTAATCACAAATGTAGTGAATTTTATAAATTTTATTGCCAAAAAATGATAGCCTTAGATGCAAAACCTAATCCTGCACATTTTAAACTTGCCGAATTGGAACAAAAAGGCAAACTTTCTGCAATTATCACACAAAATATTGATGGATTACATCAAGCAGCAGGAAGTAAAAATGTTTTTGAATTACACGGAAGCGTACATAGAAATTTTTGCCTAAACTGTAACAGTTTTTATGACGCATCATTTATCCTAGAACAACACAAAATTGATTCTGAAGGGATACCTCATTGTACAAAATGTAATCACATTGTAAAACCAGATGTTGTTTTATATGAAGAATCCTTAGACAACAATACAATCGATAATTCAATAAAAGCAATTTCTAAAGCAGATACATTAATTATTGGAGGCACATCCTTAGTTGTATATCCAGCATCTGGTCTTGTAAGGTACTTTAAAGGAAAAAACCTTGTTATTATAAATATGAGTCCAACAGATTATGATAAAAATTCAACACTTTTAATCCAAGGAAAAATTGGCGAGGTTTTATCTAGAATTTCTGTCGTATAAAACTGACATAGCTTTTAGCCATTCAGCTGTTTCTTTTGACATCATATCAGAATCCATTCGCCACTGCCAGTTGCTTCCTCCTGTTGTAGAAGGAATATTCATTCTAGCTTCATCTCCAATTGAGAATATATCTTGTAATGGAAAAATTGCAAAATCAGCAACTGATGACATAGCAAGTCTAACAAGTTCTTTGCACAAAGTTCTATCTCGAGTTGCTTTTTCGATATTAGTACAGTTCAAACCTAGATAATCTACAATATTTTTGCGTTCTTCTTCAGAGGAATGTAAAAGCCAACCTTGTAAAGTTGCGTTATCGTGAGTTCCTGTGTAAACAACACAATTTTTTGGATACATGTGAGGCATAAATGGATTTGAATTTCCAGCTGCCCCTGCTTCTTTTTTATCAAAGGCACATTGTAAAATCTTCATTCCAGGAAGATTAAAATTATCACGTAAAGCCAAAACTTCTGGAGTAATTAAGCCTAAGTCTTCTGCAATAAGAGGAATATCTCCCAGTTCCTTTTGAATTGCTTCAAACAGTTTTTGTCCAGGAGCTTTTACCCACTCGCCATTTATCGCAGTTTTTTTACCTGCTGGAACTTTCCAATAAGCCTCAAAACCCCTAAAGTGGTCAACTCTAACATAATCAACCAAAGAAAGCATATATTTTATTCGTTTAATCCACCAAGAAAAACCATCTTTTTCCATTTGTTCCCAATTATAAAGTGGATTACCCCAAAGTTGTCCTGTAGCACTAAAATAATCAGGTGGAACTCCTGCACATGCAGTTTGAGCACCGTTTTCATCAAGTAAAAAGGATTCTTGATTTGACCAAACATCTGCAGAATCTGGAGCAACAAAAATTGGAATATCACCAATAATCGAAATTCCTTTATCATTTGCGTATTTTTTTAATTCTTTCCATTGAGAAAAAAAGAAATATTGAATTACTTTGTAAATTTCACATTCATCTTTATGAGAATTTTCCCATTCAGCAACAGCTTTATCATTATGAGAAGCTAATTCTTTTGGCCAATAATTACTCCACATGGCACCAAAAAGATGTTCTTCATTTGCTTTTAAATCATAAACTTCTTTTATACTCATGAAAATTGCATAATTATCTAGCCACCAAGAATTTTCTTTTTTAAAATCAAAATATGCATTTCTATCCACTAAATTGCATCGAGTTAAAAATCCTTCTGCTGCTTTTTTTAAAACTGGAAGTTTCCACCAAACAACTGAACCATAATCAATTTTACCAGTTGAAGAAATATAAGTTGGTGGAGTTGCTACGGATTTCATCATGTATCCACGTTTTACTAAAATATCTAAATCAATAAGTAATGGATTTCCTGCATAAGTTGAAAAAGAAGCATAAGGAGAATCACCATATCCAGTAGGACCAATTGGCAAAATTTGCCAAATAGATTGTTTTGCACTTTTTAGCCAATCTACAAATTTGTAAGCTTGAGCCCCAATTGTTCCAATACCAGGAGTTTCTGGTAAAGATGACGGATGTAGTAAAATACCACTAGAACGAAACATTTTCATATCGATTTTTTCCTTTTTAGAAATACACTAAAATATCTTGCTTAAATTATAACATACACTTTTACTTATTGCTAGAAAATTTTATTACTTTCAGATTCATTTAAAATAAAAAAGCACTCCAAAAATTGAAGTGCTTTTTTTATGGGCCCACCTGGACTTGAACCCTATATATTATTTTAATACCGAGTATTTATCGCTATTTACTATATAATACTCGATTTTTAGGTATAATTCAACGATATTTAGCCATATTTACAAGGTTTATACCTAGGTTTACATTCAAAATTTTCAAAAGGTTTACATTTTGGTTTACATTTTATTATAGCATAAAATTGGGATAAACGGCATTAAGTTTTCTGAGGATTATAGCATTTTGTCAAAAAGTCAAGCAAACATCCACAAAATTATAAAATTACGAATATTTAGTTTAAATTTAATTAATATTTTTACTTGACTGTACATATTTTTATACATATAATTATACATATAGGAGTTTTTTATGATTACTTTTACCAGAAATGAAATTGTTTCTTCAACTCAGTTTGTTAGACAGTTTGCGACTTTTTTAAAAAGAATAGCAGAATCAAAACAAGAAAAAGTTGCTATCATCAAAAATAATGAAATGCAGGCTGTAGTTATTCCTATTGATGAGTATGAACGCTTAAAAGCCATAGAGGAATATGCAGAACAAAAAGAGATTTTCTCACTAATTGAAGCACGTAAAAATACTCCTGAAAATGAATATGTTTCTTTTGAAGATACCATGAAACAAGCGGGTGTCTAATGTCGAAAACATACAAAATCCTATTTCATCCAGAAGCCTTAAAAGAGTTTTGCCAATTAGATGGAAGCGTAAAAGTTCTTGTAAAAAAGCAACTTGAAAAACTACAAAAATCGCCTTTACTTGGAGAAGAACTCGGTAATAAAAATGGTTATGATTTAACTGGCTACAGAAAAATGTATGTAAATAAAAAAAAATCAGAATAGTTTATTCAATAAAAGACGAAGTTCTAGTAATAAATATTGTTGCTATTGGAAAACGTGAAGATATGGAAGTATACGCTGACGCAAGTAAACGTATTTAAAAGTAAAAAAATATTGAAGAATTACACAATTATTGTTATTAAAATATTTATATTACTACAAATACTAAGTCTTTATGCTTACTAATCTTCGCTAAACAAATCTTCGATTGAATACAGAATCAACTGTTTTTTATAATTTTCATCAATTTCTTTATAACCTGATTTTGAAAAGAAACCGTATTTGTTACAAACTAATCCAGTATCATTCACCTGTTTGATTTCAGTATAAATCAAATTTTTATCAAGTTTTTCATCTTTAAATTTTGCTTCGTAAAAAATATAAGAACTATCATTTTCTGTAACAATATCAAATTCACCATTTTTGTGATTAACTGGATCATCGTAATAATACTTTCCAATTTTTTCAAAAGAATCTTCTAATTCTCCAAGACGATTTTTTCTGATTAAAAACTGTTTACAAACCTGCTCAAAAGTTTTTGGAACATAATGTTCTTCAAAATCATTTTTAATAAATTTTTCATAAAAAACATCTGAATCCATAACAGCAAGTCGAGAAAGATTTCTATAAATATATTTGAAATAAAACAAAGTAAGTTGGTCAGAAACATAATAACCTACTTTTTTTCTGTTATTCTCATCATTAATTGGAAATTCTTTTGTTACAACATCCATTTTTATAAGTTTTTCAAGAATATCAACCAATGTTGGAGAACTTGACACTTTTGATTGCGATAAAATATCACTAAATCGAACATAACCTTTAGCAAGAGCTTCAAAAACTTCGTAAGCATTTACCATTTTTGAAATTTCGGACTTCAAATACATTTGAACTTCATTTTCAAAACGACTGTCTGGACTTGCAATCAAATCAATTATGTTTTGTTTTACAGATTTTGAAGAATCGATAAGTCTATTATAATAAGGGATTCCGCCAAATACAGAATACAACCTGATTTTATCTTCGTTACTAAAATCTTTATAAAACAATGAAGATTCATAATAATCCATAGCTTTTAGATGCATCACTAAGTCAAAACGACCATAAAGAGGACTTTTTTCTTCTAATAATGATTTCATTGTTTCAACATAGGAACCACAAAGAATTAGTTTTAATTTTGATTTGTTATTATCAACAAAAGATTGAATTATACTATCAAGTCCTTTTACAACATTTCTAATGTATGGATATTCATCAATTACAACAATTATTTCCTTTTCTGTTGCTTGTTTATAAAGAAATGCAAGAGTAGCTTCAAAAGAATTAAAAGCTAAAGGAGGAAGTCCAAAAGTTTCTGATATAATTTCTGAAAATGATTCCACATTATTTAGTTCAGAAGTTTCTTTACATTCATAATAAATTGATGTGGCTAAAATTTGATTTAGACAATGTTTTATTAATTCTGTTTTACCTACTCGTCGGCGACCATAAACTAAGGCTGCGTTATTTTTGTTTGAATTTAAAAAGTTTGTAATTGATTTTACTTGATTTTTTCTGCCTAAAAAGAAATCTTCGTTTGACATATCATACCTCGAATTTTACTCGATTCTAACCGACTCGGTTCATTCCGAGTAAAATTATAACATTAAAGGAATAGCAAGTCAAGAATTTTTTTGTTACACCATTGTGATTAGTACAGCTTCTAAAAATTATAGTTCAGTTAGTGAATTTATAAAAATATTAGAAGCTGAATCAAAAAATAAGTAAAGGTAGGAAATTCTTTCAGACTATCAAGTTACAACTTCTCATAGTATTCTCTGATTTTCATTGCCATTAATTTTCTTCGTTGTAATAAAAATTCTTCATAGTTTTCAAAACTCCAATTCTTTATTTCCAAAGGAATACAGTTATCGTCAAGATTTTTCTTGATTGCATCTTCTGTTTTTAGATTGCCAATAACATAATTCTTGTTTGTAAGTTGATTCCAAACTTTTGAAAAATATACACTTGGTTCATCTTTTCCAACTGCAATATTTGTTGGTGTATCAAGATAAGTAAAGTTTGCAACTTGATTGTATTTTGATTTATCTTTTATTCCATTGTCAATTAAATACTGTTTTGGAAAAATATGATGAACATCCCCCATTGTTGTAATTAAATTTGAAAATTTTGAGCCTTCGTTAAATAATGAATCTCTACCATCACGACAAGCTGCCGCCCAAAATACATTGATATATGGACTGTTTACAACAGAAGTTTCAAGTTTTTGCACAAGTTCAATATTCCAAAATGTATCTGAAAGAGTTTGTTCAACTTCTGAAAGATAAACTAAAAATCCTTTTTCTTTGATGCGACGCAAATCATGATCCATTGCTGTTTCTGGAGAAGAAATATAACGTCCTGTAAGAGTGCTCATTACATACCATCGTTGTACATAATTTTTTACTTTTGTTTTTTCGATACTAGCATCTTTTAAAAGTAAAAGATAAAGAGTATATGCAAAATCTAAAGTAATTCCAGAATTAATAAGTTTTTTAGAAATGAAACCTGCATCCTTTATAGCTAGAACAAATTGCTTAAAATTATATTCATTCATGTAATCAAGAACACCTGCAGAAAGTCTTGTAAAAGTATCTTCTGCAATAGATTCTTTAAAATCTTTTGTTTCAAAATCGCGACCTTGTAAAAGACTTACCAAATCCTTTAGTTTTCCACGACAGAATTTATACATAAAAGCAACACGAAGCATATCTGAATAATCTGGGTCGTAAATATCTTCGTTATCATCTTTTAACCATTTTAATTTTGTGGCAAATTCTGTTTTTGAAAAATCTTCGTCTTTTAGCATTTCTGAATACCATTTTGGATCAACTGCTAAATGACTAAAATAATCAATTGCTTTTCTAAGCATATTTCCGCCATAAGATTCGTTTGCAGCAATACGACTCATCGCAAAATCCGCTTGATTAAGTTTTGTTCCCTGACTATTTATGCGAATAAAAATTTCTGTTACTTCATCAATGCTTAGTTCTTTATCAAAAAGTTCAATAACACCAAGTTTGCGATTTTTAATGTCGATTAATTTTGTAATTTGTTTGTTAAAATCAGAAGGATTTATTTCTGGATTTAAAGCACAAAAGTTTTGAACAAAAGAAAATGAGTCAAATGATGTTTGAAATATTACAGAAATATCTTGAATCCATTTTTTATCTTTTTTTATAGCATTATCTTGAACTTTAAAACATTCTTCATCATCTTTTGCAAATGGATTATAAGAAATGGCAATATGTTTCTTTTCAAAATCTGCATTAAACACTTCAAATCCCGCAAGGGCAGTCATCATTGCTGTTACGCGTTGCTGACCGTCAATCATAATCTTTTTACCAACAGAAAGAGAGCCATCTTTTAATTTTAAATCAGGACTTTTAGAAATAATTAAATATCCAGTTGGATAACCTTGATACAATGAATCAACCAAATCACGAACTTGCCACCCTTTCCAAACAAAAGGCCGTTGTATTTCTGGGATGGCAATTTCATCTGATTTGATGAAGTTTAAGATTTGTTCTACTGTGTAATCGTGTACTGTGTATTTTTCGGACATGGGAGCTCCTATATCTTGATTTAATTAAGTAAGTGCATTAGTTCTGAATTTATCTTCAATTTCTTTTACATATTTATCACATTTTTCCACAACATAATTAGGAATTACTTCGTATTCTATTGGATTTAGTTGATAAAGATAATCATTTTCAATATGAAATGTTTCATTTACAAATTTTTTAAATGCATTATCTTCTTGGGTAATTATTAGCTTATCATTACTATCTTCTCCCACTGGATTAACAAGATTTAATGCACGATATATTTGAAGTTTTTCATATCCAATAGAATTAGTTTTATATTCTGCTAATAAATAATCATAATCGCGTATTTTCGAAATTATTTCTGAATATGAAAAGCTTGGAAGAAAGTGTTTAATTTCTTGTTCACCTTCAAAAATATCGGTTTCAGTCATATTGAAAAAAGATTTGTCTCTTTTAACAATAGGAACTTCTCTTTTATGAAATAAATTAGATAGTAATTGATAACCAAGATTATCTTCACCTTCAAATTCAAATAGCCTACGAAGATATATTAGAGGTGTTATCAGAGATGTATCAGACTTAATATTTTTCATTGCTATTTGCTTATATGATGTAATATTTTCTTTCTTGACTTCTTTTTCTTTCAATTCTCCATTTTTATTTTCAAGAAAAAACGCTTCCACATTTATTCTATTGTTAAAATTATAAATTGTATCAATTATTACATTAAAATCATGTGTTAGTAATAATACAGTTTTATTTTTTAAACTATTTTTTCCATAAAACAATTTATTAATAATAGCAAATTTTTTTGTTCCATCAAAAGAAGAAATCGGATCATCTAAAATTATCAAATCAGCATTTTCTTTTAATGCATCATACATAAATAAAATCAATGCAAATGCATTTTTTTCACCGTAACTAAGAATATTATTTCCCTCAGATATTTCTTTAGAGGTATAATCATTGTGATATAAAACTAATTTATAATCTTCATTACTAGTTTTTATATCAACCTGATATTTATAACCAGCATATTCCAAAAAATCGTTAATCTCTTTTTTATTATTTGCAATTTTTTGTGCAATACTTTTTTTCTGTGCCGAAATCTCTTTTTTAAGATCAATAATCTTTTCCAATAGTTCTTGAATAGATTTATTTATTAAGTGACATATTTCACCCATTTTTACCGAATTTAAGTCGGGAAGATAATCCAAATTTATTTCTAGCTTTGAAATATGTTGTTGTATATCATCTATATCCTTCAATTCCTCAAAGCCAATAGATTTCATTTCAATTACTTTTTTATAAAGAGTTTGTATCTCATTATTTACATTTTGAATAAAGTTCTTTTGTTCATCTGATAATCCATCAATATTATTTTTTATTGCTTTAATTATTTCATTTGCATCTTCAGAAATGTATTCTGACAAACTATCTAATAAAGAAATCATATTTGATAAATGTTCAACATATTTTGGTTCATATTCTTGTTTTACTTTCTCTATTTTTTCTTTTTTTGCCCCAATATTTTCAGTAGAACAAAATGGACATACATCACTAATTGGAAGAAAAGTATTTCCATCTATTTGCCATTTCAACCATTTTACAGGATTTTCACTGAATAAAAATGGTTTATATACTTGTAAATCTTGAGGAATATTATGCAGTTTATTACCTTTTGCCAATCCCTTCCCAAAAACACCATTTGCTGCCCATCCATTTTTTGCAGCCTTATAATCATCGATAAAAACTTGTAAAACTTTTTCTAAATTAGTTATGACTTCATCATTCTTAAAAAGATTTCTTATTTCTTTGACTATATTTCCTATTTCTTCTTGATGTTTTATATAGTCTTCATCTTTGATAAAAATTTCAAAACTATTATTCAATAATTCATCTTTCTTATAAACAAAACTGTTAATATATTTTTCATTAAATATTTTTATTTTATTAATTGATACATCGATATTTATTTCGGGATTAATAGAACTATCTCCTTTATGTTTAAATGGTTTTAATAGTGCAATTTTTTCTGGTTCAACAATTCTACTATATATTGAATTCGCAATAGTTGATTTTCCTGTTCCATTCAATGCGTACTTTATATTTAATTTATTTTCTTCTATTCTGATTTGCGTGTAATCTATATTATTGCAATTTCTAATTTCAACTTTCAACTTTCATTTTCCCCTATTCAATAATCAAATATAATAAAAAACTACAACTCCCCACGAAACGCCCTTGCAAGAATTGACTTCTTCAATAAATCTATCTGCTCTAACACTGCTTCAGAGGCTTGTTTTGCTTTGTTTTCTTTTTCTATAATTATATCAAGGATTCGCACTATTTCAACTTGCTCTGGAAGTGTAGGAACAGGAAGCAAAAGTTGTTTGATTGCACCTAAGAACAAATTCGCCTGACATGATTGTTTTTTTGTCTTTTCAATTTGTTGTTGTACATTAAAAGATTGTAACATATATGCAATATAAAAAGGATTATCCTGTAGTAATTTTACCATCGCAGCACTACGTACCATTACATATTTATTATTATCTTGAATTACACAAACTCTACCAATACTTCCAGAACAAGAAATTAAGATATCGTTTTTAGTCGGATTACATCTTTTTCTTATTCTTTCGTATTCATTTTCTGTTACAAAATCCACATCATCTAAGCGAATTTCCCCATTATGAATATTTCTTGCAGAAAGTAAATAATACCCACAAAATTGATCCACCCTTTTTGGAGTGGAATGTTCACCATCTGTGATTTTTGATGAAATCTCCCCAATCGTTTTCTCCTCCCACGAATCATCACTTACGCCGTTTTCTTTTCGCCATTTTGCTGTGAGTTCCCCTGTAAACGCTTTGTGAAGAATAGCAGCTTTGCGTGTTTCAAAACCATCTACCACGTTTTGGGCATGTTCTTTTGCCTCGTCCAATTTTGCAAACATTGATTCTATACGATTTACAATGCGTTGTTGTTCGGCGAGAGTTGGAGGAAGAGGAAAAGGAATTTGTTTTAATGTATTTACACTGACACCGCCGATTAAACCATGACGTTCTTTCATAAAACAATGATAAAAAAAATTAGACTGTAAATAAAAATAAAGAAGCTTTGGATTTATATCTCTACAAACAAATGCACAAAGTTTATTTCCGAAACACACTTCTTCTTCTGAAAAACCAAGTTTTCTTCCAGCACTTCCACCTTCTATACAAAGAAGAGGTGTATTTTTAGGAGCAGTTTTAAATTTTTCATAATCATTGATTTTTACACCATTTTCATAATTTATAGCACCATCAAAATCAATATCTTTTGTAGCGATAAAATTTAATCCTTCCGTTTGATTAAGGTATTTCTCTTGTTTTAGTTTTTCATTTATACTGTTGCCCGTATAAATATCAGCTAGATTCTTTGCAAAATCCCACTTCCAACCTTCTGGCAATTCATAAGGAGCTTCTATTTCTGTTTGTTCCATATCACTTTTCATCTTTCCGTTTTCACCTTTCACCCTTCAAATCTCCGTTTTCAGTTTCTGCTTTTTCATCTGCTAGTTCTGGATGTTGCAAATAAAAGTTTGCTTTTTCTTTTTCAATTTCTAGTTTTAATTCTTCTTTTGTAGGCATATAAGGCATATATTTTGCCATAAAAATTTGTTTTGAATCGTGAAGAACAGAATATCTTGCAATATCTTCATCTGTTTTTGAACAAAGTACTATCCCGATTGTTGGATTGTCATCGCTTTTCTTTTTTAAATCGTCATACATTCGGATATACATATCCATTTGACCAACATCTTGATGAGTAATTTTTCCGATTTTTAAATCAATTAAAACGTAACACTTCAATTCAATATTATAGAAAACTAAGTCTATAAAATAATCATCTGTTTCCGTAACAATATGTTGTTGACGAGCAACAAAAGCAAATCCCTTTCCCATTTCCATTAAAAAATCTCGGATATGAGTAAGAATTGCACTTTCCAATTCTGTCTCGGTATAATCATTAGTCTTAAAGCCTAAAAATTCTGCAATAACAGGACTTTTTATTAATTCAAACTGTGAATCTTTGTATTCAGAGGTTTTACTTTTCATTTCTTCTATGACTTTTTCTTTTTTAGGAGATATCAAAAGTCTTTCATAATATTGAGTAGAAATATTTCTATCTAAAGTTCTTACAGACCACATTTGATTATTTGCTTCTTTTAAATACCATAAACGTGCAGCTTCACTTGCAACAGAAAGAAGTCTTCTAAAATGAGACCAATTCAGATTGTGAACACATGTGTTCACAATTTCAAAATTCTTAAATGATAAATAAAATTTTCTAAAATATTGCAAGTTTCTTTTGTTGTAAGATGTACCAAATTTTCTAGTTAAATTGTTTGCAAGAACTTCTATAACTTGTTTTCCATATTCTGCTCTATCGTTTCCTGATTGTTCTTGCTCTACAATTTTTTTTCCAATATTCCAATAAGTCACAACAATTATTGAACTTACTGCAGAATTAGCTGTATCTCTTGCTTTTTGAACAAGTTCAGTTACTTCATCCAAAAAAACAGTTTCATTTTGAATCAGACTTTTATTGTTCATATTTTCACCTTTCACCCTTCAATTCTCCGTTTTTCGTTTTCATCTTTCCTTGTCATTACTAAGAAATCTTTGAAATTCTGTTTCAATTTGATTTCTATCTGGTAAATATAATTGATAACGACTGACAAAAACTTGATTAGAAATATTTTGTAGAGCATATTGCATAACTAACTTGTCTTGATAAGCACCAAGAACAATTCCTATTGGTTCAGTATCGCCTTCGGTATTCATTTCTTCACGATAGTAATTTAAATAAAAATTCATTTGACCAATATCTTCATGTTGAATTTCTCCTCGTTTCAAATCGATCAAAACAAAGCATTTTAAAATTCGATGATAGAAAACTAAGTCAACCTTGTAAGTTCTACCTGCAATTATTATGTTTTGTTGCCGTCCTACATAAGTAAAGCCTTTTCCCAATTCAAGAAGGAATTGGCTTAGATTATTTACAAGGGCTTCTTCTAAATCACCTTCTTTATAGACTGGTAATTGTGGTAATCCTGTAAATTCAAAAATATATGGCTCTTTTAAAATGTCCTCTGGACTGTCTATAATTTGTCCTTCCTTTGCAAGTTGTATTACTTGATTTTTATCTGAACTAAGAACTAAGCGATGAAACAACATACTTTTCATTTGTCGTTTTAATTCTCTTACGCCCCAATGAGATTTTTTACATTCAATTTCATAAAAAGAACGTTCTTCTGACTGTTCTATTTTTAAAAGTTCTACATAATGACTCCAACTTAAAAGTTCAGACACTGTCTGAACTTTTGGATATTCCATATAAAACTTTCTGATATAAAAAACATTACTTCTACTAAAACCTTTGCCATATTTTTGAGTTAGGTCGGAAGATAGTTTGTTCAACATATTAGAACCATATTCTGCTTTTTCATTTCCTTTCTGCTCATAATCAATAATATATTTACCGATTTGCCAATATGTTAAAACAATTTCTGTATTTATTGTGTTAGCAATATTCTGTCTGCTGTTTTTAAGAGCAATCCCAACATTTTCGATTAAGATATTATATTCTTTATTTTGATTAGACTGATCTATTTCTTTCTTTTCCATTTAATTTTCTCCTTTTCGTTTGCTTCGTTATCATTCACCCTTTCAATTCTCCATTTTCAGTTTTCTAAAACTCCATAAGCAAAAAGTCTTTTATATTTTTGTGAATTATTCCATTTTGTGAAAAATCAAGGTCATCCATTGAAACAACGTATTTTGGATAACTATCTTTTACAAAATTGTAGACAGAAAATTCTCGCTTTATGGTTTCTTCATTTGCCAAAAGATATGCAACTTGTACGTAGATTTTTTTTCCTTGTTTTTCTGCAATAAAGTCTATTTCTAAATCGCCTTTTTTTCCAACATAAACCTTATAGTTTCTTCGCAAAAGTTCTAGGCAAACAATATTTTCTAGAACTTGGTCTATATTTTGAATATTTTTACCAAAAAGCGCTTCTCGCAAACCGTGGTCTGCACAATAATATTTTTCATTAACGGTAACAATTTTTTTTCCTTCTAAATCATAACGATTAATTTTGTAAAAAAGAAAAGCATCTGAACAGAATTTTAGATAATTCAAAATTGTGTCGTGGGATATTTTTCGATTTTCACTTTTAAAATATTTTGAAAGTGATGTTGCACTAAAAATATGTCCAATGTTTGAAAAAGCATAAGCAACAATTCGCTCTAAAGTATCAACATCACGAATATTATTTCTTTTTACTACATCTTTTAAAACTACAGAATTGTATATATCAATCAAATATTGACTTTTTGCTGAATCATCATCAGGAAAATTTGAAAGAAAAGGCATTCCACCTGTTTTTAAAAACTGCATAAAGCAAGTGGCTTTATCTACATTCGGATTTTTAATAAGATTCATTTCAAAAAATTCTGCAAATGAAAAAGGATAAATTACAAATTCAACATAACGACCAGCCAAATATGTTGCCAATTCTCCAGATAGAAGTTTTGCGTTGGAACCGGTTATGTAAATATCACAATCAAAATCTATACGACAAGAATTTATACATTTTTCCCAGCCATCAACTTCTTGAATTTCATCAAAAAAAAGATAGATTTTTCCTTTTGTGTTTTTTTGAAAATCCGTAATTTTCTTATAAAGGCTTTCTACATCTAAAAACTGAGAATTTGAAAATTGTTCAAAATTTATACAAAGAAAATTTTCTTCACCTATACCGGATTCTTTAAGTTCATTTTTTACAAGTTCCAGCATTACAGATTTTCCAGCACGTCTTATTCCTGTAAAGACTTTTATCAAATCCGTATTTATAAACGGTCTGATTCTTTGCATGTATATTTCGCGTTTTATCATATTAATATTTTATCAGTTATAATCTCCAAAATCAAGGAAAAATATATTTTTAGCGATTATAACCTATATTTTCTCCCGTTTTCTTTAGCTCTTTTACCACGTCTTTTATCAAATCTACCGCCATTTCTAATTGTGTGATTGCGTCTTCAGCACTTTCTATTGGCTCTGGTAAATCTTCGTAATCTAAAATACTTTCGTCACGAATAAGGCCTAGGTCTAGGCTGTTTCCTTTTTGTGCAATTTGTTCACGAGTAAAACAATTCCAGCGTTCGTCTTTGATTGAACTTCTGTCTTCTGCTTCGTAAGCTTTTATAAAATCTGCAAAATGTTCTTTTTTAAGTTGATTTGTTTTTCCAAAACTTTGCATATTTGTGCGAAGGTCATAGAACCAGACTTCTTTTGTATTATCTTCGTCAGTTTTGCCCCGAGTAAAGAAAAGCACGTTTGTTTTTACGCCTTGAGCATAAAATATTCCTGTTGGCAATCGTAAAACTGTGTGCAAATTACATTTATTCATTAAGTCCACGCGGATTTTTTCACCGTCTCCGTCTGCAAAAAGAACATTATCTGGCAAAACTACTGCAGCTCGAGCCTTTCCGTTTGCTTTTAATGAACGATAAATATGCTGAAGAAAGTTTAATTGTTTGTTGCTTGTTGTATAAGTAAAGTCATCACGTGTTGCACGTTCACCGCCTTTCTTTGTTCCAAAAGGTGGATTTGTAAGAACAACATCGTATCCTGTCATTGCTTTTCCGCTTTCACTTAGTGTATCGCCAAGTACAATTCTTCCTTCTATGTTGTGGAGCATAGCATTCATTAAAGCTAAACGATGAGTTTCGTGAACAAGTTCTCCACCAGAAAAGGCTTCTTTTACTTGAAACTCTACTTGTTTTTCGGTAAGGTCGCAGTAATCATCTGAAATACTTTTTACATAAGAATCAGCACTAATCATAAAGCCAAATGTTCCACAGGCTGGATCATTACAACGTTCCCCAACTTGAGGAGCAATAAGTTCTGTCATTACATCAATTAATACCCGTGGTGTAAAATATTGACCAGCTCCACTTTTCTTTTCGTTGGCGTTTTTTTCAAGTAATCCTTCATAAAGATTTCCAAGGCCTTCTTCTTTTGCAGAATACCAATCCAATTCATTTATTGATTTAATTATTTTTTCAAGATTTTTTGGCTCATCAATATTGGAACTTGCCCCTTGATATATTTCTCGCACACGACCTTTTGTATTTTCACCAAGATATGCAAGTAAATCTTTATAAAATTTTTTAAGTGCAATTCCACTATGAACTACAAGTTTATCCCAACGATATTCTTCAGGGATTGTATCTTCTGTTTTGGTTTCCTTTGCCATCTTCAAAAATAGAATATATGTAAGTTCTGTTACATACTGATGATATGTGATTCCATCATCTCGAAGAATATTACAAAGATTCCAAAGTTTACTTACGATTTCTTGATTTGTCATTTATTTTTTACTCCAAATTTATGAGATTTTATCTTCATAAAGATATGTGTTCAACTCTTTTATTATAGAAGAAAGTTGATTACTGAATATTTTATTTACTTTTGTAAAACCACCTAGATTTCTCCAAGCCATGTATTCATCAAAGGTTTGTGCATTAACAACAGATTCATTTATCAAATATTTTTCAATTCTTTCAATCCACTTTTTTTCACCTGCTGTAAAATCGTGAGCTTTGTTCAATTTTTTAATTGCATTGCGAATTCGCTCTTCGTGTGAAATTAGGGGAGTTCCAATAGCATAACGACGAACTAAAGTAATAATATCTGCAGCACATTCTTCTTTTGTAAGTTGTTTTATTGCAGTATTTAATTGAATAGAACTAAATCCGTTTGCATCCAAAGTCATAGATAAAGTTCTTAAATCTTTAAGGGTAAGATCTGCTGGTCTTGTGCAAACAATTTCTAGTGCTTCTAATTTACTTCTATTTGCATTTATATATGTAGAAAAACTTTCAAGATAATCTTTTGGCTCTTGTCCTTTTCCATAACCTCTAGTTACTTCGTGAACTTCATCTGTTTTATCACTTACAATAACATATCTGGTATTTGTGTTTTGAATTTTTGTAAATCCAAAGGCTGTTCTATTTCTAATTAAAAACTCTTTGCAATCTTGTTCTGATTTCATTCGTATTTTTTTTACTTTTGATAGAAAATCATCTGGTGAATCAAAATGAGAATTTACATTAAAGAAGTTTAACTGGGTTTCAGACATATGTCTCTTACTTCTTTGTAATTTTGCAATTATTTGGTCATTGATAAATTTAATGTGTTCTTCATCATCAACTTTTTCATATCCAGAGAATAATTCATCAAAAGTAACAGAAGGATTAGTAACAACAGGCTTCATAGAAGAAAAATCATCAAGATAACTGTATAAATCAACTGCATCAAAAATATCAAAGTGAGTTTTCCCAATTTTTGGACACAAACGAGTTGCCCGTCCAAGCATTTGTTCATACAAAATACGAGATTTTATTCTTCGCATAAAAACAATTTTTGTAATTTCTGGAACATCAATTCCTGTAGAAAGTAAATCAACTGTAACTGCTATTGTTGGATAATGTTCATTTTTATATCTTTTTATTGCATCTTGAACTCGATTTCTATCTCCAATTGCACAAGTGATTTTTTCTACTACTTTTCCAGGAATGTCTTGTTCTTCATAAATTTTTCGTAGTTTTTTTACAATAGTTTCCGCATGTTGGTCATTTACTGCAAAAATAATTGTTTTTTCTTCACCTTCTGGATCAATATATTTTGAAAGTTCCTGCAATACAACATCATTAAAAGAATCTGTGATTACATTTTTGTTAAAAACTTCTACTTCAAAATCAACTTCATCTTCTAATTCAGCGGGATTTAATAGTTCTTTTGTAACTGGATTGTAACGAGCTAAAGTTTCGCCCTTTTTATGATGAATTCCATTTTGATTCAACTCAGTTTTTATAATGTGTGGAGCATCGTAATCAACCAAATATCCGTCTATAACAGCTTCTCTATAAGAATATGTAAATACAGCTTCTCCAAAAATTTTTGTTGTATGGATTGCAGGTGTTGCTGTTAATCCGATTCTAACTGCATCAAAATATTCAATAACTTTTGTGTACTTACTTATAAAATCATTTTGGTCTCTATATAAAAGTTCAGCTTCACTTAATTCTTTGTCTAGTGAATATCCTCTGTGTGCTTCATCAATTATTATACAGTCGAAATCTCCAGAAGAAGGAATTCTTTCTTTATCATCACTCATAATTCGAGCAACCATTCCTTGAACTGTTGCAACTTGAATTCTTGTTTCTGAAGCAAGTTCAATATCATCAAGAGTATTGATATTGTAAATTTTGTTTAATGGTTGCAAATCTTCCAGTTTTACATCATTAAAAACATCTTGAGCTTGTTCACCAAGAGCGGTGCGGTCTACTAAAAATAAAATGCGACGAAAACGATTTGTTTTTAAGAATCTATAAACCATTCCAAGAATTGTTCTTGTTTTTCCTGTTCCAGTTGCCATTGCAAGAATGATTCTGTCTTTTCCATCAATTACAGCTTTTTCTACAGCTTCTACTGCAGAAAGTTGATAATGTCTGAAATTTAAACCATCTGGGTCGCGTAAAAAGTCATAAGGCAAATTGGATAATTTTTGATCAGCTTCATCTACATTTTGCTTAAATTTTGCCATTAATTCATCAGGACTATACCAGCCTTGTAAAGCAATTGGATTATTTGTTTCTTTTCTTAAATCTTGAAACCAAATGCCAGATTCAGTTTCAATTTGCTTTAAATATGGTCGTCCGTTTGTGGCAAAAATAAAAGGAACTTGATATTTTCCCCATTTACCAAGTAAATATTTTTCATCTTCATCTTTTATATTTCTTGCATATTCATTACATTGATTGTCTATAATTGAATAAACACTTTTTTCGTAAGCCTTTGCCTCAATAATTCCAATTAATTTTTCATCAATAAATAAGGCATAATCAGCACGATGATCTTTTGATGTTGGAGAATTTACAGGCCATTCAGCAATCGCAATTTTTTTTCCTTTTTGCGGACGAGTTCCTTTTGAATATCTTAAAGTATGTGTATCAACTTCCCATCCTACACGACGGAGTTGTTCGTCAATAAGTTTTCGGGTTTCATCTTCTGAAAGTTTTGTATTTGAAATAGCGATAGCAGAAATGTTTTGTCTTTCTTGTTTTGTTAATGCTGCTTGAGGTGTAGTTCGACGGTTTTCTTCACGTTCTTTTGTTAATTGTTCAATTAAAGCTTGTTGTTCTGCTAATAATTTGTTGTGTTCAGAAAGAGTTGCTTCATATTTTGCGATTTCTTCATTTTGTTCCTCGATTTTTCGTTCTTGATTTAATACAAGTTTTGTATAATCAGGAACAACTTTAGTTTTTTCAGGATCTACAAACTGATTGGGTTTGAATGAACCATCTCCATAAACTTGCATAAACCAAACAGCAGTACGAAATGTAAATTTTAATACTAATAACGCGTCTGAAGAAGAACCTAAATTTTCATGAGAAGAATCATTTCTTTTTAATCTAACTTGATTTATCCATTGATTAACATCATATGGAAGAACTCCATTTTCTTTTAGTAATTTAATTCTGTTGTAATGTGTATTTTCTTTTTTATCTTCTGGCTCTGGAATATTTTCAACTCTAAGAATTTCGCGAACCATTAATTCCAAAAACAATCCAGATTTATTTTTACTTGAGGCTGGATCTGTATAAACGTAATTTTCTGCAAATTCCATTATTTTGGCAAAATCTGGCCAATAAGTATTCAAAAAGTCAAAATTGCTCATAAAATATTCTTCCGATAATACAAAACTACGGAAACATTATACCACACTTACATAAATTTTACTATTTACAAAAAAAGATTTTCACGAACTTGAGAAGTGAAAATTGTGGAATATCTTCATCACACATTCAAAGAAGATATTATGCACGAGGGGTGAAAAAAACTTGCAATAAGCACTCTGTTCAAGAGTGCAATATTGCACAGTTTTTTGAGGGGCGACCGCAAAGCCCCTTAAGACGGTTTCCAAAGGTGTCAAACCTTTGCCCGAACGAAGTGAGCGGTCAAACGAAGTACAGAGCCCCAAACGAAACTGATAAAAGTGTTGCACTTTTGTCGTTTTCAGTGTGGGGTACACTGACATTGCGAAGCAATGAATCAGAGTAGTCGAGTTCTCTACTTATCTTTATTATTAAAAGTGCAATGTTGCATTATTAAGAATTTTCTTAGTTTATCCTATATTCATTTTTTCAGATAAATTGTTTTCTCATTTTAAAATTATGGGGGCTGTTTCTGCTATTTCTGGCACACGAAGGGCTTTTGATACGACCACAAAAGGTCTTGAAGAACTTAATTCTGTTTACAAAGATAAAGGGGCAGCAGGTTTTTCTCAGAGGGAAATTGAAAACAAGGCTTTGGGTGCAGCATTTAAGACTATCGGTTCTGCGGGATTGCAATCTATGGGCGATTCTCTTTACAAAGCTTTTACTGGTCAAGAAAAGAAACGAGATATATCTCGTGGAGATACAGGTACACTTAAACTTGGACAAAAACATATAAATGCAGAAGGGCATCAAGATACTGCTAATTTTGGTGATATGCAAAGACAATCAAGTGCAAAAGGTGAATCTATTGGAAATGATACTGTTACAAAGTTAAAAGAACAATATGACAAACATCTACCACCTGATGACCAAGATGCGTTTACTCCTAAAAAGAAATAGCACCTACCCCTAGGTGCTATTTTTATGGGCCCACCTGGACTTGAACCAGGGACCTACGGGTTATGAGTCCGCAGCTCTAACCAACTGAGCTATAGGCCCTTAATGGATTTAGAATATCACAAAATAACGCTGAAAGTCAAGGGATATTGTATCGGTATAATTACAATAGAAGTGTAAAATCTTCTAAAGAATTTAGTATCTTCCAACAAAGTTTTTTCATGGTTTCATCTGGTTTTACTTGATCAGGAACCATCACAACTTTTAAACCTGCCGAAGTTGCACTTTTAATTCCATTAAGGCTATCTTCAACTGCAATACAATTTTCTGGTAATAAATTTAGTTTTTCAACAGCTTTTAAGTAAATCTCAGGGCTAGGTTTAGTATTTTGCACATCATCGCCACAAACTGTTACATCAAAAAAATCCCAGATTCCTGTTGCTTTCATTTGTCGTTCCACAGATTGTCTTCTTGTACTTGAAGCAAGGGCTATTTTGTATTTAGGTTTTAGATATTCTAAAATTTCTTTTGCAAAGTATAAAAGATTAAGACCTTCAGTATCTTCGATTATATGAAATAATTCAGAAGCTCTGTTCCACAGTTTTTCTGTATCAACCTTATTTCCATAAGTTTTTGAAATAAATTCCAAAAAACTGGATTTTCCCATACCACGAGCATCGTCAATTATCGGTTTTCTATTTTCAATATTTTGTTCAATAGCAGCTTGTTCAAAACATCTATCACAAACACTTTCACTATCAAGCAGTACTCCATCCATATCAAAAATTACAGCTTTGATTTGCTCTGTTTCTTCTGTTTTCATATTTATAATATAAAAAAATTTGATTTATAATTCAATCCTATTTGAAAACAAAAAAAATCAAAATTAATTCATAAAAAAAAGACTGACTTCTATAGAAATCAGTCTTTGATTAATTTTTACGCAAATTAAATATTTACTAGCCTTTTACAGCACCAGCCAATACACCACGAATAATATGTTTTTGACAAATCATATAGAATATAATTACTGGTAACATTGCTAAAACAAGCATTGCCATCATTGCACCCCAGTCTACTGCACCATATCCTCCACGCAAATACTGAATTGCAATTGGAATTGTCTTGTATTCAGTTCCGATTGTAAGATATGGAAGCAAGTAGTCGTTCCAAACCCACATGATTTCAAGAATACCAATTGTAATTGCTTGACTTTTCAACATTGGAAAGATTACATGCCAGAAAATTTGTGGTGGAGTTGCACCGTCAATCATCGCAGCTTCTTCCATTGCCAAAGGAATTGATTTGATAAATCCAGCAAACATAAATGTAGACATACCACAACCAAATCCAATGTAAATTACGATAATTCCAATTGGGTTATCCAAGTGTAAAATGTTTGCCATCTTACTAACTGTAAACATAACCATCTGGAATGGAACAATCATTGAAAATACCAAACAATAGTAAATTATGCTATTCAACTTGTTTTTTACACGAGTAATATACCATGCAAGCATACTGGATACAATCAAAATACCTGCAACGGAAGCTACCGTTATCCATAAAGAATAACCAAATGCACTAAAAAAATTGATTTTCTTCACACCAGTAAAATAGTTATCTAAGCCAACATAAGAAGCAGCATTTCCTTCAAAAACTGGCATTGAAAAAGGAGCATTTGAGATAAACAAACTACCTTTAAAGGAGTTTATAAAAACCATTATAATAGGGAAAAGTACAACAAAGGAAATAAGAATCAAAAAAACTGTAATAAATACTCTAGGTGTTGTTTTCATTAATGTTCAATCTCCTTGCTTCGTGTAAGTCTTAATTGTAGTAATGCTATAACTGCAACCATAATTGTAAACATAACAGCTTTTGCTTGTCCTACACCTTCAAATCCAATACGACCATAGAAAGTGTTATAAATGTTTAAAGCAAGCATTTCTGTTTGTTTTGCAGGAGCTCCAGCTGTTAAAGCCAAGTTTTGGTCAAAGAGTTTAAAACCATTTGTTAAAGTCATGAACAAACAAATTGTAATTGATGGCATAACTGCTGGAATTTTAATCTGAAATAAAGTTCTAAAATATCCAGCTCCATCAATTTCAGCAGCTTCTAGCATATCTGTAGGAATATTTTGAATTGCAGCAATATAAATTACCATCATATAACCTACATTCTGCCAGTTCATCAAAATAACCAAACCCCAAAATCCATATTTTGGATCAGAAACAATTGTTTGACCGTAATTTAACAAAACACCATTAATGATAACCTGCCAAATCCAACCAAGAACAATACCACCGATTAAGTTAGGCATAAAGAAAATTGTTCTAAAGATATTAGTTCCTTTAAGACCTTTTGTTAATAAAAGAGCCAAAGAAAATGACAATACGTTAATTGAAATAACTGTAACAACTGTAAACTTTACAGTAAACCATAACGCATGTGTATAATTTTTGTCGATTGTAAAAGCACTAATGTAATTCTTTATTCCAACCCATTCTACATCTGCTAGGTTTCTAAACTCACAAAAGGATAGAAAAACACCCATAAACATAGGAATCAAAAATGCTAATAAAAAGCAAATGACACCAGGCAATGCGAACAAAGCAAAGTATTTTTTTAATGTCTTTTCCATATAGCTCCTCAAATTAATTATATCTTTCAAAAGAAAGATCTTAAAATTTTTTAGCACTAACTAATAAATACCACACTATTACAGTATAATTCATTCTTTACACAATTTTACTTGTTATTCAGAACAAAAAAATATTTTTTAGGTAGAACCACAAACGATTTTTAAGGATGTAAAAATTATACATTCTAAAAAACCTTAGAACTTTTTCAAAAGTTCAAAAACAAACACTATTTTTAGAAAATACATTTCTAAAAATAATTTTTGTTCTTTTATAAATTGGGGTAATAAAAACTAATATTTTTTCTTACCCTAAAAAAACCCGTCTTTTTAGACGGGTTTTTTTATCGCAAATAATTACTTATCTGCAAGTAAATTATTTTGTTAATGCTTTTTCAGCTGCCCAAGCGTCAACAGCAACTTTTTCTACATCTGCCCAGTCAGTTTTTCCTTCGAAGTATTGGAGCATTGCATCACCAAATTGGTTTTTCCATTCTTCAGATGGGATTGCATTGAATACCCACATTACTGAAGTAACACCAGGTTTGTTCATCCATTTTGAAACTTCTTTTGAAAGAGGATCAGCTGGAAGATCTGCGTCTGAGAATGTGTTGAAAGGTGTGATAAAGTTAAGTTTTGTTGAAACTAATTTTTTTCCTGTTTCTGATGAGAACAACCATGTCAAGAATACATCTGCACCTTTTTGTGCATCTTTTGAAGCATTTTTGTTAATACAGAGATAGTTTTCTGTTCCAACACAAAGACCCATTCCTTCTTCTCCATCGATACCTGTGTAGATTGGAAGGAATTTGATATCTTCTGCTGCAACTGTGTTTCCAGCAACACCTAAGATTTGTCCTGCTGCCCAGTTACCATTTTGAACCATTGCACATTGACCAAGAGCAAATTCTGCCATTGATTCATCAACTGTTTTTGCACCCAAAAGTGTTTTAGCTGTTAAAGAGTTGTTTGTGTAAAGATCCATGATGTTTTTCATGTTTCCACCATATTTGAAAGCAATAGTATCTTTTGTAAGACCTGTTGCAAGTGGGTTTGCATCTGGAGCATCGTCTAAGAATTCTTTGTAAAGAGGAACGTTAACTGTATGTGTTTGCCATCTCCATTGGTTACCTGCTGACATTGATGTTGAAGCAAATACACCTTTGATTCCAAGAGCATCTTTTTTAGCTTGCATATCTTCTACAACTGCTTTTAATGTATCATAGTTTTTGATATCATCCATTGATTTTGCTTTTGCACCATCAAGAGCAAAATATTTGTTCATGATAGTGTTGTTATAGATAATTCCGTATCCTTCTACAGCGTAAGGAATAGCAGCAGCTTTTCCATCAAGTGTTAAAGCCATTGATTTGTCACCAAGAATTTTGTAGAAATCTGTTGATGATAAATCAGCAACAGCATTTTTTTGGTTATTTAATCCAACAGGACCATTAACTTGGAAAATAACAGGTGGGTTTGATTTTGCAACTTCACTGTTAAATGTTTGTTCGTATGTTCCTGATGCAGCTGTTACAACTTTTAATTTGTATCCAGGATTTTCTGCTTCGAATGCTGGAACTACTTCGTTATCATAGATTTCAGCAACTTCTGGTTTGAAGTTTAAGAAATAAACTTCTGTTGCGCCGTCTTTAGCACAACCAACAAATAATGTTCCCATTGCTAACATGAGAACAAGTAAAATGCCCAATGATCTTTTCATAGACTATTTTCTCCTTATTGTTACTTCTAGTAACACGTTATTTATAGTTATTATGGTAAACCTGTTTTTTCTAGTTGTCAAGAAAATTTTTTTTTATAATTTTTCTAAAATTTAGTATGAAATTTTTTATTTTTACTTGCATAAGTTTTTACAATTTAATATAATTCTGGTTAGTTAAAACTAACTAAATAAAATAATACGGAGGTAGATATGACTTTAAAAGATGTTTTACTTGGACAAGAATATACAATTCAACAAGTTAATACTGATGATGAAGAACTCAACTCTTTTTTATTTTCTTTAGGATGTTACACTGGCGAAAAAATAACCGTTGTTTCACGATTAAAAAATAGTTGTGTTGTTTCTATTAAAGATGGAAGATATAGTATTGATAATCAATTAGCTCAAGCTATTGTGGTGTAATTTTTTTATTAAAAAAGTTAGTCAAGACTAACGCATTAAAATCGGAACGTATCCGTATGGATTCAATATACAATTTAAAAGAGGTATTTTACTATGAGAGTTGCATTAACTGGTAATCCCAATTCGGGAAAAACCACAATGTTCAATGCCCTAACTGGTCGAAATGAAAAAGTTGGAAACTGGGCTGGTGTTACAGTAGACAAAAAAGAACATCAAATTAAAAAAATTTATTCAGCTAAGGCAGATTTAATTGCTGTTGACCTTCCTGGAGCATATTCAATGTCGCCTTTTACAAGCGAAGAATCAATTACAAGTTCTTATGTTAAACAAGAAAATCCTGATGTTATCATCAATATTGTGGATGCTACAAATTTAAGTCGTAGCCTTTTCTTTACAACACAACTTTTGGAACTTGGAATTCCTGTTGTAGTTGCTCTAAATAAAAGTGATATTAACGAAAAGAAAGAAACTTTTATTGATATAAATAAATTATCAGAAAAATTAGGTTGCCCCGTAATAAATACTGTTTCAAAAACAGGAAAAGGATTAAAAGAAGTTATTTCTTCAGTAATTTCTTTAGCTGGAAAAAACCAAGACGCTCCTTATTCTCAAGGTGATATTGATTTAACAGATAAAGCCGTTGTAGAAGCCGCCGACAGAAAGAGATTCGAGTTTGTAAATAAAATTGTTTCAGAAGTTGAAACACGCAAAATTTTAACTAAAGATAAAAACATCGGAGATAAAATAGATGCAATTATCACAAACAAGTGGCTTGGAATTCCAATTTTTGCGGTTGTAATGTTCCTTGTTTTCCAAATTTCACAAGTTTGGGTTGGAACACCAATTGCAGATTTGCTTGTTGGTTGGCTAGAAACTTTCCAAGGTTGGGTTGCAACATTCTTTGAAGACGCAAATCCTCTTTTGTCTGCCTTGCTAGTTGATGGCGTAATTGGTGGTGTTGTTGCAGTTGTTGGATTCCTTCCACTTGTTATGGTAATGTATTTCTTAATTGCCCTTCTTGAAGATTGTGGATACATGAGCCGTGTTGCAGTTGTTTTGGATCCAATTTTCAAAAAAGTTGGTCTTTCTGGGAAATCTGTTATTCCTTTTGTAATTACAATTGGTTGTGCAGTTCCTGGAATTATGGCTAGCCGTACAATTAAAAACGAAAGAGAACGCCGAGCTACAGCAATGCTTGCTCCATTTATGCCTTGTGGTGCAAAAATCCCTGTGATTGCGCTTTTTGCTGGTGCATTTTTTGATGGAGCTGGTTGGGTAAGTACAGTAATGTATCTTTCTGGAATTGTTTTGATTTTCTTGGGAGCTTTACTTGTAAATGCAATTGCTGGTTGGAAAGCAAAAAAATCATTCTTTATTATTGAATTACCTGAATACAAAATTCCTTCTTTGGGTGGAGCTTTTAAATCAATGTGTAGTCGTGGATGGGCTTACATTGTAAAAGCTGCAACAATCATTCTTTTATGTAATACAGCAGTTCAAATTATGCAAACATTCACATGGAGTTTTGCTGTGGCAGAAGTTGCAGACACTTCAATTTTAGCTAGCATTGCTCGTCCTTTTGCATACTTACTTGTTCCAATTATTGGTGTTTTAAGTTGGCAAATGGCAGCAGCCGCAGTTACAGGCTTTATTGCAAAAGAAAACGTAGTTGGAACTTTGGC
>JAGBFB010000020.1 GCA_017936665.1 Spirochaetaceae bacterium | reverse complement strand
TTTTCCATCAGCATTTTTTGCCATTGGAATTCCTGGTTCTACCCAACCACAGAAATCACCAATTACAGCCATTTCTGTAGCAGCGTCGTCTTTGAATGTAAAGACAACTTCTACATTTGTGCCATGAGCATTGTATATATCTCTTTAATATTTTTGATTTTTATAAAATATGTTCTATTTTGACTACTTTTGTAAATTTTTTGCGTAGATTTAAGTGTTTTACTTTGTTTTGCTACGAAAAGTTTAATTATTTGTAAATTTGAGGGTGATTTTTGTCCACTTTTATTGACTGAAAACTGAAAAAATTTATGAAACAATGATAAATAGAATACATTTTTTTGTTGACAAACAAACTATCTTAAAGTAAATTTTATTTAAGGGTCAAGAGTGCTGCCTTTTTGTGGTGCGTCGAGGTTTCTCGCTTGGCTCTCTTTTTTTTAGGGAGTAAATAATGTATCTTCTTTATGCAGATGACTCGGGTGTTGTATCTGATCCTAATGGTAAAGTTAGTGTTCTTGCAGGTTTTGTTACAACTGAAATTCAAACGTATTGGATTCAGAAAGCTGTTGATGATATAATGCTTAAACACATCGGGCGTACTGACTTAGAACTTCATGCAAGTCCTATAAGAAGTGGAAAGGGAGTTTGGAGAACTTTTCCTAAATCAAAAAGAGAAGATATATTAAAAGATTGCTTACTTTATATTAAAGATAATTATCCTAGACAATTTATTTTGTTTGGGGCAGTTATAAATAATAAATCAGAAAATGTTCCAGAAAATTTATTTACTCAATTAACAAGTAGATTTGATAAGTTTCTAAAACGTAAATATTTAAAACACAATGAATCTGCAAGAGGATTGACAATTTTTGATAAAACAAAAATGGAAAATCAATATCAAAACTGGTCAAAAATCTATCAAACTATGGGAAACTGTTGGAAAGAAAAATTAAATAACTTTGCAGAAGTTCCTTTATTTTTAGATTCCACAATGTCGCGTTCTATACAAATGGCAGATTTAATAGCATTTTCCATATTTCGAAAATTTGAATATGATGACGATACTTATTTTTCAATTATCCAAGATTGCTTTGATAAAGAAAAAACTCAACAACATGGATTATATGTTGGATAAAATTTTCTTACTTTTTCTGGTTCAATAAAAAATGCCCACTTTAGCAAACTACCAAAGTGGGCAAGCGGTAAAATTAATTTATTCAACTAAACGATATTTAGCATCGTGGTCTTGATTGATTTCAAAGTGTTTTGTATCTTCATCAAGTACTTCATAAAGAAGTTTGCCTAATGCTTGACTTGCAGCTTCCCTAGTATCATATTTTTCATTTAAAACTTTTAATGGAGTATCATCCCAAGAAAAACTTTCTCCACCAACTAAATCTCGTGCATAAAACCATTTAGAGCTGTTGTTTTCATCTCTTACATTTTTGCACCAACAGTAAACCATTCCACGAAGAAATAATTTTATTTTTTCTTTCTTTTCTGTAGGAATATCAACATTTACAGGTTCATGTGGTCTGTTAATTATCATAAAACACTCCTAATAAAAATATATTTAAAAAAAACAGCTGGCGATTTCTCGCCAACTGTTTCATTCAGTTTATTAAACTGAAATTAATTGTAAATAACTATATGTTATTTAGCAACAAATTCTGCTGTACCAGCAACACAATCTACAACGACAACACAGTTTGCACCGCAGTTCATTTCAGATAAGTTATTTGTTGAAATTTGTACACCAGAACCCCAATCAATTCCATCAGCCCCTTCTTTTTTAACTTGTACATCAACTTCATCAATTACTTTCCATGCAGCACAATCAACAACTAAAGTATTATCTGCTACAGTACCAAAAATTGTTGTTGCATTAGACCATTCATTTCCAGGTTGTGCATTTCCTGAATTAGCAGGAGATTGTGACATGATATAATATTTTACACCATCGTCATCTAGGTTTAAAATTTCATAACCTACAACATTTACAAAATGACCACTTTCAACTGTTGCAACTTTATCGTCTAAGTCATAAATAATATTAACAGCTTTGCCAATCCAATCGTCATCAAAGTAAACTTTGAATCCTGCTTCCATTAATTTGTTCTTCCAGAAATCATCATCTGATTCAGGAAATACAATTTGCATTGGCATATCTACGAAAGTATATGGTTCACCTGCCCAGAAATCAACTCCTTTATCTAAAGAGAGAGTTGCACTTCCAACATCACCATCTAGAGTAATATCATTAAGACTTACTTTATTAGGAGTTTTTGCACCCCATTCATTTCCAGGTAACCAAGCTTCACAGAATGCTAAATATTCAGATTCTCCTGCTTCTTTAATTTCTTTTAACTTTGTACCAACAACTGTAAAGTTCATTACTTTTACAAATCTTTCTTTTACAGCATTGAATTTGTATTCTGCTTTTGCAGCTTTAGCATCAATTGTGATTGTGTAGTCTTTATCTGCAGGTATGAAGAAGTTCTTATCACTATTGTCAGTTGCTGGAGCTGCTAATAAACACAACCATGGGTCTGATTTCATTGGGTCATCAATAGCTGCAATTTTAATGGCAGTACCTCTAGTAGACCAACTTGGAGCCTTTCCAACAAAGTTAAACTCTACAGAACCGTCTTTTACTTCAGAAATCAATCCTTCATCAGCATTGTTATCAGCATAAGCATTCCAATGATCACCAGCTGTATCTTTTGTTGAACCAATTGAAGCTCCAGCAACAACATATCTCATACCATCTTCATCATTTTCAAGATTGTTAACGATAATTTTGTATGTTGCATATTCAGTATCTACTTTAGTTTTTGATTCGATTTTAGCCCATGTTCCAGCTTCATCGGCAGCAAGTACATCAGCCCAAACCATTTCAGGCAATGCTGTGTAAGCAAATCTTAATGATGCTGACAAATCTTCAGCAAAAGAGAATGTTCCTACTCCGTTTGCTACTACAACTTCAACATATCTTTTTGCTAAATCAGCATCCTTTGTTCCATAAGGTGATGAAACGATAGCAAGTTTTGCAGGAGCTGTTTTTGTTGCATCTTCTGTATCAACTGCTTCTACTTTACCAAGTGTTACACCAGCTTTTTCGATTTCAAGATAGCATTCAAAATCTACTGGAGAATTTTCACCTGCATCAAAGATGTATGGTGTTGTCAATTTTACATAAGCTGAACCTGGATTAAGATTATCTTTATCATCAGCAATAATTCCTGAAGCAGCTACTTCTGTTTCTTCTTTTTCTTTTTCGCCATCAAGAACATGTTTTACAACCATTAATTTAACAGTGCTGTGGTCATAGTTACCATCAAGACCTGTTACTTTAAATCCAGTAATTGCCATTTTGTTTACAGTAAAACTGTCGTTTTTCAATGTTTCTGGATCATTGATGTTTGTACAACCAATTGCAGCAAACAACATTGATACTGCAACAAGTAAACCTGCAACAGTATTAAAAATATTTTTTCTCATTACTTTATCTCCTTACTTTGAAATTGTATAAAGCTCTGTAGAAAGATCCATGGTAATTGTATAAGTACCTGCTTCTGCAAAAGTTGTCTTATATTTACCAAATTCTTCTGTTTTTGTTAATGATGCAGCAGCTGATGAATTTGCTAAATCCAAATTTGCATCATTCCATTCTTCATCCCAGTTTTCGTTAGGTGTTAACTTGAATGTATCATCTTCTTCTACTGTTACTGTAATTGTGAAGATGTTTCCAGAACAAGCCATTTTATCCCATTTCCAATCATTTGAATCCCCAACATAGTATACGTTTTTTGCTTCGTCATATTCTGTGTCATATACTGTTGGACATCCCATGAATGCGAATGCCATTAAGGCTATCAATAAACCTAAAATGATTTTTTTCATTTCTTTTCACTCCTTACCTTAGAAATCCCAGCGAAGAGCTACACGGAATGCACCTGCTCCAGCGTAGTCGCCTGCACCGTCACCAAGTGTATATCCATCATAGTTGATGTTTTCTTGTCCATCACCAAATCCTTTGTAAGGATCCATGTTCCATACAAATTGTGTGTATAGAATTGGTTTTTGTGGGATGTTAAGTTTCATGTTTGCACCAAGGAAGAATCCAAATTCTTTTCCTTCGTATGTTGTTTTTGCAACTCCGTTATCATCTTTTCTTGCTGCTCTTAATCCAATACCTGCTTGTGCATTGATTCCTGCAGGTAGTCCTAATTCAAAGATTCCTGTATGGAAAATTGCGTCTGCATCTGCTGGATCAAATCCGTATGCAAATGATAATCCGTTTAATACGATTGGTGTTGATACTTTTAATCCGATATCGCCAATTGTAAATGGTTTTGTTCCTTCTGGTTGTTCTGTTTTGAATGTTCCATTTACATAAGCATCAAATTTTACAATATCAAAATCATAGCCACCAAAAAGTTTTGCACCAATTTCAATTACTTCTTTTGTTGATTTGTCAGCATCTACAAGTGTTGTTTGCATGTATGGATTAATTCCTACGTTTCCGTATGCGAGTTTGTAGTTGTAGTCTAACCATGCTTTCATTGTGTTTGTTCCACCAAGTTGGTCAGATACGATTGTATTTCCATCTGAACCTTCTTCTACATACATCATTCCTGCTTGTTTACCACGTAGTCTATATCCTAATGTTGCATCCATGTAGTCATCTGAATATACGAATTGTACATTTCCTGCAAAGTTATCGATAAATTCTGCATGTGGATCTACTGCTCCTACTCCTGATGTAGGTACATTTGTCAATTTAACAATTTTGTTGTCTTGTACTGTTAAATCTCCATCTCCGTACATGTTGAAGAGTGCATTTACTTTTGCTGTTACAGGTCCAAATTTTCCTTGATATCCTACGATGAAATCTGTTTCGTAGATGTGTCCAAAGATTGTATCAAATGTTTTACCATATTTTCCGTTGTATTGGAAATCTACATATTGTCCTGCAAATTCTGCTGTTGCATATGCATACATACCATATTGTCCACCTGCTCGGTCTGCTGATTTGTTTGGTGCTACTACAAATTTGAGTTTTGCTCCAATTAAATCATTAAACCATTCTGTTACAGCGTTTCCTGTTGAGAATTGGCTATATCCACCTACTTGGTTGTATCCTGCTTCAAAGTTTTGGTCTACTGTTACCCATGATACGTTTGTATGTGGTGGTAATTTTGCATATTTATATCCTGTTTTGTATGCAAACCAGTCTGTTTCAAAACCAGCTGTTACTGTTCCAAGATATGTAGCTCCAGCTGTTTGTCCACCTAAGTAGTAAATTGGATCAAAAATTGTATCTACAAGAAGATTTTTGAAACCATTTCCCCATGCAACTACAGGATCGCGTTTTTCACCTTTCTTATATTTTCCTTCTTGGTATATATTGTTAAATCCTTCTTGTTCTGCAATATGAATTTCCAAGAAAATTGGCATATTTGGTACTGCGTTTCCTGATGCTTTCCAGTATGATTTTAAGTTCAATCCTGCTGAATCTGCACCTGCATCGTCTGTCACTACTCCGTTTGCATCCTTGCTTTCAACTGTATCAAATTTTGTTTGGAATCCGAGCATTGACCATGTTTGGAATTTAAGTCCTGAATCTCCGCCACCTGCTTGTGCCATAAGAGCAGCAGCTCCTGCAGCGTCACCTGAAGCAGCGAGTTCTGCTGCTTTTTGTTTTGCAAGTACTTTTGAAACTTCGATTAAACCGTTGTTTCCACCGAAACCGTCATCAATTTTGTCTGGTGATTTGAAGTCGTAAATATATGTTCCTTTGTACCAGAACTTATATTTTAGGACTCCGTCCATTGTTGATTTTACGGCTACTTCCCATTTTCCATCAGCATTT
>JAGBFB010000019.1 GCA_017936665.1 Spirochaetaceae bacterium | reverse complement strand
TTTTTATTTTTTTTTCACTTTTTTTTAATTTATTTTTCTAATTCTTCATTTTTAGATGCTATTTGGTTCTTAATTTCGTTAATGCTTGTAATAATTGATTGAACTTTATCATCAGAAGATGACAAAATATCAACTTTTTCTGCATCAAATTTATCAAAAACATAAGAACCTAATTCACAGATAAGTTTTTCAAGTTTATTTTCAAGTTTTTTTATTTCTATTTTTGTAACACTCTTATCGCCAAAATCTTGAACAGCTTCTCCTGCCTTTGACAAAGCACTTTTTGAAACTTCAACACCTTTGTCCATAAAATCTTTTACTTTATCCATAAATGCCATAAACTTATCCTCCGTAACAAAAATTATTAATTATTCTTTTGTTGTTCTTTTTGAAACAACATGAATTTTTCCAGAACGTTTGATTCCATCATCCTCAAGTTTTCTATCATCTTCAGTTGATTTCTTTTTCATTATCTTTTTTCTTCCAGATGCATCTCCTGATTTTGATGACTTACTTGCTTTCTTTTCAGCTGCTTTTTTCTTTTGTTCTTTTTGATTTTTTTCTATAAAAGCAAGGGAATTTTCAAATCCTTTGCAAAACTTTTGCATTTCTTCTGCAAAAATAACAATAGCATGGCGATCAAAATCTTCACCATTTTTACTTTTACTTTCTACAACCTGTAAAAAGACATCACCGGTGCGGTTTTCTTTTACATTAAAAAAATAGGTTCTATTATCAAGAACAACTTGTGTAGTATATAATTCTCCGCGAACTCCCATCTGAAACCTCTTAAACAGTTATTTTACAAAAATCTTACCATATTTTAAAATATTTGACAATGGATTAAAAAGCAAGTAAAAAACAAATTAAATGCTATCCGAAAGTTTTATAAGATTAGAATGATACTCTAAAAGTTCTTTTTCAAATTCTGTAGCTTTAGTTAAAGATATTTCAGAATTATCCAAAACTTTTACATCACACATAACTCTAAAAGCACTTTCAGTTCCACTTCCTCTCATCCAAATAAATGAAATTGGATTTTTTTCTTCGTTATAGAAGATAATTTTCAATCCACCTCTTGCAGAAACGGAAAAATCAGTCAAACCGTTTGTTTGCTTTGTTCCATTATTACAAACTGCTTGCCAAGAAGAAATTCCATATCGTTCAAAAAGATAAGATTTTTTTTCTTGCCAAAATTTTTCAAAATTCTTTTGATATTTTGATTTTAAGTCACTGTGATTTGAATTTTGAATATGGAGAATTGCTCTAGGTTCTGATACTCCAGTTGTAATATATTTTGGTAAAGTTTTAGTAACATCATCAAGAGTAAAATTTTCTCTGTAAAGTGATTCATTCCCTGAAAATTTACACCAACGATGAAATAAACCTAACACGACTTTTCCGTTAGGTAAAACTTCATCTTTTAAGCAAAGTAATTTTAATAAAGCAAAAATTGTATTTATAGGATCTCGAACTGCCGCAGGATTTGTAATTGTTCCTCCGTTAGAACCTTCACCTAAAATTCTCACCTGATAATTTTGATTTCGTAATTCTCGAGCAAGATTTACAACATTAGCTTCCCCTACTTCTGCTCGGTGAACTTCAACATTAAAACATTTTGCAATTTCTTCAATTCTCATGGAAGTTGGATCATTTACAGAAATTGCTTTTTTTTCGCTATTGAATTGAGGAAATTTATCTGCCAAATAATCCATAAAAGCAAGTTCTGATAAAACTGACAAAGAAAAAACTTCTTGTGCTTTTAATATTTTAGGCTGATTTTCATCATCACTCCAATAAACGATATTTCCTCTGTCCCCATCACAATCGGGCATATATCCTAATTTGACAGAATTATTACCTTCAGAATGAAGTTTTTTCATAAAGTCTGCACAGTAAATCAAATTTTCTGGTTCTGGAATAATTTCATGAGCAATTTTGAAGGCTTCATCATTTATAGTAAAAAATGGAATTTCATTTTCTGCAAAAATTTTTGAATCAATAGAAAGACATCTTGCACTTCCATTTAAATCGCAAGCAACTGAAATTGGATTTTCTTTTATAGATTTCTTTATTGAAGAAAAAATTGGTTTTATAATTCCATCATCCTTTGATGCCGCTGTTATTTCATAAAAAAATTCAGAATAACTTTGTAAACATTCTTTTTTATAAAATTCTGTCTTTTGATAAACTTCTTTTAATAAATCTTGATTACAAGAAGAAAAAAGATTTTTTGCAATTTCACTTGCATCATCTTGATTACAAAGATTTTTAAAACTTTCTATTAGAACTTTTGATTTTTCACCGTCGATTACGCCACCGTCATTTAAGCCAAACTTAATTCCATTATGTCCGATTGGATTATGACTTGCAGATATATAGATAAATCCATCAAGTTTACGAGCATAAGCCATAACTTCTGGTGCAGAAGCAACTCCTACATAACGAATGTCAAATCCAGAAGCTATTACAGAACGCAAAACATAATCTGCAATTGTTTTTCCTGTTGGACGAGTATCACAAGCTAAAACTATGCGTTTGTTTTTAATCTGTGAAAATTCTTTTGAAAACCAATCACAAAAGGATTTTCCTATTAAAAGTGAAATTCCTGCAAGACCATCTGTTATTTCAGTTGTATTATCCTGTTCTTCACCAGATTTTGCAAAAATTGTCCGCCAGCCAGAAGCTGATAAAATCATTTTTGAAAGCGAAGATGTAAGTTGTTCATTTGAAAGTTCTAATAAATTATTCATAACCTAATAATAGAAACTAATAGGTAAAATGTCAATTTACTAAAAAAACTCTAAAATGAATGACAAATCTATATAAAAATGTCGTATTGACTTTTAACAATAAGAAGAATACAATAGGAATTATAAAATGACATTTTAAGGGTAAGATGTCAACATATTTCCTAGTGGGGGGGGGTAAATGTTCACTGAGTGAACTGACCCCAAATTTTATTAGGAAAAAAAACTAAATGTGAAAATTAAGGATGGTATTTTATGGCAAAACTAAAAGGCTCTACTAAAATCAAATTAGCTTTAGGTCTTGTTGGAAAAATTCAGTACAACAAGGTAAAAAAAGCATCACGCAACTGTAAAAAGTCTGCAGAAAAAACTTTGCGTGGTATTCTAGAGTATGCAAAAGATAGTGAATGGGGAAAATCTCATAACTATGCAGAAATTCTTAAAGCAAAAAACGCAGATGAATTATTTGCTCTTTGGCAAAAAAACGTTCCACCTACAGACTACGAAGATTTGCGACCAATGATTGAACGACATAAAAACGGAGAAGAAAACATCCTTTTCCCTGGAAAACCAATGATGTATGCAACAACATCTGGTACAACAAAAGAACCAAAATGGATTCCTATTACAAATGAATATTATTCAAACTGTTATAGTAAAATGACAAAACTTTGGCTTCACTCTTTCCAAATGCACAGACCAAAAGTTTTTGAAAACAAATGTACTTCTATCGTAGGAAAAGCTATCGAAGGAAATGCTCCAGACGGAACTGTTTATGGTTCAGTTTCTGGTGTTACTCGTCGTGACTGCCCTGAATTTATCAAAGGACTTTACGCAGAAAATAATGAAGTTTTTGCAATCAAAGATTATAAAGCTCGTTACTATACAATCATGAGAACAGGTATCGAACAAGATGTTCACCTTCTTGTAACAGCAAACCCTTCAACAATTGTTGAAATGCAAAACAATGTAAACGAATTTTTTGATTCATACGTAACAGATATTGAAAACGGAACATTGAACAAAGATTTGAACATTGAACCAGAAATTAGAGCAGTAATTGAAGCCACATATAAACCAAATCCAGCTCGTGCTGCTGAACTTAGAGCATTAAAAGAAAAATATCCTGTAATTTTACCAAAACACTATTGGCCAAATATTCAAGTTTTAACAACTTGGAAATGTGGAAACACACATGTTTACATGGATAAATTCAAAGATTCATTCCCAGAACACATGAATCACCAAGAATTTGGATACTTTGCTTCAGAATGTCGTGCAGGTCTTGTTCTTAATGGTCAAGATGATACAGTATTATTCCCTCACATGCACTATTTTGAATTTATCAGTGCAGATGATTTGGAAAATCCTAATCCTAAATTCTTACAACTTCACGAACTTGAAAAAGGAAAACGCTATTCAATTTTCGTAACAACATACGCAGGTCTTTATCGCTACAACATGAACGACCTTGTTGAAGTAACAGGTTTCTTTGGAAAAATTCCTACAATTCAATTTATCCAAAAAATCAATGGTATTATTTCAATGACAGGTGAAAAACTTCATGAAAAACAATTTATCGAAGCTGTAAAAGAAACACAAAAAGATACTGGAATTGAAGTAAGATTCTTTGTAGGTTTTGCAGATATTGAAAATTCAGTTTATAAGTTCTATTATGAATTTGCTGATAATGATAAACCTCTTGCAGAACTTCAAAAACAAGCAGATGATTTTACAAAAATCGTTGATAAAAAACTAAAAGAAATTAACTGTGAGTATGAAGTAAAAAGAGATTCTTTACGCTTGAAAGATCCTCTTTCTTATGTTATGCAGAAAGAATCATTTGAAACATACAAAGCACGTTGTATCGATCAAGGTTCAAGAGATGGGCAGTTTAAATTAAATCTTCTTATGCAAGATGAAAAACGCCATGCAATGTTCAAAGATTTGATTAAAAAATAAATTAAATAAAAAATTAAGTTGTGAAGGTTTTTACTTTTGCAACTTAATTTTATTTTAGGAACAAACTTATGTTTTCTGATGTAAAAGCTGTAATTTTTGACCTAGATGGCACTTTGTATAATTTTAAATGGATGCCCTTAAGACTTATTTGGTCTCTTCCTACAGATTTTTTTAGAATAAAAGCCGATAGAGATGTTCGTAGAAAATTAAAAGGTTGCGATTATGGAACTCCAGATGCATACAAAGCAGAATATTCTAGAAGAATGTCAAAAATGCTTAATTTTAAACAAGAAGATGCTTTAAACTGGTATTCTAATCGTTACATGGGAACGATGTGCTTTTTACTCAAAAGATACTATTCAAAACGTCCAGAGTTGGCTGAAGTTTTTGAAGAATTACACAAAAGAGGAATAAAGATTGCAGTTTTCTCTGATTATCCTAGAGTAAGACAACGAATTAGAGCTTTAGACTTTTCTGATGAAACAATTAGCCAAATCAGTGGTATTTACTCTGCAGAAGATTTTGGAAGCCAAAAACCAGCAATCCGTCCATTTTTAGAAATTGCACAACATCTTGAAGTAGAACCAGAAAAATGTCTTGTAATTGGTGATAGAGATGATACAGATGGAGATGGGGCAAGACAAACAAATATGGAATTTATCCAGATTGAAACTCACAAGACTAAGATAAAAGAAGCAAATCATCCAGTTTGGTCTTGGGAAGATTTTGCAACTTGGGTTTTAGATGGAATGGAACCTTTAGAAGATTAAGTATTTTTAATTCTGAAAAAAGAGAATGCCTAAAAAATTAATCATAGTGTCATCCCGAATTTATTTCGGGATTTCTTCACTACATGAAAAGGAGATGCTGAAACCAGTTCAGCATGACAGAAAGTCATCCTTTTTTTTTAATCCCCTTCAGCTTGCCAGCAGTTTTGTTTTATTCCTGCAAGTTCCACCATGGCTTTATGACATTCAGAACGTAATTTACTAACACATTCTTTTCTTGAAAGACTTGTATCTGGAAAAATCGGTGTTCCAATATTTAATGTAAAGCAAGGTTTTCCACCTGTAAAAAATTTTTCTAAACCTTTTGGCTCTCTATAAGAATAAGCCATAGGAATTACAGGACGATTATACTTTTGTGCAAATGTAAAAGCACCTCTTTTAAAAGGTCTAATTGGTTGATAATAATCCCAACGGCAACTTTCAGGAAATACATGTAACCAATGACCTTTCGCAACAACTTCATCTAAGGCTTCATTAAATTTTTTCATTGCACTAAAACTCTCTGGCAAAGGAATTCCACCAGCATATCGTACCATAAATCTATCTGAACCAATTACATTATCATGTAATGTAGGAAAATACATTTTGCGATATTTCACCGCTTGCAAAACCCCAAGAAAATCCCATCTGTAAACATGATTTGAAACAGTAATTGCCCCTTGTTTTTTCAAAATCTTTTTGTAAGGTTTTAAGTTTTTCTTTCCCTTAATTTTTAATCCATATTTTAAAGGATTCAAAATAAAAACTAAAACAAAAATTCCTAGATATTGTAAATTCATCATAAAGTTGAATTTAAAACTTTTATCAAGATAAGGATAATTTTCATCCAAAACAACTTCGCACTCTGGAACTACAGATAAAATTCGTTTATCAGGTTCTGCTGGATAATCAATATCAATTTGAGGAACAAAAACCTCATTGTTATTTATTTGCTCTAATTTTTCGTATTCCATACAAGAATATTATATCAAAACATCTTGAGAATAGCAATGTAAAATTGTATATTAAAATTATGCAAGATTTAGAATTTTACGAAATAAATCAGCCAGAAAAAGGTGATACAGTTTTAATCGGAATGTCTGGTGGAGTTGACTCTACACTTGTTACGATGCTTTTAAAAGAACAAGGTTGTAAAGTAATTGGGGTTACAATGTCAACTTGGAATAATGATTTACCAATAGAGCCATCACCTGACGGATTAAGACATTCTTGTTATGGACCAGATGAAAAAATAGATATTGAAACTTGCAGAAAATTTTGTGCAGAAAACGATATTGAATATCATGTTATTTCTGTAAAAGATGAATACAGAAAAAATGTTTTAGAATACTTCAAATCAGAATATAGAAATGGAAGAACACCAAATCCTTGTATTATGTGCAATCCAACTGTAAAATTTGGTGCATTATTGCAAGGTGTAGAAAAACTAGGGATTAAATTTGATTATTTTTGTACGGGACACTACGCAAAACTTGTAAAATGTAATTCTCCAATAAATGAAATTTTAAAAACTGAAGAAGGAAGTGAAAATTCTTCTAAATCAAATGATGTAAACCTCTACCCTATTTTTATAAGTCAAGCTGAAGACGGAACAAAAGATCAAGCCTATTTTTTAAATAGAATAAAATCTGAAGTTCTTGAAAAAGTTCGATTTCCTTTAAGCAAAATGACAAAAAAAGAAGTTTACGAAGAAGCACGCAAACGAAATTTGCAAGCAGCCGAAAAAAGTGAAAGTCAAGATTTTGTTCCACCAGAAATTTTTGAAAAAATCTTTGCTGATGTAAAATCAATTCCCGGAAACATCACTGATGAAAATGGAAAAGTTTTAGGTAAACATCGAGGAATAGAATTTTACACCATTGGACAACGACGTGGTTTAGGTGTAAGTGCAAAAAATCCTCTTTATGTAAAAGAAATAAACAAAGAAAAAAATACTGTTGTTTTATCAGAAAATGACGGTCTTTTAGCAGAAGGTCTAATTGCAACAAACTGGGTTTGGGCAGGAAACTTTGCCCCGGAAAAAGCGTTTAAAGGCCTTGTAAAAATTAGACTTGCATCAAAACCAGTTTTAGCATTAATAGAAAGAGCATCCAGCGAGTACCCAGAAGGAAGTTACAAAATTACATTTGATGAAAAACAAAGAGCCATAGCTCCAGGGCAATCAGCCGTAGTTTACATCAATGGAGTAACTGTTGGTGGTGGAATTATAGAAAAAGCTTTTTAGGAAGAAAAAATTACCAAGCCTCAATAGTATGATTAATTCTTCTTTCAACTCCAAGACAATCTGTAACAATAACTGAAATTAAGTTTTTTCCTCTAGAAATTTCAATTTCTCCTAAAAACTGACGCTTATTGTTTGGATAAATTTTTTCTATAGGAAAAAAATCTTTTCCAGAAACGCATATTCGATTTTCTTTATATAAAATTGTATCAAAATTTATTGTAGAAGATTCTTCACCATTTACAAAAACAGAAGTTTTTAAAGGCATTCTTGAAGGGAAATATTCCCTGTAGATTGAATAAACTCCTGAAGCCAAAGATTTTTTTTCTTCTAGTGAATATTCTGTTCCTTTTTTATTAACCACAAAAATTTTTCCAGGAAAAACAGGAGAAATTTTTTCTAATTTAGATAAAAGCAAAAATGGATTTATAACAACTGTATTTCTTATATCTATAATTTGAAATTCAAAATCTTTTTTTGGTAAAACTTGTTTTTTGGTAGAATCTTCTTCGATTTCAGTAGATTTTTTATTTAATGAACCCAAAATTGATCCTTTTGCAACCTCACCATTTAAGCAAGTTTCATTAATTTCTTCAAAACCAGAATAAACCGAAATCATTTCATCTTTGTGAATTAAAATTAAAGAATTTCCCAAAGTTGAAGTAAAATTTTCGTAATAATTATTTTCTGGATTAATATGAACAAGAACAACTCCGTCTTCACTGGCTTTTACATCTTCAGAGGAAGAAAAAACAAAGCCTTTAGAAAAAGCATTTCCCCTATTTTCTGCAAAATTAGTTTTTATTTGAGATTCCCCAGAAGAAACGTCTACAGGCCAATCAAAAGCAAATAAAAAAGATGATATAAAAATAATAAATGATATAAAACTAATTTTTTTTGAAAATTTCATAAAAATCCTCACAAACAAAGCTTATTTTTTTACAACTTGAATACAAGAAATTTTGTCATCTGCACCAATAAATAAATTATCATTTAATGAAGTAATAAAAGTTGTTTCTGCTTGATATTCGTATACACCTAAAACGTTTTTCATTCCTTCGATAATGGTGATAGTACAATCTGAACCTTGTTTTGACAACACAAAAATTACATTTAGTTCAGGAATCTCTGCAATTTTAAGAACTTTTCCTGTCAATGGCAAATGTTTTGAAGTAAGTTTTTTGCAATCTAAAATGCCAAGATTATTTGCAAAATTATAATAAACATAATTTGAATCTTGAGTAAAATAAACATTTACATTTTCTTTTATGTTACCTTCAAGATATTCATGAAAAACAATTTTTTGCTGATTACCTGTTCTTCGGATAAGAACAAATCTTTGAGAATCAATTCCAGAAACGCAACCAACGTATTCACCTGAATTTGATGTATCTACACCCAAAATAATTGGATAAGAACTTCCTCCTGGATACATTGAAAAAATTTGGTCACCAGAATTTGAAAGACAGCGAACTTCCCCATCAGCATAACCTACAACGGTAGAATTTTCTGATGATGCAAAACTAATTATTGGAGAATATCCTTCTGCTCGCCATATTTCATTTCCATCAAAATCATAACTAACAAAAGAACTCCCACTTGGAGTAAATAAAAACAGTCGATTTTCGTCAATAAAAGGATTTCCAGCCTGATTTATTTTACAAAGTACACTTCCTTCAGGATTTTTTACTGTAAACTCTGAAGATTCCCCATCAAAAATTGTCCAACAATCAGATGATAATGTGGCGTTTGCTAATTTGCCATTTTTTAAAGTTGGAAGTGTATATTTATGATGAAGATTTCCTGCTGTGGAAAAATATCCTAAAGTATCGCCTAACCTAAACCCAATTAAACTTGATTCAGTTTCAGTTTTTAAAGCTTCTTCATCTAGAGAAATTGTCCATTTTGATAAAAATTGAATTTCATTTTTAGAAAGTCTAAAAGAAATAAATGTGTAAACTATAAGTATAATTAAAGCAACTAATAAAAGCGCTACTACGTTTTTCTTGTTTTTCATAAATAATATGGTATAATATAGTAAAACTGATGTCAAGATAAGGAAACATTTTATGGATTATAGATTTTTATTTGAAAAAGCTCTTGAAACTTCAAAAAATGCATGGTGCGTTTATTCTGATTTTCCTGTTGGAGCAGCTTTGCTTTTAGATGATGATTCTATTATTGTAGGCGTAAATGTTGAAAATCGTTCCTATGGTGCTACAAATTGTGCAGAAAGGACTGCTATTTTTACTGCAATTTCACAGGGAAAAAGAAATTTCAAAGCCTTGGCAATTGCAACCCCAAAATCTGATTATCCTGTACCGCCTTGTGGAATCTGTAGACAAGTGATTTCAGAATTTACTTCAGAAAATTTTCCCATAATTTACGGAAATTCTTGGGAAAGTCACATTGAAACAACAATTTTGAATCTTTATCCTCAAGATTCCTTGCACGAGTTAGCTAAATAATCATTTTCTGTGATATTATTTATATTTGCAAGGATTGACAAGAAAGTGTAAAATATGCAAAATAATACAAAGTAATACATTGTTATAAAGTTTTACAAATTTTTTGCATAAAACTCAACAACGATTTAATATTTTAATCTTTATTTTGGGAGTAATTTTTTTATGGAAGATGATATTTTAACTATTGAAGAAGTTGCAAAGTATCTAAGAGTTTCAGAAAGAACTGTTTACGATTGGGCTCAGAAAGGTGAAATTCCATCAGGTAAAATTGGAACTGTTTGGAGATTCAAAAAATCTGAAATCGAAAAATGGGTAAACGAGAGACTTTCATCAGGAACAAAACCTGTAACACAAAATTTACAAGTTCAAGTAAAAAATATTTTATCACCAGATAGAATTATTTTTTTGAACCATTCAACAAAAAGAGATGCTCTTGTAGAATTAGCAAATAATCTTGCAACAGCTCCACAAGTTAAAAATGCTTCAGAACTTACAGTAGAAATTCTCAAAAGAGAAGATTTAATGTCAACAGCAATTGGTAGAGGAATTGCAATTCCACATGTTAGGCTTTCATCTGTTACTGATTTAGTTATGAGTGTTGGAATTTGCAAAAATGATATTATCGACTTTCAAGCAATTGATGATACACCAGTTAGAATTCTTGTAATGATTGCTGCGTCTTATAATCAACATGCTTATTATTTACAAACACTTTCCTTTATTAGTTCTAAATTAAAAGATAAAGAACTTAGAGAAGGTTTATTAAATGCTCAAACTCCAATGGAAGCATATAATCTTTTGACAAAATAAATTTTTTTCGTTTTTTGAAAATGCACCCCTTAAGATGAACAAATCATTTTTTAAGAGGTGCATTTTTTTTATTCTGGTAACTGAATATTTATCCATTTTGAAGTGTCGTTCAAATTAGAAGCAATTAAGCCAAAATCTACTTTTGCTGTAGTTTCGCCTAGCAAATAAGAGTTTCCTGCAACATCAATTTTTGCACCATTTTTATCTAAAACAGCTCCCACTATGGCATGGGAATATTCTGTAGATACAAACAAAGTTGATTTTATATTCATTTGATTAAGCAAAATTGCAACAAGAATTGAACGACTATCACAGTCTGATTTTTTCCCTAAAAAAGTACTACATAAATCTGTAAAATCTGTTGAATCTTGACTTCTGCCATATTCTTTTTCTTGAACAAATTGTAAAACCTTTTGAGCATAATTTACTTCAGGTTTTTCAGAACCGAAACCCGAAACAAACAAATCTGAACAAAAAGAAAAACAAGATTTTTTAATCCTATCATAACCATCTCGGTAAATTAATCTGTAATATCTATTCCAAGCAGAAAGCCAAAAATCAGTTTGAGAATATAATTCTAAAATTTGATATTCTCGTTCTATAAGATAATTATTTGCCTTTTCATCAGATTTATCAAAAGCAACTTCATAGGACTTTCCATTAAAATCAAATGTATGTTTTTCCTGCCCTTCTGAAGGAAAAGCAAAAGTAGTAATTGCTCCAGGTGAAAAGTAACTTCCTCTATCAACAAAAACACTATCCAAAATAGAAAGAATCATTTGTTTAAATATTTCATCAGATTCCTTTGCCGTATATGCAATAATTGTAAAAATCTTATTTTTATCAGGTAAATTTACAGCCAATGCCCAAGATTCGCACAAAACATTATTAAAATAAAACGACATTGCTCCTAAGGAAGTTTGCCTGTTTCGCCAAGTGTAGTCTTCAATTTCAATTTGACCTTGCAATTTTGAAGAACAATATTCAAGACATTCACTTGTAGAACCAAATCTTGAATTATCATAAACATTTACAATTATTTCTATTGGAATAAAATCACTTTCTAAAAAATACCCTGTAGAATTCGATTCTTTAACGTAAAACCCATCTGGTAAATCAATTGTGTAATTAAATATTTCACTTGAAAGATACTCAGCATTAACAGATAAAATAAAAACAAACTGAAATAAAACAAACCAACAAATAAATTTATTTACATTTAAATTCTGTTTATAAAAATTAAATAGTTTACACATAATCATATCTCCAATATAATTATCGAATGGATAAACTTCAAATATTATTTGAAAATGACGAAATTCGCATAATAAACAAACCTTATGGACTTGCAGTTCAAGGGGGAAAAGATGTAAAAAGCAGTGTTGATACAGAACTTGCAATTCAAACTGGAGAAAAAATTTATCCTGTCCATCGTTTAGATAAAGAAACTTCTGGTATTTTAGTTACAGCAAAAAATTCAAAAGCCGCCACAAAATGGACAAATTTAATCAGTTCAAAACAGGTAAAAAAACAATATCACGCAATATGTTTTGGAAAATTAAAAAATCAGTCTGGAAAATTTGACTTATCCTTAATTGATAAAGGAATTGAAAAGAAAGCTATTACTTTTTACAAAGTTTTATCTGTAGCAGAAAATATTGTTTTAAAAGAAAACAGTTCGCAAAAACTAAGTTTTTCACTTATCGAACTTACTTTAGAAACTGGACGAATGCACCAAATAAGAAAACATTTAGCACAAAATAAAATTCCTATCATAGCAGATGATAAATACGGAGATTTTAAATTAAACAAACTGATAAAAAAAGAATTTAACATAAAAAAGATGATGTTATTATCAAAAATATTAACCATAAATTCAAAGGATAAAATTGAAATTCCTTATCCAGAATATTTTGAAAAAGCATTAGAAAAACTAACTTTAGACCATTGACAAAACTAAATTTTATGTTCATATTGTTTACTACTATGGAAAATATCCCAATTTCATTGTCATATTTAGAGACTCTTTCAACAGCAGATTTAATTGAATTAGCAGAAGAATATGATTTAGATATTCCAGAACAATTAAATCGTAGATTCATTATTGCTGAACTTTTAGAAATTGCCGATGAACTTAATGAAGAATCTTTTGATGACTTTGAAGAAAATCTGGAAAAAATTGAAACTATAAAAGATCTTCCTACAACATACAATGAAACACAACTTGATGTTGTTTTAAGAAATCCTGCGTGGGCTTATGTTTATTGGGATATAAGTGTTTCAGATTTGCAAGATGTGATAAGTGGCAAAGGTTTTTCAAAATTATTATTAAAAATTAATTTTTGGAGTTCTTTAACTTCAGATAAAATCGAAGACGTTTGTGAACTTACAATTTCTGAAGAAGATAGGGCTCAATATATTTTCTTGCCATCAGGAAAAAGTTGTTTTTCGATTGATTTAATTGCTGAATTTAATAGTATTGAGCCTAAAAAACTTACAACTTCAAGAAGAGTACAAATTCCATCAGGAGCACCCGTAATAAGTTTAGAATCATTGGAAAAGCCGATAACTCCAATATTAAAACTTTCTGGAATGCAGGAATTATTAAAATCACATTACGAAAATCATAGACAATCTTTCACATAAAAAAAGGAATTATTATGTCAAAAAAATCTCTGATATTCCATTTAGTTGCACATAAAGGTTATTTTAAGAATTTAGAAACAGAAAATATTTCTAAAAATCAAATTTTATTTGTTTCTATATCTCAAGTTTACTTACCTCTTTTAAATATGTTTGCAAACTTAGAATCAGATGGGATTCCTTTTAAAATGGGGATGACAATAACTCCGACGCTATGTGCTCAATTGAGTGATCCTGTATTACAACAGCAATATATAGAGTGGTTAGATAAATTAATTTTACTAGGTGAACGAGAAGTTTCAAAATATCCAACAGACTCAAAAAAATATCAATTAGCTCAACATTATCTAAAAACAGTAAAACGTGATAAAAGAGATTTTATAGAAACATTCAATCAAGATATTTTGTCTAAATTTTCTTATTACGCAAAAAGAGGAAATTTGGAATTATTTGCCACAAGTGCCACTTTCAGTTTTTTACCTCACATTTCAGATTTTGACGAAGCAATTAATGCTCAAATTGAAATTGGATTATTATCCCATAAACACTATTTTGGAATTGCACCTGAAGGATTTTACTTACCTCATTTTGGTTATTCACAGGGATTTGAACGAAATCTTAAATCTTATGGCTTAAATTACACAATTTTAGAACCACAAGGATTGCTATTTGGACAACCTGCACCAGAAATGGGAATTTTTTCACCAGTTAGAGCATCTAATTCATTTGCTTTCTTTGCTAAAGATCCAGACACAACAAATGATATTTGCGGAAAAGATGGATATATAATAAAAGCTGCTTACAGAAATCAACAAAAAGATATCGGATTTGATTCAGATTTGTCAGACCTTGAAGGATTTTTAGATGAATCAAATTCAAGATGTCCTACGGTTTTTAAATATTGGTCTAACTCTTCTCAAGAAGAATTTTATGATTTAGAGAAAGCCAAAGAACAGATAAAAATCGATGCAAAGGATTTTTTAGATAAAAAAGTTGAAAAATTGAGAGCAGCAGAAAAAATATTAGGAGATAAAAATTATTCCTTAGTTTGTGCTATCGAACCAGAATTATTAGGGAATGTTTGGTTTGAAGGAATTGATTGGCTTGAACAAATTTTTAGACAAGCAGCATCAATAGACGACGTTTTAATAGAAAATTGTTGTGATGTTACAAAAGAACAATTTACCCTTCAAAAAGTTGAACCTCTATCAAGTTCTTCAAATGGGGTTGGTTTTGGTGAAAATCTTTTAGATAGCAGCAATGACTGGATGATTCGTTACATACGAAAAAATACAGAAAGAATGATTGATTTAGCTGTAAGATTCACAGATGACACAGGTTTAAAAGCAAGAACATTAAATCTTGCTGCTAAAGAAGTTTTACTATCTCAAGCAAGTGATTGGCCTGCAATGATTCATGATAAAATTTATCCTGATTACGCAAAAGAACAATTTACAAAAGCAATCAACGGTTTTTCAACTGTATATGAATCGCTTGGTTCAAATAGCATAAGTACAGAATGGCTAACAAGATTAGAAAGAGAACATAACTTTTTTACTTGGATAAATTACAAAGTTTTTGCAAAAAAGAAATAGACTTTTCTCAAAAATCTCTATAAAATAAAAGCATATTTTTATGGAGAACTTAAGAAAAACTAAATTTCTACTTTTTTGTAGTTTTATCTTTTTAACAACAACTTCTCTCTTTGCGGATAATTCAAATCATATTGAGATAAAGCATATTGTCTTTTTAGTTTTATCCTTATTCTTTTTTATCTTTTTTACAATTTCAGTTGCAATTTTATATAAATATATAAAAGAGCATCTTACAATAAAGAGACAATTAAAATCCATTGGCTCAAACGGTTCAGAACTTATAAAAAAATCAAAAAAAACAAATCAGCATAAAGTAAAAATAAGTCTAACAAACAAACTCATCATAGTTACTGTAAATTTAGTTGTTCTTGTAATTTTTTTAGTTTCAATTCCATTAAGTATCATAATTTTAAATAACCAAGAACAAACATTAGCTACAGGACTTCAAAGAAGAGTTTCTGTTTTGATGGACAGTATTTCTAACGGTGTAAAAAACTATCTACCATCACAAAACTTTTTAGAGTTAAATCTTATTACAAATCAAATTGATACGCTTTTAGAAGCTCAGAGCATTTCAATTTTAAGTTACGGACTTAAAGGCAACGATACATCCATTGATTATGTTTGGGCATCAAACGATCCTCTAATTCATGAAAAAATAGATACACAGGAACTAATTTATGGTGTATCCAAAATTACTGATAAAAACATAATAAATATTGCAAATGATTTTTTATCCCTAAACGAAGAAACATCTTCACAAGTATACAAAACAACAAAACAAATGTTTAATTTGTTTCAAGAATATAGAAATTTAAATAATAATACTGATGATAAAACAAATTCGCAAAAAATCGATTTAGAAATTCTAATAAAAGAATTAAATACAAAACTTGGTTTAGAACTTCATCAAATTGCAAATAAAAATTTAAGAGCAATTCCTCCTTTTGACAATACAGCAATCAGTACAAAAAATACAAACTATATTTTTTATCAACCAATTATATACACAGATTTTACAAACGATAAATACGTACATGGTTTAATTCTTTTAGACGTAAATACCGAAAACTTAATAAACGCACTAATTACAACTCGTAGAGAAGTAATTTTTTCTACACTAATAATTTCAGGGCTTGTTATTTTAATCGGAACTATAGTTTCATTAATTTTATCATTTTACATCGTAAAACCAATTAAAACACTACAACAACATGTAGAAATGATTAGTAACACAGAAAACAAAGCAGAACTACAAAACAAAAAAATTAATATAAAAGCAAAAGATGAAATCGGTGTCCTTAGTGCAAATATAAATGAAATGACAGAAAATCTTGCTAAAGCCGCAGTTTATGAAACAATGCTTCTTGGTGGAAAAGAAATACAAAGAGCATTTTTGCCACTAGACACAGTAGATGATGTTAATAAAGTAAAATTATCAGTTAGTCATATTGAAACCGAAAATGTACAATTTTTTGGATATTACGAAGGGGCAAAAGGTGTTTCAGGAGATTATTTTGATTTCAAAAATCTTGATGAAAGACATTTTGCTTTAATAAAATGTGACGTTTCAGGAAAAGGAACTCCAGCTGCATTGATTATGGCAGAAGTTTCTACTTTGTTTTGCGACTATTTTAGAAATTGGACATATCAAAAAGACGGAATCAATTTACAAAAACTTGTTTATAAAATAAATGACCATTTAGAATCAAGAAACTTAAAAGGAAAATTTGCAGCCTTTACCCTTGGAATATTTGACACTCTTTTAGGTGATATTTATTTTTGTAATGCAGGAGATAATATAATTCACATTTATGATAGTTCCGAAAAAATACAAAAAACAATCACATTACCCTCCACGCCTGCAACAGGAATTTTTTCATCCTCTATCATAGAACAAAAAGGTGGATTTCCAACAGTAAAAATACATTTAAATACAAATGATGTTTTATTTTTGTACACAGACGGAATTGAAGATTCCAAAAGATTTTTTAGAAATTCTGAAAATGAAATTATTAAATTTATTCCTAACAGTAATAAACCCATCGAAAACAACACAGATATAAATGGAATTGATGGAGAAGAATTTGGAAAAGAAAGAATAAAGAAAATTATAGAGTCTGTATTTTTAAAAGAAAAATATCAATTAATAAAAAAAGAAAATCCTATTACAGATAAAAACTTAAAAATGATTTTTGACTTTACAACCTTAACTGGTTCTACAGAAGATGTTATTATGGCCTTAGTTTCAGTAGAAAAGATATTTAGACTTTACCAAACAACATCAAAATATGATTACAGTCTAGTTGACAAAAAAATCGATAAGTTTTTACAACAACATTTTAATCGATACGATGCAATTTGTAATTCAAAAGAAGAACTTACAAACATCGACTTGAAAGATGAATACATTAATTACATTTCAATAAAAGAAGAAGAACAAACTGACGATTTAACTTTGGTTGCAATAAAAAAGAAATAATTAGTATTAAATTTTAGGATATTTGTATAGCAAATTATCTTTTGTAAAAATGTATTCTTCATCATTTTGAGTTACAACACATTTTTTTTCAGTTAGAAAATCTAAATTAAATTTTCCACCACCACCAGGTAAATCCACAGCAAACTTTGGTAAAGACAATCCTGATAATTCTTCTTTCAAGTCGGAATATAACTTACAGGCTTCATCTAAAGGAACTCTAAAATGAGAAATTCCTTTTGCTAAATCACATTGAAATAAATATCCAGGTTTTATTCCTAATTCAACAAGTTTGTTAAATAACAAAACCAAGGTATCAAGATTATCATTAACATTTTTTAACAAAACAGTTTGACTTTGAATAGGTATTCCAGAATTTCTTAATTTTAAAATTGAGTCTACAGAATTTTGTGCATAAATACTGTCAATTTCGTAAGGATGATTTATATGTGGAATAAACCAAATTCCAGAATATTTTTTAAAAATCGAAATTAATGAATCTGTAATTCGTTCAGGTGCAAAAAAAATTGCACGAGAACAAATTCTTATAATCATATTTGGACGAATTGTTTTTATTTTAAATATCATTTCATCAATTTTTTTATCAGAAAGAACTAAAGGATCTCCACCTGAAAATAAAAGTTCTTTTATTTGTGGATTATCTTTTAAGTAATCACAAATAGCATTTAATTGAGTTTCATCAATTATAGTATTATTATTGGAAACAAAATTTTTTCTAAAACAATATCTGCAATATGAAAAACAATTTGAAGTTGTTAAAATTAGTCCACGATTTTTATATTGATGAATAAAATTTTGAGTTTTTTTATAGCATTCACCACCTAATGGATCATCAGTTTCTTGTGGGAAAAAATTAAATTCTACATTTTTAGGAATTACCTGATTTTCAATACCACTGGTATCCAGGTGATTTTTTTTTAAATTATTCAATATTGTTTCAAGATTTTTAGTTAGGTTAAAGGGCAACGAGTTATTTTTCATTTGATTATCTGACATAAACATAATTATTATAAAAAAAAGACTGACTATAAAAGTCAGTCTAATCGGGAGCGACGGGGCTTGAACCCGCGATCTTCGGCTTGACAGGCCGACGCGATAACCAGCTTCGCTACGCCCCCTTGATGTTTTTAATATACAAAATAGTAGAAAAAGTGTCAATATAAAAAACAAAAAAATTATGAAAATTTGTATAAAATTCTATATAATTGACATGATAGAATGTATCATGATATAATTAAACACTAAAATATACATACATTGTAATTTTATACGACAAAAGAGGTTATAAATGAGCACAAAAGATGAAGTGAAAAAGGAAAATAAATCTGTAAAAAAAGTCCTTTTAAGCATTGGTTCAATAGCAATTTTAGTTTTAGCAGCTGTTTCTTTTATTTTTATTCCAGGAATGGCACAAGCAGGAAACTCTGGAGTTCCTGTTTTTGGATCTTGGGATGGAGAACAAGTTAAATATGAATCTGGTTCATATTTTGCCAACAGATTAGAAGATTATATTGAGCAAGAAAAATTAGGCAATCAAGATATAAATGAAAATGTATATCAATATTATTTATATCGTTCGTTTATGGATAGCATAAACAGATTAGCATTTATTGATTATGTTAATTCAACAGGTTACACACTTTCTGATATTAAAGTTGATAGAGCAATGATTCCTTATTTCTCAGAAAACGGAAAGTACTCTGACAAACTTTACAGAAACACACCAGACAATGAAAAAAATAATCTAAGAAAACAAATTTCAGATGATTTATTATACACAAGATATATTCTTGATTATTTTTCAGATGAAATTATGAATCAAAATCAATCTTTAGCAGACATTGCATTTGGATTAAAAACATCAGAAGCAGAGTTAGCATTTATCAACAAAATGAATAACACATCAAAAACTTTTGAAATTGTATTCTTTGATACAAATGCATATCCTTCAGTAAAAGCAGTTGAATTTGCTAATGAAAATTTAGATTTATTCAATAAATATTACTTCAACGCAATTTCAGTAGAATCTGAATCAGTTGCAAAGAAAATTCTTTCTCAGATAAACAACCAAGAAATTACTTTTGAAGATGCATTAAAAGAATATTCAAAAAATTATTACACAACAACAGAAGGTGAATTAAAAAACAAATATGAATATCAAATTAAATCTACTTTAGCATCTTCTGATGATTTCTCTAAATTAAAAAATTTAGAAATTGATTCTATTAGCGAAGTAATCAAAACCGGAACAGGATATACAATCTACCAATGTGTTGCTGCAACAGAACCAACTAACACAAAAGATTCTACAACAATAAACGACGTTCTTGATTACATGAAATCAAATGAAATGGGAAGAATCGAAGATTACTATAAAGCAGAAGCAGAAAAATTTATTGCAGAGTCTAATGCAACAAGTTTTGATAATGCTTGTAAAAAATTTGATTTAACAAAAGAATCTGTTTCAGATTATGTTCTTAATTATATGAACTCATCTTTGATTAGAAATGCAGATACTTCAGTAAGTCAAATTGCATCGGCTTATCAAAATGAAAATTTCTTAAAAACATTATTCTCTCTTGCAACAAATGAAATTTCTAAACCAATTGTACTAAACAAATATATTGCAGTTGTAAAAGTTGTTAATTCAAAATCAAATGCAGAACAAATTGAAAAACTTGCATATATCGAAAATGCTTCAATGGTTGATCAATCAACAATCATGGAAAATATTTACGATAGCAAAAAACTTAAAAACGATTTTGAAAAAACATATTCAAAATATTTTGTAAGCAATAACTAAAATTGAATACTACAGAAAATGAAAAACCTTGTTTAGTTGAAGCTAAGCAAGGTTTTTCTGTATCATACAAAAACAAATTACTATATTCTAAATATAATCCACAAATTACAGTAGAAAAATCATTAGAAAATTTACAAATTACAGAAGGAACATTAATATTAGTAAATTCTCCTGTGTTAGGATATGGAATAGAAATACTTATAAAAAAATTACCTAAAAATTCTGTCATTATCGCAATAGAAAAGGATAAAAATCTATTTGAATTTTCAAAGACGGTAGATAAATCTTTTTTTTATAAAAATACAAATTTACAAAATTTATTTTATTTTAATATTCAATCTGAAAAAGAAGTTATAGAGTTATTAACTAATAAAAATTTTACTAAAATAATTTCATGCTGTAAAAGAGTTGTAAAAATAAATTTATGTGCAATTCCAATTGAATATGAAAAATTTTATCAAGATGCAGAATTTTTATTTTCAAACTATATTTCTCAATTTTGGAAAAACAGAATTACTCTTGTAAAACTTGGAAAGTTATATTCAAAGAATATTTTATTAAATTTACCTAAAATAGCAAACTCAAAAGAAATAATATACAATTACATTCAAAAACCAATTTTAGTTTTTGGAGCAGGAACATCTCTTGATACAACACTAAATCAATTTAATTTATTAAATATTGATATAAATAATTTTTTTATTATTTGTGTAGATTCGGCTGTAAAATCTTTATTAAAGTATGGAATAAATCCTCAAATTGTAATTGCTGTAGAAAGTCAAATTGCAAATGAAAAAGCCTTTATAGGAATAAAAAATAAAGAATATTTATTAATTTCTGATTTAACTTCAAGACCCAACATAAATAAAAATCATAAAAATGTCAGTTATATTTTTACAAATTTTACAAATTCAAACTTCTTAGATTCAATTAATCAATTAAATTTACCAATAAAAAATTTTTTGCCGTTAGGTTCAGTGGGTTTATACGCCATAGATTTAGCAATAAAATTAAGAAAAGAAAACTCTCCTATCTTTTTTACAGGTTTAGATTTTTCATTTACAGTTGAAAACACTCATTGCAAAAATGCACCAGCAAGAATTTTTAAACAAAATACTTCAAACAGAATAAACTCATTAATAAATGTAAATTCAGCATTTAAAGTTGGTTCTAGTACTTTTAAAATTAATGAAAATCAAATTTTTACGGATAAAGCATTAATAAATTATGCAACTCAATTTAAAGAAATTTTTTCTACAATAGATAATTTATTTAACTTATCAGATATAAGTTTATTTAACGAAAAAAACTTTAATTGTAATAAAATAAAAAATATTTTCCCAAAAGAAATTTTTGCAATAAGTAAATTTTATAATTTAACTTCAAAAATAAATATAGAAAATTATACAAAACAAGTTGATGATAAAAATTTAATACAAATAAAAAAATTTATAATAAATGAAATTGATTCATTAAATGATATTAAAAATAAATTAACATACGGTAATACTTCAACAGAAAATCTTGTAAAAAAAATCAATCAACATGATTATCTTTTCATTCATTTTCCAGATGGTAATATTGGAGCAAACGAAAATATTTCATTTTTAAAACGAGTGAGAAATGAAATTGATTTTTTCCTAAAAATATTAAACAGAAGCTTAAATCAATTTGAAGAATAATTTTTATTCTTCTTTAGTTTTTAATACTGCCAAGAAAGCTGATTGTGGAAGTTCAACATCTCCAACCATTTTCATTCGCTTTTTACCTTCTTTTTGTTTTTCAAGAAGTTTTCGTTTACGAGTAATATCTCCACCGTAACACTTTGCAAGAACATCTTTTCTTACGGCACTAACAGTTTCTCTAGCAATAATTTGACTTCCAATAGCACCTTGAATTGCAATCTTAAATTGTTGTCTTGAAATTTCATCTTTTAACTGAGCACAAACATTACGTGCTTTATCATAAGCACTTCCTTTAAAACACAATTGAGATAATGCATCCACCATTTTACCGTTAATCAAAATATCAATTTTAACCAAGTCCGTTTCACGATAACCGATAACCTCGTAATCAAAAGAAGCATAACCTCGACTGTAACTTTTAAGTCTATCGTAAAAATCAAATAGAACTTCAGAAAGTGGCATTTCATAAATTATTTCAACCCGCTTCTGGTCAAGATATTGCATATTTGTTTGAACACCACGTTTTTCTGTACATAAAGACATTATACTTCCTAAATACGTTGCAGGAGTAATAATAGAAGCCTTTATGTAAGGTTCTCTTGCGGAAGCTATTTTTGCAACTTCTGGATAATCAGCAGGATTATCAATAAATTTTTCTTCGCCATTTGTAAGTGTAATACTATATCTAACAGAAGGTGCTGTAAATATTACAGATTGATTAAAATCTCGTTCAAGTCTTTCTTGAATAACTTCCAGATGTAACAAACCTAAAAATCCACATCTAAATCCGTGACCTAAAGCAATTGAAGAGTCTTTTTCATAAGTGATACTAGCATCATTTAAAGATAATTTTTCCATACTATCTTTTAATTCTTCATAATCATTTGAATCAATAGGATAAATTGAAGAAAAAACAACAGGTTTAACATCTTTGAATCCTGGCAAAGGTTCATCAGCAGGATTATCTACTAAAGTAACAGTATCCCCTACTTTTACATCAGAAACAGTTTTAATACCTGCAATAATATATCCAACATCACCACAAGAAAGTTCAGCTTTATCTTCTAATTTTATTTTAAAAATACCAACGCTATCAACTTTATAATCTGTATTAGAACTCATAAAGCGAACAGTTTGACCTGGTTTTATTTTTCCACCAAAAAGCCTAACATGAACAATTACACCACGATATGGGTCGTAATGACAATCAAAAATCAAAGCACGAGTTTTATCAGACGAAGAAGGTTTTGGAGCAGGAATTCTATTTACAATAGCTTCAAAAAGTTCATCAATTCCTGTTCCTTGTTTTGCAGAAACTAAAATTGCACTTTCAGAATCTAAACCTAAATCATGTTCAATTTGATATTTTACAGCTGGAATATCCGCTGCTGGTAAATCAATTTTATTTACAACAGGTATAATTTCCAAATCTTGTTCAAGTGCCAAATACATATTTGACAAAGTTTGAGATTCAACACCTTGTGCCGCATCAATCAATAATAAAGCACCTTCGCAAGAAGCTATTGCTCGTGAAACTTCATAGGAAAAATCCACGTGTCCAGGTGTATCAACAAAATTTAATTCGTAAACCTTACCATCTTGAGCTTTATAAGGAATTGTTACCGCTTGACTTTTTATTGTAATTCCACGTTCTCTCTCAATTTCCATGGAATCTAAAATTTGATTTTGAAATTGTCTATCATCAATAATTTTAGCTTTTTGAATTAATCTATCTGAAAGAGTAGATTTTCCGTGATCAATATGTGCTACTATACAAAAATTTCTAATTTGATTTAATTCTGCCATTTCTATATTCTATTAAAAAAAGTTTTCACTGTCCAGAGGGGTGGCCAAAACTAAAGAAACATCAAGATAACCATTTGATTTCTTTTTTGAATAAATTTCTGCAAACAAAATATCTTCATCAGGAGAAAGATAAGTTCGATAAATTTTTACAGGATCTAATTCACTAAAACCTGATTCGTCAGCAATACTTCCCTTTACAACAGAATCAACTATGTATTTATTTCCAAAAAAAGAAGATACATTTTTTAATTTCATTCCGAATAAAGGATATATTGAATTTGCAACAGAACTTTTTTTGTAAAAGTCATAGCCTGGGTATTCTTTTCGGACATCTGACAAAACAAGAATCTCTTTCTCAGTTCCAGACTCATCAATGATTGTATATTCGATAATTGATTTAGATAAAAGTGACATTTGAGTAAAGTGTAAATCATTAATAGAATTAATTTTAGTTCCATTAATTTTAGTGATAATACAGCCTTCTTTTAATCCTGCATATTTTGCAGGACTTGAATTTTGAACCCACAAAACTTCAACACCTTTATCTTTAAATGATTTTCCATAAGCACCTACAAATGGATGTGTAATTTCACCACCATAATAAAGCCGTGGAATCAAAATTTTTAAATATTCAACAGGAATTGCAAAATTCAAACCTTGATATTCTAACATTCCAGCAAAAACGATGGCTTGAACATTTCCAAACTCATCGATTATTGGACCACCAGAATTTCCGTTATTTACAGCAGCATCAATTTGCATTACCGTACCTAATGAAAAAAGTTGTCTTCCTTCAGCTGAAACAATTCCAGAAGTTAAAGTTCTTTCAAGCCCTACTGGAGAACCAATTGCATAAATTTTATCTCCAATATCCAAAGAAGATGAAGAACCTAATGAAAATACATATTTTGGTGGAATTTCAGTTTTTAACAAAGCCAAATCCAAAGATTTATCATATCCTATTACTTTTGCAGGAATCCTAGTTTCTTTATCATCACCTAATTTAATAAAAAGTCGACTGATTCCTTCATATTCAGGATCAACTTGACTAGAAATTACATGGTAATTTGTTATTAAATATCCTCTTGAATCAATAAAAAAGCCAGAACCAATCGCCTTGTTAGAAAACGCTCTACCTGATTCAATTTTTACACCCAAATCTATCCATATTGTTACGGTACCATCAATTACTGTAGAAATTTTTTCAGATAAAGAATTTTTTGCTGGTAAAATATTTTCAGAATATAAAGAAGCAATATTATTTTTTGCAAAAAAATATTTTTCTTGAAAAAGATTTTTATCAAAATTAATATTTATTTTTGATAAATCGCATTTAGATAAAATCTTATTTATTGATTCATAATCTCTACAAAAATCCATCCAATTTTGACTTTCATATAGTTTTGAAATTTGATTAATTGCATTATCAAAATTAGATTCAAAATTTTTCGTTACTTTTTCAAAATCTTTATATTCATTATACAAAAGATAAGAATACCAAAATGCTTTAACAGAATCTGTAGTAGATATTTTTTCTATTTGTTCTATTTTATTTTCAATAAATTCTTCTGAAGAATATTCGCCCTTTTGTTCTAAAGTATCAACAGACTTTGTAGTACTACATGAAAAAATCATTAGAACTAGAACAGCAAAATAAAATAGATTAAAAATATTCTTCTTCATATTCAAAACTCTCGGCAAAAAGATTATCACCAATTTTAATTATCATAATTCTTAAGTTTGGAAATTCAGAAAATTTAAGCAACTTCACTTTTCCTTGTTCCATAATATTATCTAATGACTCATAAACTAAAATTGATAATTTATCATCAGGAATAGAACCAATCCAATAAACAGGAGTTACATCATTTTGTAAAATTTCTGAAGAAAAATTTGAATCTTGCAATTTTTTTGGAATACCGTTTTCAAACTCAACTGAAATTTGTTTTTTATTTATTGGATTTATAAAAAATGATTTCTCAATGATAGAATCATTTTCTGTTGATTTTTCGTAAACAACAGAAATTTCTCCATTTTTATCAAACCAAGTAGTTTTTTTGCCTGTAGGAAGAAATACTTCAGAACATTCAGGAATACCATCAGAATTATCATCAACAACAATTTTAGAAATATATAATCCTTCAAGAGCATCAATTGTTCCAAATAATTCAGTATACAAATTATTCATTTCGATTTTATCAATGTAATTTACATAGTTAAAAGTATCAAAATTGTAAAACTCGGTAATTTCATATATTCCATCAAAATTTTTATCTACGTATCTGTATAAAATGTTTCCACCTTCAAAAATTGCAGAACCATAGGGAATTCCGTTTTTAGCATAGGTAGATTGAATTGGCAATCCATTTGATAAAACAAATCTTTTTTGATACACATCATTTTCTTTTATTATTTCTGATGAAATTCTATAGGATTTAGAAAACAATTCGCTTGTTTTAATTTCCTCTTGAAAAATTGGCATTGGAATGTAAAATTTATAATCCATACAAAGATTTTCTTCAATAAATTTTACATTTGACCATTGATATGAATTTTGTATAAGAAAATAATTTGTGTTATCAAAAATTTTTACAGAATCAATATAAGGATACTCGCCATAGGAAATTTCTAAATTATTTTTAAAATCGTATAAAATTGATGGAGTTCCAAAATCACAAAGGATTTCTGTATCAATCACATCATCTTGATTAAAATCTTGTTGAATCAAACTTGGTCGTCCAGAAGAATAAGTTACGTTCATATCAACAATAAAATCTTCGTTGTTATCGTAAGTTATGATTCCCGAAAATTTTGATAAAAATGAAACAAGAAGAATTTTTTGTTTTTCATCAGTAAAAGAAGAAATAATTTTTTTAAACAAATTTAATTCAATTCCTTCTTCACAAAATTTTTCAAAGGCAACACGGGCATCTTCTTGAGTCAAAATATTTTTTTCTATGGCAATAGGAAGGGCTTCTGGAACCAATTTATATTCTGAAAAATATTCTAGCAAAATTCTATTTGATAATTCTTCGTCTTTTTCAAATAAATGAGCATAAAAAAGTAATTCATTAGACTTTTTTTTCCAAGAAGAAAGCCTTGTAGCAAAATTTGATGCAATAGCATAAGCTCCTGAATCAATTTCATCACCAGTAAAATAAACTGAATAAAATTCATTTTTATAAAATAATTCTGGAAATCTTATATCCTCAGGAAAAACATTTACCCCACTAGTAATAATATTTCTTGCCTTGGTAACATCCCCCAAACGGTAACATGACAAAGCTCTTAAATATTCTGAATCGCTAGAGTAAATATCTTTTTTTTCATCTAACAATTCATAGGCTTTTTCATTATTACCAGTGTAAATTAAACTTTCAGCGTAAAGAATAATTCCTAGATTTTCTGAAAAATATGTCCAATCATTGCAATCATAAGCTTTTTTAGCAAAATCCAATACAAAACTTTTAGGGTCTTTTTTACATTTTGAACACAAAGATTTTATGTACCACAAATCAGAAATATTTTCATCATAGGCTAATCCAAGTTCAACTTGAATTATTGCTTGAGAATAATTTTCTTCCATCAAGAAACTTTTTGCAACTTCGGCACATCTTAAAGCTGTTTGTCTATTTGCATTTTTTGAACTTGATAAATCATAGGAAAACAAATCAATAGAAAAGTGAAAATTTATGAGAAAAAACAAAAAGAAAACTATTGATAATTTTTTTTTACAAAATTTATTATTCATAAAAATTATAGTTCCTCAAAACCAGGTAATGCTCTAATTTCTTCATCAGTTAAGGTTTCATTTTCTACAAGAGATTTTGCAAGAGTATCTAAAAATTTTCTACCCTTCACTAAATTATTATACGCTTCTTGTTTGGCATTTTCAAGAATTTCCTTAATAGCCTTATCAATTTTTGCAGCAGTTTCTTCAGAAAAAGATTTATGACGAGCAATATCTCTTCCCATAAAAATTGGTTCATCTTCTTGACCAAAGGAAACTGCACCAACATCATCAGACATTCCCCACTCACAAACCATTTTTCTGGCAAGTTCTGTAGCTTTTTGAATATCATTTGAAGTCCCAGTTGTGGTTGTTCCGTACACAAGTTTTTCGGCAGTGTAACCACCATACAAAATTACAAGTCTATCAAGTAACCAATCCTTTGTATGACAATAAGTATCTTCTTCTGGCAAACCTATTGTAACACCTAAAGCTCTACCTCTAGGAATTACTGTTACTTTATGTAAAGGATCTGAATTTTTTAAGTAATAATATTGTAAAGCGTGTCCTGCTTCATGATAAGCTGTCATAAGTTTTTCTTTTTCAGGCATTACAACACTGTTTCTAGCAGTTCCCATCAATACTTTATCGCGGGCTTCTTCAATTTCAATATTAGAAACCGCTTTTAAATTTTTTCTAGAAGCAAATAAAGCTGCTTCATTTAAAATATTAGCCAAATCTGCTCCACTCATTCCTGGTGTTGCTCTTGACAATCGCTCTAAATCAACTGATTCGTCAGTTTTAATTTTTTCAGCATGAACACGTAAAATTGCTTCCCGTTCTTTAATATCTGGTAAATTTACCGTAACTTGTCTATCAAATCTACCTGGGCGTAAAAGCGCCGCATCTAAAACATCAGGTCGGTTTGTAGCTGCTAAAACAATAATTCCAGTTTTATTTTCAAAGCCATCCATTTCTACCAAAAGTTGATTAAGAGTTTGTTCTCTTTCATCATGTCCACCACCAAGACCAGCCCCTCTTGCTCTACCTACAGCATCAATTTCATCTATAAAAATTATACAGGGTGCCATTTTTCTACCTTGTTCAAACAAATCTCTTACTCTACTTGCACCAACACCTACAAACATTTCTACAAAATCACTTCCAGAAATATGCAAAAAAGCAACTCCTGATTCACCTGCAACTGCTCTTGCTAAAAGAGTTTTACCTGTTCCAGGATTACCTACCAAAAGCACACCTTTAGGAATTTTAGCCCCCATTGAAGTATATTTATCTGGATTTTTCAAATAATCAACGATTTCGGCTAATTCTTCTTTTGCTTCAACTTGCCCTGCAACATCCTTAAAAGTTATACAATTAGATTTTGCTTCAAATAATCGTGCAGGACTTTTTCCAAATTGAAATCCTTTACTATTATTTGACGCATTTTGTCTAATGATAAGGGTAAAAAGAAAAACAAACATTATCCATGGCAATATTTTTTCTATATAATAAAACAGACCAACTGTTGATTTTTCTCCTATAACAACAACATTATGAGATTCTAAAAATTCAATCAAAGATGAATCAAAATATGGAATAACAGTATTAAACTTTACTCCTTTATTATTTGAACTTATAAAATAACCAGAAATCTCTTGATTATCTGAAATATAAACTTCAGAAATTTTTTGTTCTTCTACTTTTGTTAGAAATTCTGAATAAGAAATTGAATTACCTTTATTATCTCCTGTTTGAACAAACAAGAAAATCATAGACAAAGTAATGAGTAAGAAAAAAATATAATATCCAAATTTACCTTTTGGTTGTTTACTATTCAAATTAGACATATTATCAATCCTCTAAAATAATAAAAACAGTCTTTTGGTTTCTAGATGGAACTTCTTCAAAAACAAATTTGCCATTTTTTAATTCAATATAACAAGGAATTTTTATCTTTTCAGGTAAATCTACCATATTTTTTATGTTAAAAGTTTTTTCTGAAAAACATAAATTCCCTTTAGGTGTAGAAAGTTTAATTGGAATTCCACTAGACTCTTCCATTATAGCAAAAAAATATGATTCTGTACTACTATTTTTTTTATTATTTATCAAAACTTTATCGTTTGTATATAAAAAATTTATTCCACCAGAAAAATTATTATTACCTTCACAAAAACTTTCAATTATTTCAAAAGGAATGCGATGATTTGCTTTAAGTTTAGTTAAACATTGGTAAACCAATCTAATTTTTATAGATTTATGCAATTTTTCAAATATAGATTTATCCATAAAAAATTCATTTTCAGAATAATTCCATTGATATTTTTTACATTCAGATTCAAAAAAATCTTCATCAATTTTTCGTTTTTCAACTCCATTTAATAAAGCGGTTTTCCACCCAACAAAAATTTCACTTAATTGAGGAATTAATAAATTTCTAATTTTGTTTCTTAAATAATCATTTTGAAAATTAGTTTTATCTGTTTTAAATTCAATATTTTTTTTGTCTAAATATTTTAAAATTTCATCTTTAGTAAAATTCATCATAGGTCTATAAAAAATTTCCCGTTTTTGAGGAATACCTAAGGCAGAAGTTCCATACGCTCCTTGAAAAAAACGCTGAATTAAAGTTTCCACCTGATCATCTTTATTATGAGCCAAAAAGAAAAAATTTGAATTTTCATGTAAAGCAATTTTTTCAAAAATATCATATCTAAAAAATCTAGCAGCCTCTTCTAATCCCATATTACGTTTTTTAGCAAGAAAAGAAATTTGATTTTCATCAGCATTTGAAATACAACAAGGAATTTGTTTTGAATCACAAAACTTTTTTACAAACAAACAATCCCCTAAACTTTCTTTTTCAGTTCTAAGGCGGTGATTTACAGTAACAACTTTCAGTTTTAGATTTTTATATTTATCATTAAAAATTGGATTTGTAATAAGACTAATTACACAAGATAACATTGCCATAGAATCAGATCCTCCAGAAACTCCCAACAAAAGTACTGAAGAACATAAATCCTTAGGTAATGAGGATTCAAATCTTTGTTCAAAATCATTTACGAAATCTGACATAAACTAAAAAAAAACTGCTTAAAACGACTTTATGTAAAAACACAAAACCATTATTAAGCAGTATTCATAAAAATAATCTAAGTTATTTTCCAGAACGTACAGAAACTACAACTGCATCTGGGTTTGTAAGAAGTTTGATACCATCTGCAAGTTTAAGATCTTTAACGTAGAAAGTTTCACCAATTTTAATAGGATCAATATCAGCAACAATTCTTACAGGTAAATCTTTTGGCAAACATTCAATTTTAATTGAGATACCTGTTGTCATAAGAATACCACCTTCACGCACACCAACTGGAGTTCCAGATGTTTGAACTTTGATTGTTGCTCTCAATTTTTGTGTATCTTCGATTACATGGAAATCAACGTGTAAGTTACGATTTGAAATGATATCGTATTCTGTGTCTTTAATAAATGCTTGATATTTAGTTCCATCTACATCAAGACAAATGATAGTTGTTTTTGTTGCTTGTTTCCAAACTTTTGTAAATTCACTTTCGTTAACAGAAAGCATTGTAGCTTCACCTTGGTGATTGTACATTACAGCTGGCAAGTTTCCTGTTTCTCTTAAACGTTTTGCAGCAGCTTTACCTGTTTCTGTTCTTTTTGTTGCTTTTAATACTAATTGTTCCATTTTATGAACTCCTTAAAGAAAATAAGGAAAACTCTTGCTAAATAAAACAATTATAAGAATAGCACAAACCCCATCGTTCATCACGCCAGAGTCTTCCTAAAAAATAAATGGTCAAGAGCCAAATAACCCTTAACCACTTTTATGTCGGTTAAAACCGTAATAACTGGGTCGGCAGGATTCGAACCTGCGGAATGACGGCACCAAAAGCCGTTGTCTTACCACTTGACGACGACCCAAAATATAGAAAAACGGGTCAGACTTAATCGTCTGAAGATGCTTCCTCTATATGCCCAGCTTCATACTCTGCAAGAATTTTATCTTGCAACTCTGTGCGGAACTCAGGACTAATAGGATGAGCAACATCCTTATATTCACCACCACTTGTCTTACGACTTGGCATAGCAATGAATAAACCAGTTTTACCTTCAATAATTTTAACGTTGTGTACTACAAAACAGTTATCAAATGTAACTGTAACGTAAGCCTTCAACTTCCCTTCAGCAGCAACCTTACGGATGCGAATCTCTGTTATCTGCATAAACTACAAACCCTATAATATCAATTTCTTTTCAAGATTAAATATCTTGCTGAATACTGGAAGACAAAAAATAAACATTCTTCCATTTTTTTCTTAGGTTTGTGCAGGCATCTTTTCCAAGATTATCATCAGAAAACACACCAAAAACAGTAGAACCAGAACCACTCATTTGCACGAACTCAGCACCTTGCAACTCAAGACTTCTTAATGCATCTAAAATTGCCGGATACTTTTTCATAACAGGATTTGCAAAAGTATTTATAAACCGCCATTCAGAAATCGGCTTGTAGTACATTTCCTCAATTTCCTGTAAAGTTGGTCCTACAACTGTTTTTCCCAAAGCATAATATTCATCAACAAGAGAATAACACTCTGCTGTTGAACAATGTACATCAGGATACACCAAAACAAAACAAAGGTCTTTTCGTGGTAAAATTGGCTTTACCTTCTCACCACGGCCTGTTACGATAGCAGCACCATCGAATAGAAAAAAAGGTACATCACTTCCAACCAAACTCGCAACAAACTCTAATCGACTCTGTGACAAGGGATAATCACAAGCTCTATTCAACGCACGCAAAAAATATGCGGCATCTGAAGAACCACCTCCCAAACCAGCTCCACTAGGAATTTGCTTTGTAAGCTCAACACTAATCCCAAGCTTTATACCAGTTTCTTGGCAAAATACCTTATATGTCTTTGTCAGTGTATTTTCCTCAGGAAGTTGCATTGAATCACATTTCACAACACAACCAAAACTCTCTCCCACAAACTCTATCTTAAGTTCATCAAACAAAGATACAGTCTGAAAAATACTTTCAATAGGGTGATATCCATCCGACCTTTTGGGATAAACTTGAAGATGCAAATTTATTTTAGCCGGTGCATACTCACGCACTACATCTAACATAGATATTCTTAATTATACAGAAATTGAAACTTTTGTCAAACCCTTTTAAATATTTATTTAATATTTTTTTTTAATTTTTTTTTATAAATTTTACATTTTTTTATGTCTATCTAGTTGACATAAATATGTACTCTACTTTATTGTTTTATTATTGAAGCTTAATATAAGGAAGTACTCATATGTTCACTGAAAAAGAATTATTAGACGAAACTGCCATGGCTGCCTACGGCTTTAGTTATGCGTATAATGATGACTTTGATGATGATTTTGATGAAGATGACTCTCTTGACGACTTTGAAGATGATGAATTCATGGACGAAGATTTTGAAGACGACATCGATGATTACGATGACGAAGACGACTTTGGTTATGATGACGATGAAGACGACTTCGATTATGACGTATTCGATGATGAGTAATTAGTCAAGAAAAAAAACGGGACTTTATAGCCCCGTTTTTTTGCTTAATTATAAAAGTTTTTCTCCAGCATGCCACAATTTTTCTAAATCGTAAAAATCACGAGCCTCTTGTGACATTAAATGCACTACAATGTTTCCAACATCAATTAAGTTCCAATCATCACCATCTGGAGTTTTTCTGTTTGGAACATGAATTTGTAAATCATTTTCTTTTACATAATCCTTTACTTGTTTATACAAACCTTTCCAATGAGAAGAACTATTTATAGTTACGATAATAAAATAATCTGTCCAACTATTTAATTGAGAAACATCAATTACACTAACATTTTCACCTTTAAAATCAATCATTAGCTGAGCAATTTCTAATGCTTTTTCTTTTGCAGTTTTCATTTTTCCTCCAATATCTTTTTATTTGATTTAATCTCTAACATATCTACCGTCAAAATCTTTACCAAGAATTATAGTAAAATCTACTAATAAATTTGCGTCCAAACCTGCATCTTCACTTTGAACTTCATCAACAACTATATTTTCACACATAATAAATTCACCTAAGGACGAAGCAACCTGAGAGTTATTAATATGATCAATAATTATTGTCTTATCATAGTTGTTACTATCTGCATTTGTTGTTGTAAGAACATCATATCCTATACTTTGTAACAATGCTGCTGTATTTTTAGCTAAACCTTGAACAGTAGTTCCGTTTTGAATTTCCAAAACATAAGTTCTATCAAAAACCATATTTGTAGATGCAACTAAAGCAGACATACTCTGTTTACAAGCATCCTTTATAAGCTGACCATCATAATACGGAAATAAAAGCTGTTTTCCATCAACATCTCTAATAGAACCTGTAATAGTCTGTGGTGACAAACGTTCAGAATCAATATTAGTAATTTCAGATAGTAAACTTTTTAAACCATCCTTATCCATATCAGTTTTTAACAATTTTGTAAAATACTCAAAAGTTCTATCACCTAAAACTAAATCTTTTTTTTCGTGTAAGGCATTCAAAAAACCTAACACAGTATTTTGCATTCGTTCTTGAATATCAAATTCAGTCTCACCTTCTTCACGATATTTTATATATGTTTTTATTTTATCACCATCTAAAGTTACAGAACCTGAAGGAAGTAGAAAATAATCTGTTTCAGTTTTTATATCAACTGGAGAAGGAATAAAAATTCGTAAACCTCCAAGCAAATCAGTTAACTGAGAAAATTGGTCTAAATTTATTTCCAAAGTAAACGGAATAGTTGTATCTAGCAATTTTTCAATTTCTTGCTTATAGGACTGAATTCCTTTTTCCAAGTAAACAGAATCTATCCTATCAACCCTTCCAACTGAAGAATAAATTGCACCTGTTCTTCCTGGGATATCAAACATTGCAGTTCTTTGAGTTACAGGATAATACAAAATTACATCAGTTGAAATAACAGAATCTTCATCAGACAAGACAAAAAGGATTTTTAACAATTGGTCATTTTTAAGAACTTCTTCTACAGGATCAGTTCTTAGCGAAAAAAACAAAATAAAAGCAGAAATTGCTAAAACAGCAAAAATCAAGACTAAAAATAATGCTGAATTTTCACTTTTAGATTTTTTACCCATATCAAGATTCTCCTTTTACAGAACGCAATAATTCATAAGTTTCTTTTGAAATTGCTTTTCCTTTTTTAGTTAGATAATCAATATTATTTTCTAAAACATATTCTACAAGTTCATTTAATGACATTTTTTGTAATTTTTCAAGATATTCGTGATTAACATACGGTCTACCAGGTTCACTTTTATCCGCTACATAAAGAATTTTAGCTAGATTACACATTTTAGGTTTACCAAAAACATGATTACTTACTGCTTCTAATAAATCTTGGTTGGAAACACCAAAATCGTTTTTTAAAAGCACACTTGCAGCTTTTCCATGCAAAAGCGAAGGTTTATCTTTTTCTATTTGAGAAATTTCATATTCTGAAACAGAAACAAGATTCAGCAATAAATCAGACTTCATTTCTTTACAAATATCGTGTGCAACTCCAGCAATTTCACCAAGTTCAGCATTCTCACCGAATCTAAGGCATAACTCTTTTGCAGTCTGAGCAGTTCTCATAGAGTGGTCATATCGTTCTTTACAAACACTTACAGAAAGATATTTTTTTAGTTTTTCAAGCAAAATTTGATTTTCTTCACTCATAAAGATTCCTTTCGTTTATATACTGAAAAACTGATTCAGGTACTAAATATCTCCAACTTTTTTTGTTTATTATTCGATTACGAATATCAGAACTTGAAATTGGCAAAATTGAATTTGATAGTGGTGAAAACGGAAATTTACTTTCTAAAGGCAAAACAGACGAATTTCTTCTGCCAACAATTAAACGAACTCGCAACGCCAAAGTTTCTGCTAAATGCCAAGATTCAAAACCTGAAAGTAAATCATCCCCGATAATCAAACCAATTTTTCCTTCAATTTTTTCTTGATAACGAGATTCTAAATCATAAATTGTATCAATTGTATAAGAAATTCCCTTTCGTTTTAATTCACAATCGTCAACTTCAAAATAAGGATTATCCTTCGTTGCAAGCCGTAACATTTCAAGTCTATCAGAATCAGAAACACAAGCCTTATATACTTTATGAGGAGGAACACAGGCTGGAATAAAAAGAATTTTATCATAACCAAATTCTTTTCTAACATCTTCAGCTAACATTAAATGTCCTATATGAACAGGATTAAAAGTTCCGCCTAAAATTGCTAATTTCATAATTCTGAACCCGGATATTGATCTGTGTCAGTTGTACAATTAGCCTTATCTTTTAAGAAATCACTAATCTTTGTTTTACCAGCACGATTTAGAGCAGTTTCGCCAGAAAGATTTTCAAATCTGTCTTTATTTTCCATTGAGTCAACCAAAGAAATAATTGCTTGTTCTACGTTTTTCAATCCTTTTCTCTCATAAACTGACATAAATAAAACTTTCTCGTCAGGATTTTTTTCTTGCAATTTTGCTTTTATTTCTTCTGCTCGGTCTAAAGCACCTTCAATATCAATTTTATTACAAAGAATGATGCGTTGTTTTTGTGCAAGAGGCTCAGAGAAAGTTTTAAGTTCTTGCAAAAGAGTATCAAAGGCTTCAAGATAGTTTTCATCAGAAACATCTATAACAAAAATCAAACAAGAAGTTCTTGCAATATGTTTTAAAAATCGTATTCCAAGACCTGCCCCTTCAGAAGCACCTTCGATAATTCCTGGAATATCAGCAATAATAATATCTCGCTCATCGTTTACATGAAGAACACCAAGATTTGGAATTTTTGTTGTAAAAGGATATGGAGCAATTTTTGGACGAGCATTTGTAAAATAATCCAACAAAGATGATTTTCCAGCATTTGGAAGACCTACTAATCCAACATCAGCCATAATACTTAATTCAACCCGCAACATTTTTGTTTCGCCAGGTTTACCCTCGTGTGCATATTTTGGTGCTTGATTAGTAGAACTTTTAAAATGAGTATTTCCCCAACCACCTTTTCCACCAGTTAAATATTTAAATGTTTCGTTTTCACTTTCTGTAGTAAATTCACAGATAAGTTCCCCTGTTTCTGCATCACGAATAGTTGTTCCAGGTGGAACAGGTACATAAACATCTTCCCCATCTCGTCCGTAGCGATTAGAACCTTCACCATCAGAACCATTTTTTGCCTTAAAAACTTGTTTATGGCGCAAATGTGAAAGTGTGCGTAAATTCTTTTTTACACAAAAGATTACATCACCACCTCGCCCACCGTCGCCACCGTTTGGACCACCATTTGGAACATATTTTTCTCGGCGAAAAGCAATACAACCATTACCACCTTTACCAGAGCGAACTTCTATTAATGCTTCATCTGCAAAATGAATCAATTTTTAACCTCACAAAAAAAAACCCGAAGCAAATAAGCCAAAAGGCACCAAGCTCCGGGATTCAGACAAAACTTTACCAACAAAAAGTTTATAAAGTTAAATTAAAAGCACAACTGCTAATTAACCTTCAACAGGTTGAATAGAAGCAAGTTTTCTTCCTTTTCTTTCATGATATACAACGTTTCCAGTTTCTGTTGCAAAAAGTGTATCATCTTTACCTTTTCCAACATTGTTTCCTGGATGAATTTTTGTTCCACGTTGACGAACAAGAATAGAACCAGCAGTAACAAATTCACCACCGAATGCTTTTACTCCAAGATACTTTGGATTTGAATCACGGCCGTTTTTAGCACCGCTACCACCTTTTTTTCGTCCCATTTTAATGCCTCCGCAAAAAATTACTTATCAACTCGCAAGGAAATATGCTTTGGAAACTCTTCTTCCAACTGACTTATACCAGTTATTAAAAAATCCGATGCATATTTCAATAAAAACTCATCATCTTTAGTAAATTCCTCCACAGAAAACGCGAGCATTCCTCTGTTAGGAATTTGTGTTTTTACTATCAAGGTCTTTTTTGCTTTAAGTTGAGCTAAAACGGTTCTTAACAAACAACTTAACGCTGCACAGACTATATCCTTCCCTTTGGGAGCATAATCTGCATGACCTTCAGCTAAACAATTCTGCAAAAGCCCTTCTTCAGAACATTCTAGCAGAACTTTAATCATAAAATTATGCTATAACAATATCAGTAACACGAATATTTGTGTACTGTTGTCTGTGACCAATTGTTCTGCGATAATCTTTTTTGCTCTTGTATTTAAGAACAATAACTTTCTTGTCTTTGAATGTTTCTTCAACAACAGCTTTTACCACAGCTCCTTTTACATAAGGAGTCCCAACGTTCACTTTATCACCGTCGCTAACAAGAACAACTGTGTCAATATCAATTGTTTGACCTTTTTCTGCGTCAATTTTATCAACTTGGATAAGAGCATCTTTTTCAGCCTTGTACTGTTTACCCTTATACTCAATAAGTGCGTACATTTTACACCTCTAATAATTTTTTTACACAACTTTTGGTCAAAACGGGGATAGAACCAAAAGCCATCTTTACATAATAGTAGTAAGGAATTATATCCTTTTTATGATAAAAAAGTCAAGACAGTACAGAAAATAAAGCAAGATGAAATTTTGTAAATGAAGAATTTTCAGCCAACGCTTTCGACGAAAAATACCCCAGTTCGTTAGTGCTGCGCTTACGCTTGCAAGACTTCACTGTGTCATTTTCCGTCTACGCGTTGGCTACAATTTTGCATTTACGCATTGTTTCTTGCTTTGTTTTGGGCAAGTGGCATAGAATGGGCGGAGATTAGGTAAAAGCGAAATTGTCAAAGGCATTGCGTGGCTTACGCATTTTTTCACCGACTTTGCTGGTTCACATTTTCGTACCATTTTTCACGAATTTTGCATTTACAGTTAAAAAAAGACAGGGCTGTATGAGATAAGGTCGAAATGAGATAGGCATTTTATGGTATTTACTTTCCCCAAAACTATGTCCCTTTCCCTCCCGTAATATAAGAATCTTGCAAATAATCAATCAGTACAGAAAAAAAAACTGGCGTAAACGAAAAAGAACCAAACGAAGCCTTGCAAGCGTAGCGCAGCACTAGCGAGTTTGGGGATTTTTCGGCGAAAGCCAGTTTTTTTTCTGGTAAAAATTATCTATTTGCAAGATTTGTTTTACACATACTGTTCATCATCTCTGCCAATAATTCTCAACTCGCCTTTTTCCCATTTTCTACGTAAAAAACTAAAAAATTCAGTTGTAATAGCATCGCAATCTTTTTTGAGCATTGGTTTATGCAAATTTTCTTCTTCAAGAACTATATCACCACGACCCTTAGATATATTCTTAAAAATTTTATCTCTAAAATCTTGGGATTTTCCTGCAATAAGATATGCAATTTCAATTTCGGACATTTGATGAAGTTTTTCTTGTATAACTCTATCGTCACAGTTAATAACATCGTCAACTGTGAATAATCTTTGGCGTAAATCCACACCTAAATCTGGATCTGTATCAGATAGCATTGAAAGAATATTTTTTTCGCTTTCTGGGGACATTTTTTTAAGAATATCCGCCAATGCACCACGCCCATCAATTGAATCTGACTTAGATGTATTTGAATTTTTTACTTTTTCGCTCATAGCTTGGTCTACACGACGCAAAACTTCTGGATCAATTTTTTTTAATGTAGCTAAACGACGAACTACTTCAGTTTTTGCAGAAAGTTCCATTTGATTAATAACATCGGCAGCAACTTTTGGTTTTAAGTGGGATAAAACCAAGGCTTGAACAGCAGAACTTTCTTCTTTTAATAAAAAGAAAACTCTCTCACCTTCCATTTCTTGCATGTAATCAAAAGGCTTTCCATTGGGAAAAGGAACTGTTTTTTGAAGCATCTCATTTGCTCGCTCTTCGCCAAAGGCTTTTACCAAAATAGTTTTTGCAGTAGAAACTCCTCCATCTTCACGAGAGCGTTGCACAAGGTTTTCAAATTCAGCCAAAATCACATTTGCTTCATCTGGATCAACACTTCGAATAGAAGCAATTTCTGGAATGATTTTTTCAGTTTGCTCAGGAGTTAAATGTGGAATTATTTTTGCAGCTTCATCAATTCCAATTAAAAGCAAAAATTTTGCAACACGACGATAGATAGAATCTTTTTCAGAATTTACATTTTCATTTTTTTCTAATCGAATATTCGATGGAAGTTTTATATAACTTTGAGAATCAGAACTGTTTTCGTTTAGAGAATCTTCTGTAACTTTTAATAATCCTGCTGACTTCATATATGCATTTAATCTATTATCATTTTCTTTCATAGTTAAAACCTTAAATTTGTTTATTTATTTTTATGAAAATCAATATCAAAGAAATTAAAAAAAATACAGAAGGAACAATGGTAAAAAAAAGTTGCATCAAAGGAATTCCAAATATTAAAATTTTTTGATTTATAATAATTCCTAAATGCACAAGAGTTTCATAAACCACAAGAGCATACATTCCCATTGTTGAAATTACAAGAAATAAAATAGAAAATTCTCTGGTTTTTGACCACAGCAATATAGCAAAAAGAGTAGAAAAACCACCAAGAACTAATTTAATTATTTGCAAAATTAACTGTGAGTCAACTGTCAAAACACATCTCCTAAACTCTCTATTCCCAAACAAAAGGATTTTTCTTTAATAAGTTAAAAACTCCAACATCAACGCCGTAAGGTACAATTGAAGGAAATACATAAGTTGGAGAAATAACAAGATGCTGATCCAAGCAATGTAAGAAAAATTCTTCGTATTTTTCTTTTGGAACTTTCGGAATTAAATATGGTCCTCGTCTATCAAAATATCGTAAAAGAATATCATCATAAAGTCTCCAATCCTTTTCACTGCGAACTGGTAACTCTGCGTACAAATCATAAAATGAACGAGTTAGTGCTGCTAACAATGGAGGAGGAGCAAAATCAGAAGGAACGATTCTTTCTTCATTTTCATCACTGTAAGCAACAATAAATGAAGTTACAGACCAAGGGAATGGAGGCGAAACAACAACTGCTGTTTGAGGAATGGAAACCGATTCTTGTAAAGCAACAGGCATATTTACAAAGGATGAATACCAAGCATCTTCCAACCAAGGACGCCATCTTGAAATTTTATTTACACGCATCCAACAAGCAGCATGTAAATCTGCAAAATTTGCTAAAACAGGTGATTCAACAAAAGGTTCTACAAATTCCTTTTGAAAATAGGAAGATATGGCTCGGTATAAAGAATCTTTACTATTATACCAACGAACATTTGGATAGTCTGGCAAAAACTGATTTATGGCTTTCACCAACTGATGACTATACTTTGTTCTAAAACTTCCAGTAACGCCTCGTTCAAGAGCATTTTTAAACTCCAACCGAGCCTTTCCACCACCCCAACCGAGAATTGCTCTTCCAGCTTCCTGGAACATATCGGTTAGGCGCACTTGCTTTTCTGTGTACAAAAAATAACCTCTGGCTCTTTTTACATAACCATATCGTGTGGTTATTTCATCTGCGAACCAGTTTTTATCGAACATTTTCTTTTATACCTCTGAAAGAATCTGTTTCAAAAGTTCGGTGGCAGTTTTAGGGTTTGCTTTACCACCAGATTTTTTCATGACTTGCCCCATAAGCCAGCCAACTACATTTGTTTTACCGTTCTTAAAATCCTCAACTGCTTTTGGATTTTCTTGAACAACTTCTTTTACAAAATTCAAAATTGCATCATTATCAGTAACTTGAGTTAAACCAAGTTCTGAAATAATCTGCTCTGGATATTTTGATGTTTCAAGCATTGTTGCAAAAACATCTTTTGCTTGTTTACTTGTAATTTTATCTTCCGCAACAGAATCAGCAAGTTGAGCAATATGTTTTGGAGTAAGATGAAATTCTGTTATTGGAATATTTTTTTCGTTAAGAATTGCCAAAACTTCAGCTAAAATCCAGTTTGCAACTTTCTTTACATCCTTTGATTGACTTGCAGCTTCTTCAAACCACAAAGATAAATCTCTTGAAGAAGTTAAGGTCTCAACATCAAAATCTGAAAGACCAAAATCCTTTTTAAATCTTGTGCGTTTTGCTTCTGGAAGTTCACCAACTTGTTTTCTAGCATTTTCAATAAATTCTTCAGAAACTGAAAATGGTTTAATATCAGGTTCAACAACAAAACGATAATCAATAAAAGAATTTTTTGTACGCTGAACAACTGTTTTTCCATTAACTTCGTCCCAACCCATTGTGTTTTTGAAACCAGGATTAAATTCTTTTCTGTCTGTTTTAAATTCTTCAAGTTGACGCTGAACTTCGTAACTACAAGCATCTTTAATTGCTCTAAATGAGTTTAAGTTCTTAATTTCAGAAATTGGAGTGTGATATTCTTTGCCATCTTCCCAAATTGTAAGGTTGATATTTGCATCACACCTCATATTTCCTTCTTCAAGATTTCCGTTTGTAACTTGAACATATCGTAAAATTTCTTGTGCAGTTTGCATAAAAAGAGCAGCTTCGTCAGGAGAAGTCATATCTGGTTTAGTTACAATTTCGATAAGTGGAGTTCCTGAACGGTTGTAATCGATATAACTATGTGCACCTTCTAAGTGCAAACTTTTACCTACGTCTTCTTCAAGGTGAATTCTTTCTATTCTAATGCGTTTATATTTTCCATCGATATCATTAGATTTTCCTGTAAAATCTGTTCCGATAAAATCTTTTCCACCAGGACGCTGTGTTTCTGGTAAATGAGTATAAGGCAAATCGATAAATCCATCAGAACAAAGAGGAATATCATATTGTGTAATCTGATACCCTTTGGTTAAGTCTGGGTAAAAATAGTGTTTTCTATCAAATTTAGTAAAGTTAGCAATTTTACAGTTTAAAGCCAAACCTGCAATTGCACCTTTTTCAACATATCCTTTACTGATTCTTGGCATTGCCCCAGGAAGTCCTAAACAAACTGGACAAACACGAGAATCTGGCATTCCTCCATATCGATTTTCGCAAGCACAGAAAGCCTTTGTTTTTGTTGTAAGCTGACAGTGAATTTCGCAACCTATTACAATTTTATATTTATCTATACTCATTTGTTATCTCCCACTCTCATTTCCAGAAAAAGCATTTTTGCCATCCCGTATTGGATAACCACACAAAGGATGAGATTCTTCCCAACTTTGTGCAATCTTCATGATAAGAGATTCTGAAAACATCTTTCCTACAAACTGAATTCCAATTGGAAGTTTTGTTGAATTATCACTTGGATTTGTATATCCAGCTGGAACAGAAATTGAAGGAACTCTAGAAAGATTTACAAAAGTTGTAAAAAGGTCTGACAAATACATTTCCATTGGATCATCAACTTTTTGCCCAAGTTTAAATGCAGGAGTTGGACATGTTGGAGATAAAATCAAATCAAAACTTTCAAAGAGTTTTGCAATTTCTTTTTGAATTCTTGCTCTAACACTCATCCCTGTCTTATAACACTTTCCAGACATCTGTTCAGAAAGTACATAATTTCCAATTACAATACGGCGTTTTACTTCTGGTCCAAATCCTTCGCTACGAGTTTTTGTGTAAAATTCATCGTAACCTTGACCTGGATCCTGACGATTTCCGTAACGAATTCCATCAAAACGGCTTAAGTTTGAAGCAGCTTCTGATAAAGCAATAATATAATAACTTGCGATAGAAGCGTCTAAAATTGGTAAATCTACAACTTGGATAGTTGCCCCTTTTGAAATAAACCAATTTTTTGTATCTTCAAAAACTTTTGCAACATCTTTATCAAGACCTTTTGCTTGTTCAAATTGACGAGGAACAGCAATTTTTAATTTCTTAAATTCTTCATCAGATAATGATTTTAGATTTTGTAATTCATTTGAATTTGGTAAATCACAAGAAGTATCATCATAAAAATCTACACCAGACAAAACTGATAAAGGAAGTGCAATATCTTTTGGTGTATGAGCAATCAAACCTACTTGGTCAAGAGAACTTCCGTAAGCAACAACTCCCCAACGGCTAAGAACTCCATAAGTTGGTTTTAATCCGTAAACTCCACAATAGGAAGCAGGCAAACGAACTGAACCTCCTGTTTCTGTACCTAAACCAAAAATAGCTTGATTTGCAGCAACGGCAGCAGTTGAGCCACCAGAAGAACCGCCAGAAACATATTCTCTATCAATAGGATTTCTTGTTGCTCCGTAAACAGAATATTCTGTAGAAGAACCCATTGCAAATTCGTCCATGTTACAACGACCAAGAGGAATAGCACCTGCGTCAAGTAAGCGTTGTGTTACAGTTGCGTTATACGGTGCAACATAACCTTTTAAAATATTACTTGAACAAGTAAGTTTTTTTCCTTTTACAGAAATATTATCTTTTACAGCAAAAGGAACCCCCAAAAGAGGTTTTTCTTGTAATAATTTTTTTAATGATTCTTCCCCTTCACTACGAGCTTTTTGGTAAAGTTCGTCTGCTTTTTCTGCAAGAGAAAGAGAATCATCATACATCTCTAAAAAAGCATTCAAAGGGATTTCAGAATTTTTATCTGATTCGTATGTATCAATAGTTTGTTTTACTAATTCTTTACAAGTAAATTTCCCAGAAGAAAAACCTTCTAAAACTTCTTGGATAGATAATTCATTTATCATTTTATGCTCCTTCTCCAAGAACTTTTGGAACTCTAAAATATCCGTCCATAAATTCTTCTGAAACTTTTTTTACATCTGAAATTGCCAATCCACTTACAACTTCATCTTCTCTTAAATTTTCAGCCTGAGTTGCAGGATATGCATCATAAGGATTTTGGCTATCATCATATTCTGATAACAAATCAAAATAACCAACAATTTGATCAACTTGAGAACGTAAAACTTCCAGATTTGTAGATTCTGGAGAAAGACGAGAAAGATACAATAATGCATCTAAAGTTTGTTCATCAATTTTTTTTTCGTGAGTACTCATGAATTACATATTATCGTATTTTTAGTAATTATTCAATAATTTTGAAAATCTTGTTAATTGATTATAGTCAATCTGTTTGATTGATATTTTGGCATAAATCTTTTTACAGCTCCGGTTTCAAACTGAACTGTAATTAAATATTCGTCACCAGAATCATCGCCATTCATGATATATCCGTAACCATAATCATCATGGTAAACTTTTACGCCTCGTTTCCAGCGACCTTCCAAAGTATTTTGATTAAAAGATTTTCCAACTGGAGATTTATCACTTTTAAAAGCAAGAGGAACTTTTCCTTTAAATTCAATATTAGATTTATCAAGTTCTAGCAAAAATGGACTAGGTTGTGCAATTTCAGTTTTTCCATACATTCGCCTAAATCCACAAGAAGTAAGATAAAGTTCATCTCTGGCTCGAGTAATTCCTACATAAAAAAGACGCCTTTCTTCTTCAAGTTCTTCGTCAACTTTATCAACTCGAGGAAAAAGACCATGTTCCATTCCTGTAATTACAACTCGAGGAAATTCCAAACCTTTTGTGTTATGCAAAGTAATCAAAGTTACTCTATCTGGATTTTCTTGTTCTTCGTCTGCTAGCTCTAAAGTTCTATCAAGTTCAATGTGGTCTAAAAAATCAGTTAAACCTTGCACCGACAAATTATACAAGGAAGCACTATTTATCAATTCTTGCAAGTTATTTGCTTTTTGAGTATGAGCAATTTCATCTTGATTTTCATAATATTCTTGAAAACCAGAATCTTTTATCATTTTTTCAATAAACTCTGATAATTTTTTTTTGCTATTAAAACTTTCTAAAACATTTTGCACTTCAATTTCAGATTCATTTTCTTTTTGAACAAGTGAAGATTCTGCAAGTTGGCTTGTTAAAGAAGATTCTTCTTTTTCAGTAGAATTTTCTTTTAACATTTTAAGTAAATCTTGCACAATTTTAACAAAATCACTTAATCCTTCTTTTGCTTTTTTAGGAAGATTTGATAAAGCATCAAGGCTGGCATCAATTAAAGAATAATTTTCAATTAAAGTTGAGCCAGAATTTAATTTAAATGTTTCAAAAACTTTTTCTTGGCTAGTTTTTCCAATTCCTCGGGCAGGTTTATTTACAATGCGAGAAAATGCAACTTCATCCTTTGGATTAGAAAGAAAAGCTAAAAAAGATAAAGCATCTTTTATTTCTTCCCTTTGATAAAATTTTAGAGAACCTACAACACTGTAAGGAATTTTTCTGTGCAAAAATTCTGTTTCAAAACCTAAAGACTGAGCATTCATTCTGTATAAAACAGCCCAATCTGAATAAGGAACACCATCTTTATGAGATTTTCTTATTAATTCACAAACATATTCAACTTCATCATCTTGATTTGAAAGAAAAGCTACAACTGGCTTTTTTTCGCCATCTCTGTGAGCAACAAGAGTTTTTCCAAGTCGATTTTTATTATTTGCAATAACAGAATTTGCAGAACTTAACACAGGCGGAATTGAACGATAATTTGTTTCAAGTTTAATTACTTGAGTTCCTTCAAAATGATCTTGAAAAGTTAATATATTTTCTACTTCGGCACCACGAAATTTATAAATTGATTGGTCATCATCACCAACAACGCAAATATATGTGTCTTTTCCTGCAAGTTGTTCAAGCAAAGCAAACTGAGCAACATTGGAATCTTGATATTCGTCAACCATTACAACTTTAAATCTTGAATGAATGTCAGAACGGATTTTTTCATCATTTCGAAGTAAAAGCACAGGAAGTAAAATTAAATCTCCAAAATCCACATTTCCTGTTTGACGAAGTCGCTTTTGATAAGCTTGGTACATTTCGATAAATTCAGCACTTGAATCAATATCATATTGTGAAAATTTGTCAGAATCTTCTGGTAAAAGACAATAATCTTTTGCTCTAGAAATTTTACTTGCAATTCCATTTGCTTGCTGACGATTTATATTTGGAACTGCTTTCAATAAAAGCGAAACCATATCATCATCATCGTAAACTGTAAAATTTTTATCAATTCCAGCTTCTTCTGCGTAACGTCGTAAAAACCAAGAACCAAAAGAGTGAAAGGTACGAATTTGAGATTTTGCTGCTTGAGGTTCTAAAAAAATTGCTCTCTCTTGCATTTCGTTAGCAGCTTTTTTTGTAAATGTAACTGCCAAAATTGAATAAGGATTTATTCCCAATTCCGAAATCATATATGCAATTTTTGTAGTTATTACACGAGTTTTACCAGAACCTGCTCCTGCTAAAATTAACAAAGGAGAACCTGAATGAACTACAGCTTCTTTTTGTTCTTTATTTAAAACTGATAGATATTCAAAAGCATCCATTTTTATACCAAAACTCCAAAGACATCTACAGAACTTACACCTTGAATTTTAACATCAACAATATTTCCTGCATAAATCTTTTTACAAGAAACTTCATCATCAAGGTCGTAATTTATTACAGTTGCTCCATCAACTTCGGGAGCCTGAAACCAAGTTCGTCCGATGGCAATTCCTCCTTCTTCTTCGTCAGTTGGTATAACTTCTTCGATTAAAACTCTATAAATTTTTCCCACATGTCGTTTTAATTTTTCTTGAGTGATTTGTGTTTGCAAATTTGACAAAACATCACAACGAGCTTTACTTTTTTTTGCAGAAACTTGATGTTTCATTTCGCCAGCCACAGTATCTTCTTCTTGACTGTAAGCAAAACATCCAGACCAATCACTTTGAATATTTGTTAAAAATTCTACAGTATTTTTTGCTTGCTCATCAGTTTCACCAGGAAATCCACACAAAAAAGTTGTTCTTAGTGCAACATCAGAATAAAAACTATTCTGTTGAGATTCCCGAATCATATTAACAAGATTGATATATTTTTCAGCACTTCCCTTTCGGTTCATTTGAAGAATGATTTTATCATCTCCACTTTGAAAAGGTATATCAAAATAAGGCAAAATTCGTTTATCGGCAGAAATTATTGGCAAAATATCTTGTGGAAAATTATCTGGATGAATATATAAAAGACGAATCCAAAAATCTCCCGAAAGTTTAGAAATTTCAGAAAGCAAAGTTGCCAAGGGGCTTTTTTCTTTTTCAAAACCTGCCATAACTTTAGAATTTTCGTTTTTTCCTTTGCCATAAGAAGCTAAATCTTGCCCAATAAGATTTATTTCAAAAATTCCCTTAGATAAAAGTGATTTTATTTCTTCTATAATAGTTGAAATTGAACGACTGCGTAATTCGCCACGAATTATTGGAATAGCACAAAAGCTACAATGATTATTACAACCTTCTGTGATTTTTACATAGGCAGACCCAGGCAAATTTAACAACTCAAGACGATTTCCATCACAGACATTTTCTTGAGGAAAAACTTGCACCTTAGGATTTTGAGTTTTAGAATTGAATGAAGATTCAAAGAGATTTTCGACAAAATCGCCGATGGCAGAAATTTTACCGTTACCAAAAATTCCAGAAACTTCCGTTAAACTTTCTGCAAAATCTTGATGATAACGCTCTGCAAGGCAACCTGCTAAAATAATTTTCGCGTTGGGATAGTAACTACTTGCTTCAAATACTGAATTTAGAGATTCTTGTTTAGCACTTTCAATAAATCCACAAGAATTAACTATTATCAAACTTGCTTCCTCAGGATTTTCTGTACGAGTCCATCCTTTAGTTGCAAGTTCTGAAATAATTAATTCTCCGTCAACTTGGTTTTTTGCACAACCATGTTGGTCTAAAAAGAAAATTCGTTGAAAATCAGTTTTTTTAGTCAACTTCTAAAACCACCAATTTATATTTTCCGTCGTAATCTTTGATCCATTTGATATCTTGTACTAAAACTTGACCAGGACGACCAACTTCGATACTTTCTGTTCTACCATCACCGATAACTTGAAGTTTTAAAGCATTGGCATTTGACATCCAAATTCTGATAGTATTATTTACAGTTGTTACAAATCTATCGCCAGTAGTAAAATAATCTTCTACTGAATCTTTTCGGTCTGGAGCATATCGGAACAAACAAGCTCCACGGAAAGTTGCATCAATTGTAAATGGATAAGCACGATTTCCTTCAAATAAAACAATCTGATTTGAAGTTTGCTTTTGTTCAATTTCTGAAACAAGTGGAATTTCTTTTACATCAACTGTAGGTGCAGCACTAGCAACTTGATTTGGATCAAGAGTGAACATTCTAACCTCAGCACCTTTTTGTTCGTCATTTTTTGAGATATCAGAAAGGAAAACTACAATATCATTTTTATCTTTTCCATCAATATTAAGTTCGATTTCTTCACCTAATTCAATAATTTGCAAACCAACAGGTGTATTCAAAGATAAGAAATTTTTTGTTCCTGCAACAGTCATTTCTACAGTTTCATTATTAAGAATTACTTTTAAAACATCATCTTTGTAAACTCGTTTTTGAATTGGCATTGCTGTTAATTGATATTCAGCACCTTTTTTTGCTTCGGTTAAAATTTCATTTTCTGATTCAGGTTCTTTTTTAAAAGTGAACACGCAAACAAGCACGATTGCTGCAACAACCAAAGCGCTTACGAGGGAAATAATCAAAGGTTTTAGAAAACGAGGTGGCTCTTTTTTTAATAATCCTTCTGGAATAGGAGCTTCTTGAATCATTTTTGCCTTGTAAAGAGAAATCATATATTTTGCATCAAGACCTAAATATTCTGAGTAATTTCTTAAAAAACCAACCAAATAAGGTTCACCGGGAAAAATTGTAACATTTTCGCATTCTAATGCTTCGATATATTCTTTTGAGATACTAGTTTCTCTTTCAGCTTTTAAAATATCAATTCCTTGAGTTTGTCTTGTTGTTCGTAAAATTTCGCCAAAACTTTCCATCATTATTCCTTATTCAATATTATTCTGAGAATAAAAAGTTATCATATGTATTTGCATCCGATGGAGTATCGTATAAGAAACGAGTATCCGGAATGCTATTATTTAATGTATAATTTGAAAAATTAAAAATAAAATCTTCTTCTGTAGTTGCAGAAGTTGCTTGTACCCTTCTAATCAATTTTAACTTTGGAGAAATTGCCAAGCGAATATATCTAAACCCTTCTGAACTATTTTTGCGAGACAAAATAAGTTTTATAACTTTTTCACTTTTTGGATTATTTGCATCAAGTGGCTCTGGATTAGGTGAATTTTCATATCCAATTGAATAATAACGACTCATTAAAGCAAGTCCCTGAGGAGTTGCAAGATTTGCCCCACTTGATTCAGAATCTGAACTTACAGACTGACTCAAAATAGCATCTGCTTTTGGAAGATAAATTACAAGGCGTTCCCCATTAAAAACAATAACTTGAGATTCAGGCTCTGAAAAATCAATTCTAAGCATATCAGGACGTTTGAAAGAAACCTTACCTTTCATCTGATTTTTACCAGCAGTGATATCTATATCTGCTTCGTAATCTGTAATTGTTCCATAATATTCAGAAATAGATTGAAAAAACATTTGTGCTGTTTGAATTTCACTTTGAGCAAAAGCAACAGTTGAAAAAATCAAACAAAATATAAAAATTGAAATAAATTTCTTCATTAAAATCCTCAAAAATAGGAAAATAAAATTTTAGATATACTAGTATATAATAGAACAGATGACAATAACAGTCAATATAAGTTACAGAACATCTATGAAAATATTTGCACAAAATAAAGCAAGAAGAAAATTTTGTAAATGAATAATCGATACAAAAATCGCGTATAAATTGTGTATTAGATAATTCGTACAAAAATCCTTTCGATAGAAAAATGCCCCAAAGTCAGCTCGAGACTCCTTTCAGTCGTTTAGTAAGCCTTCGGCTTACAATCAAGTTTTGTTTCACAAAACTTGCAGGCGTGTCAATTTTCCCTTACGTGTTTTCTTCATTGGATTTGCTAATTCACAAGTATTTGCGATTTTTTGCTGAATTTTGCTTTTAACGCAATGTTTTTTGCTTTGTTTGCGACAAGTAAATAGATAGTAAATTCTTTCAATCAGTTTGAGTTGTAAAAATAAAGTCAAAAACCCCAGAATTTTTTCTTGGGGATTTGACGAATAAAAACTATCTATAATTGTACACTATATTTGCAGTCTCTAAGGAATTATTTTCAATACCAATATTTATTTCATTCCACTGATCTTCAGTTCCAGAATAAAATACAAACTCTAAATTGTCTAATCCAGAGAAATTATAAGAAGCGATTGCTTCTACACTAGTTGGTATTACTATACTTGTTAATGAAGTACAATAAGAAAAAGCATTATATCCTATACTTGTTACACTTTCTGGGATTAAAAATGATTCAACCACACTAGAAACTGATAATAACTCTGTTTTATCATAATTATATAAGGCTATACCATCATTGTCTGTTGAAAAATACATATTTTCTTTAGAAACAACAAATGTACAACCACAATTAGAAAAAGCACCAGACTCTATACTTGTTACACCCTCTGGGATTTCTATACTTGTTAATGAAGTACAATTAGAAAAAGCATTATATCCTATACTTGTTACACTTTCTGGGATTTTTATACTTGTTAATGATCTACAACCCAAAAAAGCACCAGACTCTATACTTGTTACACTTTCTGGGATTTCTATACTTGTTAATGAAGTACAATAATAAAAAGCATAATCTCCTATACTTGTTACACTTCCTGGGATTTCTATACTTGTTAATGAAGTACAATTAGAAAAAGCATAAACTCCTATACTTGTTACACTTTCTGGAATTTCTATACTTGTTAATGAAGTACAATCAGAAAAAGCATTATCTCCTATACTTGTTACACTTTCTGGAATTAAAAATGATTCAACCATATTAGAAACTGATAATAATTCTGTTTTATCATAATTATATAAGGCTATACCATCATTGTCTGTTGAAAAATACATATTTTCTTTAGAAACAACAAATGTACAACCACAATTAGAAAAAGCACTATCTCCTATACTTGTTACACCCTCTGGGATTTCTATACTTGTTAATGAAGTACAATAATAAAAAGCATAATCTCCTATACTTGTTACACCTTCTGGGATTTTTATATTTGTTAATGAAATACAATCAGAAAAAGCATGAGCTCCTATACTTGTTACACTTTCTGGGATTTCTATACTTGCTAATGAAGCACAATTAGAAAAAGCACTATAAGGTATGGATGTTAATCCAGTTGTATTAGATAAATCTAAAATCACATTCACATTTTGATAATTTTTATTTTGTAATGCATTAGTAATTTCAGTAATAGTTGCGTCATCAATTACTCCATAAACAATTATTTCATAAGGTTCTTCTGATGATGTTAAATTATTTATTACCTGTACAACATTGGATGCATCAACTCCCTCAAGCCATTTTGCATATAACTCAATATCATTTGTTATTTTAGTATCAAAATCAAATTCAGTTTCTAAATCGATTGATGTGTACCAGCCACCAAAAATATAATCAGATGCAATAGGATTTTTATCAATAGAAACAAATCCTTCATATTTGACAGTTTGTGTAGTACATTCAAGAATACCTACATCAGAATTAAAAGTTACAGTATATAAATTTCTATTATAATATACTTTTACTACAGTAGAACCATCATCTGCAATTGTTTGTTGTTCAATATTGTTTGGTGTAAAACCTTCGTATGTTTTTGCAATTGCTTCTGTTTTTGATGCGGGTAAACCAGTTTTATATTCAATATCATTTTCAACTAGTGTGTATTCATCATCATATATATTCTGTTGATAATGTTCTATTTTATATTCCACACCTTTTACCCATCTAGCATAAACAGTTATGTCTTCAGTTGCAGAATTTACAAAATCATTACCATTTTGTGTTAAAGTCCATCCCATAAAAACAAAATCATCTTTTTGAGGAGAAAAAGAAATTGATGTATCAAAAAACTCATATATTGGAATAGAACTTAATATAGTTGAATAAATCTTATACCCATCATTATCAAAAATGTATCCACCGTTGAGATTAAACCTTATTCGAGGTATAGGTGAATAAACAGCAAATAAATTTATTTCATCACCATTTAGTATTTTATCTTCTCTAATTTTATTTCCATTACTATCTTCAAAAAAAGAAAATTCATACATTCTTGAATAATAATCATCATACCAAGTAGTCAATTTGGGTGATAAATCATATCCATTGCGTTTTAAAACATCAAGTAAAGTTTCACCTGCTTTAAATTCAATAGACAAAACACTTTCATCGGTTCGTATATTTTCTAAATTATAAAAACCACAATCAGAATCATGGGATATAAAATTTATTGTTCCATTTATCGGTTCTGCCCATTTTGCATATAAGGTAACAATCCCATTTTCAGGTAAATATTCCAAATAATCTTCACCATTTTTACTCAAAGTCCAACCCAAAAAGATAACTTTTGATTTTTCTGGATTTGATATAGATAATGATTTAAGTGTTTCAGAAATTAAATTTCCTCTATAATCATGTAAAACATCAGAACTTAGTATTTTAGAAGCTTTATTATCAATCTTTCCACCATTAAAATCTAATATTAAAGTAAGATCTTTTTCGTCAGGCAAAGATATCCACTTAGCATACAGAGTTCCAAAAGTTGGTAGCCTTCGAACAAAGTCATTTCCATCTTTTGTTTTTGTCCAACCTATAAGAACAAATCCTTCTTTATTTAAATTTTTAATACCAAAATCCAAATCATTTAACGCCTGCTCAATCGGTTTCCCTACATGAGAGGAAATATATTCACTTTCAAAAACTTGATATTCTTTATCTCGTAGTGATGTACCATTAAAATCTAAAATGAGAGAAGGATTTCCACTTTGTACACTAGGAACTTCTGGTTCTTTACAACCACAAATTATCAAAAGAAGAATCATAATTTTAAAACACTCAAATAATTTTAATTTCATAAAAATCACCCCTATTAATTAAACTAATATATTTTTATAACGCCACATCATACTGTTAGACATTTTGAACATAAAAAATGGATAATTTTATCTATTCTAAATTTTCGTGATTTATTGTAGGATTTTCATCCTGTAATTTTGACCATTTTGCATATAAAATACCATATTCTGGTAGATATTGGACTAGATTATTTCCGTTCCTTTTTAATGTCCAACCAAGAAATTCATAACCTTTTTTCTCCAAATTATTTATACCAAAATCTAATTCTACAAGAGCATCATCAATAGGCATACCAACCAAAAGTTCAATCTCTTCATAATTAAACTTTATAGATGAATCGCCAAACAAGTTACCACCATTAAAATTTAATGTTAAACTTGAAGTATCAGGCTCTACCATTACAGAAGATAAAGGTACATCTTTACAAGAAAAAAATAAAAAAATCAAATTTATAGCAAGAAAAAAATGTAACAAAAGAAATCTTTTTTTCATATATTCCCCTTTAAAAATTATTTTTGACATTTACTAAATGTCATTATATTTCACATTATAAACTACATTTTTATTATTGACAATCAGTAAATGTCAAAAAAAACAGGTGTTTATGTACAAGAATAAAAATGGGTTATCAAATAACATAGCAGGAAAAAATATCGCAAAAATCAGAAAAGAAATTAAACCTGTAATGTCTCAACGAGCATTAGCAGACAAAATGCAACTGGTAGGAATTGATTTAGATAAAAACGCAATTCAACGCATAGAGTGTGGAAAAAGATTTATCACAGACATTGAACTACTAGCATTTTCAAAAGTTTTAAATACATCACTAGAAAATCTTTTAAAGTAAGATTTATTTATTTTCAATTTTACAAATTAAAAAAAATCAATTTCTTTTGTAAAAATACATTTAAAATCGCTTTTTTTCACAATAATAAAGTTATATAACTTATTTTTTAGGAGAAAAACCTATGCTCGTTTCACAAAATAAAACTCGTCGCAATTACAAAGATTCAGTTTTTGTAGATTTATTCGCTCACGACATATCTGCAAAAGAAAATTTTATTTCGTTGTACAACGCTTTACACGGAACAAATCTTGACGCTGAAACTACGGAAATTCAACCAGTGATGCTTGAAAAAGTTTTGTATATGAAATACTACAATGATGTGGCTATGTTAGTTGATGGAAAAATCGTGGTGATGATTGAACATCAGTCCACCATCAACGAAAATATGCCTTTTCGCTTTCTTGAATACATCGCAAGAATCTACGAAAAATCGTAAATCCAAAAGAAAAATTTGAGCGTAAACTAGTTAAACTTCCTGTTCCAGAATTTTATGTTTTCTACAACGGAAAAGAAGATTTTCCATCAGAAAGCGAAATGAAGTTATCAGACGCCTTCATAAAACTTGATGAAAATAAAAACTTTCCCCTTGAAATTTGCGTAAAAGTGATTAATATTAATGTAGATAAAGAAAATCCTGTTTTAAATCGTTGCGAGGCTCTCAAGGAATATTCAGAATTTATGGAGCAAGTGAAATTCAACATCGAAAACAAAATTCCAGAGGC
>JAGBFB010000018.1 GCA_017936665.1 Spirochaetaceae bacterium | reverse complement strand
GGCTGCAGGTATAAGTATAGTAATGTATTCAGCCGAGCAGTACTAATTGGTCGTGAGGCTTGACCATATTATCGTTTCCGTATATAGTAACTTATCTTAAAAATAAAAAAAGTTTTCTTCTTTAATTTGTTAATAATGCCTTGTGGCCATAGTGGAGAGGTAATACCCGTTCCCATCCCGAACACGGAAGTCAAGCTCTCTTACGTCGATGATACTGCTGAGAAGTGGGAAAGTAGAAAGTTGCCAGGCTTTTTTTATTTTAAACTAAAAGGGTACTTGTTAAAGTGCCCTTTTAGTTTAATGTAAGAAAGGTCTACAGACTTACTATATACAAGTTTGAATATGGATTACAAAGCCAATGTAACTTGTTTCAAATTTGATAGCATCGAAGGTGCGTAAGTTGCTAGGCTTTTTATGAATTAGGCTTTCAAAAAAAGCATAAATTACATAGTCTTCATGAACTTGATTTAGAACTTTAACATTATATATAGTGTAGATTCCAGAATAAATTCTGAATGACGGAGTTATTAAACTTTTATCTATTACATAATAAATACTTTTTTATCTTACAAATATTTTCTTTCATAAAAAATAAAGCCCTAGTAAATTTAATCTACTAGGGCTTATGTTTATTAAGTAAGCGTTTGTATTACCTTAAAATTTATTTTTTAAGAATTACAAAACCTTTTGCAGGAACTGAAGTAGGTAGTGTTGTACTTTCTGTAGGAGTTCCTGATGTTACATCAACAACTTTTGTGTAACCATCTGTTGTGATAGCAAAATCAGTTTTTGTTGCATTGAAGTAGATACAGAATTCTTTATTTGAACCAACTTCGTATTTTGTTACACCTGCTGTAGCTTTATTTGATGTATTTTTAGCTTTTGCAGCTGTAACGGCTTCATTATTACCAAAGAATTCTGAATTTGCTTTTCGGAATGCAATCAAACCTTTGTAAGTATTGTATACATCTGAGTATTCAGTTTTGAAATTTAAATCAATAGCATTGATAGTATCATCTGACTGATAACTGTTGTGGTCACCTTGCTTTGTTCTTAAGAATTCTTGTCCACCATTGATAAATGGAGTTCCTTGTGATAAGAAAATAAATGCTGCTGAAAGTGTGTTTTGTTTTTTTACTTCAATTAAACCTTCTTCTCCAATAGCAGCAAATAAATCACCATTAAATTCTTTTTTGCCAAGGTAAATGATTGCGAGTTTATCAAATAAGGTACAGTTATCATGACATTCTACATAACTTAACATAAGTTGAGGAATTGCTGTATCAGCGTTTCTTCCAGAAATACCTTTAAGACCTGCAATAACATCATTGTCTTTAAATGTTCCTTGAACTTGACCTGGTTCTACACCACCAAATTCTCCACCTTTAATACCGTTACGGAATGTATCTTCAAAAACACCGACACCATTACCACTATCTGTTTGAATAGATACTGTTGTACCATTTACAACAGCAGCGTCACCACCTGTCCATGGTTCACCGTAAATCATAACATTAGGGTCAAATTCATATAAAGTTTCATAAACTTCAGCCATGAATTCTTGTTCTTGACAACCCATAAGGTCAAACCGGAATCCGTTGATATGGTAATCTTCCATCCAGTGTACTAATGAGTCAATTACGTATTTTGCAACCATTTTGTGATTTGTTGCAACTTCGTTACCACATCCAGAACCATTTGAATATGAACCATCATTTTTAATACGATAGAAATATTCAGGGATTGTCATGTCGTAAAGTGAGTTAACACCAATACCAGCTGTATGGTTGTAAACTACGTCCATGATAACAGCAATTCCTTTCTCGTGGAAAGCTTTAATCATTGCACGAAGTTGTGTTACAGCATCAGTTCCGTCTTCCATATCTTCTACATAGCGACCTTCTGGTACATTGTAGTGGTATGGGTTATATCCCCAGTTGTAACTAGCATTGCTATTTTTTTCTGCATAATCAAACATAGGTAAGATTTGAACGTGTGTAATACCCAAATCTAAAAGATGGTCTGTAAATTCTTCAATGTTTTCAGTAATTTCATTGAATTTACCTTCGTTATCAGCACCAAAAGCTTTTGACCAGTCACGAATATGCATTTCGTAAATTACAGCATCAGAATATAATTTTTCTTCTGTACCTGAATTCCCAAATGGGTTTACATAATCTGCTTCCCATCCTGCTGTTAAAGATGCATGGTTAATATCAATAATTTGTGAAGAAACAGAATCTGGACCTGCAACATATGACCAAATGTCTGAAATTGCATAAGCTGTTCCTCCATTATTGATTTTGTATTGATAGTATTTAGAACCATCTGTAGGAACATCAGTTGTTGTTGCTGACCAAACTCCAAAATCTTCTGAAGTCATTTCGATAGTACTTGAAGGTTCTTTTGCTGTTGCAGAATCTAAAATTAACAATTCTACTTTTTGTGCAAGTGGAGCCCAACATTTAAATGTTGCTTCTGAACCATTGATTGTAAGACCTAAATCGTTACCTTCGTAAACAAAGGCTTCATCAATAAGGTCTCCATCAATACCTGCTTTAACAGTTTTTCCATCATATTTGATTGTGTAAGGTGTTTTTTTAATGTTTCCACCTGTTACTGTGAGAGTTCCTGTTGTTGCTGAGTCTACTGTTGCAGTTTGAATAGGAAGTTTTGTTCCATCTGAATCAGTAACTTCTACAGCATTTTTATCAATACTTGTAACACGGCTTATGCTAATAGAAATTGTGTTACCATCAATACTTGTAATAGTTCCATCCATAAGACCAACAACATCATCATAAGATGTGTAATAGATTTTTGGGTTTGCAAAAGTAAAATATAATGTTTTATGTTCTATAAGTTCAGAAATTGGAACTAAAACATCTGCAGTTTGTTCAGATCCACTTTTGTCAACAAAAAGACAACCAAATGATTTGTAGTCATCAATATTTTCAATGTCAAAATTTACAAATCTTGAAATTTTATCTTGCTTGTCTAATGAAGTTGCACCTGTAGGCCAGGCACCATTATTCTTACTTACTTCATTTTGTGTATCGTCATGTTTTACTAACCAATACCAAACACCCCAGTCACCAGTCGTTGGTGCATCCAAAAGATAAATTGTATAAGGATAAAGTTTTTCATCATTCCCCCCCCCATTAGGTTGGTTATTTTTATCACAACCAACAAGAGAGAAAACCAAACACATTGCTATTAGAGCAAACAACAATGCATTTAAAATTTTTCTTAATTGCATATTTTATGCCTCCAAAATAAAATAATTTTACCATCTTCTATTATAGGGGCAAATTTAAAATCTGAAAAGCAAAATCATTCTATACAAAGAAAGAATATTGATATTTATTATAAAAGACATTAGAATGAAATAATGTATCGCATTTATGTAGAAAGAAAAGAAGGCTTCGAAAATGAAGCTCTTAGTATTAAGTCTGAATTGACTAATTTTTTAGGAATTGATGGCATCAAAAATGTTCGATATTTGAATCGATATGATGTAGAAAATGTTACTGAATCAGTGATAAAAGCCGCTAGCCAAAGAATATTTTCTGAGGCTCAAAGTGATTTTTGTTATTTTGAACATATTCCACTAGAAGAAAATGATATAGTAATCGCTTGGGAATATTTGCCAGGTCAATATGACCAAAGGGCTGATTCTGCAGAACAATGTTTATCTTTGCTTAGAGCAGGACTTGCTTCTACAACAACTGTTGGCACAGAACCTCCTAGAGTTCGTTGTGCAAAAATGGTTATTTTGCAAGGTGAAGTTTCTGTAGATGATGTTCGTAGAATAGAAAAATATCTTATAAATCCAGTTGATTCTCGTTTGGCAGATTTGGATATGCCAGAAAGTTTGAAAATGGAAGTTTCTGTTCCAGATGATATTCCTGTGCAAGATGGATTTATCGGTTTTTCAGATGAAGAACTTGCTGATTATCACAAAAAAATGGGTCTTGCAATGGATTTTGCAGACATCAAATTTTTGCAAGATTACTTCAAAAAAAACAATCGCGACCCAACTGAAACTGAAATTAAAGTTTTGGATACATATTGGTCTGACCATTGTCGACACACAACTTTCAATACAGTTTTAGATGAAATAGAAATTGCAGAAGGAGATTTCAAAGAATTATTTGAAAAATCTCTTAACAACTACAAAATAATGCGAACAGATGTTTATGCAGAACGAGCCGACATCAACAATGAAAATGCAAAACCACTTACTTTGATGGATATGGCTTGTATCGGTGCAAAATATCTTAAAAAACATGGAAAACTTGATGACATCGAAATTTCTGAAGAAATTAACGCTTGTTCAATTTATATCGATGTTCATAAAACAAATATTGAAACCAAAGCCCAAGAAACTGAACGCTGGCTTTTGATGTTCAAAAACGAAACTCACAATCACCCAACTGAAATTGAGCCATTTGGTGGTGCTGCTACTTGTATTGGTGGTGCAATTCGTGACCCACTTTCTGGTAGAAGTTGGGTTTATCAAGCATTGCGTGTTACAGGAGCTGCTGATCCAACTGTTCCTCTTTCTTCAACAAGGGAAGGTAAACTTCCACAAATGAAGCTTACTCGTGAAGCTGCTCAAGGATTTAGTTCTTACGGAAATCAAATTGGTCTTACAACTGGACAAGTGGCAGAAATTTATCATCCTGGTTTTGAAGCAAAACGCATGGAACTTGGTGCTGTTATTGCTGCAAGTCCTGCTGATATTGTTATGCGTGAAACTCCAGAAGCAGGGGATGTAATTGTTCTTGTTGGTGGTGGAACTGGTCGTGACGGTATTGGTGGTGCAACAGGTTCTTCAAAAGTTCATAACACAAAATCAGTTTCAACAGCTGCTGCTGAAGTTCAAAAAGGAAACGCTGTAGAAGAACGAAAAATTCAACGTTTATTCAGAAATCCAGAAGTTAGCAAAATGATTCGTCGTTGTAATGACTTTGGTGCTGGTGGTGTTGCAGTTGCTGTTGGAGAACTTGCTCCAGGGCTTGAAATAAATCTTGATGCAGTTCCAAAAAAATATGAAGGATTAAACGGAACAGAACTTGCAATTTCAGAAAGTCAAGAAAGAATGGCTTTGGTTGTAAGAAAAACAGATGTAGAAAAAATTATTCAAGCTGCATCTAATGAAAATTTGAATGCAACTGTTATTGCAGAAGTTACTGATACAAATCGGCTTGTAATGAAATGGCGAGGAAAAACAATCGTAGATATTGAACGCTCTTTCTTAGATACAGCAGGGGCAAGTCGTAGTACAAAAGCATTGATTGAATCACCTGTAAGAGTTAGTTCTCCATTGTGTAAACCATTAGATTCTGTAGAAAAAATATTAAAAGATGAAAATCTTTGTGCAGAAGAAAAATTAAAATCAGCTTGGTTAACAAATCTTAATGATTTGGCTTGTTGTTCACAAAAAGGATTATCAGAAAGATTTGATGGTTCTATTGGTGCTGCAACAGTAATTTTCCCAATGGGTGGAAAAAACCAAAGTACTCCAGAAAGTGGTTGTGCTGCAAAAATTCCTGTTCAAATGCCTTACGAAACAGACACATCAAGTTTGATGACTTTTGGTTACGATCCAAGAGTTTCATCTTGGAGTCCATGGCATGGAGCACAAATTGCAGTTCTTAGTTCTTTGGCAAAAATTACTGCAATGGGTGGAAATCCTGAAAGCTGTAGATTAACTTTCCAAGAATATTTTGAAAGAACTTCTAGCGATAAAGCTTGGGGAAAACCAACTGCCGCTTTACTTGGAGCCTTAGAGGCACAAAAAGCAATGGGAACAGCATCTATCGGTGGAAAAGATAGTATGTCAGGAACTTTCGAAGATTTATCTGTTCCTCCAACACTTGTTTCTTTTGCTGTAACAACAGAAAATGCAAACAATATTCAAAGTGGCGAATTTAAAAAGGCTGGTTCTTACATTTATGCTGCCTTACAACCTTATACAGAAAATCTTGCTCCTGATTTTGATGTTTTCAAAGCAAATGCAAGTGCTATTTACAACTTAAACAAAGAAGGAAAAATTCTTTCAATGTATACAGTTGGAGCAGGTGGAATTGCAGAAGCTGTTTCAAAAATGTCATTTGGTAATGGAATTGGTTGTAAGTTAAATACAAATGCACAAGAACTTTTATTTATTCCACAATATGGAACTATTCTTTTAGAAACAAGCGAAAAACTTGATACAAAACAATGGTTATATATTGGAGATACAATTGCTGAAAAAGAAATTAGAGTTGATTATGTTGATTCAAAAACTTCTTCAACTAATACACTTGTAATTTCTATAGAAGAAGCTCAATGTTCATGGGAAAACAAACTTGAAAAAGTATTCCCATCAGTTTCAGGAAAAGATGCAATAAAAGCAGTTCTTGGAAAAAACAATGAAATGCCAGAGTTTGCAAAAAATCAACATTCTTCTGTGGCTGAAAAACGAAGTGAAATTTCTTCTTTCAATACAACAAGTTCTGCAAAACCAAAAGTTGTTCTTCCTGTTTTCCCTGGAACAAACTGTGAATTTGATATGGCTAGAGCTTTCAATTTGGCTGGAGCAGAAACAAAAATTGTTGTGTTTAGAAATCATACAAAAGAAGCACTATCAGAATCTTTGGAAAGTTTAGAAAAAGAAATTTCTACTTCTCAGATTTTGGCTCTTTCTGGAGGATTTTCAGCAGGTGATGAGCCTGATGGTTCTGGAAAATTCATTGCAAATGTTTTAAGAGAAAACCGAATTGCAGATTCAGTAATGAATTTAATCAAAAATCGTGATGGTCTAGTTTTAGGTATTTGTAATGGTTTCCAAGCTCTTATAAAAGTAGGTCTTGTTCCTTACGGAGAAATTAGAACAGTAACCGAAGATATGCCAACTCTTACATTTAACACAATTGGTCGACATATTTCTCGTGTGGCAAGAACTCGACTTACTGCTGCAACTTCTCCTTGGGCTTTCCATTCTTCAGTGTTGCAAGAAGGAACTCATCTTGTTCCAATTTCACATGGTGAAGGTCGAATCATCATTAGTGATGAACTTGCTCAAGAATTGTTTGCAAAAGGACAAGTCTTTACTCAATATACAGATTTTGACGGAAATCCAGCAATTCAAGAACCAGATAATCCAAACGGTTCAGCCTTTGCTATCGAAGGTCTTACAAGTCCAGATGGTAGAGTTCTTGGAAAAATGGGACACAGCGAAAGAACTGTTGGTATGGGGAAAGATGGTTCAAGTGATACATTGATAAAAAATATCGATGGAAATCGTTGCCAAAATATTTTTGCTGCGGGTGTAAACTATTTTAAAAAATAAAAATAGTTTGAATTTATACTATAATTTTAATATTATTATATAAGAATATTTATATAATATGATAAGGAAAGAGAAATGAAAAAATTTTCAAAGTTTTTAGGATTAGCAATAATCAGTTTAATGATGGTAACTTTTGTGTTTACAGGCTGTAGCAAAGAAGTTGCTGTTTGGGGTACAAATTATGAAGAAGCATGCAAAAAAGCAGAAAGCACAGGTACAAATGTTTTCTTGTTTTTTTCAAATCTTGAATCTGACCCAATTAGTCAACAATTAAATCAACTTTTTGCAGAACCTAAATTTCAATCAAAAGTTGGAAAATACTATCAATTAGTAAATATTGATTTTCCTGCAACAGAAGGTGCAATGGATTACGACCAAATGGTAGCTAATTATGAACTTGCTAACAACTTTGCAGTTCAAGCAGTTCCTACAATAATTCTTTGTACACCAGAAGGTTGGGTAATTGGTGCTGTTTATGGTGACCAAATGTTCAATCCTATAACAGAAGAAAATCCAACTCCAGTTGTTAATGAAGGAAAAGTTCTAAAAGAATTAGCTGCATTTAACAAAAATGGAAAAAATTTAATTTCTCTAAAAAAAGAACTTGAAACAAAAGAAGGTATTGAAAGATTAGCAACTATCGATAAAATGGCTGATAATTTAGATACTTCTTACAGATATTTGTTAAGAGATTTATTGGCAGAAATTCCTGAACTTGATCCAGAAAACACAACAGGATTAAATACAAAATACAAAATGAATTTTGCTTATGAACAAGCCTTAGATGAATTTGCAAAAGGAAATGTTCAAGGAGCTATCGAAATTTTTGTAGAAACAGCACAAACAGAAGGTATTCCTGCTATTGATGCACAAGAAGCATATCAAACAGCAGCATATCTTGCTGCAAATTCAGGTGCTTCAGATGAATTGATTGTTGCTTATTTAGAAAAAGCAATCGAAGCAATGCCAGATTCAGATGCAGTTCCTGGAATTAAACAAACAATCGAAATGATTATGTCTTCTGTAGAAGCTAGTGAAACAGAAAGTAATGAAGTTGAGGATGCCGAATAAAAATGGAATCTGATTCGTCGTCTATTACGGGGCTACTGATTTTAGCAGTAGTCCTGATTTTACTTTCAATGATTTTTTCAGCTTCGGAAACAGCTTTTCTTTCGATAAATAAGTTGAGGTTAAGACTTTTAAGAAACAAAAAGAATAAAAAAGCAATCCGAGCTGGAAAACTATTAGATAAAAAAGAAAAACTATTAAATACGATCCTTGTTGGAAATAACATTGTAAATATATCTTTGTCTGCAATTATTACTTCTATTGCTTTAGATCTTTTTGGTCCTGCTGGAGTAGGACTTGCAACGGCCATTGTTACTGTTCTTTTGTTAGTCTTTGGAGAAATAACGCCTAAATCAATTGGAACTCATCATCCTGAAGGAATTGCATTTCTTTTTGCTCCTTTATTGAGATTTTTTACTTGGATTTTTTCTCCTATTGTATTTATTTTAACAAAAGTTACTCGTTTTATTGCAAGACTTTTTGGTGTAAAGTTTTCTGAAAAAAAAGTTTCTTTTACAGAAGAAGAAATCAAACAGTTTATTCAAGTTGGTGAAGAAGAAGGGGTTCTTGAATCAGGCGAAAAAACTATGATGCAAAGAGTTTTTAAGTTTACCGATTTATCTGCAAAAGAAATTATGGTACCACGAACAAAGATAACTGCAATACCAATGGACATAACTTATCGCAAGTTGATTGAACTTTCTCAAAAATCTCATCTTTCACGATTTCCTGTTTACGATAAAGATTTAGATGATATAAAAGGTATTCTGTATCTAAAAGATGTTTTTTGTAAAAGTTTTAATGAGAAAAATTTTAATATTAAGGAAGTTTTGCGCCCACCTCTGTATATTTTAGAAACAAAAAAAATGTCGTCAATTAGGCAGATGTTAGAAGAAAATCATGAAAGTATGGCAGTTGTTTTAGATGAATATTCTGGAACAGCAGGAATTTTAACAACAGAAGATATTACAGAAGAAATTTTTGGAAGCATTTATGATGAATATGATTCTATTGATGTACCAGAAATAGAAAAGATTTCTTCAACAGAAGCAACTTTGTCGGGAAGTGCAAGACTTATTGATGTAAATGAAATTCTTGGAATAAATCTTGAATCAGAAAATTATGAAACAATAAATGGATATTTAACAGAACTTTATGATGGATTCCCTGAAAATGAAACAGAAATTCAAGACGATTTATGTGTTTTTACAATTCTAGATTCTACAGACAGAAAAATAAATAAGGTAAAAATTACAAAGCGAGGTGAACTATAATGGACATAATGATAATTGTTTATTTAATAGGAATTATAGTTCTTGTTGCTTTTTCTGCATTTTTTTCTTCTTCAGAAACTTCGTTTTTATCAATTAGTAAAATTCAAATGCGACAATATTTAATTGAAAAACGACCAAGAGCAAATTTAATCAGTAAACTAAAATCCAATATTGATTCACTTTTAAGTACAATTCTTGTTGGGAACAATTTTGTAAATACTTATTCTTCAGCTTTGGCAACTTCTCTTGCTATTTCATTGTTTGGAGATAGTGGAGCAGGAATTGCAACTGGAATAATGACTGTTATCATCATAATTTTTGGTGAAATTTTACCCAAAACAATAGCAACTAATCATCCTTACAATACTGCAAAAAATTTTGCTATTCCATTAAAAATAATTAAAACTTTATTGTTTCCAATTGTTTGGGTTTTTTCTTTGTTGTCAAAACTTATAAACAAAATTGAAACAAAAATTGCACCTCATAAGGCTCCTTTAATTACTGAAGAAGAATTAAAAACCTTAATTGATGTTGGAAACAAAGAGGGTACTCTTGAAGCAAAAGAAAAAACAATGCTCAACAAAATTTTTGAGTTTTCTGATTTGCGTGTAAGAGACATTTTAAAACCTAGAACTTTAGTAGCTTCATTATCAGTTGATTCTTCTTATGAAGAAGTAGTAGAAAAATTTTCTACATCTGGATATTCTCGGTTACCAGTTTATCAAGATAGCTTTGATAATATTTTAGGAATTTTACATTTTAAAGAAGTGATGTTTTCAGGAACAAAAGCAAAATCATCTTTTAATTTGAAAAAATTATTAAAAAAAGCTACATATGTTCCTGAAACGATTTCTGCAATTTCACTTTTAAGATTGCTTAAAAAAGAAAAACAAAATATGGCTATTGTTGTTGATGAACATGGATGTAACTGTGGTTTAATTACAATGGACGATATTTTGCGTTCTGTATTTGGAAGAATTACAGAAAATTTTGATGATGCAGAAGGAAATCCTGTAAATAGGATTCATGTTATAAATGCTTCAAAGTTTAGTGTTCCCGGAGAAATTCGCCTTGAGGATTTAAATAGCGTTTTTCCTGTAAATTTAGATTCTGAAGAATTTGATACTTTAGGTGGCTGGCTTTTAGAACAATTTGGTTCTTTGCCAAGTACTGGCGAAGCATTAAAACGAGGAAATGTAATTTATCTTGTAGAAGACCAAGCCCAACGTAGAATAAAATCGGTACTGATGACTTTTGTGTAAATTATTCTGATAATGGGTCAGTTTTAAAAAGTTTTGCTAATTGTTTTCTTACAGAATCCATATCTTTGAAGTATGGTGCAACAAATTCAACTTTTTCGTTTGTTGTAGGATGTAAGAAAGCAATTTTGTAAGCATGTAGAGCTAGTCTATTTAACAAAGGACGTTCTTCAAAAACATCACCTTTCCAAGAACGTTTAATTTCTGAAAGGCGAACAGGCTTTTGATTTCCACCATAGAGAGGGTCGCAAACGATGCTTAGCTTACAATTTGCAAGATGTGCTCTAATTTGATGAGTTCTTCCTGTAAGTGGTTTTGCTTCTACCCATGAATATGGACCACAAGTTCCAATTAATCTAAAATCGGTGATAGAAGGTTTTCCAAAACGTTTGTTTACTACAGTTCTGTGTCTATCATCTCCATCTGGTTGTAGATTTTGATCTGCTCTAAATTCTGTCCAACTTGGTCTTCCATAAATTAAAGCGTGATAAGTTTTTTCTACTTTGCGTTGTTCAAATTGCATTGAAAGATTTTTATGACTTTCAGGATTTTTTGCATAAACAATTAAACCTGAAGTATCTTTATCAATTCTATGTACAGCTAAAAGTTCTCCAAATTCTTTTTGAGCTAAAACATCTAATCTTGGAGCATCTTTATCATATCTATCTGCTGCAACAAGCAATCCAGATTTTTTATTGAAAACTATAATATCATTATCTGAGTAAATTACTGAAAAAGGTTGTATTTGTTTCATCTAGAAGAGTATATCAAAAAATCTTTGTTTTGACAAATCGTAAGTTTATCGTGTAGAATGTAGATAAGCAAACTTTGCAAAATCAGAGGATTTTGGCATAAGCCACGTATATCATTTGAAAATTTGCAAAACGAATTTGTATTTATAGGGGATTTTCAAAATGAAAGGAAGATTCGATTTTACCGTAGATAATCTTGGACCATGTAAGGTTCCTTCTCCAATTCAACTTTCAAAAAAACATGGAGATTTTAAGGCAAACTATGTTAAAGACGATGAGTTTGTTCGTTACAACGTAGATGTCTATGAAGATGTTTTAGAAAAAGAAGCAGATGCTTATAATAATAATTTAATAGAAAAAGCAGGTCCTAGAGAATTTATTTATTTTAATCCAAAACATGTAAACGCTGGAATTTGTACTTGTGGTGGATTATGTCCAGGATTAAATGATGTTATTCGTGCTGTAGTTCGATGTTTGTATAATCGATACGGAGTTCGTCGTATCCGTGGAATTCGTTTTGGATTTAAGGGGCTTTTTCCAGAAAATCAATTTGACACAATAGATTTAACTCCAGATATTGTTGACGATATTCACAAAACAGGAGGTTCTTTTTTAGGAACAAGCCGTGGTGGTGGAAATCGTGTAATGGAAATTGTAGATGCAATTGAAGCCTTGAATATGAATATGATTTTCATTGTTGGAGGTGATGGAACTCAAAGAGGCGCTTTGGAAGTTGCTGAAGAAATTGAAAAACGAGGATTAAAAATTTCTGTAATTGGTATTCCAAAGACAGTTGATAACGATTTGATTTTTATACAACGTTCTTTTGGTTTTGATACTGCTGTTGAAAAAGCAACTGAAGCCGTTAGTGCTGCTCACATGGAAGCTCATTCTCATGTAAACGGAATTGGTCTTATCAAATTGATGGGACGAGAATCAGGATTTATTGCAACTGCAACTGTTCTTGCAAGTCATGAAGCAAACTTCTGTTTGATTCCAGAAATTCCATTTGATTTGGAAGGGGAAAAAGGTTTCTTAGCAGAACTTGAACGAAGAATTTTAAGTAGACATCACGCCGTTGTAGTTGTTGCAGAAGGTGCAGGTCAAGAACTTTTGCAAACAACAGGTGAACACGATGCTTCTGGAAATATAAAATTAGGTGATATTGGATTGTTCTTAAAAGATAAAATTACAGAATATTTTGATAAAAAGAAAATTCATATTAATTTGAAATATATTGACCCTAGTTATCAAATTCGTTCTGCTCCTGCTTCTCCAACAGACTCAATTTACTGTGAACGGTTAGGAAATAATGCAGTTCATGCAGCCATGGCAGGAAAAACAAAAATCGTTATTGGACTTGTGCATAATAAATATGTTCACCTTCCAACTCGTCTTGTAACTGCAAAACGAAATAAAGTTAATCCTGAAGGTTCATTGTGGCGTGATGCAATTGATGCTACAGGTCAACCAATTTTAATGGTAAATGATCCTGATAAATACACAAACGCAGAATAGAACATTTTGAGTGTTTCTGAGGGAAGTCTAAGGACTTACAAAAAACGGGAAGTGGGTATATTTTAAATAAAGAGGCATCCGTTAACAAACGGGCTTTCTTCACAGTTTGTGAAAGTCGCCAATAAGTGGGTTCAGCACATTGGCGACTATTTTTTTACTCTCAAAATTTACTCAAGGTCGTAGGTTTCGCCATATTTTACTATGTCGACATTTGGGTATCCGTTATCTTTTAAGTAGTTATAGAAAAATTCTTGGGCTTTCTTTTCACCGTGTACCATAAAGATTCGTTTTAAGCGAGAAGTATCAAAAGAATTTAGCCATTCTACCATTTCTTCGTAGTCTGCGTGGGCAGAAAAAGCATTTATTTGTTCGATAGAAGCATTTACTTTGAACCAGTCTCCCATGATTTTAACTTCGGTTTCGCGATTTCTAAGACGACGACCTAAAGTGTTTTCTGCCATGTATCCAACAAGAAGAATTGTGTTTCTGCTATCACTAATGTTATTAGCTAAGTGATGCAAAATTCGTCCTGCTTCACACATTCCATCGGCACTAATAATTACCATTGGACCTTCTTTTTGGTTCAATGATTTTGATTCGTCAACACTTGTAACAAATTGTAAAGAGTTAAAACCAAATGGATTTTTATGATGTTTAAGGAATGCTTCGTGAGTTGATTCATCGTAACATTCAGGATGTACTTGGAAAATACTTGTTGCATTGGTTGCCATTGGAGAATCCACATAAATTGGAATTTGTGGAATTTTCTTTTGGTCAACAAGCAAATGGAAGTAATAAACTAATTCTTGAGTTCTTTCAATAGCAAATGCTGGAATAATGATTTTTCCTTTTTGTGCAACTGCTCTATTTACAATGTCTGCAAGTTCGTCCATTGCAATTTTTACATCTTCGTGTTTTCTATCACCGTAAGTACTTTCTAACACAATGTAATCTGGGGCTGGAACATTTGTTGATGGATTTCTGATAATTGGTTTATTTTTACGACCAATATCACCTGTAAAAAGAATGTTTACATCTTCGCCTTTTCGTTGGCCACTTATTGTAAGAGAAGCAAAGGCAGAGCCTAAAATGTGTCCTGCATCAAAAAATTTTAGCTGAACATCTGGTGAGATAAACATATTTCTTTCGTAAGAAAGTGTTACTATTTGATTTGCTGCATTGATAACATCTTTTTCATTAAAAAGTGGAGTCCAAGTAAATTTTTCACCTTTTCGAGCCGCTTGTTTACGCAAATATTCTGCATCCCGTGCTTGAATGTGAGCACTATCCATCATAATTAAATCTGCTAATGCTCTTGTGGCAGGTGTTGCGTAAATGTTTCCTTTAAAACCTTTTTTTGTAAGTAATGGTAAAAGTCCACAATGGTCATAATGGGCATGTGTTAAAATTACAGATTCAAGTTTATCAGCGGCAACTTTTAAATTACGATTTTTACTGTCTGCTTCATCACGCTTACCTTGAAATGCTCCACAATCAATCATAATTTGTCTACCATTGATTTCTAAAATATGTTTAGAGCCAGTAACTTCTTGAGCTGCTCCTAAAGAATAAAATGTCATAGCCATATTTTCACCTCACAAAAAAAAGATTTATCTTACAAAAATATTTTATATCTGAATGTTTGATTTTGCAAATTGTTTTTAGAAGTAATTTAGAAAGCTTATTTAGACATTTAACATTTTTTTGTAAAAATAGTTTACAAGGAAAAAAATCTGTGGTAGCGTTTAAATGTTAGACAATTTAGGTATTTTGGAGAATTATATGTCTTTAACTGATAAATCTTTCTTTAATGAAAACATTGTAAATGTAAATAAAAAAGTAAATATAATTCTATTTTGTACAATTCCAGTTCCAATTATTTTTGCAGTTTTAAGTGCAGTTGGACTTTGGATTGTTCCTCCCATGTATTCTTTATCAGTTTTTTTATATTCAACAATTTTATCTCTTTTATATCTTTTTTTGATGAAAAAGAATTTTAATCAAGTATTGTTGATGTATATAGGAATCTTAGCAACTTCTGGTTTTGTTTTTTTGCTTGGTTATGAAGGAATTATTACAATTACAATTTCATTTGCTTTTCCTCCTTTTATAACTTGTCTTTACTATAATCGTAGAGCAACAAGATATACAACTATTGCTTGTTTCATCTTATCTTGTATTTGTTATTGGTTTAGATCTTATCGGGTTCCTTTGGTTTTAAGTGGAGTTGAAACTCCGTTTTATTGGTTTGTAAAAAATATTCCAGGTATTGTAATTGAATATATTTTCTTGTTTATTCTTACAGACTATATGTCAAATAGAACCCATAATACTTTAAAATCTTTGGTAAAAACTATGAAAAAAGCCGAAGATGCTTATACAAAATTGAAAGAAACAAATAATGAAGTAAAAATTATTAATGACAAATTACAAGAAAAAAATCATCAGTTGGCGGATACTCAGTTTAAAATTATTAAGTTTATTGCAGAAGTTTTAGGTAGTCATGATTTGTTTACGGGGCGACATGTAATTCACACTCAAAAATATGTTGAAATTATTTGTAATGAGATGGTAAAACTAGGATTTTACACAAAAGAATTAACTCCAGGGTATATTTCGCTTTTTAGTAATGCTGCTTTTTTACATGACATTGGAAAAATCCATGTTCCTGAAGGAATTTTGAATAAAATTGGAAAGTTTACAGAAGAAGAATTTGAAAAAATGAAATGTCATACAACTGAAGGAAAAAATCTTCTTGAATTTTTGCCAATGATAAATGATGGCCGATTCAACGAAATTGCAAAGCAGATGGCATTTTATCATCATGAAAAATGGGATGGTTCTGGCTATCCAAACAAAATTTCTGGAGTTGAAATTCCTCTTTGTGCAAGAATTATGGCAGCCGCTGATGTTATGGATGCTCTTTTAAGTAAACGTTTGTATAAAGAACCAAAAACTATAGAAGAAGCTATCGAAATTTTTGAAAATTCAAGAAATTCACATTTTGAATCTTGTATTGTAGATGCAGTTATCAGTGCGAAAGATGAAATTGCAAAAATTGATAGAGAATTCAAACTTAAAGAAACAGAATCTAACGAAGCAGAACAAGAGTGGTGGCAGCGCTATCATGAAAATAAAACAAATTAAGAAATTAATATCGATTTATTATTGAGATAAATTTTTTTTGATAGTATTTCTTCAGTATAAACATTACTTAATTAGCAATATTTATACTGAAGTTTCTATCGGCTACTATTTTTTATACCCACATTTTGGGCAAACTCCATTTTCGTTTAATGCAATTCCACACAGAGGACAACGTTCTATATTGTTTCTTGTTGTAAATTCTTGGCTAGCAGCATTATCACCACTGTAAAAAGTTAACTTTGAAATATTTAATTTATCTTTGAGTAAATCGTAAACGATTTTTATCATACCTTCAACAGTCATGGTTTCTTTTGTTACAACTAAACGACACTCTGGATAAGCTGTAGCAAGTTCAGTTTTAAATGCTGGACCTTTCATTTTGTTTGTAGGAGTTCCATTTTTTATTCCTTGAGTTTCGTACACTTTTAAAATTGCAGGAAGAAGTGGATCGTCTTCTCTTAAAATTAATGCGTGATCAAAATTTTGTAAAATATTCCAAGCAGTTTTTTTAATTTCATTGCAAGGAAAAACCATATTAACACCTTTGTTTATTGAATCTTCAACTTCAATAATCAATTTTCCAGTATGCCCATGTAAATATTGAGCTTCACCTTTAAAGTTATAAAATCGATGTGCATACTGTAAATCCAATTCTGTAAAACTAATCATAAACCCTCCAAAAATATTGAAAAGTAAATACTATTTTATGTATTACTTTTCTTGGTTACTATAAAATATAGTTTACAAAATTTTACTTTGCTAAATGTTTACATAAAATTTTTTCAGTTCAAAAAATCACTAGTTATTTTTTTTATTTGCGGATATTTAATTATTGGTGTATTCTATAAATATAGAAAAATTTTTTTGAGGTGAACATTTGAAAACTATTACGGTATGTATGGGAAGTTCTTGCTTTAGTAGAGGAAACTCCATAAATGCAGAGGTTATACAAAGATTTTTAGCTGAAAATAATCTAACAGACAAAGTTAATGTTAGAGGCTGTTTGTGTGAAGGTGAATGTAAAAACGGTCCTAACATCCGTATCGATGATAAACTTTTTACAGATGTTTCTCCTGAAGGTTTGGCAGATTTACTTCTACATGAATTGGAGAATGAAAAATGAATTATTTATCACCGATTTATACAGAATTAACTGAATGTCAAGATTGCTACAAATGTATTCGACAATGTCCTGTAAAAGCAATTCGTGTTGAAAATGGTCATGCCACAATTCTTAGCCAAATGTGTATTCTATGTGGTAATTGTGTAATTCATTGTCCAGCAAATGCAAAGCATATTCGTGATGATTTAGGTAAAGCAAAGCAACTTCTCACTTTAAAAGAAAAAGTGATTGTATCAATTGCGCCTTCTTTTTTCGCAGAATTTTCAGATTTTACACCTAAACAATTTGTTGCAGCTTTAAGAAAACTTGGGTTTTGGGGCGTTTCTGAAACTGCTTTAGGAGCAGATTTAGTTTCTTCTGAACTTGCAAAATATCTTTCAGATAAAACAAAGGATACTGCAAATCAGCAAAAACTTTTTATTTCTTCTGCTTGTCCTGCGGTAGTTGAATATATAAAACAATATAAAAAAGACCTTGCTCCATATATAACAGATTTAGCATCTCCTCTTTTGGCACATGTTCGTTATCTTAAAAAACTTTATGGCGAAGATATCGGGGTTGTTTTTATTGGACCATGTATTGCAAAAAAACGAGAAAGTGATGTATGGAACACAATCGATACTGTATTAACTTTTTCAGATTTACGAAGATGGTTTGAATCAGAAGGAATTAGAAGTGATGCTCTAGTTTCTCCAAAGAAAAATGAAACTTTTATTCCAGAGCGTTCTGCAAAAGGAACTTTATATCCTGTAGACGGAGGAATGATTGCTGCTACAAAAAAATATAACAACTTAAAGGGAATTAGAACCATGTGTATTTCTGGAATTCATGAAATTCAAGATGCACTTGCTGGTTTAAATCCTGAACAGTTGAAAACTCCTTTGTTCATGGAATTGCTTTCTTGTTCTGGTGGATGTGTGAATGGTCCTGGAACTTACTCTGTAGATTCTTTGGCAATGAAACGTTTAAGAGTTTTAGATTACGCTGATTCTGCCAAAGCAACAATTTCAGATGATGTAGTAGAAGATTCACCTGTTTTATCAGGAACTTTGCCTGTTGAAATTGCAGAAAAGGTCCTTCACTCTGAAGAAGAAATTAGAAGTGCTTTGCGTTCTGTTGGAAAGTTCACTCCTGCAGATGAATTAAATTGTTCTAGTTGTGGATATGATTCTTGTCGTCACTTTGCAACTGCGATGCTTGATAATCGTGCAGAAAAAACAATGTGTGTTTCATATATGCGAAAATTAGCACAAAAACAAGCAAACAGTTTGATAAAGTCAATTCCAAGTGGAGTTGTTATTGCTGATAGAAATTTAAACATCGTTGAGTGTAACCTAAACTTTGCAAAAATGATGGGCTCCGAAGCAGTAGAACTTTTTGAGGCAAAACCTGGTCTTGAAGGTGCTTCATTAGAAAAAATAGCAGATTTTTCAAGGTTCTTTTCTGATGTTCTAGAAATTAATGGACCTGATGTAATTGAACGAGAAGTGCGATTTGGTAAAAAGATTTTTCATGTTTCAGTCTTTTCTATCGAAAAAGAATCTATTGCAGGTGGTGTAATCGAAGATATAACTGCTCCTCAAGTTCAAAAACACAGGATTGTTTCTCAAGCAAGAAAGGTTATCGACAAAAACTTATCTGTTGTACAAAAAATCGCTTATCTTTTGGGAGAAAATGCTGCTGAAACTGAATCAATTCTTAATTCAATAATTCAGTCATTCTCAGAAGATGAAGAAGATGAAGATTGAGGCATCTATGAGTGAGTCAAAAAAAACTTTTATAGAAGTTGGTCATTATCAAGTTTGTAAACATAAACAACACGCAGAAGGAGATGTGTTTTTATCTCAAAAAAATCCCACTGATGGTCGTGTAATAACCGCTTTGTCGGATGGACTTGGTTCTGGGATTAAGGCAGGCGTTTTAGCAACTTTAACTGCAACAATGGCAACTCGTTTTATTGCTGCGGATATTCCAATGCGACGAGCAGCCGAAATCATTATGAACACTTTGCCAGTGTGTAAAGATAGAGGAATAAGTTATGCAACTTTTACACTGGTGGATATTGAACCAAACAATACCGTTAGAATCATGGAATACGATAATCCTCCCTATGTTTTAATTCGGCAGGAAACTATCGTTGAACCTATAAAAGATATAAAAAAATTAGAGCGTAAAAATAAAGCCACTGCTCCAAAAAGAGAAGCCGAACTTCAATATTCAAGATATTTAGCTCGTCCTGGGGATAGATTAGTTTTCTTTTCTGACGGTGTAACTCAATCTGGGATGGGTTCTCCAAATCATCCTTTTGGTTGGGGATATGAAAATGTACAAACTTTTATTCTAGAAAAAATCCTAGAAAATCCAGATATAAGTGCAAGAAATTTAGCAAAGGCTGTTGTAAAAGAAGCCTTAATGTACGATGGTTATAAATCTAAAGATGATATAACATGCGGTGTTATTTACGGAAGAAATCCACGAGATTTACTTGTTCTTACTGGACCTCCACTACGAAAAGAAAGTGACGGAGATTATGCTCGTTTATTCGATTCTTTTGACGGAAAGCGAATTATTTGTGGAGGAACTACTGCAAATATTATTTCTAGGGAATTAAATAGACAGATAAAAGTTCAACTTAAAGATTTTGACGTAAAAATTCCACCTTATTCAGAGATGGATGGAGCCGAAATGGTTACAGAAGGTATCATTACCATGGGTGCTGTTGCAGAACTTTTAGAAAATGGTGCAAAAACTGAGGGCTTAAAACCAAATGCTGCTACAAAGATGGTAGATTTGTTTTTAGATAGTGATAGAATCAAATTTGTTGTGGGAACAAAAATTAACGAAGCTCATCAAGACCCAAATATGCCAGTGGAATTGGAAATTCGTAGAAATGTTGTAAAAAAGATAGCGTCTTTGCTTCAAGATGTTTATCTAAAAGAAGTAAGTATTCAATATTTTTAAAATATCTAGTATAATTACTATATAAAAGGGGAATTTTATGGAAAATACAAAAAAAATCAAAGTTTCAATTTGTACAGGAACTGCTTGTTTTGTTATGGGTGCTTCTGAAATTCTTGTATTAGAAGATTCTCTTCCTGATGAACTTAAAGGAATTGTAGAAATTGAAGGTCTTACATGTTTAGAAAAATGCAAAAATACTGAATGTGGAAAAGCTCCTTTTGTTCTTGTAAATGATGAAATCATTACTGAAGCAACTTTGGCAAAAGTTTTAGATAAAATCAACGAAATTGCTGAAAATTCAAAATAAAAATAATTAAATCTTGGAGAAATTTTAATGCTTAACATTAATAACAATGCGGCTCATTTAAAAAGAGAAATTCTTGTAAAAATTGCAAAACTTCAACTTGAAGGTAAATTGGAAGACGGAGTTCACTATATTCCAAGAGAACTTGCTCCAAAAGATAGTCAAAGTATTAGATGTTGTATCTATCATGATAGAGAAATTTTACGACAAAGAGTAATGGCTCGTTTAGGTCATAGTGTAGAAGATTATGATGATGAAAAAAAATTATCTGAGTTTGCATCTGAGGCTCTTGCTCGGGAAAAACCTACTTGGCCAATGCTAACTGTTTTAAATGATGCTTGTAATGCTTGTGTTCGTAGTCATTATATGGTAACAAATGCTTGTCAGGCTTGTCTTGCTCGTCCTTGTATGATGAACTGTGGAAAAAAAGCAATTTCTATTAAAGATGGAAGAGCTCATATTGATGAAGGTTTATGTGTAAACTGTGGACTTTGTATGCAAAACTGTCCATATCACGCAATTATTAAAATTCCAGTTCCTTGCGAAGAAGCTTGTCCTGTAGGAGCAATTTCTAAGGGAGAAGATGGAAAAGAACATATTGACTACGATAAATGTATTTTCTGTGGAAATTGTATGCGTGAATGTCCTTTCGGGGCAATGATGGATAAAAGTCAACTTGTTGATGTTATTAAACATATAATGAATGGAAAAAAAGTTGTTGCCATGTATGCACCTGCAATCGCTGCTCAATTTAGAGCACATCCTGGGCAATTAGAATCTGCATTGTTAAAATGTGGATTTTCTCGTGTTTGGGAAGTTGCAATCGGGGCAGATTTAACAGCCGATATGGAAGCTGAAGAATTTGAAGAAAGAATGCACGAAGGTCATAAATTGATGACAACTTCTTGCTGTCCTGCTTATGTTAGAGCCGTTCATATTCATGTTCCAGAACTTTCTCCTTGTATTTCTGATACTCGTAGTCCAATGCATTACACAGCAGAAATTGCAAAAATGAAAGACCCAGATTGTATAACAGTTTTTATTGGGCCTTGTTTAGCAAAACGCCGTGAAGGAATGGATGATGAACTTGTGGATTATGTTCTTTCTGTAGAAGAAATGGGAGCTTTATTGATTGCAAAGCAAATTGATGTTGCAAAGCAAGAAGCAATGCCTGATACAATTATTCCAACTGCTTCAGGAAGAAACTTTGCTGTAAGTGGTGGAGTTGCAGAATCTGTAAGAATCCGTCTAAAAAATCCTGAAATTCTAAAAGCAGCAGTAATCAATGGACTTTCTAAGGCAGGAATGAAGCAACTTGCTACCTATGGAAAAATTCAATCTGGGGAACTTCCTGTTACAGATACTACACCAAATCTTGTAGAAGTTATGGCTTGTGAAGGCGGTTGTATTGCAGGACCTTCAGTTATTACAAATCCTAGAGTTGCAGCTATTCAATTAAAAAAATATGTTGAAGACGGAGCAGAAGATTTAGATGAATTAAAAAACTAATTTTTTCATTGTAGTATATTTACTTGTAAATTACAGATTTTCGTAGTATGCTATAAGGAAGAAATTTTATTGTCTTTGAATTATATTTGTAAAAGACAAAATATATATTTTACGAGGGAGGACATATGTCCAGAAAGAAACAGTCAATGGATGGTAATCAGGCTGCAGCACACGTTGCTTATGCTTACACAGAAGTTGCAGGAATTTATCCTATTACACCATCATCACCAATGGCAGACTTTGTTGATCAATGGTCAGCAAATGGATTAAAAAATATTTTTGGTACAAAAACAAAAGTAGTGGAAATGGAATCTGAAGCAGGTGCTGCAGGAACAGTACACGGTTCTTTAGCTGCAGGTGCTTTAACAACAACATTTACAGCATCTCAAGGACTTCTTTTGATGATTCCTAACATGTATAAGATTGCTGGTGAACAGTTGCCTGGTGTTTTCCATGTTTCTGCTCGTACAGTTGCAGCTCAGTCATTGAACATTTTTGGTGACCACTCTGACGTTTATGCATGTCGTCAAACAGGTTTTGCAATGCTAGCTGAATCAAACCCACAAGAAGTTATGGATCTTGCTCCTGTAGCACACCTTGCTGCAATCGAAGGAAAAGTTCCTTTCTTAAATTTCTTTGATGGATTTAGAACATCACATGAAATTCAAAAAATCGAAACTTGGGATTATGAAGACTTAAAAGAAATGTGCAATATGGATGCAGTAAAAGCATTCCGCGACCACTCATTAAATCCAAATAACCCTGCAATGCGTGGTTCACACGAAAACGGTGACGTTTTCTTCCAACACAGAGAAGCATGTAACTCAGTTTATGATGCACTTCCAGAAGTTGTTTGTAAATATCTTGCAAAAGTAAATGCAAAACTTGGAACAAATTATGACTTGTTCAATTATTACGGGGCTGCTGATGCTGATAGAGTAATTATTGCAATGGGTTCAGTTTGTGATGTTGCAGAAGAAGTTGTAGATTACCTCAATGCTCACGGAGAAAAAGTTGGACTTATCAAAGTTCGCTTGTATCGTCCTTGGGTTTCAGAAAAATTCTTAAGCGTACTTCCAAAAACTGTTAAGAAAATAGCTGTTCTTGATAGAACAAAAGAACCAGGTTCTCTTGGTGAACCACTTTATCTTGATGTTGCAACAACTTTAAGAGAAGCAGGTCTTAACGATATTATTTTAACTGGTGGACGATATGGTCTTGGTTCAAAAGATACACCTCCATCAAGTATTTTTGCAGTTTATAAAGAACTAGAAAATGCAAGTCCAAAACCACGTTTTACAATCGGAATTGTAGATGATGTTACAAATCTTTCATTGCCAGAAGTAAAACCAGCTCCTATTACAGCTGCTGCAGGTACAGTAGAATGTAAATTCTGGGGAATCGGTGGTGATGGTACTGTTGGTGCTAACAAAGACTCAACAAAAATCATTGGTGACCACACAGACAAATACATCCAAGCATATTTCCAATATGACTCAAAGAAAACTGGTGGTATTACAATTTCTCACCTACGCTTTGGTGACAAACCAATCAGAAGTCCATATTACATCAACCAAGCTGACTTAGTTGCATGTCATAACCAATCTTACATCATCAAAGGATATAAGATGGTTCAAGATGTTAAAAAAGGTGGAACATTCCTTATTAACTGTCAATGGTCTGATGAAGAATTAAGTCAACACTTAAATGCAGAAGCAAAACGCTACATTGCTAACAACAATGTAAAAGTTTACACAGTAGACGCTGTTAAAATTGCTGGCGAAATCGGTCTTGGCAAACGCACATCAACAGTTCTTCAATCTGCATTCTTCAAACTAGCAAATGTTCTTCCAGCAGAAGAAGCAATTAAATACATGAAAGAAAAAGCTGAAGCAAAATTCAGCAAAAAAGGACAAGAAATTGTTGACATGAACTGGAAAGCAATTGATGCAGGTTGTAACGCACTTCATGAAGTTGCAATTCCAGCTGACTGGGCAAATGCAGTTGACAACACTGAAAAAGTAAAACTTGAAGGTGAAGCAAAAACTGTTGCAATGGTAGAAAAATTAATGAATCCTATCGCCCTTATGGACGGAGATTCTTTACCAGTTTCTGCTTTCAAAGATTGTGCAGACGGTCAATTTGAACTTGGAGCTTCTGCTTACGAAAAACGCGGAACAGCTGTTATGGTTCCAAAATGGGATGCTACAAAATGTATTCAATGTAACAACTGTGCATTTGTTTGTTCACATGCTACAATTCGTCCATTCTTGTTAAGTGAAGAAGAAGTTAAAAATGCACCTGCAGGTCTTGTTGCAGTGGATACAAAACCAAAAGCATCACAATACAAATTCACAATGAGTGTAACACCACTTGACTGTATGGGTTGTGGAGAATGTATTACAGTTTGTCCTACAAAAGCAATCGAAATGGTACCACAAGAAACAAGAATTGAAGAACAACCAGTATTCAATTATCTTGTTAAAAATGTTTCTAAGAAAACAGATTCAGGTTATGCTGATAACACAGTTAAAGGTTCACAATTCAACCAACCATTACTTGAATTCTCAGGTTCATGTGCAGGTTGTGCAGAAACATCTTATGCTCGCCTTATCACACAATTGTTCGGTGAAAACATGTACATCTCTAACGCAACAGGTTGTTCATCAATCTGGGGTGGACCAGCTGCAACATGTCCATACACAATTAACAAAGATTCTAAGAAAGGTCCAGCATGGGCAAACTCATTGTTTGAAGACAATGCTGAACACGGTCTTGGTATGTACATCGGACAGAAATTTATCCGTGATAGCTTAATTGCAAAACTTGAAGAAATTGCAACAAGCGATAAAGCTTCAGCTTCTCTAAAAGATGCTATCGCTAAATTTATTGAAACAAAAGATTCTACAATCGACAATGCAGAACCTACAAAAGTTCTTATTGCTGAATTAGAAAAATTAGATTGTTCTTGCAAAGACGAAATCCTAGAAAAGAAAGCTTACCTTAACAAAAAATCTGTATGGATTATGGGTGGTGACGGATGGGCTTATGACATCGGTTTTGGTGGATTAGACCACGTTCTTGCAAGTGGCGAAAATGTAAATGTTATGGTATTCGATACAGAAATGTACTCAAATACTGGTGGACAAGCATCAAAAGCATCTAACATTGGTGAAGTTTGTCAATTTGCTGCTGCTGGTAAAGATATCGGTAAAAAATCACTTGCAGAAATTGCAATGAGTTACGGATATGTTTATGTAGCACAAATCGCACTTGGTGCAAACCCTGCACAAGCATTAAAAGCAATCCAAGAAGCAGAAGCATACAACGGACCTTCATTGATTATTGGATACGCACCATGTGAATTACACGGTGTTAAAGGTGGAATGAACCACTGTCAAGACGAAATGAAAGCTGCTGTAAAAGCAGGTTACTGGAACTTGTTCAGTTTCAACCCAGCTCTAAAAGCAGAAGGAAAAAATCCATTCACATTGACATCAAAAGCAGGTGATGGAACATATCAACAATTCCTTGCAAATGAAACACGATATTCATCTCTTACTAGAAAATTCCCAGAAAGAGCTGAGCTTTTGTTCAAGAAAAACGAGGATGCTGCAAAAGCAAGATTTGAACACTTACAAAAACTTGTGGAATTGTACAAATAAGCTTGATACAAGAAAACTTGTTTTAAGTAATCTTGCTTAAAAAATTTAGCCCCGCTAGAATTATTCTGGTGGGGCTTGTTTTTTTCAGTTAGAAGATAAAAATCAAAAAGTTTTTAATGCTTCATCAATTGCTGTTTTTACTTTTGAAACAACTTCTTTTGAAATAAGTTCATAAATACTTTCTACGTTTGAGCTTTCGCTTACAACGGGAATAAATAATTGATATGCATCAACTTCCAATGCATTACATATCTTAACTAATGTAGATTTTGTTAACCATCTTCTCTTACCTTCAATATCATTCATCATTTGACGAGAAATATCTGCTTTGTCCGCAAGTTTTTCTTGAGAAAGACCTCTTTCTTTACGAAGGCTTTTTATGTTAGTAATAACACGACTTTGTAATTCTTCTTCTGTCATAAATATAAGTTTATGCAAGTTATTAATAAAATTTTACTTGCATAAATAAGACAAATGATGATAAAATGTAATGTATCTGCAAGTATAATATAAATAATTACTTGCAATTTTATGTATTAATGGAGGTTTTTATGAAGATTAAAACTTTTTTGAAAACAGTGATGTTTTCGTTCTTGGTTGTTTTTGTACTAGGAATGTGTTTAACATCTTGTGATGATGGAAGTTCTACACCTATTGAAAATGAACCAGGTATTAACCAAGGCGATAATCAGGATTCTAACAAAGAACCTGATAAGGACGAAAATCAGGATACTAATCCTAGTAAAGTATCTGGATTTTCTTTTAATATGAGTTCAATAGCAGGACTTGCTGTTTCAGAAAATGCTTACGAATCTCGTAATGGAATTTATCCACGTTCTGGTGGCGATGAAAAATTATTAAAAATTAAGGAAGATGGTTCTATAGAAAAATTTATGAATGTTCCAGCAAATTGTAATTTGTCTGATGTTTCTTATGTAACTAAATCTCCTGTTGAAGGCTCAAATGAAATTTATATAATTTTTAGTAATAATTCGTATTGGTATGAGGAAAGTTATGATAAAGATGGTTATTGGCAAAGTTCTAAAGAATATAGACTAGGTAAATTTCTCTGTGTTTTTGAAGATGGAACTTATCACGATATTTTAACAACAGATAAAGATTCTTCCATAAAAGCAAAATGGGAAAATAATGAATATATTTATCAAATGAATTTTGATAATAGGGGGAATGTTTATTATATCGCCAATGAAAATACAGGTAGTTCATGGACTGATGTAATTTATAAATTTAATCCAAGAACTAAAACATCAGAAAAATTGGTAGCAGCAGTTTCTGATACAACTTATGAAGAATTTTATGTTAGTAATAGTGGAGATTGGCTTTTTGTAAAGGGGTATAGATCTGGAGATGTTTCTGCAAACTTTTTAAGAGCAATTCCTGTTTCTGATCCAGATAATCCTTCAAATTTATGGTATCAATCAAATGGAGGAGTTTCTGTATCTCAATGGATTTACAATGAAGAAACAAGAGAAGTTTATTTCATTTTAGATAGTAAACTCTATAGAATTCCATACAGAAAAGGTGGATATAATAGCGAAAATAGAGAGTTAGTTGGAGGTAACACTAGTAATGATTCTTCTTCAACTGATTATTTTGAAGCAGAGGATATTTTGCGATATTCTTACGATAATAATTCTGGTAGTTGGTATTATAAATATTCTTTAGCAGGAAGAGGATCTGCTTATGATTTTGATGCAACTGACTGGTCTTCTAAATATTATTATTTTATAGATTCTGTAACTTCAAAAATTGATTATGAAGCTATTGTAAATTATCTGTTTGCAGAATTATTAGACTATTTGAAAACTAAAGGAGATTATACAAACGGAAATTTTAAATTTTTTAATTATCGAGATGAATATGAAATTCGTTTTGATGAATTTGCAAACATAGAGGGTTTTGAAAAACTTGCAACAGAAACAAGGGATAAATATGGTAATCAACTAGCAGATGAAGAATTATTTGAAGTTATTATCGAAAAAGATTTATTACAACTTTTAGCTAATGCAATAAATTCTGATAGATATCAAAAACAAAATATCTACAATGCATACGATAATAACTTTTTTGCAGATATTTTTTATCGTAAAGATTCTGATATAAAAATTGATCCAAATTTGTTTAATTGGGAAATGGCTGGTGGTTTTGACTCCTATGTTTATTACTTTTCTGTAGAATTTCTTCAATCAAGTAGTAATTATGATTATATCTGGAAGGATGAATTTTTTGATGATACAGGAAATGTTGATGCAACAAAGGTTTTAGCAAAATTTGCAGAAGCCTGTGGAAGAAACACAATTGATTTTTCATTAGAATGTTTTAAAGATGATAATAATTATTCAGTTTTATATACTGATTTGAGAAATGAAGAAGCTATTAAATTTTTAGATGCTGATCCAAAAAGAATGAGTAGATTACGTGAAGCAATTGATGATGGTTACTACTATTCTGAATTCTTATCAAAAACTTGTTTTATTCCTGAAACAGACAAATCAGCTATTGTAGTTGGTGACAATAATACAGGTATTAATTGGGACTATCTACGAAAGTTAAATTTTGCAAATAATGCATTGTACGCTGTTGACGAATCAAGCAATAAAATTGTTCAACTTACAGATAGCGACGGTGTAGGTGTTTGTGAATATGTTATTCTAGACTACGATGAAACATTAAAAATATCTTCAATTACGGTTTATGATAATGTTTTTTATTTTAGAAACTCAATTATTAACTCAATAGGGGAAGAAACAGGTTGTCATACAATCTTAAAGTTTGATCCAGAATTATCTGAAATTGAAGATATGATGTGGGATGTTCCAAATTCTGAAAATTATGAAATTACTTCGTACTCAATTGTAGGTAATGATTTGTATCCTTGTATGGTTAGAGGAACAAATATTATCATTGGTAGAATTGATTTATCAACAAGATTTTATGAAAAATTTTCTGACACAAATGCAGAACTTAAACAACTTCTTATGTTAAAATAAAACTGATATACTTGCTTAAAAATTTAGCCCCGCTAGAATTATTCTGGTGGGGCTTGTTTTTTAGGTAGAAGAATTTTTTTCTTTTAATAAAATGCTAACAATTACTGTGGCAATTCCAACTACTAAATATGTGATTTTTGGATTTGTATCCATTAGTAAGCCAGACAATGGATAAAAAATTGCGGTTATAATTCTACTAAACATAGAAACTCCAGATAAAACTGTAGCTCTATTTTTATCTTCAATTTGGGTATTCATCTGGGTAATCATGATTGGTTCTCTAAAAAGTTTTGACATGGTTATTCCAAAAATTCCAATTAAAATTACAACTAGATTATTATAGAAAGCAAAAATCAAAATATACAAAAGACCTGGAATTAAAGCTGATAAAAATATTGTTCGTTTTGTACCGATTTTCTTTTGAATAAATCCACTTGCAAAAAGTAAAAGACTTGCACCAAGATTAAATCCTGCTGCAACAAAACCATTCCAGCCGATATCTACTTTGTTTTCAAATAATAAAGATTGGTAAAACCAAAACATCAAAAATGTAAAAGCAGAAATTATCGAATAGTTTAAACTGATTTTTTGTAAACTAGGATTTATAAAAGCTTGTAAACATCCTTTTGCATTTTCTAAAAGTGAAGATTTTGTTTTATGAAAAGATTTTTCTATGCAAGTAGGTTCTTTTACGAAAGAAATAAAAAATGCAGCAACAAAAAGACCAATGCCTGTTAACGCAAACACAAATCCTAAAGCCGCTTTGTATTCCATAATTCCACTAGAAACAAAAAGACTACCTACAGGAAAAGCAATAAGTAAAGCAAGAGTTTTGAATCCAGAATAACGACTTGCAATTTCTGAAATTTCTTCTTGAGTTTTTCCTACGGAATTTGCATTTTCGTAAATTAAACTTGAATCTGCTCCACTAATCAAACTTATTCCCACAGCACCAATAATTTGTGAAAAAATTAAAAGTGGAATTGTTTTGAAAAATCCAAGAATTAAAAAAGAAAAACCAAAAAGTAAAGAACCTAAAATGAGAGAAATTTTTCTGCCAAATTTGTCAGCAATAATTCCTGTTGGAATTTCAAAAATAAAAACACAAACAGAAAAAATAGTTTCAATGGCAAACATCCAAGTATAAGAAAGTTCCAATCGGATTAAATAAAACGGAACACAAAGAGAACCAAAAAATTGAAGACTTTTAAAAAAGCCAAAAACGTAAAGAAAAAAATTATTTATTTTATATCGTGTTTTAAATTCTATTTGCATTTTTAGATATTAGTAAATTTTGTAAAAAATAAAAAGTATATTAAAGAACAAGTTTAATTTAAGTATTTTTAATAAAAATATTACAACATGAAATTTAAATATCGTGTTACAATAGAAAGTGAATAAATAAATTTTTGGAGGAAACATGAAGAATTTTAGAAAAATCTTTTTTTTGTTATTAGCATTGTGTTTGGTAACAAATGTTTTTGCACAAGGAAAATTACTAAAAAATTTTACGGCAGAATTAAAAGCAGCTGGTAAAGAAAATCAAGGTGAAGATTTATTAAATGTACAAAAATCTATATTTGATAAATTTGTTAAAGAAAACGGAAGTCCTGTCATTGTTGATAAAGGGGAAGGAAATTATGAAATAACTTTTTTGTATTTTGATAAAGACTTTGATGCAAAAAATCCTTCTGTAATTACAATTTCTTGTGATAATCATCCTGAACTTTCTGGAACAGAATTAAAGAATATTAAGAAAACTCCTATTTTTTATAAAACTGTAAAACTAAAAACAGACAAGGCATTTTTAACTTATATGATAAAAGAAAACGATGGATACCAAGAAAACGATCCTGCAAATCCTTTAAAACATTGTGATAGAAAAAAATCAAGTTTAGCTCGTCTTTCTGATAAAGTTGGAGGCTTAGAAATTTTTAGATTTGAAAGCAAATATGAATGGATGGGAGCAAGAGATATTTATGTTTATCTTCCAGCTGAATATTTGAACAATATCGATAATGAAAAGAAATTTCCAGTTTTGTATATGTTAGATGGTCAAAATGTTTGGGACGAAAAAAGTTTGCCATGGAGAGGTTGGAAAGTTGAAACTTCAATGGAACGCCTTGTTCAAGAAGGTAAAATTCAAAGTGCAATCATTGTTGGAATTTCAAATAATCGTAATCGAACAAAAGAATATGCTGGTTGGTGCGATGAACTTCCTGATGAGCCAGTTACAGATTCAGCTGAATTTAAACGATATGCAAATGAACATCGTTTGATGATTGTAGAAGAAATTATTCCTTTAATCGAAAAAAATTATAATACAATTTCAGACAGAAGTGGTCGTGTAATAGCAGGAAGTAGTTATGGAGCTTTCTGTTCTGCTTATATTGCTAGCCAAAATCCAGATGTATTTAGTGGTGCAGGTTTATTTTCTGGCGGAAGTACTGGATTTGAACAAATTATTAAAGAAGACGGATTTAATTTTTCCAGCGATAAAAAAGTTAAATTCTACATTGACTGTGGAACAGGGGACGCATTAGAAATGATTTTGCTTCCTGGAACACAATATTTGAAAGAATACATTTTAAGTAAAGGATATAAACAAGCTGAAAAACCATCAGATGAGGGCGATTTATTCTATCAAGAAAGTGTAGGTCATTCTCATAATGAACAAGCTTGGTCAAAAAGAATTCCTGATTTCTTAGAATTTATGTATTAATAAGCAGTGGTTTCATATAAAAGGAGGAAAGGAATATGAAAAAAATTGCTATCATTTGTATGATTATTGGAATCGTACTTTTGTTAGGTGGTGTTGGATGTCGTTTGGCAGTTGATTTGAACAAGGATGTTAAAGAAGTTAATGAATCATTAAATTTTTTCCTCGGAGAAAAACTTTCTCCATCATTAGTTTCTAAAGTAATGAATGGTGAAATGAAAATTTTTGGTGAAACAATAACACTTGATGACATTCTTGATATGTCAGATGATGCAGATGTTACAAAATTAAAAGTAGGATTAAAGTTATACGCAAGTTCTACTCTAATGATAATATGTGGTAGCGTCTTAACTGTTCTTAGTGTGATTGCATTTTTTATTCTAAAAAAGAAACGCTAAGATAAAATTTTTTCATTTCATAAAAAGGCAAGGAAATCTTTTTTCAAACACTTTGAAATTAGAACTCCTTGTCTTTTTTTATTATGTGGATAACTGAGTTAATATAGATTTTTATTACTTTGTATGATAAAATTAATTAATGTTTTTCAAATAGGAAAATATAAACTACTAAAGGGAGAAGATAAAGATGAAAAAAATCTTGTTATCTGTGATTGCTGTGTTGAGTATGTTATTTATACTAGCAGCTTGTGGAGAAAAACCAGGTGATAATCCTGTAACTCCTCCAAACAATGAAAATCCTATCACGGGGGGGGGGACAATCTAAAACACTAAAAGAAAGAATTAATTCTGCTCCTAGTGGTGATGTTATTAATCTTGGAAAAGAAGATCTTGAAATTAAAGATTCTGATTCTTACACAATTGATAAACCTATAACAATTTGTGATGGTAATTTAAAAAATGCAACCTTTGTTGTAAAAAGTGACAGGGTTGTTTTTGAAAATTTAAGAAATGTTGAAAGCGTTTTAGCTGATGAAGAAATTAGAGATGGAGATTTTGAAATTTCAAATTGTTATGAAGTTCAAAGTCTTTATGTTAGAGGCGGTGGTGCAAATTCAATTCATATTGCTGCAACCACTATAAAAAATCTTCAAGTTGCAAAAGAAAATGTTCGTATTGTTTTAAAAGCAGATGATGGAAAAGCTGCAAAAGTTGAAAGTGCAGTTATTTCTACAAACTGTACTCTTGATTCAGAAATTGAAAACACAGAAGATTCTACAGCCGACTTTGGCGAAATTCTTATTGATAAATCCGTAGAAAAAATCACTTTAAAAGGAAATACTTCTGTAGATCAAATTATTGCAGAAGTAAAAAATGAAACAACTAACGAAACTGCAACAATTCATGTTGAATCTAGCGATGTAAAACTAGAAGTTGTTGCTACTGAAAAAGGAACTGTTGTTGAAGAAGAAAAAATTACAGTATCTGAAGGTGTTACAAAACCTACAACTGTTGCACTAAACTGGAAAGTTTATGATTACCAAAAAGAACAAACAGGAACAGAAAATGTAGAACTTGAAAATTCAGGTTCGGAGGCTGTTGGAACTGTAGGTTCTACTCTAGATGCAAACTGGAAACATTCTATGATGTTTTCTCGTAGATTTAATAGTTCTACAGCATACATTATTTCTTTCTGGGCAAAAGCTGATACAGAAAGAACTCAAACACTTTGTATTAGAAATTATGATGATGAGTTAGAGTTATTATCTCCTACAATTGATCTTACTACAGAATATAAAAAATACACATATCAATTTTATTTAACTTCAGAAGATTTAAATGAAGAGATTGAATTTCAATTTAGATTAAATCAAGGTGATACCTACATTAAAGATTGTTATATCACTCCTATGTGGATTGAAAAAAATGGTGTTTGGGAAAAGAAAGCAGATTTCCCACAATGGAGCATTTGGAGTGATTCCTCCTGTAGAACCTATCCTGCTAACTGGATTGTATTACAAGATATGTCTGAAGATTCTATAAAAGTTCAACGATCTATCGAAAGAAGAGAAGAATCCTTTAATAACTGGAAACTTCAATTTGGATATGAAAAAGAAATTAAACAAGCAGGAAAATATGTATTCTCTTTTACAGATGATAAAAATTTAACTGGTTGTATAAATTTACGCAACGGAACTACGGAAAAAGATATTGGCTCATATTCAGATTTAACAGGAAGTGGAGATTATTATATAATTTTTGATGTACCAGAAACAGAAGTAAATAATATGTTTGGTCTTTGTTTCTGGACAAAAGATATGGAATTAACTGATGGGATTGAATACATTCAGCTTTCTAATGTAAAACTTGAAGAATTTGATTCAAATAAAACCTATTCTGGAAAAAATCTTGGCCAAAAGCAAAGTTTGATTTACTTTGAATCAGAACGTGGAAAACTAGAAAATTGGGATTCAATGTATATGTATGTAGATATTGGATCACAAATCGAAACTTTCCCTACACTAATTTACGAAGGAACAGATTATACTTTTGCTGGTTGGTACACTGATTCTGAATTTAATAATCTAATGACTTTCCCATACACAGTTACAGAAAATAATTTAACTGTATATGCAAAATGGATTCCAAACGTTTCTAATGTAAATCAATTTAAAGGAACTTGGTATGCATCTTTTGAAGATTCTTCTATTTGGTATCTGATTTTTTCAGATGATACAATGACTTTCTATGCTGGTGAACTTGATGGTATTATGCCATATTCATATTCAGGTGATGTAGCAACTATTACTGACGGTTCTGTAACTTATGATTTAGAAATAAATGAAGATGGAACTATAAACTACGAAGATACAAATTTTTCTCGTGTAGATGAAAATGTAGAAAATGATTCTTTAGCAGGTGTTTGGGTTACTTATTCAGAGACTCTTTTATTCGTACAGGCTAGTAATGGAACTGCGTTTCAAGTTGCAGATGGAGAAATTGAAACTTCTGATTTAACCTATACTGTTTCGGGAAATATCGTTACATTGGACGATTCAGAGTCATTTGAAATTTTAGATAATTCGTTTAGATTGAATAATTGTTATTTCTATAGAGCCTACGATGTAGATTTTTCAAAAATAGATGAATTTTGGCCAACTACTGTAATCGACGAAACAAATTTTATTTCTTCTGATTCATCAGTTACAGTTACAAAGTTTGATACAGAAGTTATGATTGAAAATCCAAATGCTGAAACAGCAAATTCTGAATGGGATTATTATGTTACAGCAACAGAAGAATTTGAAATGTCTGCAAATCAAAACTACAAAGTTTCTGTTGAAGTAAAATCTGATTCTGAAAAAGATGTTATTTTTAGATTAGCAGATTATCTTAGAACTGAATCTCATGTTCAAGTAAAAAAGACCATCAATACAGAATGGCAAACAATTGAATTTGAAGCAGGATCTTGGCAAGGCGATTGGCTTGCTCAATTTATAGTTTATGTTGGAACTACAGATGTTGTTTATCTTCGTAATTTAAAAGTTGAAGGAGTTAATACAAATCTTCTTCCTGTTACAGAATATAACAATTCTGTTATTTCAAATAGGACAGAAAATGGATTTACTGTAGAAATTAGAGATACATCTGAATGGATAAAAATTTCTGGGCAAAAGGCAGAATTAGGTAATTTATATAAAATTACTTTTGATGCAAGTGCTACAGAAACTACAAATTTAAATTTTGTTGCAAGGGCATCTCAAGAAAAATTTTCAAAATCTTGGAACCATCAGGAAATCTCTTCAACACCAACAAATTTTAGTTTATATGTTCCCCATGTAGGAACTGATAATTCTACTGAATATGATTTTATGGACATCGGTTTTAGTAGTTCAGCTATATCAACAATTACAATTTCAAACTTTACAGTTGAAATTGTAGGATCAGAAGAAAAACCCGATGTGTTATTTGCATTACAAGGTGAAAACGATTATTGGAATCAATTTATGGGTTATCTAGGTTCTGGACAGGATATAACTATTCCTGCTGGTGAATCTTATGAAATTTTTGCTCAAATTGGTGCAGAAAATTTTGATCACGATTGGTCAAATGTTGTAGAATTACGTTATGTTACAGGTTCTGAAATTTTAGATATTTCAACAAATAAAGATGGTAGATCTGTAATAACAAATAATACTGTTATTGATCGAGAATTTAAGTTGTGGATTTATCATGATTATCGAATTATTGTAGAAGAATTGCCTACTTATTCTGTAACATTTGATTTAAATGATGGTACTTTTAACGGAAGTTCTTCAAATGTAACATTAGATGTTAGTAATTTATTGGCAGTAAAACCAGAAAAAGAAGGTTACACTTTTGTTGGTTGGACTCTTACAGAAAATGGAGATGATTTTATATCTTCAGTAGATTCAGAGTGTACAGTATATGCTAAATGGCAAGATAATCTTTTACTTTTTGCAAATGGCGATATAATTGGTGATTTTTCTGTTACAGCAAGTGAAACTGATGCAGGAACTTATGTTTATGATGAAACTGTTACACTTAATTTAATCTATGAAGATAATGGTGTTTATACTACAACTTTTACTTATCAAGATTATATGAATGGTTGGGGAAGTCAATCTGGAACATGTGCTTTCAAATTGAGAACTTCTGCTGGTTCATGGGATGGTACTTCTTATGGTATCGCAGATCCAGCTAATCAGCCTATAATTGGAGGTGATGCGGTTTTAATTGATGCTGTGCAAGGAAATGATATTAAAGTGACAGGTTTTGTTGTTGATACAACATATAAAATTACAGTTACTTGTTCACAAGAAGGAACAGTTACTTTAAAAGTAGAAGAAGTATAAAAAAACTAATTTTAGAATAAATAATTAGTATAAAAAAAGATAACTCTCGAGGTTTGAAATTTTTATCGAACCTTGGGAGTTTTTTATATACAAAAAAAACAAATTATTACTCCTTGTCTTTTTTTATTTTGTGATATATCCTAAAAATATGCAAACTTTCAATAAAACTATGTCCACTTCTGTGGCTGTTCAAAAATGTGATGAATATGAATTTTCATCAGTTTATCAGAGTGTAAAAAAACTTTTAGAATTAGTTCCTCCACCAGATGTAAAAGGAAAAACTGTTCTTTTAAAACCAAATATTCTTTATCCAAAAAAAGTTGAAGATGCAGTTTGTACTCATCCTGTTGTTGTGGGCGCTTGTGTAAAAGCCTTTGTTGAACTTGGTGCAAAAGAAGTTTTAGTTGGGGAATCTCCTGCAATTGCAAATTCCACAAATGCAGCAAAATCAATTGGTCTTTATGATATTGTAGAACAAAACGGAGGAATATGGGCAGATTTTAATGGAAGTTTGATAGTTCCTTGTCCAGAAGGAAAAATTGTAAAGCAATTTAGTTTTGCAACTGCTTTTGAAAAAGCAGATATTGTTGTTTCTCTTTCAAAATTGAAAACACATCAGTTTATGTCTTATACAGGAGCGATGAAAAATCTTTTTGGTTTGATGGTTGGTCTTGATAAAGCACAAAGTCATTATCGCTTTCCAAAAAAAGAAGATTTTGGTGCCTTCTTAACTGATTTGAATATTTGTGCAAAACCTTGTTATGCTGTTATGGATGCAATTGTTGGAATGGAAGGTCCTGGTGGGCCTGGAAGTGGCGATCCTGTAAAGTTAGGATTTTTAGCAAGTTCTGATAATATTCTTGCATTAGATTGGTTTTGTGCAGAAATCGTTGGTTATAATCCTTATGAAGTAGTAAATTTAAAGGATGCTTTAGAAAGAAAAATTTGGCTTGATAATCCTGAGCAAATTAAAGTTTTAGGAGAATCTATAGAGGAAATCAGAGAACAAACTCGTAATTTCAAAATTGTAAAAGAGCCTTCCCAAACTTTAGGAAAAATGCTTCCAGGTTGGTTAGATTTTCTTGCCACAAAAATTTTAACTCGTAATGTTCATTTTAAGCAAAGTAAATGTTTAAAGTGCCAACGATGTAAACAGATTTGTCCTGCACAGATAATAAAAATGACGGGCAAAAATGGAACAGCACAGTTAAGCGATGCAACTAAATGTTTGCATTGTTTTTGCTGTCACGAAATTTGCCCAGCAGATGCAATCAAACTACGAAGATTTTTTTAAGAAATTTTTATGGAGTTGTACTTCCGTCAATTACAGAAAATTCTGTTTCTTCTAAAATAATCTTCCAATTTGAATCAAGTGAAATTTTGTAATATTTTTCTTCTGTTGTGTTGTTTGTAAAAGTTCTTTTAACTTCAGCAGAAGATTCAATTTCATTTAAAATATCTAAAGATTCTGGAAATTTACAATTATTAGAAAATTCACTAATCCTACTAAAATTTTCCCAATTAATTTCTGTGGAGTTTATTTTTGAAAAAGCCATGTCAAAAGTAAAACTTCCACCAGATGGAATTTGTGCGATGGTGTAAGGTGTTTCTTTTGTAATTTCCCCGAATTTATCATTTATTTTTACAAACAAGTCTATATCTTGAGGCATTTCAGTAACTTCAGCAACTTTAACATCAGTAATTGTTATTGAATTATTTTTAGCTGTATTAAAATCGATATCTAAAAATCTGTATTTTTCATCATTTTTTACAGCACCTGGAACATACATTTTTACAGGAATTGGCTTTGTTCCGATATTTACAACTTTCCAAGAATGAGAATATTTGCTGTCGATAGAATATGCGCCAATATTCAAAGTAACATCTTTTTCATTTGCACTTGCATTGAAAGTTACTTCATAAAGTTTGTTATCTTCTATTGCAAATCCAGTATTGATAATAGGCCAACTAGAATTTGGAATAGTATCTGGATTTAATGTTTCAAAAGAAAAAGTTACTCCATTTTCAATTTTTTCAGTTGAGATTTTATCATCTTTACTTCCTAAATGAATTCCGTAAGGCAAAGATGTTCCTTCGATTTTTTCAATTTTAAGATTTTTTATAGATATTATTCCTTCAAAAAATCCTAGGGCTATTTGTAAATGTCCATTCCATTCTCTATCATAGGATCCTGTTTCAAAAGAAAATGTTTGATATTCTTCTGTAAGTTTTGGACAGATATTTGCACCTCGTAATGTTTTGGTACTATCTTTTAATTCTACAAGTACGATAGAATCTGCCACAGAAGATTTTGCTTCAAAACTTACATTGTAATTTGCGTTAGCTTCAAATTTCCAATTATCTTTTGAATCCACCCAAAAATCCCAAATGGAAGTGTCTATTCCAGTTTTTTCTATTTCTGTATATTCTTTTGTTGTAGAAACAACTATATTGGAAAAAGTTTCTTCTGTATTAGGTACTCCGTAAATCATAGGTCGAATATCAAGAAGGGTTGTTGGGTCTTTGCCTTCAGGAGGAACTGCATACGAATAATAAAGTTTCATTGTTTCTGCATTCATACTTGTTCCACTATAACTAGAAATATAGAAATCTGGTGCTTCTATTGTTACTGATGTAACAGGTTCATCCTCTCCAGAAGTAAATCCATTTAGACAAGATAATATCAACAAAGAAAAACCAAAAAGTAAAACTGATAAAATAATCTTTTTCACAAAAAATCCTCCAAAGGAAAATTTAAACATCTATGTTTTATTATCGGTAAATTTTTTAATTTTCTGTATTCTTTTCTACTACGGATTTTCCTCGCCATGAGCCCACAATCCAACGGATAAAAACTACAATGCCTCTAAAAATTTCATCAGCTGCCATTGCAATCCAAGCTCCCACAATTCCAAGGTGAAAGAAAATTCCTAAAATCCAAGTGAAAACTACAGAAATTCCCCACATAGAACCAATTCCTAAAACTGTTGGAAAAACTACGTCCCCTGCAGAACGCATACTTCGGATAACAATTAAGTTTATACATCTTCCTATTTCTAAGAAAATTGCAACAAACATTACTTTTCTACCAATTTCGATAATCGTAGAGTTTTCTGTAAAAAGTCCTAGAGTCCATCTTGAAAGTAAGAAGTTTGCAATTGAAACAATGATAGAAATTGCCATTGCACTATTTAAACTTTTTAAAACTCGTTTATATGCATAATCGTAATCGTTTGCACCAACACTTTGTCCCACTATAATTGATGTTGCACCTGCCATTGCATTTGAATAAATCAATGAAAATAAAGTTAGCATATTACAAAAGATTTTTGCGTTAATTGCTTCTGGTCCCATTGTGTTTACAAAAGCGGTAATAATAATTTGAGCTATGTTATATGAAATATTTTCGCCAGCAGTTGGAATTCCAAGTTTTATCAATTTTAATAGTAAATCTTTTGGGAAAGGTTTTAAAAGTTTAAAAGATAGTTTTCCTTTAATAATTTTTCTAAATAGAATATATGAAATAATCATTCCTAAAGAACTACTTACAGATGTAGAAATTGCAACTCCTTTTACTCCAAGATTAAGATGAGAAAGTGGTCCATAAAGGAAAGTGTAATTTCCGATGATATTCATAACATTCATTCCAAAAAAGATGAACATTCCTACACTTGTTTTTCCGTGACAATTAAATACTTGTGAAAAAATCATTACGATTGCATCTGTAAAAAGGAAAAATCCTACAATTTTCATGTAAGCATTTGCATCTTCCATCATTATTGAAGGAATTTGAATTGCTGTTAAAAGTGGTCTACTAAAAGTTGTAATTATAAAACAAACTGCTACACTTAAAACTAAGTTAAACAAAACAGAAACCGTGTAAATTTGATTCATTTTTTCAGTTTGTTTTGCACCGATATATTGAGCAACAATTACTCCTGTTGCACTTGTAATTATAGAAAAAGCAAGTCGTAAAAATCCCATAATTTGATTTGCATTTCCGATTGCACCTACGGCTGTTTCCGAATAATGACTTATCATGATTGTATCGATATAACCTAAAGTCATTGATAAAATCATTTGAATAAAAATTGGCCAAGCTAATTTAAAAAGAGATATTTTTCTTGCTTCATAATTTCTGATTGAATTGTTTTCCATAATTACGTTATATCCTTTTTCTTATTGTTAGTAAAGAATAAATAGTATATAATAAAAATATGAAGGGAAGAAAAACAAAGATTGTCTGTTCTATGGGACCGACAACAGAAAATTTAGAAGTTGTTTGTGATTTGCTTCGTTCTGGAATGAATGTTGCAAGATTTAATTTTTCTCATGGAACACATGAATATCATAAAAAAAATATAGAAACAGTTCGAGAAGCTAGTAGAATTACAAAAATTCCTTGTGCAATTTTGCTTGATACAAAAGGACCTGAAATTAGAACAGGAACAGTTGTTGATGACGGAAAAAATGGTGGAAAAATAAAAATCAATTCAGGTGATATTTTTTTAATGACAAATGATGATTGTTCATGCGTTGAACCTGTCTATGATGGTGAAACTTTAGTAACTCCTGGAAAAATATCTTTGAGTTGGAAAAAACTTCCTGAAGAAATTGAAAAAGATTGTAAAATTCTAATTGCCGATGGCTTAATTGAAATGTTAGTTTTAGAAACAGATAAAACCTCAACTATAACTTGTAAAGCATTGAACAGTGGTTCTATCGGAAGTAAAAAAAATGTAAATGTTATCGGAATACATCCAGATATTCCAGTTTTAAGTGAGCAAGATAAAAAAGATATTGAGTTTGGTATAAAAATCGGTGTGGATTTTATTGCAGCAAGTTTTATTAGTTCTGCTTCTGATGTGGTTTCAATTTTACGATTTATTGAACCCTTTAATTCAAAGGTTAGAGTTATTGCAAAAATTGAAAATGAAGAAGGGCTTGATGATATAGAAGATATTATCGAAGTTGCTTCTGGCGTTATGGTTGCTAGAGGTGATTTAGGTGTTCAGCTTGCAACAGAAAGAATTCCTCTTGCACAGAAAAAAATAATTCAAGCTTGTAATCGGGCTGGAAAACCTGTAATTACTGCAACTCAAATGTTAGATTCAATGATTACAAATCCTCGTCCTACTCGTGCAGAACTTACTGATGTTGCCAACGCAATTTTTGACGGAACTGACGCAGTTATGCTTTCTGGTGAAACTGCAAACGGAGCTTATCCTGTGGAATCTGTAAAAACAATGGATAAAATTGCCCGAACAGTTGAAGGTTCTGAAACTTATAAAGAAAAAATGAGAAACTTTAACCAAAATTCTGCAAACTGGACAGGTTCTAATCCTTCTGATATTGGAAGTGTTATGGCTCATGCTGCTTATGCAACTGCAACAGATATTCAAGCAACATCTTTACTTGTTCCAACGATTAGTGGAAATACACCTCGTTTAATAAGCCGTTTTAGACCTGAACAAATGGTAATCGCTGCTACTCCAAATGAAACAGTATATCGTCAACTTTTATTGAATTGGGGCGTTTATCCTTTGCTTGTGAAAATTGCTGAAGATTCAGAAGAAATGATTCAAAACGCCTTGAAAATTGGGTTAGAGGCAAAGGTTGTTTCTAAATCTGACAGAATTGTTATGGTTTGTGGTATGCCAATTTTTAGTCCAATGATGATAAACACAATAAGAGTTTTGTTAGTTGGAACTGTTTTGGCTCGTGGTCAACGAAGTGGAGGTGTAATCACTTCAAAAGAGGGAGAAACTTCTACAAAAGTTACTGGTCGTGTAATTAGGGCTGAAGATGCACAAGATGCAGTAAAAGCTCTTAAAAAAGAAAGTGCCGAAATTTTGGTTACAAGAAATCTTGATATGGCATTTGTTCCAATTTTGCGTGTTGTTGACGGTTTGGTTATTGAAAATCCAACTGAAATGGATGAAGAAATTCTTTCTCTTATCAATCCAAACTTAATTTGGATTTCTCAAGTTACAGACGCAATGAAAAAACTTGAACCAGGTTCAACTGTTACCATCGATAGTAGCGAAAAAATTGTTTATGAAGGAACAGTTTAGTCTTTTAGTAATTTTTCATATTTTTTTGGATTAGTTGAATATTCTATCCAAGAGATTTCTGCATTATTCAACTTTTCCATAGTTTGTATGGCAATACTGTTAGGACAAATTTTTTTTGCTTCTTGTAGAACTTTCTTTGCTTCTTGAAAATTTTCTCTTTCAAATAGAATTTGAGAGTAAATTATTTTTGAAAAATATTCTTCGCTTAAAGTTTTTGCTGAATCTACTGCTTTTTTTAAGTATTGATAAGTTTTTTCTTTGTCACCACCTGCAATAGAAGGAACATAATAATACCACATTCCAAGATTTACTAAAGCAAAAGACATAGTTGCATCTTGATTTATTGCTTGTTCGTAGTAGGTTTTTACTTCTAAGCCACTTTTTATTGCTTGTGTTAATGTTGCAAACTGTAATGAAAAAGAAATCAAATCTCCTTGATTTGTAAAAAGCCACTTGCTAGGAATTTTATTGGAATTTTGCAAATCTAATATCGTTTTTGCTGTTTTATCGATTTGTAAAGAAAATTTTTCTTTTAATGATTTTTTTGCAGTTTTATCATCTTCTATTAGTTTTACTTGATTTTTAACTTTTTCTAAAAAAATCATATTTTCCAAAATTAGTTTTGTTTCAGAAGAAAAATCCTGAAATTCTTTTTGTGAATACAAATTTTGTTCATAATTTGATATTTTTTCCAAAATAAGTTTTGGTTCTGAAAATTGTTCTAATTCCATTCTAAAATCATTAAAATGATTTATTGCTTTTTCTTCAATTTCTGCTGATTGTGCATAGTTAAAACTAGATAAAATTACTAATAATAACGCTAAAATAATTCTTTTCATAAGTTGATGATAAAATTAAAAAAAATTATGTCAAGTAGTTATTTTATGTTAATAACTTGTGGAAAAGTCCAAAAAACCTAGTATTTATAAGGTTTTTCACAGTTTAAAAAAATTTAATTTTTTTTAATTTTTTACAAAAATAATTTACTTTTTTTTGCTACAAAAAGAATATTTTTAAAGATTTATAATTGCTTATATTATAAGGAATTAGATATATAAGAAAACTGTTATTATTCTTGAAATTTCAGTATTTTTTTTATGAAGATATAATTCCTTAAATTACAAGGAATAATATCTTCACAAGTTATCTACAATCTAAAAAAATAAAGTGTGGATAACTTGTGGATAATTTAGCATTTTTTTGCTGACTTTTATTTTACACCGTATTCTTTATAGTAATTATCAATATCTTGTTTTATTTTATCGTCAATGATGATTTTTCCATCTTTTCCTGTAGGTTTGTTGTAAAGATATTCTACAACTTCGCTCATTGTAACGATGGCATTAGCAGGGAATCCGTATAAATCTGTAATTTCTTCAAGGGCAGATTTTTCGCCTTTCCCTCGTTCTTGGCGATTTAGAGAAACCATCAATCCTTTGATTTCAATTTTGTCTGGATTTGGGCATTGAGCTTTGATAATTGGGAAGGTTTCTTCAATGGATTTTCCAGAAGTTGTAACATCTTCAATAATAACGATTTTGTCACCTTCTTTGATAGTACTTCCTAGTAAAAGGCCTGTATCTCCACCGTGGTCTTTTGCTTCTTTTCTGTTTGAACAATAACGAATTTCTTTGCCGTAAAGTTGGCTAAATGCAATAACGGTTGCTACACTTAAAGGAATTCCTTTGTAAGCTGGTCCAAAAAGCACATCAAAATCTGCGCCATAGTTTTCGTAGATTGCTTTTGCGTAGTATTGTCCTAATTTTTGTAATTGGCTACCAGTAATATACGCACCTGCATTCATAAAAAAAGGTGATTGTCTTCCACTTTTAAGTGTAAAACTTCCAAATTTTAGCACTTGGCTTTCTACCATAAAATCGATAAATTCTTTCTTATAATCTTGCATAAAATTGATTATAAAATAGTGATTTTGTCATTGTCAACATGCACAGTATTAAAAAAGTGTGATATAATTAGATTGAAATTGTTTTTTGTGAGGATAATATGAAAAAATTTGTCTTGTTTCAAATAATTTTACTTTCACTTTTTTTCTCTTTAACTGCAGAAAGTGTTTATTCTATTGGAACAAATTATATAATTTTTAATGAATATTCTACTTACAAAAATACAAAAACAGATTCTCACATGAATGGTTTTGGTTTTGATTTTTCATATAGACATTTTTCTTTATCAAGTGAAGATTCAACAGATTTTGTAATAAATGCTGATGATGGTTCTATAGTGTATACAAATGAAACTAATTTTCAACTTGGTTTTTGGTATAGTTTGAATTTGAATTTTCCGCTTTCTACAAAAATTAATATGAATGGAACATTGTTAGAACTTAACCGCAAAGATAATCTATTTTGGGCTTTAATTATGGATAATATTTGTGGTGCAACGTGTCAGTTTAATTTTTCTAAAAACTTTGCAGCAGATATTTCTGTAGGTCCAAAAATTGGTTTTTTCTATATAGATTATGATAAATTAACAAATCTTACATTGGGTGTTGCAATGGAACTTGGTGGAAGAGTTTATTTTAAAAATTCAAAAATAAACCGACATAATATGGGCTTTGGCTTTGGTTCAAAAGTAAGTTACGACTTTTATTCAATTGCACAAGCTTATTATCCTCAAGATTATTCTGATTATGGAGTTTTTTCGATAACACCTTTTGTATCTTTTATGCTAAAAAAATAAAAAAAATATTCCGATATTTAAATTATGAAACAATCTGAAAAATCTATAATTTTTGGCGGCATTGTGCTTTTATTTTTAGCTGCCTTTTTTACTATATCAATAATGGTTCAATTTTTAAATTACGGAATTACAAGTAACTTGTTAGGCTTTTTTGAAATTGGAAACGTTCTTCTTTCTGCCTACGGGTATTCTGCAATTCTTGTTCCGATATTTTTGTTTGTATCTGCAATATTTTTGCTTTCGGTTAATTTTTCTAAAAAGAAAGCCGTAATTCTTGCAGCTTCACTGTTACCTTTTTACACTGTTGTTGCAACAGAAAGAATTTGTAACAAAATTTTACCTGGTTCAACAGAACCTGTGTTTATTTTAAAAATTTCTGCTGCAATTTGTATTTGTGGTTTGTTAATTGCCATTGAATATTTGGCTATAAATATTGCATATGATGCAATTCTTTCTATCAAAAAATCAGGAAAGAAAAAAGAAAAAATTTCTACAATAAGTACTTCTCCTTCTGATTTAGAAAAAACCTATGTAAATGAAGTAGAACCTAAAAAAGAAGTTTTTACAGATGAAGAATCCTGCAATGAAACTCAAGAAAAAACAGTTGAAGAGGAAATAGTAGAAAGTTCACAAGTTATTACTGAAGAAGAAACTTTACAAGAAATAGAGCCAGAAATTACTGTAGAAAAAGAAGAAGTTACTATTGAAGAAGTTTCTGAAGTTGTTCAAAAAGAAGTTACTACTGATGAAAAAGAAGAGATTGAAGAAGAACCAATAGTAATTACTTTTAAAAACTCGGAAGAAAATTTAGAATCTGAACCAGAAGAAGTTGTCCAAGAAGAAAGTTCTTCAAACCTTATGGAAGATTTATATCAACCTAACGAAGATGAAGAAAACTTTTTATCTGACCCTTTTGGCGAAAATGATACAGAAAGTGAAGTAGATTTTGATGAAAAAATTGATGAGCCAGAAATAAATGATGAATCTCAAGAAGATGAAGATATTATCAAGTATGATTATAATTTAGAACCTGAAGTTTCTAGTGAATTTATGTCAGAAGAAGAAAGAATGAATGCGACAGTTCCTCTGATGAATATTCAACTTGGTGAAGAATTAGAATCAGATGAAGAACCAGAAAACTCTGATGAAGATGATGAAGTTATTGAAGAAGAAAATTTTAACTTTGATGAAAATATTGAAGATAACTTTTTTGAAACTTCAGAAGAAAATTCATTACTTCCAAAAGATCCTTTATTTCAAAGTGCTCATTCTGATTTCTTAATTGAAGAAGAATCTGTTCAAGAAAATCAATTTGAAGAAAATGAATCAGAAGAAAATGATTTTGACGAAGTTGATTTTGAAGAAGTTGAAGGCGATGAATATGATGAAGAACAAGATGAAGAAGATGACGATATAGTACAACAAGATATTGAAACTAAAGTTCAAGCTCCTGTTGTTCAATCTGTTCCAAAAAGACAGAGAAATACACCTTACAGAGTTCCTTCAGAAGGATTATTAACTTCTTATCCAGATGGCGAATATTGGATTATTGATTCTGATACTCAAAAAGCGGCTGCTGTTTTAAAAGAAACTTTAAGTGAATTTAAAATTGAAGCAGAAGTTACAGGAATTAGAAAAGGTCCTGTTATTACAATGTTTGAAATTTTACCTGCACCAGGTGTAAAACTTAATAAAATTGTTGCGTTACAAGACAATATTGCTTTACGACTTGCTGCTTCTAGTGTTCGTATTGTTGCCCCAATTCCAGGAAAAAGTGCTGTTGGTATTGAAGTTCCAAATAAGGAACGAGCAATCGTAAGTTTTAAGGAACTTATCGAAACTGAAACTGCTGCATACAAAAAAATGGCAATTCCAGTTGTTTTAGGAAAAGATATTACTGGCGAAGCACAATTATTAGATTTAGCAAAAACTCCTCACCTTTTGATTGCAGGTTCTACAGGTTCAGGAAAATCTGTGTGTGTAAACTCAATGATTCTTTCAATTTTGTATAAGAGGTCACCAAATGAAGTAAAACTCATTCTTATTGACCCAAAAGTTGTAGAATTAAAACTTTACAATGATATTCCACATCTTTTAACACCTGTTATTACAGAACCTAAAAAAGCATTCCAAGCACTTCAATACTGTTTGTGTGAAATGGAAAGACGATATGCTCTTTTAGATGGAATGGGAGTTCGTGATATAACAAGTTATAATCATAGAATTGTGGAAAGAAATATTGCTACAGAAAAACTTCCATACATCGTTGTTGTAATTGATGAATTTGCTGATTTGATGGCAACCACAGGAAAAGAACTTGAATCAGTTGTTGCCCGTTTAGCAGCCATGAGCCGTGCAGTTGGAATTCACCTTGTACTTGCAACTCAGCGGCCTTCAATTGATGTTATTACAGGATTGATTAAAGCAAATATTCCTACAAGAATTGCCTTTATGGTTGCTTCAAAAATGGATAGCCGAATTATTATTGACCAAGTTGGAGCTGAAAAATTGCTTGGTCGTGGAGATATGCTTTATGCCTCTGCAACTGTTCCGTTCCCAGTGCGTATTCAAGGAACTTTTGTTTCCGATAGCGAAGTTGAAAATGTTGTTGATTATGTAAAACAATATGGTGAGCCAGAATATATTGATGATGAAATCTTTGTTGAAGATGATGACGATGTGGATGTTGGCCCAAATCTTTTTGGCGATGGAGAAGATCCACTTTACAACAAAGCCTTAGAAATCGTAATTCAAGCAGGAAAAGCTTCTGCTTCTTATATTCAACGACGACTAAAAATAGGATACAATCGTGCAGCACGTCTTGTGGAAGACATGGAAGCAAGAGGAATTGTTGGTCCTGCAAATGGTTCTAAACCAAGAGAAATTATTCACATTCCGTAAAAACTATTTCGTAAGTTCGTAAAAAATAATAGAAGAGGCTTGTGCTACATTTAGGCTATCCATAGAGGTTTTTGCAGGAATTATAATAAGTTCATCACAAAGTTTTCTTACAGATTCAGAAATGCCCTTTTCTTCGTTTCCTAAAACGATGAGGGCATTTTTGTTTTTACAGATGGATTGCAGTTCACTAACTGATTTTTTTGCCTGTAAATCTGTTCCAATTATTACAAAATTTTCTTTTTCGGTTCTTAAAAATTCAGAAGAGGATTTACAAGTATAAATATTTACAAATTCCATGCCACCTTGTGCAATTCTGTATGAACTTGTTGTAACAGAAGTTTGTTTTTCATCTTGTGGAATAATAATATTTTTTATACCAAAAAAAGAAGCACTTCGGATAATTGCACCAAAATTGTTTGCATTACCAATTCTATCAAGTAAAATTGCGTGTTCAGAATTTTTTTTCCATTCAGAAATTTCATTTTTTGAAACTGAATTAATTTTTGGAAAATCAATCATAGCAACAATGCCTTGATGATGAACGCTTCCACAGATTTTTTCTAATTCTTTTTCTTCCACTTGATTGTATGGAATTTTTTGTGATGCAAGTTTTTTACACAATCCACCAAATAAAGGTGCTTTTTCAGAAGAGAAATATAATCGTTTAATTTTTTGTGGATTGTTTTTTTCAAGGGATTTTACGGCTTCTAATCCACAAACCGCTAATTCATGTTTTTGTTTATTTTTCATATTTATGAGTTATTTGATTCGTTAGGGTCGTTTGGAACTTCTTCAGCATAAACAATGAGAGTTTTGTTTCTTGTTTCAAAAAAAAGTAATCCAATTCCTACAATCATAATTGCAATTCCTAGTAAACGAACAATTAATGTTCCAATTTCAGCTGGTATTATTAAAAGGATTAATGCAATAATAATAGAACCAATAATTTCGGCAATGTATGGTTTTGTATTTATTCCAACCTTCTTCATTTTGGTTGCTCCGTAAATTTCCATTCCACTAGAAATTAACAAATAAAAAGCTAAAATGTAAACCATGATTGTCCATATTACGCCAGCAAAAATTAAGGGAAGTAAAATTGCTAATAGTCCAACTATGATGCTTATTATTCCTCTTATGGTGATTGTAATTGCAAAGTCTGAATCAGCAATTAATCTACGAATTGCAAATAAATTGTAAACTCCGTTTGCAACAGAGAAAACTCCAAGAATAATAACGATTGCTTTTATACATTGATGAGGAACTATCAACATCATCAATCCAATTATTATGGCTAAAACTCCAATTCCGATATATGTTTTACGCATTGCAGGGGTCATATTTCCTCCAAAAATATAGAATATTTTGTTTAAAATTGATTCTAAGATACTTTAAATATAACATAATTTTTATTTTTACGCTATAATTTTGCCATGAGTAAATGCTATAGATGTTTTAGACCAGAAAAATCTTGTTATTGTAAATATATAAATCCCTTTGACTGTGGAATTAAATTTGTGATTTTAATGCATCCCAAAGAAGCTTTTAAGCAAAAAACAGGTACGGGGCGACTTACAAATATCGCTTTGATTGATTCAGAAATTATTATTGGGATAGATTTTACTGAAAACAAGCGACTTTTAGAATTGCTTTCAGATGAACAATACTATCCCGTATTGCTTTATCCAGATGAAAATGCTTGGACTGCTAGTAATCCAGCGTTAAAAATTGAACTTGGAACAAATAAAAAACTTTTAGTAATTGTGTTAGACGCAACTTGGCCTTTAGCCAAAAAAATGCTTAATCTTTCTCCAAACTTACATGAAATTCCTAAAATTTCTTTTAGGGCAGGATATCGTTCTCAATTTAAATTCAAAAAACAACCTGCCGAAGAATGTTTGTCTTCTATTGAATCTTGCTATTATTTGATAAAAGAATTGCAAACCAACGAAGTTGTAAAAATCACCCCAGAAGACGCACCAGAAGTTTTACTAGATGTTTTTTCAAAAATGGTAGAATATCAACTTGAAAGCCATCGTCAACGAGAAGAAGCAGGGTTACCGAATCGGTATTCGAGAGTGGGGAAGTGAGAAGGTAGGGAAATAATAGTTTTTTATTTCTTTCGTACAAAATCCATGTAATTTTCATAAGTAATTACATCAAACGGAACATTTGGATAATTATTTGAAAAAGTAAGTGGGCATTTTGAATTTGCTTTTTTTGGATTGTATTTAAACTCATAAGCAAAAAGATTTTGTTCAACTTCTTCTATAAAATCAATTTCTTGTTTCTGAGTTGTTCTCCAAAAATAATATTTTGCATTTTTGTTATGATATGCATTATTCTTTATTCTTTCACTAATTAAAAAGTTTTCCCAAAGAGCGCCTATATCACTTCTTATCTCAACAGGTGAAAAATTAGAAATTACAGAATTACGAACTCCGTTATCATAAAAATAGATTTTTATACTTTTCTTCAATTCATTACGAACATTACGACTATAGGACCGAATATGAAAAACTACATAAGCCTTTTCAAGTAAATCAACATAACGCTGAACAGTTACAGTATCAATTCCCAAAAGATTTCCAAGTTCATTAAACGAAACTTCAATTCCAACCTGCAAAGCCAAAGCTTGAACCAATTTTTCTATTACAGAAGATTTTCTAATATCTTGAAATTCAAAAACGTCTTTATAAAGATAACTGTTTACAATGTTTGTTAGGATTTCCTTTTCTTCGCTGGGATTATTTACAACGTCAGGATAAAATCCATAAACAAGCCTATTTTTTAACAGTCTCATTTCTTCTAGCATTGAAGTATGATTTACAAGTTCATTTGTTGAAAATGGAAAAAGATTATATTCAAATTTTCTTCCAGTCAATGGTTCATTTATTGAATTTGATAAGTCTAACGATGACGAACCTGTTACCGCAAGCTGAACATTTGGAAAAGAATCATGAAGAAGTTTTATTGTAAGGCCAATATCTTTTACACGCTGAGCTTCATCAATAACTATAAAATCAGAATTTCCTACAAAGGATTTTAATTTTGCTGAATTAGCTTCTGAAAGAAACTGTCTTACATCACTTTCGTCGCAATTCCAAAATTGCACTTTTTTTTCTGTAGAAACAGATTCAAGCATATTTTTTAAAAGTGTTGTTTTTCCAACTTGACGAGGTCCAATTAATAAAAGGACTTTTCCCTTACCAATTTTTGAGTCTAAAACTGCTTTTAAATCTCTTTGTATTTCACTCATAATAAAATATTATAATATTTTTTGAATATAATCAATAAATATTATAATATTTATTGATTATATTCAAAAATTGTTATGATTTGTAACTTAAATAATCAAAACTACAAACTCTTCCACGCTAAAGTTTTCCAACCTAAACTTGCTAAATCACTTCCAGAATAGTTGTATTCTTCGCAATCATTTATATACCATTGTCCATTTGCAAAGATTACAATTCCGCCACAGTATTTTATTTTACTTGTCTGATTTAGCAAATTAATTCGGCGTTGTAATTCTTCGGCTTTATCTTTTGTTTCTTGAGAACTTGCCGTATTTCCACCCTTTGTGTCTAAAATACAAATTCTTCCGTCATCAAGTTTAATAATCCAATCAGGATAAAATAATCTGTTCGTTTGCTCTGTTGTGTCAAAATATTTTATTCCAAAGAATTCTTTTCCGCTGTCACCATTTTTAAACCACCAATCTAATTCGGGCGATTCTTCCAAATATTTTATGAACGATGTTTCATTTTCACGTCCTTTATATTCTTTTCGTAAATAAAATGGCTGTGTAATACTTTTTTTACATTCGTAAATTTCGTATTCATCTGTAAACGGATAATGAGATTTTATAGAGAAAGGCACAGAAACTACATCTTTTTCAATTCTTTCATTTATAAATGAATTAAGAACTGGGCGATATTTTTTTAAGCTATAAGTAATTGCTTGTTTAAAAACGCTTTGAATTTTAAATGTATCATTCAAAAAGATTCTGTATGCTTCGTCTAGCGTATTGTAAGGAAAAGCATATTTTTTGAACCATTGACGCAAAGCTTCTTTAAAAGGTCCCCAAGAACGAGCTCTGTTTGCAATTTTTGCATCTTCTTCTGTCTGTTCCCCAAGAATTTCATAACAATTCCAAGTGAAATTTTTATCAACATCATTTGCAGAAATATCGATTTTAATATTTTTACCAAGTTCATCATCTGTTGTTGTATTTTCGCTGTGATAAATTGCATTTGCCATAACTTCTTGAGTTAATTCTTTAGAAAGAGAAATTCCTTTGGCTTCAAGAAGTTTGGAGCTGTCCTGCATAATCGCGTTATTATCAATTCCAAAATATTCATTCATTGATTCAATAAAATATTTTTGGAACACGCTGACTTTTCCGATATCTCCATAATCTGCTCGAGAAAGAAAATCTGATTTTAAACATGGATCAAGAATAAACTCTGTCTCTGTTTCATTTTTTGAAACAGATTCAACTTTTTCTACAATTTCGTTTGTTGTTTTCTGAATTTGTTCAAAAATAGAATTGGAAATTTTTCCTTGCAACTGTGTTTTTATTATTTGCTCAATTTCTTGTTTTGTTTCAGCTGTCTTTTGAGTAATTTCTTCTGAAATATTTTTATGATTTTCTAAATCTTTCTTTCCTTCATCAGTTTGAAATTCTACAGTTGAAATTAATTTTTTAACGGACTGATGAATTTCTTCCATAAGTTGTGTCTTAATTTCTTCCGATACAGTTTCTCCAGATGTTTCAAATACAGTATCAAAACTGTCTTTTAATTCATTTTGTGTTTGAATAACAAGCAATTCTTTTTTTACAGTTGTAGAAACTTCGTTTGTAAAAACTTTCAGTCTGTTTTTTCCGTCCTGTTCTGGAATTCCAACTTCATTTCGTTTGTGATTTGTGTACAAATATCCAGTTGTCAAAAGTTCATTATTCAAAGATGTGTCCACAACTGGCATACGCAAGATTCGCCCTAAAGTTTGAGTATGAAAAACTGATTTTTTAATTTCACGATACATCACAAGAATATGAGCTCTAGGACAATCCCAACCAGTTCCTGCGGCAAGTTTAAAAAGTAAAAAATCAACTGGACAATCATCTTGGGTAATAAAATCTAAGTTTTCTTTTTTTGCGTCAAACCAAGAAGCAATTTTATTGTCCGAGATTCCTTGATTTTTCAAATAATTGCGGACAACAGTTTCTTTTGTGGCAACACCTTGTTTTTCAAGTTCTGAATCATCATTTGGAAGTTGAATCAAAACAAGAGGATTTATATTTTTTCCAAGTTTTTGCCATTCTGCTGCAACTTGATTTCTGCGTTCAATAGCAAGTTGTAACATTAATTCGTCTAAGTCTTGTCCTTTGTGAGTAGAAAGTTCTTCTTCTGTTTGACAAACAATTTTTTGTTTGATTAAACCTTCTGCAACAACATCTTCACGCTTTACTTCCACAATGTCAGCTTTTTCACGACCTTTTAGAGCATAAAAATCATCTTCTTCTTTTTCATCATTAAAGGGAGTGGCAGAAACTTTTAAAATGATTTTTGGATTTATTTTTGAAATAACATCTCTATTTGCTGAATCTGTTACGTTCTTGTGGCTTTCATCAATTATCAAAACAAGATTGCGATTGGCTTTTTGTGTGTTTTCAATTACATCTTCAAAATAATAGCCGTTTTCTTTGAAATTTCTTTCATCTTCTGGGCGACGTAAAACTCTGTTTTCTGCTTTTTTTGAAACAAGTTTTTGCCAGTTGATGAACAAAATATCGTTTGAAAAAAGTTCTCCTTGTTTTATGTCTTCTGTGGTCAAAAGTTGATTATTTAAATTGCCAAAAAAATATTGTCTGTATTTATCACGACTTTGCAAAGCCAATTCTTCAGAAAAAGTAATCCAAACAAAAGCCACATCATTTTGCCAATCTGGTTCATTATCAAGTTGATTGATAAAACTTGTGGTCATAAAAGTTTTTCCACTTCCTGTAGGAGATTTTAAGATAAGTTGGCTAGATTCATTTGTATTCCATAAAGTTTTAAATTTTGCTGTGAGTTCTTCTATTGCTTTTTGTTGAAATTCCAAAGGCTTCATCTTCTATTCCTCGTTTTTCATAAGTGATTTGTAGATTTCCAATATTGGTTGGGGAATTGATTTGATTGTAATGTTTGATAAATCATCAAATTCGTTTTCAAAAATGTCTGGGCTTCCCCAAGTAAAAATGTAAACAATAGTTTTTTTGTTTTTTTCTTGAATTGATTGAACAAAATCTGGAAATTTTTCTGTGTCGCCGTTAAAGTAGATTGCGGTAAATTGATTTTCTTCTGCATCGCTGAAAATCTGATAAAAATCGTTTGTTTCAATTTCTTCTAGCGTATTTTCTACAAGAGAAATTAAATATCCGGCCTTTTGTGCAAGCGAAATTCTGTCTTCATCAGTTGCTTTTTCAGGTTTATTTTTCCCAATAAAATCTGTTTTGTAATATTTTAAAGAGTTTCCAAGACCTGAAATTTCTTCGCCCTTTGCGTTGGTGTAACCTTGCATAACTCTGCGATTTCGTTCGTAAGTGATTGTTTCACAAATATTTGCATCATTTTCTTTTTGCTGAACTAAAATACATTGCCGATTTCCACCGTCTTCTGCATTGAGCTTCATTGTTGCGTGAAGTGTTGTCCCCGAACCAGCAAAAAAATCGAGGATAATTATTTTACTTGGAAAGTGTGAAAAAAGTTCTGATAACAATGGTACTGTTTTTACAGTGTCAAACCCACTTGCATACCCTATAATTTCGTTAAGTTCGTCTTTGCCATTTTGAGCTGTTCCAACTTCATCAGAAGAATAATGTGACCAAAAAGGTACGAAGCTTGATTCAACAAGTTCGTCTTCTGGGTAAATAGCCTTTTTTACAATGCCATCTACAATCTCTAATCTTCCTCTTCTTTCCAAATCTCTAGCTGTTATTTCTCCAATTTGCCAACGTTTTCCATCACGAGGATACTGTCCAAGAATTTGAAATTTCATTGTTTCTCGTTTGTAACTTCCTGCATCAGATTTTTCGATAATTTCAAAACGACATTTTCCAAATTTCCCTACATGGGGATATTTATTTTCTTTTACTATTTCATTCAAAATAAATTGCTGTTTCTTTTTTTTATTTTTTGCATAACAAAATATGTATTCAACTTTTTGTTGAAGTTGGAATTTTGCAGTACCAGCATTTATCGGCTGTGTAGTTGATTCCCAAGTTATTGTTCCTACAAAATTCTTTTCCCCAAAAATCTTGTCGCACAAAAGTTTCAAATTCGCTTGTTCGTTATCATCAATACTGATAAAAATCACGCCTTTGTCGCTTAAAAGATTTTTTGCAAGACGCAATCGTTTTTCCATAAAACTAAGCCATGTACTATGGCGAAGTGGGTCATCTTTTGGAACGGTTTTTCCGTTTGGGAATTCTGTCATAAATCTAGCGTCTTTGTATGTAAAACCGTCGCTTCCTGTGTTATAAGGCGGATCAATATAGATAACATCAATTTTTCCTGCGTGGGTATAATTCAAACAAGTTAATGCGTGGTAATTGTCGCCTTCTATTAAAATATGAGTCGGCTTTCCGTCTGCGTTTTTAATCGCCTTGTTTTTATCTTCAATTAAAACTGGGATTGAGTTTTTACTTTTTTCATCAAATTCTTCTGGAACATCTATCCAATTTAATCCGTATTTTTCACGCTGAATTGCTTTTGTTTGCTGATTTTTTAGCTTTTCAATTTCTGACTGTAATGTCGCAATTTGATTTTTGTATTGTTGTTCTGTTTCGGGTGTCATGGAAAGTATTCCTTAAATTATTTTTCCAATTGGAATATAATTTTAAAAAAATAATCCAATTGTATCATTATTATAAATCTTTAATCCATATGTATCAATAGTTGTAAATATATAATCCAAATGTATTATCCTTTGTTTATATGTTACCATTTTGGATAAATGTTCGTGAAAGATTAGATGATTGTAATATTTCTCAAAAAGAATTGGCTGCTGCTATAAATGAAAGTTACAATACATTACAGTCATGGATAACAAAAGATAGACTTCCAAATGCTGAACAGGCTGTAAATATAGCTCGAGTTTTAAAAACGTCTGTAGAATATCTTGTAACAAAAAAAGATTTTAAATTTAAAAATGATAATGCAAAAACAATTGCTTTATTAGAACAGGCTATTGAAAGTCTTAGATAATATTTCTACTTGCAAAAAAACATAACAAGGTATATATTTAGTTGAGCGAGTTTTGCTTGCAAAACTCGGTAGCAAGTTGTTAGACTTGCGGAGAAATGCCCAATCTCAACTTGGTCATCTCCACATTTGGGTTAAAAGCCGCCAATTGTTTAGAGGACGTTGGCGGTTTTATTTTTTACTCTTTATCTTTTCATTTCTTGTATATATCACTTGAAAATATCAGTAGTAAAACTTTTCTTTTTCTGCTAAAATAAGTAAAATTTATTTTTCTAAAGGAATATTTTTATGATTTTTTCACCAGTTGAAGTTCAAGAAACAGTTGATATGTTTATGCGTAATAAGCTTGATGTTAGAGCTATTACTTTGGGAATTTCTTTAAGAGATTGTGCTTGTTCAAGTGGAAAAGAAAGTCGTCGAAGAATGTACGACAAAATTATGAAATATGCTGGAAATCTTGTTACAGTAGGAAAGCAAATTGAAAGTGAATTTGGTGTTCCTATCATTAATAAGCGTGTTGCTGTAACTCCAATTTCTTTAGTAGCAGAACCTTCAGGTGAAAAAGACTATGTTGAGTGGGCTATCACTTTAGATAAAATTGCAAAAGAACTAAATATCGATTTTATTGGTGGATTTTCGGCTCTAGTTCAAAAAGGAATTACTCCTGGGGATAGAACTTTAATAGAATCAATTCCAGAAGCATTGGCTGTAACAGATAGAGTTTGTTCTTCAATTAATTTAGGAACAACAAAAAGTGGTATCAATATGGATGCCGTAAAAGATATGGGTCGAATTATTCAAGCAACTGCGCAAAGAACAAAAGATTCTGACGGATTAGGTTGTGCAAAATTAGTTGTGTTCTGTAATGCTCCCGAAGATAATCCATTTATGGCTGGTGCTTTCCATGGTCCAGGTGAAGGAGATGCCGTTTTATCCGTTGGTGTTTCTGGTCCTGGAGTTGTTGCTGCTGCTTGTAAAGAATATAAGGGCGAACCTTTAGATGTGGTTGCCGACGGAATTAAAAAAACAGCTTTCAAAATTACTCGTATGGGACAACTTGTTGGAACAGAAGCTGCAAAAAGACTTGGAGTAAATTTTGGTATTTTGGATTTATCTCTTGCTCCAACACCTGCTGTAGGAGATTCGGTTGCTCGTATTCTTGAAGAAATGGGGCTTGAATCTGCTGGGGCACCTGGAACAACTGCTGCTCTTGCTATGCTAACTGATATGGTAAAAAAAGGTGGTGTAATGGCAAGTACAAACGTTGGTGGACTTTCAGGAGCTTTTATTCCAGTTTCAGAAGATGAAGGAATGATTGAAGCCGTAAGAAAAGGTTCTATCACTTTAGAAAAATTAGAAGCAATGACATGTGTTTGTTCCGTTGGACTTGATATGATTGCAATTCCGGGAGATACTTCAGAAACAACTATCAGTGGAATTATCGCTGATGAAATGGCAATCGGTATGGTAAACAACAAAACTACAGCTGTTCGTGTAATTCCTGTTCCAGGGAAAACTGTAGGTGAATGGGTTGAATTTGGAGGCCTTTTAGGAGGTGCTCCAATTATGGCTGTAAATAAATTTAGCTGTGCAAATTTTATCAATCGTGGTGGTAGAATTCCTGCACCTATCCATAGTTTTAGAAACTAAATTTTTATGTTTAAATCTTTATTTGTAATTGCTCTTCCAATAATTTTGCAAAATCTAATTCAGTCTACTGTCAATATGTTAGATACTTTGATGGTTGGACAATTAGGTTCTGTAGAAATTGCGGCTGTCGGTTTAGGAAATCAAATTTATATTCTCTTAAATATGATTCTTTTTGGAATTTCTTCTGGTGGAGGAATTTTCATCGCGCAATATTGGGGCAAAAAAGATAAGGTTGGAATTTGGAAAACTGAAGGAATAATGTTTTCTTTTTCCATAATAATTTCTTTATTATTTACGATAGCAAGTGTTTTTGTTCCAAAATTCTTAATTGGACTTTATTCAAAAGATATTCAAGTTATTGAAATTGGATCTCAGTATTTACGAGTTGCAGCCTTTAGTTTTCCTTTTTTTGGATTAAGTTTTGCTTTTTCAATGGCACTTAAAAGTACTGAACATGTAAAACTTCCGATGATTGCAACACTAATATCATTGGTGATGAACGGAATTTTAAATTATTTATTGATTTTTGGAATAGGATTTTTTCCTGCCTTAGGTGTTGTAGGCGCAGGGGTTGCAACTTGTATTTCAAGAGCGATAGAATGTTTTGTTTTATTTATTGTTGCCTATGTTAAAAAATTTGAAGTTGCCGCTTCTATAAAATCTTTTCTTAAATTCACCTTTTTTGAGATTAGAAAATTTATTAAAATTGCCTTCCCTGTAATTATAAACGAAACAATATGGGGACTTGGAACAACAATGCAATCTTTAATAATGGGACGTTCTAGTACATTGGCAATTTCAGCTTTCAATATTACTAATACTATAAGTCAGATAACTTGGGTTTTCTTCATCGGAGTTGGTGGAGCTGCTGCAATCCTCATTGGAAAAAAGATTGGCGAAGGTAATGAAAAAGAAGCCCGTCATACTGCAAATACTCTTGCTTGGTTTATGCCAGTGATGGCGATTTTTATCGGATTGTTATTGCTTCCAATTTCACGCCTTTTACCTTTTATGTTTAATGTAGAAGGCGAAATTCTTTATCAAGCAAAAATGATGTTAATGGTTTTAATGTGTTCTTATCCATTGAATGCTTTTAATATGTGTTGGGTAGTTGGAATTTGTAGAGCAGGTGGCGATACAATTTTTGCAGCCTTTGCAGATGTTGGATTTATGTGGTTAATTGCAATTCCATTGGCTTCGTGCGTTGCATACTTTACAAATTTGCAACCATATATGATTTACATTTGTTTATTATCTGAACAGATTTTTAAAGCAGCTGTAGGATTTTATAGATTGAAATCTGGAAAATGGTTACACAATGTGGTAGAATAAATTATTAATGAAAAAAAATTAACTTTGCAAATATTGGAGATTTTTATGAAATACAAAATTTTTATTGATGGAAAAGAAGGAACAACAGGTCTTAAAATTTTTGAAAGATTTGAAGGTCGAGATGATTTAGAAATTCTTTTAATTGATGAAGATAAACGAAAAGACGTTAACGAACGAAAACGACTTATAAATGAATCTGATTATACTTTTTTGTGTTTGCCAGATAGTGCTGCTATTGAAGCTGTTAGTTTATGCGAAAATCCAAATACAATTATTATTGACGCATCTACTGCTCATCGAACTAATCCTGATTGGGCTTATGGTTTTCCAGAACTTTCTAGTGAACATAGAAAAAAAGTAGAAACTTCCCATAGAATTGCAGTTCCTGGATGTTATGCAAGTGGGTTTAATGCAATCGTTTATCCTTTAGTAAAATCTGGAATTTTGCCTAGTGATTATCCTGTGGTTTGTCATGCAGTTTCTGGTTATAGTGGAGCAGGAAAAAAAGCAATCGCCCAATACGAAGACGAAGAACGAGATTTTCAATTAGAAAGTCCTCGTCTTTATGGATTAACACAAGAACACAAACATCTTCCTGAAATGCAAAAAGTAAGTGGATTAAGTTTTAAACCAGCATTTAGTCCTTATATTTGCGATTATTTTTCTGGAATGTCGGTTTCAATTCCTCTTCATATAAGAATGTTAAATTCTTCAAAAGGAAAAATCGGAAGAGCTGATTGTCAAGAAATTTGCGATATGTTTAAAAAACATTATGCAAACAGCATCTTTGTACAAGTTGCAGATTTTATGGGACAAGATATTTTATCTGAGCCTTTTATTCCTGCAAATACTCTTTCTGGAACAAACAATATGCAAATATTCATTTGTGGTAATGACGAACGAGTTACAATTACTTCTCGCTTTGATAATTTAGGTAAAGGCGCAAGTGGTGCAGCTGTTCAATGTATGAATATTTCAATGGGAGTAGATGAAACTTTAGGTTTGTAAAAATTGAAATTAAACTTAAAAACAATTCTTGCTAATGAAAGAATTTTCTAAAGCTCAAAAAAATACAAAATCAAGAAATATTGGAATATGAAAATAATATTTTTTGACAACAGGTTTTTCATACATTAAATTTTGTATTGTGAGAAAAAACCATGTATCAGTTTTTGAAATTTTTTTTGATATTTTTTATTTAAGTGTAATTTTTTCTTTATCAATAAATTTGCTTTTAAAAGATGGTTTTGGAGCTTCTTCTTCGAGAATTTATCATCTTGCAGGATTTATGAGTTTGATTCTTTTTTTTGGGGATAGTTTTCATTTATTTCCTAGAATATTAAGTTTTTTTAAGAGAGAAAATTTATCAATTATTGATACCATAGGTATTGGAAAACAACTTGCTTCAATTACCATTACATTTTTTTATGTAATTTTATGGCATCTAGGAAACATAATTTTTAACACAAAAATTTCTTTTGGATTTTCATTTTTAATTTATCTTTTAGCTTTAATCAGAATTATTTTATGTCTTGTTCCTCAAAATGAAAATAAATTATGGTTTATTTACAGAAATATTCCATTTTTGTTTTTGGTTTTAGTTGTTGGAATTTTATTTTTTGTTTATAGGAACAAAAATATTTCTTTAACTTATGGTTGGTTTGCAATTTTTATAAGTTTAATAGTTTATTCTGTATTTATTTTTAGAAGAAAAAATAAATCTATTACAATTTTTATAATATTAAAATCAATTTCATATATTTGGTTGATTTCAATGTTTGTAAATTTATAATTCCTCTACCTCAAAAACATCTTGAGTAATTTACCGTTGATTTTTCTGTCGTAGGGCTGGTAGCGCATTGGTAAATCTATCCAAGTTTTTTTGTCTACGATGCTTTTTGTGTGGCTAAAGGCATCAAATCCAGTTTTACCGTGGTAACTTCCCATTCCGCTTTCGCCAACTCCACCAAATCCCATTTCGCTTGTGGCAAGATGAATGATTGTGTCGTTGATACAGCCTCCGCCGTAAGAAACTTTTTCTGTAATTGCTTTGATGTTATTTTTGTTTTGGCTAAAAATGTAAAGGGCAAGTGGTTTTTGTTTTTTCTGTAAAGTTGAAATCACTTCATCAAGATTTTCAAAAGTGATGATTGGCATAATTGGACCAAAAATTTCTTCTTGCATTACTTCATCGTCCCAAGTTACATTGTCTAAAACTGTTGGTTCAATTTGCTGACTTTGAGAATTTGACTTTCCACCGTAAACAATTTTTTTAGGATTGATGAGAGATAAAATTCTTTCAAAGTGTTTTTGATTTATAATTTTTCCGTAATCAGAATTTTCTAGTGGATTTTTTCCGTATTGTTTTTCAATTTGTTTTTTTACTTCATTTACAAATTCTTCTTTTACATTTTTGTGGCAAAGAATATAATCTGGTGCAACACAAGTTTGTCCGCAGTTTAAATATTTTCCAAATACAATTCGTTTTGCAGCAAGAGGAATTTTTGCACTTTCATCCACGATACAAGGACTTTTTCCTCCAAGTTCCAAAATTGCAGGAGTTAAGTTTTCTGCTGTGTGGCGTAAAACTTCTTTTCCAACGGCTTGACTTCCTGTAAAAAATACAAAGTCGAATTTTTGTTCAAGAAGGGCAGAATTTTCGCTTCTGCCACCTGTTACAACTGCAACGAATTTTTTTTCAAAACATTCTGATAAAATCTTTTCTATAATTTCGCTGGTTGCTGGTGAGTATGCACTTGGTTTTATTATGACTGTGTTTCCTGCTGCGATTGCGTTTGCTAAAGGTTCAATGGAAAGTAAAAATGGATAATTCCAAGGGCTCATAATTAGAGTATTTCCATAAGGACATGGTTTTTTGTAGGAACGAGAAGCAAATTGGGCAAGGGGAGTTACAACTGTTTTTTCTTTTGCAAATTTTTTTACATTTTTTATCATGTAAGAAATTTCTGTAAGAGAAAGTCCAACTTCGCACATAAATCCTTCAAAATCGCTTTTACCTAAATCTGAAGTTAATGCAGATAAAATTTCTTCTTTGTGAGAAATTACACTTGCATAAAGTTTTTTAAGCATTTGTATTCGGAATTTTATTGGTAAAGTTTCTCCAGATAGAAAAAATTTTCTTTGTTCATCTAAAATTAAAGCGATTTCTTGTGCAGTCATGTTTTTGCTTCCTTAGTTTCTTATAAATTGAATTTGAGATCCTGAAACGAGTTCAGGATGACATACTGTGTTCAGGATGACATACTGTGTTCAGAATGACATTCTTTGATCAGAATGAATCAATTTTGTGTATTAAAATGATTGTCATTCCGAACTTGTTTCAGAATCCTTTTCTTATTAAGTATACTAGAAATAGAAAAAAAAACAAATATCTTTCTCTTATTGCGTCAAGGCAATAGGTTTTACCATAATAATTTTAGATTTTTGGAGATTTTTAACATTTTAAACGTAAATGTAAATTAAGTCTTTACAAATATTAAATTTAGTCCGATAATAGATATAATCGGGGGAGAGGTCTAAGGTGGAGAAAATGGCGAAAAAAGTACTTTGTTTCTTATTGGTTTTGGTTTTATCTTTTACATCTGCATTTGCAAAAAAAGAGATAGAAGAAAAAGATGTAGAAAATAAAGAGAGTTGGAAAGAAAATTTTGATATCTCAACGAAAAAACCTGGTAAGTATAATGTTATGATTACCGCAGAGGATCAAGGTGGAAATACTACAATAGAAGGTCCTCACAATATATATATTGACCCAGAATCAGATCTTCCTATTAGTGGAATTACAAACCCTCGTAACAATATGCGTGTTCCAGGAAACCTCAATATTGTAGGAACTTGTATTGATGATGACGCTGTAGAAAGAGTTGAAATCATTCTTGATGGTGATAAAGAAAATCCTTTAACTGCAACAGGTAAAGATTTCTGGTCTTTTTATTTAGATACAACACAGATGGAAGAAGGTGCTCATACAATTAGTGTATATGGTGTAGATATAAATGGAAAAGTTGGTCATGAAACATCTGCTACTTGGCACCTTGATAGACGACAACCTCAAACTGTAATTGAAAGTCATCAAATGGGTGATTTAGTTGCAAAAAAAATAAAAATTACTGGTACTGTTTCTGATGGAAACGGAATTGCTAGTCTCGAATATTCTCTTGATGGAAGGGAAACTTATAAAAAAGCAAAAATCAAAGCAGACAAAACTGGAACAAGTTGTACTTTTACTGTTCCTATAAATACAAAAGATCTACCTGACGGTGGGGTTGTTTTATGGTTTAGAGCCTACGATAAACAAGGTACAAGAGGATTATTTTCATTCTTATTCTTCGTAGATAATACTTCTCCTGATGTAAAAATTATTTCTCCAGCTCCAAAAGATGTTGTTAATGGAAAATTCACTGTTGCAGGTTATGCAAAGGATGTAATTGGTCTTGAATCTCTTTCATGGCAATTTGGTCAAGAAACAGGGAATTTTGAACTGTTAAGAGGAAATCCTTATTGGTCTTTGGAACTTGACGCAACTTCTGTTTTAGGAAAATCTCAAGAGTTGATTATTACTGCTGTTGATGTTATGGGAAATATCACAACTAAAAAACAAAAAATTTTAGTTGATCCTCTTACAGATTTAGCAACAATCAGTTTGGAAACTCCTGTTCAATCTCAATCTTTCTTTGATGATGTTTATATTCGTGGTTATGCAACAGATGATGATGGTGTTGATAGTGTTTATTGGAATGTAGACGGTGGTCAAGAATATAAAATTACAACAGATGGTGCTTTCTACGAGAATATTTCTAAAAATATTCCATCGTTGTCTTTAGGAAATCACACTGTAACAATTTATGCTAAAGATATTCACGGATTAAACGGAACTCCAACAGTAATTAATTTTAATGTTCCTGGAAAGGTTCCTTCATTTGATAAAATTTCTGTGTACAAAGGTGCAAAAGAAGATACTACTGTAGATTATGTTCCTGGAATTGAATTAAATCCTGAATCTGGGGCTGAACTTCACTTTGACATTAATTCTGAAAGTGGTTTGAAAAATGTAACTTATCAGTTTTCAGGAATGGGCGAAGTTTCTATAGATACTCTTTCTAAAACAGGGGTAAGCACAATTAGTGTTCCTGTAAATAACTGTAAGTGGGGATTTTCTGAATTAAAATTAGTTGCTACAGATATTCACGATAGAAAAGTAGAAAAGTCTGCTTATGTTTATATAACAAACCTTACTATTACTCGTGGTGAGCCAGAAGTTGTTTTCTCTGATAATACTGTTGCTCAAGACGGTTTTATTGATATGGCTGCTCCTCAAATTGTTACTGGTTTCTTTATGGGAGGAAAGGCTGCCCAAGTAAGATTTACTCCTCCTACAACATTTGCTGATGTAAAACTTGAAGGTAACGTAATCAGAATTGTTCCAAATAAAGATGCAGTTGGTGTTTCTGATTCTGTGCGTGTTATTGTTACAACTGATAAAGGTATTGAGTATGAGTCAAGAAACCTTCACTTAAAAACAAAAATTCCTGTTCCAATAATAGATTTGGATAAAGAAGGAATTTTAAACGGTCGTGAAACAATTACTATTAAAGGGAAAATTACTCCTGCTGCGGATTTAGCAGTTAAATCAGTTTCATATCGTGTTTTACATAAAGACGGAAACGGAAGTTGGAAACGTATTCGTTACGATGTTCGTACTAATGAATTTACTGCTTCTCTTCCATCAAGTACTTTTGCTGATGGAGTTTCTGTAGTTGAATTTAGAGCTGTTGACTCTCAAAACCAAGATAATTTTAAATCTATTTACATTGATAAAGTTCCACCTGTACCAGTTCCTGGTGAAGATGGAAAGAAAGTATCTCTTCCACCTCCTTCAATTGGTTGGCTTGATGGAAAGTATTGCTATTACACAGTTTCTTATAGTGAAACAGCAACTTTAAATTATGTTAAACTTGGAACTTCTGTTTTATCTGAATGTGATAATGTTATGGTTGGAATGATTCCTCCAGAAAAGATGGCTCCTGGTAAAAACTCTCTTGAAATTTCTGTAAAAGATATTAATGGTAAAGATCATAAAGCTTCTCATACATTTAGTAAGTCTGGAAAATTGGATATTTATCTTCAATCTGTGAACGATGTTCCATATACGTCAGGTATGGAAGTAATAGTTCCAGGGCCTGGTTCAACTGAAGTTGCTCCTAGTTTGGCAGTTTCAATTAAGTCTGATTTGCCTGTTACAAATGTTTATTATTCTTTTGCAGGAAGTGAAGAACGAAAAGTTCCTGAAGTACGAACTGTAGGTGCTGACACTTATCAAGTTTCTCTTTCATTATCAGGATTCCCTGCCGAACAGACAAGAGTTACTATCAAAGTAGAAACAAATGATGGTAACTTTACAGGAACTGCTGGTACAGTAACTGTAATTCGTAAAAGAGATGCTTCTCTCATCGAAGATAAAGAAAAAATATATTGGAATAATTACGCAAAAAATCAACAAGGTTATGTTTGCATAGGAGTAAATGAAAATTTGTCAGGATACGCAAACTTAAAAACTCCTATAAAAGCACTTTTCTTAGAGGATATTCCGGGGCTTGAACTAAGTGTGCAAGATAAAAATCTTGTTATCACAGGAAAAACACCTGGTATTTACGAAAATGTAGTTGTTGTTGCACACGATAAAGAAGGAATTTCTTATACATCAGAACCAATTTCTGTAATAGTAGATTCTGATACTCCTGTTGTGCAAATTGCTTCTCCTGCAAATTATTCTTATGTTCAAAATTTAGTTCAATTAAAGGGAAGTGTAAAAGATTCTGTTGGAATTTTACAAAGCGAATATTCTGTGGATAATGGGGCAACTTGGACAAAATTTGATGTTTCAGATGTTGGTTCTGTAGATTTTGATATTCCTCTTGATTTTGCAGAAGTTTCAGAAGGTCCAATTCCAATTGATGTAAGAGTTTCTGATAGAACAGGAAAAACTCACACAGAAAGAATTGTTGTTTTCAAAGATATAAGTACTCCAACTGTAAATGTATTAGTGCCATGCCCAGAAGATAGAATTAACGGTGAAACTTTAATGGTTTTAGAAGTAACCGATAATGGTAAGGCATCTCAAATTTTCTATAATGGACAAGAAGGTGATGTGGAATTACCAATGCAACATTATATTTCAACTTTTGTTGGAAATAAAAATTGTCCATTAGCACAAGATATGCAATTTACTTTTACAGATAAAGCTGGAAATAAACTAGAATTTAAAGAATGGGAATTTGTTGTTGACTTAGAATCAGATTTACCTGTTCCAGAAATTCATGTTCCTTCTGATAACGAAATTATTCAAAATGACTTTTTGATTTCAGGTGTTGTAATTGATGATGACGGTGAATCAAAAATCTATTACAAAATAGATGATTCTGATTTTATTGAAGTGGAAGGATATGGTTCAAGTTTCTCTATTCCAATTCCATTAAAATCTATGACAGATAATGAACACACAGTTACAGTTTATGCAGAGGATATTTACGGAATCAGAAGTAAAACTGTAGTTAGACCATTTAGAATTTCTCTTGAAGAACCAAAAGGTGCTGTTGAACTTCCAGATATCAATGAAACTGTAAACGGAATGGTTTTAGTTTCTGGTTGGGCAAGTGATAAAAACGGTATTTCTAAAGTTCAAGTTTCTGTAGATAACGGTGTAACTTTCAATGAAGTTGCTGGAACAGAAAAATGGTCTTATGAATTTGATACTCGTGTTCTTGAAGACGGAACTCATGCTATCTTTATTAAAGTTTGGGACGGATACAATATTCAAGGTATCTATTCAAGTTTGATAAACGTAGATAATACTGCTCCAGAAATTAACCTTGAATTACCAATAGACGGTTCAAAAACTACAAAAATGCTCTTTTTCTCAGGACAGACTACTGACAACATCGGTTTAAAGAGTTTAAAAGCTAAAATTAGTAATCTTGAACTTAGACAAAAGGCTGTACCTCCAGAACTGGCAGAAATGGAATTTGTTCCAGAAGAAATTATTACCAAAACAATTGATTTGTCAGGTTTGGCAGATGGTTTCTATAACATCGAGCTTATCGGTGAAGATGCTGGTGGAAATGTAACTCGTGTTTCTAGAAATGTTGAGTTAAGTAAAGAAAGTGATGGAGCAAAAATTGACATTCTTACTCCATTGAATGGTGAATATTTGCAAGGTATGTTCAACTTGTATGGAACAGTTGTTACAGAACAACCTTTTGAAACAATCGTTCTTTACGTAGATGGACAAGAAATAGCTGTTACAGAAGTGTCTCCTACAGGATATTTCAAATATACGCTTTCTCCAACAAATTTATCCTCTGGTTCTCATACATTGCAAGTTAGAGGTCTTTTAGGAGATAAAATTATTTCTTCAAATGAAGCATATATCATTTATCAACCTCAAGGTCCATGGATAACAATAGACAATTTTACATACGGTGATTTTGCATTTGAACGACCATACATCGAAGGAAGTTGTGGATATGCTTTCACCGAATCTGAAATTCTTGCTTTAAGAGATAAGAAAACTCCAAAAGAAGAAAAAGAACGCCTTGAAAGAAAAGAAGTAAGTTATGTAGAACTCAGTTTTGATAACGGTAAAACTTTCATTCCATTAGGAAATACAAAAAAATGGCGTTATCGTGTTGAAAATGAAGATATGCCTGCTGGTTATCACTTCTTAATTGTTAGAGCAGTTATGAAAAACGGTGAATCCGCAGTAACAAGATGTATTGTTCAAATTGATAAAGATTCTCCAGATATTAAACTTATTGCTCCTGTTCCAGGTGGTGCATTCAATGAAACTTTGGAATTTGCAGGTCTTACTTCTGATAATATTAATCTTAAGAATGTTAAGGTTACCTTGCGAAGTGGAGATAAATCTTCTTATGAAGTTCCAAGTTTTATTCAAGGATTGTATTTTGACTGGCACTTCTTAGGTGCAACTATGTTTGATGTTGGTCTAGGATTAACATTCTTTGATGACAACGTAAAATTACAGGCACAGTTTGGACAAATGACACAAAGTCAATATGAAATGCTTTGTAATTGGAGTGGTGCAGAAGTAACAAAATTCCGCTACGGAGGAAATGTTGTTGGTGCAAAACTTTTGGCAAACGTTGCTTATATTCCATTTAGATATTTCTTAGGACCTGACTGGGAATGGTTAAGTGCCAATGTTACTCTTGGTGCAAACTTCTCAAGATTCTCAGAAACTCAAAGTGGAAAGGCTCAGTTCTTGTCTGCTGTTTTAGGACAATTAGAATTCCCAAGAATTACAATTCCAAAACAGAAGATGTTTAGAACATTCTCTGTGTACACAGAGTTCCAGTTGTGGTTTATTCCAACAGACGTTGAAATACCTGAAAATGCAACAGAAAAAATTCCATCTGTTGTACCACAGGTTAGTGCTGGTTTACGTGTAAATGTATTTTAATGAGTGTAGTGGGGTAGGACATGTTTACTAGAAAAAATTTAATAAAATTATCACGAATATTATTTTCTCTTTTTATAACTTGTCTTTTTATGACATGTGATCCTGGTCTTGGTAAGGCTGTTGATACTCAAGCTCCAAAAGTATCAATTGATTATCCTGAACCAAAGGAAGTCTTGAAGGATAGTTTTACTATGACAGGAGTTGCAAGCGACGAAGTAAAAGTAGCAAGTTGTGAAGTAACTTTTAGAAATATAAAGACTGGTAAAATATATAAATTTCCTGCAAACGTTGCAAATGATAAATTCTCTGTTACTATAAATACTCCAAAACCAGATGGATCTTTTGAGTTGCCAGACGGAGATTATAATGTAACTGTTTCAGTATCAGATGCCTACCGAAATTCTACTCAAGATATAGTTTACACAATTGATAATACGGCCCCTACAGTATTGATAACAAGTCCAAATGCTTACGTAACATCAAACTGGCCTGAAATGTATAAAACTGTAACAATAAAAGGCGAAGTTTACGATGCTACCACTATTACTGAAGTAAGAGCATATGTTATTGATAAAACTGGTAAAGAGATGATAACAGAGCCTATCATCGCAGATGGAACAAATACCTTTAATGTAACACTTGAATCTCCTTCAATTGCTGATGGAGAATATTACTATTATATTGTTGCAAAAGATGATGGTGGTAATGTAAATACTTATTGTTACCACAAATATGATATTTTTGATTTATTAAGTAACAATATAGTAGGTGCTGAAAAAAATATTAGTTTCCCATCTATAAACGATATTGGTTATGTAGATCAAGGTATAGAAGATAAATTAAAAGAAAATATAGACAAAATAAAATTAAGTAGCAAAAAAATTGAAAATAAAAAAGTAAACGACGGAAAAGGTGATCTTTCAAAAGGAAACTACCCTGGATTTACTTATTTTGCAAAAGATACTGCAAAAGTAAAATGGTTAAATATAACAGAAGATGGAAATGCAGGAATAGGAATTGGTTCTCCAGTTTTAGGAACTATTATGCCTCCAACTGATGGAAGTGCAATTCAATATGATTCAATGAAAGTGTATCTTGTAAAAAGTGAAGATTCCAAAGAATTTGCAGAATTTCCAACTTCTGAAAATGAAACTTCTTGGGCTGATAACAAAACAAAGTGGATTATAGACTCAAGTACAGTAAAAGCAGGAGAAGAGGGCGAAAAACAAGTTAAACTTACAGCAGTAGGGGAAAGTTTGAACTTTCAAATTGATTCTCATCCTGTGGATAACATAAATGAAAATTGGCATTCTGGATACTACAAGATAAGAGTTAGTTTTTCAACTTCAACTTTATCTTCTTTTGCTGATTGTATTTTTACTGTAACGTCAGGAGCTCCAAAACTTACAGAAAAAAATCTTTCTGCTGTTCAACCAAAACTAGAACAAAATCAAGAACAGGTAGATAATCCTTACGCTTCATACTATCGTGGATATATGACTGGTGCAACAAAAATTTCAGGCAAAAACTTCTTAATTGGACAGTCAAGAACAAGTGATGAAAGTAGCAATTTGCCGTTATCATATACATGTTTGAAAACTGGTGATGTTGAAGGCAAGGATGGATATATCGAAGTATCATCAATGATAAATGATGAATTTAAAATTGAAATTCCTATAAATGCTGAAACACATGAGAATGATGGAGAATATACTTATACACTAGAATCTGAAGTTGTTACTCTTTCTACAGTAATTTCTCGTGTTGTAGTTGTTGATACAATAAATCCAGTAATTACACTAAATAATTTAACAAATAATAAGATTCTTGATACTAGAAACTTTGTTATTACCGGTGATGTTGAAGATACTAATGGTATAAACAAAGTAGAATATCAATTATTTGTTGATGGAAAACAAATATTACTAGATGGGTCTGATGCAAATGGATGGATTGAAGTTGTTGGGCAAAAAGCAACATTATCATTGGAATTATCTAACTTAGAAAAAAATAAAAACTATACTTTAAAACTTAGAGCAACTGATAAAGCAGGGAATGTTTCTGGTGATGATGATTATAAATTTGATTTCACTGTAAATAATGATAAACCTGTAATAAAGATAATTTCAATTGCACATCAAATTACACATGAAGGAAAAGAAACAGTAAATGGTATTGTTAAAGTAAAAGCTTCTCTTTCTGATACTAATTCTATTGTTTCTGCATATTATACTTGTGATTCATCATTGCAAGATAATGTAGATTGGGCTGCATCAAAAAAGGCAACTGCATTTAATCCACAAGAGATTGCAAATGGAATTGAAATTTCTGTTGATACAACAAAGTATACAGGAAATTTACCATTACGAATTAAAGCAATAGATGAAGCAGAAAATTTTGCTGTTACAAGTGTATCGCCTATTATTAATCAGGAATTAGACAGACCTGGATTAGTACCTTCAAACTTTGATGTTTTAGCAAGGAAAGAAGATGCAGGTTGGACAGTTTCTGGTGGTAAAAATGTTTTTGGTACTTCCAACCCTAATATGATTTTTACTCTATCAGATGATGATTCTGTTAAAGAATATTATGTAAGTAGAAATGGTGGTGATTTTAAAAAAGTAATAGATGTAAATTCTGCTCAAAAAATTATGAATTATTCTGTACAAGATTTGTCTTATGGTCGTCATGAAGTTACTTTTAGGGTAGTTGACGTAAATTATAAAGATACATCTTCTACTCGATATAGTTATTTTGAAGAAACTTATTATATAGCTATAGATGATGGTCAACCACAATTAACACTTGATAATACTACTGGGCAATTTGTAAAAAATGAATTTACAATATCAGGAAAAGTAACTGATGCAAATGGAATTGAATCTGTAGCTTTACAATCTGCAAGTGGACCTATTGCTACTCTAGGACTTGGAGCAGGCTTGGAAGAGGATGGAACATTTTCTTATAACTTTACTATTCCATTAGCAAAAGAAACAATCACGATTTCTGCTTTTGACAAAATTGGTAATTACAAATCTGTTGATTTTACATATCTTGTTGATACTATTGCACCAACTGTAACTCTTAACAAAACATCTTTAACTGTGGATGGAGATTCTCCTCAAACTAGAGTTGATGGTACTGCTTTTGATAATGTTCAAGGTGAAAAAGACAATGGCGTAAGTAAAATTAATCAGGTTAGACTAAGAATAGGATCAAATGTAACAGGAATTGATGATGAAAATTCTGTACTTGCTACAGGAAATATTTCTTCTGAAGGGACTCTTACTTGGTCAGCTGTATTAGATTTTAGTGGCTACGGTGCAGGTATACATGACGTTTATGCATGTGCCTTTGATAATGCAGGAAATCAATCTGAACCAAAAATAATTAAAGTTTCATTAGATACAGACATTCCATTTATAGAAACTAGTTATCCAAATAATGATATTGGTTCTAAAACAGAAGGTTTTACTGTTGAAGGTAATGCAACTGATGCTAGTGGAATAGCATCAGTAACTGCTAAAATACAGGGCTCATCATCAGAATTGGAAGGTTCTTATGACGAATCAACTAACCATTGGTCTTTTAATGTTCCTACAACTACTGACGGCTCTTTAATTATTGTAGTTACTGCAACTGATACTTGTAAAAAATCATCTTCAGTTAATTTATCAGTAAAACTGGATTCAAAATCTCCTACAATTGAATTTACGAATATTGAAGACGATGGTTCTACAAAGCAAACTGGTTCTGCTCCAAATGTAACGGTTTCATACCTTGATGAAACTTCTGGTGTTTATGCTTTTAAATATGATTTCTGCTACAAAGCAAATGGTGAAACTGAATTTGTAGAATATGCAGGAGCTGAAATGGACTTTTTAGGTTCAACTTCTGGAAACTTTAAGATAAATATGTCTACTGTATCTACAGAAAAAGACGGTATTTGGAAAATAAAATATTCAGTTACTGACGGTGCTGGACATTCTGCTAGTGGTGAATCAGCTGAATTTATAGTTGATAGAAATGCTCCTGATCCAACTTTAAATGATTTACAAGAATTGATAAAACAAGGGGATCCTCTAACTGTTTCTGGAACTGTAGTAGATAAATTTGGTGGAACAATTGATAGAGTTGAACTTTCTGTTACACATAACAAGTATACACAATCTGAAAAAGATAAATTTAAGAAGACATTTACTTTATCAGATGGATTAGAATGGAATAACTCAGAAAAAAGATACGATTGGAAATATACATGGGAAGACTATAATTCTCCTTTCATATATCCTGATGATTATCAAATTATTGTAGTTGCATATGATACAGGTGATAACCAATACGAAATAAAAAGCAAGGTTTCATGTGATAATACTGCTCCAAAAATTAATTTTATTAAACCATACTCATATTCTGTAGATTCTGATGGAATTATAACAGTAGGTACTGAAGTTAATTCGCCAATAGGAAATACAACTGTTACTGCAAACATTGATGATTTTAAAATGAGTCAGATTTATTATCAAATTGGTGGTACAACTAAAGTAACTAAGATAAATGGAAAAGTAACTTCTGTATCTGTAGAAAACGGTGGTATTCAAGATATAAATGAAGATGGTGTTTCTGAAAATCCTGTTCCTTCACTAATAGGATTTTGGAAAAGATTGAGTGATGCAAATAATGGTTTTACAGCAGATATTGACACCTTAAAATATTTTACAGAAGGAAAAACAAAAGAATTATTAGACTCCGATGTTGACAACAACAATAATATTATTCAGACTCTAGAAGTTCATCTTGTTGCAATTGACGCAGCAGGAAATATCAACTATTGTGCAATGCCAATAAAAGTTGATACAGATACTGATAAACCAGAAGTATTGGTTCTTTCTCCAAAAACTGTTTTAGAAGAATCTAAACTCGTAGCAAATGTTGGTGGAACAACAACTCTTTCTGGAACAGTTTCAGATGATAATAGTGTTCATAGCGTTTGGGTAAATGTTGAACTTGATGGTGGAAATTATGTAGATGGCATTCTCAAATCTCGATTAGATTCTGATACATTTAGTGTTGACTATTCAAATGTTGAATATGGAATTACAAATCCTCAGTCAATTACTGTTGATGAAGAAAATAAAACTTTTACTCTTCCAGTAGATGATGCTAACTATTTTGAATCAAAAAATAAGTGGTACAAAGTAAATCTTGGTGAAAATGGCAAAACTACTACAACATGGAACTTAATGCTTAATAAAGATAGCGAGTTTGATATTGCTGGAAACTTACAGAAGTATTTTGCAACAAATGTAGACTTGGAAGAAACTTCTCTTACAATTAGAGTAATTGCTCTTGATGAAAAAGCTGACGATGAAGGAAGTTTAGCAAAAACAAAATTAAGTGACATAAAAGAGTTTACACTTAAAATTGACTCAGGAAGTCCAAGTATTATTATTAACAACATTGATAAGATTCCTGTTGAAGGTTCTTACATTGGTGGAAATATTAATTACGATTTAACTTTCGTTGATGATGGGCAAATTACTTATTGGTCTGTAACTGCAAAAGGTAATAAAGGAGAATATGAAATTGCTTCTGGTTCTCCAATGGATAATTCACACAATGAAACTATTACTCTCAATACGACTGAAATAAATGACCGATGTGGAAATATAATCACATTAAAAATTTATGCAGAAGATAACTCTAAAGATGCTTCAGGTCAGGTTGAAAACAATAAAACTTCTGAAGAAACATTTAAATACACAATTGATAACTCTGCTCCGATTGCTTCTATTGCTGAAACAATCGATGGTAAATCTTACAAAATTGCCACAGAATCTGTTGTAGGAGATACTACAGGAGATCATCGTGAAAGTGAAGCAAGAGGAAATCATTTACGTATAAAATCTAAGTCAGCATTACTTTCAGGAAAAATTTCTGACGAAATTAACGGTAGTGGAATTGATTATGTAATGCTATTCTTTACAAAAGATGGCAATGTTTACAATGCAGGAAAATCTGAAAGTAATAGTACTTTACTTGAAAGTAAAATTTCTTTGAGAAATGAAAAAGATGAACTAGAAGATGTTTATTTCCCTGTTGCAAGTATCAAAGATATAAAACGAAACAATAATAATAGTTCTAATCCAACAGAATATATCATTATTGATAAGGCAGAAGGCTTGCTAGATAACGGTTCTAATGGTGATGGTGACGGTTACGATGAAAACCTCAAGGCAAATGGAGAATGGATGGTAACAATCGATTCTACAAATTTACCAGATGGTGTTTATGAAATTACTTATGTTGTAGTTGATATTGCAGGTAATGCTCGTTTCTATAAAGACTCAATGTTTGTACAAAATCATGCTCCTATCATTACTTCTATAGTTCTTGCAACGGATATTGATGGTGATAATTCTTGTGAAATAACACAGGATGGTTCAGGAGATGAAGATAGTCGTTATGATAGTTCATCAGATTTATTAAATACGGGATTTGTTGTAAAGAATAATGTATTACAAATAAAAGTAAATGTTACTGGTGGAAAAGAACCTTTAAAATATTACTTAAATTGTCCAAACATAGCTGATACTCTTTATTCTTCTGATGGTGTATTTACAATTGATTCTTTCCCAGAAGATGGCGAGGCTGAATATGTTGTTTGGGTAGAAGACACTGTAGAAGACGATCTTTTCCTTTCTAGTGGAACAACAGAACTTGGTCTAATTCTTGACAACAAAGATGATGTAAAACCTGTTACTCAATTCTTTGAACTTAATACAATTGTAGAATCTTCTAAATCATCAAATAAAGAAAGAGGAAGTTTATATACAGAAACAAACTTTGATTTAGAAGAAGTTATTCAAGGTCATATTGAACCTAGAAATAACTCTACAAATGATAATAGTACAAAAGATCCTGATGTAAGTGGAACAATTATTCTTCGTGGAGAAGTTTATGATGATCAACGTATAACTTCTATTACTTTGAATACAACTTTACAAGGTAACGAAGAAATTGAAATTGCAAGTTGGCAAGGTAGTCAATTATTATCAAATAATGGAGCCGTTATTAATAGCACATTAGGTCTTAGTGGCCATTATGTAGAATGGGCTATTCCATTAGATACAAATAAAACTGCTGCTACTAATGTTTCAATTTCAGTACATGTAAATGATGCAGGTGCTAATTCTAATAATGTTGTAGAGTACATTGATTCTCAAAATAAACCACGTACAGAGTCAAATAAATTTAGTTCTGAAAACTGGGGATATAACTCAATGACTGTGGATGTTGTTCCATATATTACAGACGTAAAACGTAATAGTGGTTACATGACAAAACGCAGTAGAAGTGGGGCATATCCTCTTTTAAGAAATGAAACAGGTAACACCATTGAAGGCTTTAACCTTACAGCTGGTACCGTGAAGTTAACTATTGCAAGTGATAATATAGGTAAAACAACACTATCTACAATGGAAAGTGTGGTAAAGGCTGGCTCAAATATTACATTTACGGTTTCAAATGATGCAAAAGATGGATATTTACATTTAACAGTAAATGGAGTTCCTGCTGTAAACAATACAAATGAACGAAATCTTGATTCAAATTTAGAAGCAAAAGATTCAGCTTCTAAATTCTGGACAGACGACCGTTTTATCAGAATTTGGCAAGATACTGATAGATTTGGTAATAATGAAGTAGGTGCTACTGGGGTTATTTTAGCCCAAAATCCAGCATATCCTGCAATGGATATGGATGATTCTGGTAACTTGTATGCTTCTTTTACAAACTATTCTATGCATAATGTTTACTACACAACTGTTAATGGAAATTCTACTGCAGTATTCAATGGATATGACTCTCCAGAAGAAACAACAATTTTTGTAACAGGAACAGGGGATGCTCCAATTGTAAATGTAGCATACATGGCAAACTATCAATCTGGAGGAAGTTATAACAATTGGAGTGCAAATAGAGCAGATGCTGGAGGATTACATTTATATGATCCTAAAATATCTTCTCTTGGTTCAGAGCATTTTACCGACTTTAGAGGCTATTATATGTCTAGGTATGAATTGCTGTATCATGACAAGCAATTTCAGCAGTTTAAAAACTTTAGACTTGTAAGAAAAGATATAAATATGGATGGTTATATTCATACTGCATATTATGATATAGATACAATGTCAATTCACTATTCAAATATTAGCATGAATATGTATCATGTTGGACGAGGAAATTTTGAAGCTTCTTGGGTTAATATTGATGGAACTTATGACGAACACGATTATGCTGCTTTAAACGGAACAAAAGATGAAACTAAAGGTACAAATATTATAGCTGATGAAGCAAAAAACATAACTCTTGGTATGGAATATGAATCAGAAGTATTTAAGGATGGTTTAACAAGATCGTCTGCTACAGGTGAATATGTTGGTATAGATTTAACTAATGATAAATATTTTCCTGTGTTGGCATATTATGATTCTGTAAATAAAGTAGTAAAACTTGCTAGGGCAAATGTTGAAAATCCTAAAAAGGCAGAAACAAACTGGACTGTTCAACGTGTTATAACAGATCCAACTGACCCTAATTATACAACTACAAATGGTAACTATGTAGATATGCAAATAGATAGCGAAGGATATGTACATGTTGTATTTGTAAATGGTAGAGGTGAGTTGATTTATGTTAAATCAACAAACAATCCAAATGATGGTAACAGTCCATACGTTTTTGGAAAGAGTGTTGTTATTGCAGAAAACTCACCAATGAATGTAGATATTACAGTTAGAGAAACAACTCCTTACATTGGATATTTATCTAGTTTAGGTTCTTTTGACGGATTGAATACGGCATTCTATGATAAATCTTTGGATTTGAATAATGACGGAATTACTGAAGGTGGTTGGGAAACTATGTCTGCTCCGTTAAGTCATACTGTTTCAAATAACAGGGCAAGTGTAGAGGCTCATCCTAGCCCAACAACAAGTTCTTGGGAATCAGCCCATGCTTACTATAGTGGTGGTTATTATAGGGCTGCGTATTATATAGGTAATGGTAAAGGACATTAATTAACAATATAGCATCTTGCTGTTCTTGAATTTTCGAGGACAGCATTTTGCGTTTAAATGTATTTTTTAGGCGAGGAGAAAAATTATGAAAAATGTTGGTATCTTAAAAATTTTTATGGCTTTGGTTATAGCTTGTCTGTTTATGACATGTGATCCAGGGCTTGGAAAAGCAGTTGATACTCAAGCTCCAAAAGTAGAAGTAAAATATCCTGCAACAAAGAGTGTATTGAAGGGTGGTTTTACTATGACTGGAGTTGCTAGCGACGAAGTAAATGTTGCTAGTTGTGAGGTAACTTTTTCTCTAATTAAGAATCCTGAAATAAAATATCATTTTAACGCAACTGTTACTGATGATGAATTTAGCGTTGCAATTAATAATCCAAAAGCTGATGGTTCCTTTGAAATCCCTGATGGTGATTATAATGTAACCGTAACCGTTTCTGATGCATATAGAAATTCAACAACAGATGTAGTTTATACAATTGATAATACAGCTCCTACAGTTTTATTAACAAGTCCAAATTCATATAGTGAATCAAACTGGCCTAATATGTATAAAACTTTTAATATAAAAGGTGAAGTTTATGATGCAACCACAATACAAACTGTAACTGTATATTTGGTTGATGAAAACGGAACAATATTAAAAGAAGTAATAGCCGATGGAACAAATACGTTTTTAGCAAATTTTGAAGAACCTTTCCCTGAAGAAAAATTATGTTTTTATTATGCAGTTGCAAAAGATGCTGGTGGTAATGTAAATACATATTGTTATCATAAATCAGATATTTTTAAATTATTAAGTGAAACAAACTCTCTTGATAAAACTGAGAGTGCTACAAAAAGTATAACATTCCCTTCTATAAATTCTATTGGATATGTAGATCAAGGCCAATCCTCAAATGTTACAGAATTAATTGACGAAGCAAAATTAACAGCAATAAGAATTAACAATAATGCTCCAAAAAAAGAAGAGCAAATTGTGGGTGATGTAAAAAAAGAAGTAATAGTTTTTCCAGGATTTAATTATTTTGCAAAAGATACTGCTCAAGTAAGATGGTTGAATATTAGTAAAGAAAGTTTATCAGGGATTGCAATTGGTTCACCAGTATTGGCAACAATTATGCCACCAACAGATGGTTCTGCAATTGATTATTCAAGTGTAAAAGTAAAAATCTCAAAAAGCATTGATGGAACAATAGAAAATTTTGAAGACTTTGCAAATATAAAAGCATATGATGCATGTGTAATATCAGAGGGTGAGGTTGGAGATAAGCGAGTAAAACTTACTGCTGTTGGAGAAAGTTTGAACGTTCAAACAGATTCTCATCCACCAGAAGATGAACATGATAATTGGTTAGCAGGATTTTATAAAATAGAAATTTCATTTTCTACTGATTCAGGAAATATGGCAAGTGACAGCTGTAGATTTGAAGTAAGTTCTGGTGCTCCAAAATTAACGGAAGGCGTTTTTGCAGAAGGAAAAGAGAATGCTTCATATTATCGTGGATATATTACAAGTAAAACTGCAAAGAAAGCCTTAGGAGGAAAATCACTTTCAAGTGATGGAAATCTTGCTGTAGAATTGAAATGGGACGTTGTTGGTCTTACATTAGATGGTAAAGATAAAAAAGATTCTGGTTATGCAGAGTTATCAGAAAATGGAAATTATGAAATTCCAATAGAAGTAGATGTGGAAAATCATACAACAGATGGAGAATATACATATACATTAACAGCTGCTCCAAATTCAACTTTATCAACAGTAATATCTCGTGTTGTAGTAATTGATACATTAAACCCAGTTGTAGGATTTAGTAATTTAGCAAATAATGATATTTTAGAAAACTCAGATTTTATAGTAAAAGGAAGCATTGAAGATGCAAACGGTATTTCCAAAGTTGAATATCAATTAATTGAAAATGGTGGTTCATCAGAGTGGAAAGAAATTTCAAATGCAAAATCATCATTTAATTTACAACTTTCATCTTTAAAAGAAAATGTAACTTACACTCTAAAAATTAGAGCAACTGATGTGGCAGGAAATATCAGTGGAGATGATGATTACAAATGCAATTTTACAATAGATTTAGCAAATCCTATTGCAACAATTGATAATCCACAACCAGAAACTGGTTCTTCAATTTATTTTACAAATGAAATTCCTGTATTTGTAGGAAAAGCCAGCGATGATTCAAAAACTGCTGGAAAATTAGCAAAAACAGCCATTTTATCATATAGCAAAGATGGTGTTGCAAAAGGAAATATTCCTGCAGGAACTTCAGAAGGTCAATTTAACTGGAATCAAACTGAAGGAACTTGGACTTGGAATGCAACAGAATCTCAATTTGATGGAACAGGAAAATATGATGTTAAACTTGTTGTAACAGATGATTCTGGAAAAACAACTGAAGATACATTAACAGTTTCTCTTGATGTTACACCTCCTAGTATTAAATTAACTCAAGTAAGTCCTTATGTTGAAAGAGAAAATGTTTCAAATGGGGATGCAAAGTATTATGTAAATGGTGATATTACAGTTAAATTTGATATAACAGAAAATGATTATATCAAAAGTATTGACTGGTACAAAATTGACGGAACAAAAGATTCTCAAGATTTAGGAACAAATGCTCAACCAACTGTAAAGGTTAAGACAACTGATTTTGCAGATGGTAAAAAACTTTCAGAGTTTAAACTTGTAGTAACTGACCGCAGTGGAAATACTGCAACATACACAGGAAATGAAACTGAATTAGTAAACTACGAAATCAATCAAGATTCAGATAATCCAACAATCGATATTGGTGGAATTGATAAAGAAGTTTCTACAGAAAATGAAATTACAGCAGAAAAAAATCTTTTATCAACTGGGGATAATTTGTCTATCACTTTTACAGATGATGATGGAATAAAATCTGCAACTTATCAAATTGATAATGGCACTGTACAAAATATTGCTGGCGGAGATGCAAAAGTAAAAACTCAAACTGTGCCTCTATCAACATTAGAACAAGGCTCTCATACTATAAAAGTTACTGTAACTGATTCTTACGGCAAAATAAATTCCACAGATGCAATTTATTTTGGTATTGATGATAAAGCTCCAGACCTTACAATTGACGGATATTCAGGAACAGATATTGATGCAGGTTTCAAAAATGCAGATTTTGACATTACAGGAACTGCCTCTGATTCATACGAATTTAAGCAATTAATTTGGAATTATGTAGATTTAAATACTACTAACGAAATTACTCGAAATGGAACAAATTGGACATTGCAAATTAAAAAGCCAAATTCAAGTGAAAAGAAAACTATAAGATTTGTTGCCTCTGATAAATTTTCACGAACAACAATAAAAACATTTACTTATATCTTTGATTTGGATAAACCAAACTTGATAATAAATGATGTTCAAAAAGAAAATATTACAGATAAATATTTCAATCAAAATTCAATTCTTACTTTGAGTGGAACTGCAAACGATTTAGTTGGGGATACTGCAACTCAAAGTGGATTGAAATTTGTTCAATACGCAATCGGAACAGGGCATGATGCAACATTAGCAAATTCAGATGGATGGCAAAATGCAAATGGCTCTACAGATTGGACAGTACTGTTAAATATTCCAAAATATCAAGATGGACAATATACTCTTTTAGTAAAAGCTCTTGATAATAGTGATAACGAATCTGAAGTACAAAAATTCAATATTACTGCTGATTCTGTAAGTCCAATTTTAACAGAAGGCGGAAGTAGCGATGCTAGTGGTACAAGTTATGCTTCTGGAACATTAAATTTAACTGGAACTGTAACAGAAAAGAATTTAAATAGTCTTATTTACACATATTCACTTGATGGTCAAGAAAAGGAATCTGATGAAGTTCAAATAACATCATATAATGGAGATGAAGTTTCTTGGTCAATTACAAAATCTGAATTACAAGATGGAACTCACGTTTTCAAGATTATTGCAACTGATAAAGCTGGAAATTCATCAGTAATAACAAGAAATATTATTATTGATGAAACAGCTCCTGAAATTACAACAAATGTTTCTCCTCAAATTTTGTACAATAACGGAAATGGTGAAGAACCTACTGTAAATGGTACTATTAATGTAAATGTACGTGTTGCTGAAACAAATAAAATTAAAGGCGTATATTACACATTTGATAATTGGGCAAGTCAAGAATCATTTAATGAAACAGAATTTGCTACAGGTAAAACTATTTTAGTTGATACAACAAAATATGAGAATAAATCAAAACTTCCTCTAAAAATTAAAGCTGTAGATGAAGCTGGAAATGAAGCAATTGAGGAAATTGATCCTATTGTAAATCAAGAGTCTGATAAGCCAAGTTTTACTCCTTCAAACCTTGACGACTTGGCAAATGAAAGCGCTGCTGGTTGGACAGAAGGAAATCCTAACAATGTATTTAACTCTTCTAATTCAAATATGATTTTTACCTTGTCAGATGATGACTCTGTAAAAGAATATTGGGTAAAAATTGATAACAATGAATTTGTAAAAGTTGCAGATGTAAATTCTGCACAACAAATTGTAACTTATTCTGTAAAAGATATTGGATATGGTCGTCATACAATTACTTTTAGGGTAAAAGATTCAAATTGTAAAGAAGATTTATCTACTACAAATAATTTTGTTGAAAAAACATATTATTTTGCAATAGATGATGAAGCACCAAATCTAACAGTTAAAAATGCTAATAATCAGTATGTAGGAGATTCTTTTACAATTTCAGGAACTGTAACTGATGCAAATGGAATTGATAAAATTGAAATTTCCTCAAATGAAAACACTGAAAAAATTGATTATGACGGAACAAAGCAGACTGAAGAATTTTCATATATATTTAATGTACCTCAAATTATGGATCCAGAAGTAAAAGATATAATTACAATTACAGCCTATGATTCAATTGGAAATAGAAAAGAGGTTCAATTAACATATCTTGTTGATAAAACAAGCCCAGAACTTTCTATTCAAGGTGGTACTTCTGCTTACGTAGATGCAGATTATCCTTCTTTAAGAATTGCAGGAACAGCTATAGATGGTGATTTGGGTGTAAATGATAATGGTATTAGTGGAATTGATCAAGTTCGCTTAAAGATTGGTTCTAGTATTACAAGTGTAGATGATGCTGAAAGTGTTCTTGCCGTAGGAAAAATTGAAAATGGTGTAATGTCTTGGTCTTCTTCTGTGGACTTTACAGATAAAGATGCTGGTTCTTATTCTATTTACATACAAGCCTTTGATATAGCAGGAAATGTATCAAATGAACAGAATATAACAGTATATGTAGATACAGATGTACCTCAATTATCACATAATTATGCAGATAATTTTGTAGGTGTTTACAATGGTGATTTTGTAATTGAAGGAACAGCAACTGATGCTAGTGGAGTAAAATCCGTAACTGCAAAAATTCAAGGTGCATCAAACAATTTGGAAGGAACTTATACAGAAACAACAGATTCATCGGATGCAAATTGGTTATTTGAAATTCCATCTGATGTTGGAAATGGACAATTAACAATTCTCGTAACAGCAAAAGATGGATGTGGAAAATCTGTGCAAGAAACATTTACTGCAACTCTTGATACTGAGGTTCCTAGTGTAACATTCACAGATATTTCTGATGATGACGGTAACAATGCAACAATTGAAACTTCAAAAACAACTGATAAACCTCGTGTTTCTGTAACTTACGCAGATTCAACTTCTGGTGTAAAAAATATTGATTATGAGTTCTATTACACAGACTCACTAGATAATTCTTTTGTAAAATATTCTGATTCAAACGCAAGTGGTTCATTTACAAGAAGTAAATCTTTCTCTGGAACAGTTGTAATGAAGATGGCAGAAAGTACAGGTTCAAAAGGTCCTTTCGTCTTTACGGATTCTGATACAGATGGTATTTGGTATGTAAAAGTAACAATAACAGATGAAGCAGGAAATAGCGCAGAATATGATTCTCCATATTTCTATGTTGACCAACATAAACCAGAATTGGAAGTAACTTCTCCTGCTTCTAGTGTAAATCTTAAAAAGCAAAATGATGCACTTGAGGTAACAGGAACAACAACAGATAGTTATGGTGGAGATATTGATAAGGTTGTAGTAAAAATTTCTCACCCAAGTTATAACGCAAGCCAACAAGCTAACTTTACAAAGACCTTTACAAAAGATGGAAGTAATGGAACTGTAATTCTTACAAAGAATGGCGAGTCTTATCAATTTACATACACATGGAATGGTGCAAATTCTCCATTTGTTTATCCTGATGTATATGAAATTTTTGTTACAAGTTATGACAAAGCTGGAAATACAAAAGAATTTTCACAAAAAATTTCTTGCGACAATACAGCACCTACAATTACATTCTCTCGACCATATTCATATTCTGTGGATGCTTTTGGAAATGTAAATGAAGGTATAATAGTAAATTCTCCAATTGGTGATACAAGCATAAAAGCTAAAGCCGATGACTATAGTATGGCTGCAATTTATTATCAAATTGGTGGAACTGTAGATATTGAAGCAACAGGTTCAATAGGTTCTAGTAATTACAAAATAACAAAACTTACTGTAGAAAATGGTGGTGTAGGAACTGATACTTATGGAACTTCAGTTACTGATGTTAAATTAGATGGTGTAAATATTGCACTAGCTGGAAATTGGAATAGATTAACTTCTGCAAACTTAGACTTTGATGTAGAGTACAATACATTAAATATGGTTAATGCAGGAAAAACTTATCACGCAGATGGTGATAAGGAAACAATTCAAACACTTGATGTTCACTTTGTTGCAGTTGATACAGCAGGTAATATAAACTACTGTAAATATCCTCTAAAAGTTGATACAGATACAGATAAACCTACATTGTTAATGCTTTCTCCAAAAACAATAAATGATGTAGCAAATGTAGGTGGAACTGCTACAATTTCTGGAACTGTAAACGATGACAACGCTGTACACAGTGTTTGGATGCAAGTTGAACTTGTAAACGGAAATTATGATGGAAATGATATTCTATCAGGATTTACTGCTTTAACTTATGGTATTACTGAGCCTCAAGTTCTTGTAGAAAATATTGTTGATGGTAAACCAACATACTCAAGTGAATCTACAACTTCATATTTTGCTGATAGAACTAAATGGTACAAAGTAAATCTTGGGGCAGAAAATTCTACATCAACAACTTGGAATATGATGCTTAACAAAAATGGTGAGTTTGATATTGCTGAATTGAAAAATTCTGGTAGTTTACCAAACGATGATGAACTTAAACAAACAGAACTTTTAATTAAAGTAAAAGCTTTGGATACTAAAGCCGCTGATGGATTGTCAATTTCTACAGACGCAAAAGCAGGGGATTCAACAGAATTTAGATTAATAATCGACTCAGGAAGTCCTTCTATCATTATTAATAATATTGCAGATTTCCCTGCAGAAGGTAGCTACATTGGTGGAAATATCACATTTGATTTAGAATTTAGCGACGACCAATCAATTACAGAATGGAAATTAGAAGCTATTTCTACAGCAAGTGGAGATAATCGTTCTATGCTTATTGCATCTGATGAATACTCAGGTTCTTATGAAGACGGCTTAGGTAAAACTGTAACACCTGATAAGATTATTGTTGATACTGCGGATATTTATGCTCAATGTGGAAACTTAATTCAATTTAAAATTTCTGCAAAAGATAATAGTAAAGATCCTCAAAGCCAAACAGAATCACCAAAAGAGTCTTATCTAACATTCAAATACACAATAGATAACTCTGCTCCTGATGCTTCTCTTGTTTCTACAATTGATTCAAAATCATATTACATTGATACTGAATCAGTAATGGGAGATTTAACTGGGGCTCATCGTGAAACTATTGCTCGTGGAAATCACTTAAGAATAATGAGTAATCAAGCAGCCCTTACAGGAAAGGTTTTTGATGAAGCAAACGGAAGTGGAATTGACTATGTAATGCTTTACTTTACAAAAGGAAATCGTCTTTATAACCCAAGTGAAGTGGATTCTTCTTTTGAAATATCAAATCATTTGTCAGTGAAGGATAAAGATGGAAATTCTGTGTCACCTTTATCTCCTGTGGGAAGTTTGAAAGATGTTGTTAGAACAAGTGGAACTTCAAATCCTTATATCGTAGTTGATAGAGCTGAAGGTATGTTAGACTCAGGTGCAAACGGAGACCTTGATGGATATGATGAAAACTTAAAAGCCAATGGAGATTGGGTTGTTTATATCAAATCAAGTAATTTACCTGATGGTATTTATGATATTCACTATGTTGTTGTAGACTTTGCTGGAAATGCTCGTTATTACTCAGATACAATGCTTGTTCAAAATCATGCTCCAACAATAAATAGTATTGTTCTTGCTACAGATATTGATGGCGATGGACAAGCATCAATTGGTAATGATGACAAAGGTGATGAATATCAGAAATTTGTTACAGGTGAATTTACTTCAACAGGTTTTAATGTTCGTAATAGCAAACTTAAAATTAAGGTAAATGTTACTGGTGGAACTGGAAATCTTAAATATTATTTGCGTTACAAAACTAAAACTGGAGAAATAACTACTGACAAAAATAATTCTGGATATTCAACAGGTATTTTTGATATTTCTGATTTCTTAGGTGATAGTTCAACTCCTGTAAATTATGTTGTTTGGGTAGAAGACTCTGTAGAACAAAATCTTTCTCTCTCAAGTGGTGAAACAACAATTGATATGATTATGGACAATGAAGATGATGTTGCTCCAGTGGCTCAATTCTTTGAATTAAATACAATTGTTGAAGACTCAACTACTTCAAATGAAGAAAGAGGAAATTTATTCAAAGCAAATGGTTCTGTAAAAGGTCATATAGAGCCTAGAGTAAATTCTCCTGTTGATAATGATTCCTATAAAGATCCAGATGTAAGTGGAACAATTATTCTTCGTGGTGAAGCATTAGACGATCAACGAATAAAATCTATTGTTCTTAACTTAAATGGAACAGAGATTTCAATTGCAACATGGGATTCTACATATAATACTTTAAGTTCACAAAATGCAGCAACTCTTGTTCAAAATCAATTAGGACTTTCGGGACACTATGTAGAATGGCAGTATGCATGGGATACAAATTCTTTTGTTAAGTACAATACACAAATTTCAGTAACTGTTAATGATATGAAAAATAGTAGTACATCTACAAGCTTTACTTCTACAGATAATATCCCACGAAAAGATAATAACAAGTTTAGTCTTGAAAATTGGGGATATAACTCAATGACTGTGGATGTTGTTCCTTATATTACATCAGTTGAAAGAAACTCAAAGTATAATACAAATAGAACAAGAAGTGGAGCTGTTCCTCTATTGAGAAATGATACAGGTAATGTTGTTACTGGTTTTAATTTAGGAAGTTCTACAGCAACTACAGAAATACTAATTTCTGAATCAAAATTAGGTGCATCTCCATCTTCTACTATAACACCTAGTTCTGTAAATGTGGCTAACACTAGTTTTAAATTTACAGTACCAGCGACTGCGAAAGATGGATATTTAACTGTTTCAAATAATAGTATTCTTTCTATAAACAATGTAAATAACAATCAAAATGAATATAACAGGGAAGGAAATGAATATCAAACTGAAACTACTTATTGGACAGATGATAGATTTGTAAGAATTTGGCAAAATAAAGATACTGATTACTTTGCAGGAAGTGCAAACCCAATTTATCCTTCAATGAGTATGGGAACAAATGGTGTCCTCTGGGCTGCATATGGGGATTTTTCAGCATCAACAGTAAAAGTTAATTCTTTTGGTGCTCAAAAAGAGAATGAAACTCAAATATATTATACTTATGACCCCGCCGAAGAAACAGATATTTATGTTTCTGGAGAAACTAAGGTAAATGTTTTCTATCTCGCAAATTACTATTCTGCTCCGTCTTGGTCTAACAGAAGTTTGTATTCTGGAGGATTACATATTTATGACTCTAATGCAGATCTTTTTAATCCTGGTAGAGATCCTAACATAAGAGCTCATAGAATGGAGTTGTTATATCATGATAAAGCTTTACAACAGTTTAAAAATTTAAGAATGAAAAGAAATGATGACAGTCCAAGTGGTTTGATACATGCAGTTTGGTATGATAGAATTACGTCTTCTATACACTATTCTTGTGTTGCAGGAAATAATCAAACTAGTCTCGCTGCTAATGGTGATTATACTTATGAATTACCTTGGGTAAATATTGATGGTGGTTATGATACACATGATAATAATTATCGACCAACGGCAACAAAAGGTACTAGTGAAAATGCAGGAGTGTCTGTTTATTTACCAGATACAAATTTTGCAGAAACTTCAAAGGGTACAAGAGCTAATGCTACTGCACAGAGTGTAGATTTGGCACTTAATTCTAATGGTATGCCTGTTGTTATTTATTATGATGTTGATTCAACAATGAGACTTGCTCGTGCAAATACACAAAGCGCAAAAGGTTCTACATCATATTGGACGGTTCAAGAAGTAATGTCTAGTAATGATCCTAATTATGATACTATGATTGATAACATATCTTGTGAAATTGATTCAGATAATTACTTACATATTGTTTTTCAAAATAGTAAAGGTCAATTAATTTATATAAAATCTACAAATGCTGTTACAGATGGTAGAAAATATGAATTTGGTCAAAGTGAAGTAATTGCTGAGTCTTGTTTGTATACTGATTTATGGTTAAAGGATACAGTACCGTATGTATCATATGTATCAAAATTAAATACTTTTGATGGATTGAACCTTGCTTTTAAAGATAGTTCTTTTGATAGTGATTTTGATGGAAACCCTAATGGTGGATGGGAAACTATGACTGCTCCGTTAACATATAAAGTTACAGATGTTCGTCCTTGTCTAGCTGTTCATCCTTCTCCGTCAACTTCAACTTGGGAAGCAGCAATAGGATTTACCCCAGGTGATTATTATCGAGTTGCATTCTACATAGGTTCTGGAAAAGGACATTAAAACTAACTTTCAGCCTGCTTCATCTACGAGGCAGGCGTTTTTTCTCGAATTTCTTAAAATAAATTTTTGTATCAATTATTCATTTACAAAATTTGCTTCTTGCTTTCTTTTTAACAAAATAGTACTATTTATCATCTATGGAACAAAAACGAACAACTAAAACTAATTCTGGTGTAAAGTCTAAAACACAAACTTCTGCAAAAAAAACAACGCAAAGAAAAAGTAAAAAAAATGTTTCTTCAAATACTGCCTTGTTTTTATCACTTACAGTTTTGGCTCTTTGTGTAGTGATGTTAGGAGTTAGTTTTGTTTTAACTCAAAAAAATACACCTCAAACAGTTGTAAAATCAGAAGTAGAAAAAACAATAAAAGATACTTCTGCAAATACAGAAAAAAATCAAATTTCAAAATCCTCAAGTAATCAACAAAAAAATAGCGTAAATACAAATAGCAAAATTCCACCAAAACAAAATGTGCAAAATGTTCAAAATACACAGATTACAAAAAATCAGAATACAAATAAAAATTTACAAGTGGCAAAATCATCAACAACATCAAAAACTACAGAAACAATGCAATCAACAAATTCTGTGCAAAGTACAAAAAATTCTGAGCCAGTTGTGCAAATTTCAACGCCTAAGGTTCCTGCAAAAAAAGTTGCTGATGTTTATATCGTTTTAGATGATGGTGGACATAATTTAAATCATTTACAACCTTTTTTGAATTTGGATATTCCTTTAACAATCGCCGTTTTACCAGAACTTGCCTATTCAAAAGAAAGTGCTTTGCGTATAAAAAATTCTGGCAAAACTTTGATTTTACATCAGCCAATGCAAGCCATAAATTTATCTACAGATCCAGGCCCTAGTGCAATTATGCCAGAAATGAGTGCTGAACAAATTCGTAATTTGCTTACAAAAAATCTTGATTCCCTTGGAATAAAAGTTGGACTTAATAATCATGAAGGCTCTCTTATTACAGCAGATACTTATGCAATGAAAGTTGTAATGGAAGTTTGTAAAGAACGAGGAATGTTTTTTTTAGATTCTCGCACAAATTCAAAATCAGTGTGTAAATCTGTGGCAAGTGAATATGGTGTAAAACTTTATGAACGAAATACTTTTTTAGATAACACGCCAAGTCAAGCAGATATGATTGCAATGTTCAAATCAGGAATTGAAGTTGCCAAGAAAAATGGTAGCGTAATTATGATAGGTCATGTTTGGTCAGGAAAAAATCTTGCAGATGTTTTGCAAAAAATGTATGATGAATATTATCCGCAAGGATTTATTTTTGGAGAACTCAAATGAAAGTTTTAGGTATAGAATCATCTTGTGATGAAACAGCTTGTGCAATTGTAGAAGACGGAAAAACAATTTTAAGCAATGTAGTTGCAACTCAGATTCCTTTTCATCAAGAATACAAAGGAGTTGTTCCTGAAATTGCAAGTCGTAAACATACAGAATGGATTTTACCAGTAGTTACTCAAGCCTTAAAAGAAGCAAACTTAACAATGAATGATATTGATGCTGTTGCTTCTACAAATCGTCCGGGGCTTATGGGCGCTTTGCTAGTTGGATTAACTTTTGCTAAATCACTTGCTTGGTCAAATAACAAGCCTTTTATAGCAGTAAATCATATGTTAGGACACATGTATGCTGCTCATCTTGCAAATGATATTGAATATCCTTATTTAGGACTTTTAGTTTCTGGTGGTCATACGATTATTTGTAAAGTTACAGATTTTGACCAAGTTGAAGTTCTTGGTACTACGATTGATGACGCCGTTGGTGAAGCCTTTGACAAAGTTGCAAAGTTTCATGGATTTGGTTATCCAGGAGGAGTAATTATTGATAAACTTGCCCAAAATGGTAATCCAAAAGCTGCAAATTTTCCAATTCCTTTAATTAACAAAGGTGAAAAAGGGGAGCATCGTTACGATGTTTCTTATTCCGGATTAAAGACAGCGGCTATAAATCAGCTTGACCAGTTTTGGAATCCTGAATTTGAAAAAACGCCAGAAAATATTGCGGCAAGTTTTCAAGAAACAGCTGTAAAAATATTACTTAGCCGACTATTTAAGGCAGTAGAAGATACAGGACTTAAAACTATTGTTGCTGGAGGTGGAGTTGCTGCAAATTCTCGTCTTCGTTCAATGTTAGCAGAACATCCTGAAATAAATTGTATTTTTCCTCCATTAAAACTTTGTACAGATAACGGTGCAATGATTGCAGGTGTTGCATATCACTTTTTAAACCGTGGCGAAACAAGTCCAATGACAACAACTGCAACAGCCAGAGTTACAGAATTTAAACGAGGATTAAAAACAAAGTCGTAAAGTTTTAGTTTATAAATTTTTTTCTCTTTTAACAAATTTAATTTTTTTACTAATAAAATAATTCTGGTAATTTTTTTACAAATGTAAATTTTTTATTTACCAATTCTAAAATTTATTGTGCTAATCTTAGTTTTAGATTATTTTCTTTTAAATAATTTCATCAACTTTTTTCTTGGAGTTTTTATGAAGAACTTAAAAAAAACTGTTAGCATTTTTTTTCTTTTATTCGGTATTATTGGAAGTATTTTTCCTGTTTCTCTTAGTCAATTAAAAATAATTGCCGAAGATGGAACTTTTTTGGGCACTTTCGAAGATAAATATTCAAAAAATTCCATTTATAACAAATATGGAAATTATGGTTCTCCTTATGCGTCAAATTCAATTTTTAATAAATATGGTAATTATGGTTCTGATTATTCAAAATATAGTCCATTTAATGCATATACAAATTATGGACCTTTGCTTGTAGATAGTTATGGAAATAGTTACGGAAGACTATCTATAAATAAGTATGCACCTGGTGTTACAAATGATAGTTATAAAATTGCTTTAGCATTAAAAGTATTAAGAGATGCTTTATAATGTCTCTTTAAGCAATTGCCAATAATATCGTGTTTCAATTTTTTCTTTGCTAATTTCGCATTTTTGCAAAGTTTCATGTAGGCAATTTTGTGCTTTTGTAACAGTTTTATCATCATTTTTTTCTGAGAGAATTTCAATTTCGATAAAGTATCCTAGAGTTTCTACGTAAGAAATTTCTATTGTGATTAAATCAAATTCTTCAGTTTTGTGTTGCCAAGTTTTTGTGGATTTATACTTTTGTAAATGAATTTCAAATCCACTTAGTTTTAAAAAATCCTCAAAGTTTGCTAAAGAATTTTTTAAGGCTTCTGCATTTTTTTCATTGGGAATTGTATCATTTACAAAATCAGTACTTCCGATTATAAATTCTCGTTCTGTGTTAAGTTCAATCTCGCTTTGTAGCAAATTTTTTTGTTTCCAGGTTGCTGTAATTGGCTTTCCCGTTTCTTGACGAATTCTAATCCCATTTTCACTTTCTTTTAATCGCCAGTAAGTGTCGTGTTTTTCTGTTAATCCGATGTATTTTGCAAATTCATTGATTTTATTTTCTGTGGCAGAAACATCATCCACCCAAGCTTTTAATTCAATTTCGTACATAAAAAAATTATACAACTGATATATTTTTTTTTCCAGATGTGATAAAGTGTTTGCATGAAAATTTTAGCTAAGAAAAATCAACTTTCTGGACATATCGTAGTTCCAGGTTCAAAAAGTCATACAATTAGAGCCTTAATTTTAGCAAGCCTTGCCGAAGGAATTTCTCATATTTCAAATCCTTTACCAAGTGCTGATTGTGTTTCTGCAAGCAAGGCGATTCAAGAAATTGGTGCTACAGTAAAATTTGATGATGAAAATAATGTTTGGATTGTAACTGGTGCTGGAAAAAATGTTCATCTTCCGTCAAACGTGGTGGACGTAGGCAATTCTGGCTCTGTTTTATATTTTTTCACTCCAATTTGTGCAACTTTTGAAGGTTGGAGTATTTTTACAGGAGATTCATCAATTAGAAAGCGCCCTGTTGCTCATCTTTTAGAGGCTTTAAAACAACTTGGTGCAAATTGTTATGTTTCTAGACCAGAAAAAAATGCTCCCCCTGCTTTGGTACAAGGTCCAATAAAAGCAGGAAAAGTTGTAACTGATGGTCGTCTTTCTCAATATATCAGTGGTTTGATGATGGCTTCAACTTTAATTGATGGCAAACTTGAAATTGAATTGACAGACCCAAAAGAAGTTCCTTACTTAGATATGACAAAATATTGGTTAGAAAGTTTAGGTGTTCAAGTTGAAATGTCCAGTGATTATAAAAAAATTAGTATTACAGGACCTTATGAACTAAAATCTTTTGACAAAGCAATTCCTTCTGATTGGGAAGCCGTTGCATTCCCTTTGATTGCTAGTTTAATTTCAGATAGTAAAATTACGATTGACAATGTAGATGCCTCTGGAACACAAGGGGATGATGAAATCGTTTCTGTTTTGCAATCTGTTGGAGCGGATATTCTTTGGAATAAGGAAAAATCTCAGTTGGTAGTAACTGGAGGAAAACGTCTTTCTACAGAAAATCTTCCAGAAAAAACTTTGCGAGTAAATTTAGCAGGATTTCCTGATGCAATTTGTGCTTTGGCAGTTATCGCTTGTTTTATTGACGGTACAACAATTTTGGAAGATATCGAGGTTTGTCGTAAAAAAGAAACTGATAGAATCCTTGTTATGAAATCAGAATTAGAAAAATTAGGAGCAACTCTAGAAGAAGGCGATGATTGTCTTATTATTCATGGAACAAGTCCTATTTTACCTAATGGACAAAAAAATCCTAATTTTGCTTTACATGGTGGAACTGTAGAAAGTTATGATGATCACAGAGTTGCCATGAGTCTTGCATGTTTAGGTTTAGGTTTACCAGAGGGCGAAAGTGTTATTGTGAATGATGCGGAATGTTGTTCTGTTTCTTTTCCTAAATTTTTTGAAGTAATGAACAAAATTAATGCAAATTTTAAAGAAATTTAATTTTTTTTGTAATTTTTTATGATTTAGTGCATTTATATTACTGTTATCGTGTTATAATATTAGAACAACGTAATAATTTTGGAGGAATTTTTATGTTAAAAAAGAACAAAATTTTTATTTTAGGATTATTGATTTTACTTGTTTCTGTGATTTTGATAAATCCTCTTTTTGCTGCTCCAAAAACAGCTAGACCTTGGGATAGTAGTTCAACACAAGATGATGATATTTGGTCATACTTTGGAGTTTATGATAAAATCACAAAGGAAGAAATTTCAACTTTCCTAGATGATTATGCTGATTTTGTCAATGATGCAAAAAAAGCTTACAACGATAAAGATGTTACAACTTTAAGAAGATTAAAAAGAGAATCCCTTAATTATGAAGACAAATTTTTTACTTATAAAAAGTCTGATAACTGGACATCAAAAGACACAACAACTTTTGTTACACAAACAAAAAATTTAGAAAAATATCTTTTGAATCGTTTTTATGAAAAAACATCCTCTTCTGGAAAAGGTAAGGGTAAAACTCCACCTACAAAACGATAAAGTATAGTTTATAAAAATAAAGGCTTTTCAAAGTGATTCAAAACTTAATTAGATAATCACAACGAAAAGCCTTTTTATTTTATCATGTAAAAAAGATACTTGTGTTTATAAAACTTTGTAGTTCCAGTTGTTTACATCTTTTACAGAACCGTATTGTCCACCTTTTAACAAATATTGAAGTTTAGTTCCAACTTCACCTGGTTCACGGTTGTTAAAAACTGCTTCAACGCCGTTGTGGGTAATACTTTCTATTGGAGTAATTCCTGCAGCTGTTCCTGTAACAAAACATTCTTTTACATTTTCCATAACTTCTTCAATAGAGATTTTGCGTTCTTCAGTTTTGATACCTTGTTGTTTTGCAAGTTCAAGAACACTTGCTCTTGTGATTCCAGGCAAAATTGTATCACCTAATTCTGGAGTTACAAGAGTATTATCTTTTAGAACAAAGAAGATGTTACAAGATGAACCTTCCTGTAAATATTTGTGGTCATCTGCATCTAGATATACAACTTCCATGTAGCCAGCATTTTCTGCTTCTTTTTTTGCCAATGCTGAAATTACATAGTTTGATGCACATTTGATACAACCTGTTCCGTTTGGAGTTGCTCGAATGCGTTTTGTTGTAATTGCTTTTGTATTTCCACCTTTGAAGTAAGAAGAAACTGTTGTTGCACATATTATAACATAAGGAGCTTGTGAACAACCAACTCCAATTGCACCTTCTGTGTTCATAAATGGACGCATATAAACGGCTTTTGCAGTTGCGTAATTATCTTCTTCCCATGATTTTTCGTATTCAGGGATATATCCAAGTTCAGCGTTTCTTCTGATAAATTCTGCACTTGCTTTAATGTACATTTCTTCTGGAAAAGCTGGACAGTAAAGTCCTTTCATGGAATTTGCAAAACGAGCAGCATTTCTATCTGGTCTAAAGATGCTTACTCCACCATCTTTTGTAGGGAAAGCCTTCATTCCTTCAAAACAGCCATATCCATATTGGCTTGTATAACTTACTCCAGGAAGATTAAGATTATTTCTGTTTGCAAGAACGTTTGCTCTTTCTTCTTCGCTCATTGCTTGAAGTTCTTTTAGACTGACTCTATCTTTTTCAATCCATTTTTCATCCCAGTTTTTTGTTTCTGGGTTGTATTGTGCCATGTAAATTATAGGGTACATTTCAAGATTAAATGCCATTTTTTCCTCCAAAAAATCGTGAGTAAAATTTTAAAGTTATTTTTTAACAATATATCACTTTATTAAATGTGTGTAAATTGCCACAGCAAAATAAACTTTACCGTCGAACAACAAATTCACCAGTTAAATTTTCTTTTTGTGATTTTTCTATCGTTTTGGCTAATTCATGAAAGTGTTTTTGAGCACTAAATTTTTTTTCAGTTTTTTCTGTTTGAGAATTCAAAATTTTAGACCAAGAACCATCACTATTTAAAATTGAAGTATTTTCAGTATCTTCTAAATAAGTATTTAAAATTGATTTTATTCTTGTAAAAATTGATTTATTCAAAATTGGAAACATAATTTCAACTCGGCGGTCTAAATTTCTTGGCATCCAATCGGCACTTGAAAGATAAATTTCTTCATCGCCTCCGTTTTGAAAATAGCAAATTCTAGAATGTTCCAAATATCTATCGATTATGCTAGTAACTTGGATATTTTCGCTCAAATTTTTTACGCCAGGAACAAGCATACAAATTCCACGCACATTTAATTTTATTTTTACATTGGCACAACTTGCTTTGTAAAGGGCTTGAATAACTTCAGGATGAGCAAGACTATTCATCTTTGCAATAATAAGCCCTGGTTTTTCTGGGGAAGAATTTTGTATTTCTCTTTCGATTAGCGAAATCAAATTACTTTTTAAGTTGATTGGTGCAATTTTAATTTTTTGCATAGTTTGAAGTGCAGAATATCCAGAAATCATATTGAAAAAGAGTGTGGCGTCGTTTGCAATTTCAGGTTCGGCAGTAAAAATCGAAATATCAGAGTAAAGTTTTGCAGTATTTTCGTTATAATTTCCTGTGGATAAATGAACATATCTTAAAATTTCATTATCTTCTTTGCGAACGATAATCATCATTTTTGCGTGTAATTTTAGATTTACAATTCCATAAATTACGATAACACCTGCGTTTTGTAATCTTGTTGCCCATTCAATATTTTGTTTTTCGTCAAAGCGTGCTTTTAATTCGATAAAAACTGTAACTTGTTTTCCGTTTCGGGCGGCAAGTTCTAATGCTTTTACGATAGGAGAATTTCCACTTGTTCTGTAAAGAGTGATTTTTATTGCCAAAACTTTAGGGTCTGTTGCAGCTTCATTTATCATTTTTACTACAGGTTCAAAAGAATCATAAGGTGTATGAAGCATTAAATCTTGTTTTTTTATTTCATCCCAAATAGAATGATTTTCATCAAATTCTTTAGGAATACAAGGTTTCCATTTTGAATATTTTAACTTATCTGTGTTTGATAATTCACTTAAATGTGATAAAGAACTTAAATCGATAATTCCATCAACTTCATATACATCATCCTGAGTAAGATTTAAATGTTTTATCAAAAATTCTTTAATTGAAGAACTGGACTTATTGCAAGTTAATCTTACAGGTAGTGAAGTTTTTCTTGCTTGAAGAACTTCTTCCATTGCTAAGATAAAATCGTTATCTCTTTGCTCATCTACAGTAAATGCAGCGTCACAAGTTACCCTAAAAATCATTGATTGTTCAACATTGTAACCTGGAAAAAGTTGAGTGCCGTATTTTATCAATAAATCATCAAGTAAAGTGAATCTTCGGTTTTCTTTGTCAGAAACATCTTCTGGTAACCACAAAATTCTATTTACTCCTGATGGAAGTTGTACGAATGCTAATGGAATTTCATTTTCTGGAGGTTTAAATGCAGGTGGAATAATTGAAGAATCAACTAAAGGTGAAAGCATAAAAGCCACATGTAACTTTAAATTTGAAAAATTAGTTATTTTTGTATTATTTGAAAAACTTACTTTCAAAGGTGTTAGTAAAGGAAAAATGTTTTCTCTAAAATATTTTTCTGTAAAAATTTTGTCGTTTAATGAAAATTCATCAACTGAAATATATGAAATTTTGTGTTGTTTTAAACTTGGTAAAATATCATTATTTAAGCAATCGTATTGAGTTTTATACAACTGATGAACTCTTTTTGAAATTTTTTCTAATTGTTGATCAACGGTTAAATTTGAAATATCTTTCCAAAATGAATTTGTATTTTGATGTCGTTTTAAATCTGCAACTCTAACCATAAAAAATTCATCAAAGTTTGATGAAACAATAGATAAAAATTTTATTCGTTCTAAAAGAGGAATTTCTTTGTTACATGCTTTTTCAAGAACTCTTGCATTAAATTCAATCCAAGATAATTCTCGATTAAAAAATTTATTATTCATAATTTAACTCACTATAATTGTATAACCAAAAACAAATTCAAACAAATCACTTTTTTCTGTAATAGCCATTTTTTCTAAGTTACTTACAGCCCTGTTATTTGTGTGTATAATCATAGTATCTGCTTTGAATGAAATATTAAAATCTTCAATATGTTGGGTGTGACTTCTATCCATTGAATCTGCAATTCTTAAAATTGAAGCAAGTTTTAAAACCAAAGTTCTTTCTTGCCTAGAAAATGCATAAAAATCATCGTCTGTAGGTTGTGTTAAATTTCCTCTGTGATAAAGTGCAATCTGCGAAATTATTTTCATTGAATCTTTTGCAAGTCCAAAAATATCTGAATTGGCGATAATATATTTGCTATGTTTTTGATGATCTGCACCTCTAATAAAAGTTCCTACATCATGTAGAATACTTGCAACTTCTAAATAATTTTTAGCTTCTGGATTTAATCCCAGTTCTTTTTCCATTGCATCATAGATTTTTAATGCAACTTTGCAAACATATTTTGCGTGCTCTTCATCAAAATGATATTTTCTGCCAATATTTACGGCAGAGGCTACAACTTGCGAAGTAAATTCACTTTGTAAATTCGATTCTGAAGAGACTTTACTTTGTAATAAACCTTCCCTAATTGTTGTGTCTGTAACAATAATGCTGTCTGCACTGGTTAATCCTAAAAATAATTTGTAAGTTAATAGTCCAATTCCAAAGGATTGTGCATCATTGTAACTAATTTGATATTTAGCCATACATTCTTCTGTGGAATATGCTTGAACCTTATCTACAAATTTAAAAAAATCTTCTCTAGAAATTTTCCAACATCTTAAGCCAAGTTGTAGCCCAATGTTTTTTGCAGCAATTTGTAACTCTGAACCAATTGAAATAAAAACTTGGATTTTTTGTAAACTTATTTCCGTATTTAAATTTACACCAGTGTTTTTTATGTAATCTCTCAAGTAGTGTCGTGTATCTTGCTGTGTTCCGTGTAGATTTTTTATATTTTGTTGAATAATTACGGTTCCTAAACGTAAACTATGAACGGCAGCCATTTTACCCTTATTAAGAACCATTATTTCTGTTGAGCCACCTCCAATTTCCAAAATGATAGAATTTTGTGTTTTAATTTGTGGATAATCGTATCTTAATGATTCTAACACGGCAGTGTACATGTAAAAATTTTCTTCGATACCGTCGATAATTTTTACTCTAAAACCAGTTTTTACAAAAATTCTATCTACTACCGTATCTCTGTTGGTTGCTTCTCTTAATGCACTTGTGGCGATTATGCTGTTTTGTTCAGGTTTTATTCCCCAACCTGCTAATTGTTCTTTGAATCGAGATAGGATTTTTATACATTGTAAAAGAGTTTCTCTACTTACCAAGCGAGATGTAAAAACATCCCATCCTAAAGAAACTGGAAGTTCAGATTTGTCTACAACATTTAAAACACCTTCCTGAGTTCGTTGACAAACCACCAAACGAATTCCTGTTGAGCCAATTTCTATTACTGATTCCAAAATTTTAGGCATAGTATTTTATAACTTATCTATGAGCATAGAACACTTTCCTGAAGGAATTGGAAGTGTTTTCTTTTTTTGTCCTAAAATGTTTATTGTAAAATAATATAGTTTTTCACTTTCCATTTGGATTTCCCAGCCTCTATTACTTTTGTTTGAAAGAATTGTAATCATATTTCTCTTTAAAGATAAGTTTTCAATTCCCATAATTTCAAGGTTTGGAATAATCCAATCTACAGTTTTTCGTGGTAAGCTTATAGAAAGACCTACGACGTTTTCTATCATAAGTGCGATAGTTGAAAGTCCTGCACTTTGAATAAATCGTTTCTTTGGAAAGGTTTCATCTTTTGAATAAGTAGCAAATCCTGATTTAGTAGGTAGATAGGCTTCCCATAAATCTCCTTTTGCATGAGAACCATCTGGGAACATTGCATCTAACATATAATAAATATGTTTTAGAGTACATTCCCTTGCTAAATCATAGCGTTGATATTTTTCAAGACCTTTAATAACAATAAAGTTATATACAGGAAAAACACTTCCTCTAAAACCTTCTCCATTTTCACAAAAGTCTGGATCATCAGCAGATAGTGAAGGAAATGGATGATCTAAACCGAAAGTTTCAGGATTACTTAAATGAGCTATCAATGCAGAGGCTTTATCTTCATTTGGGATTTCTGCTAGAAGAGGCCAAAATCCTGCAATAGTTTTTCTATGAATTTTTTCTTCGTTTTCATCTAAGTCATAATAAAAACCTGTCTCTTCATCCCACATGAGAGAATTAATTCTAGTTTTTAATGAGAAATACATTCGTTTATATTGAAAACTTAAATCTTTATCGTTGAGAATATCACCCAATGCTGACATATACAAAGCATGTGTTGCTAAAGCTGTATTAAAATCTATAGGATACACAGTTTCTTTGCGTGGAGAATTAAACATACCAGAAGCTTCAAAAGGTGCTTTGTATAAACCATTATCGCTTTTAAAGTTTTCTTCTAGCCACGTTGTATATTTTTGAAGGATAGGCATTACTTCTTTGATACGTTTTTTATTTGCAGATTTATGAAAGAGATTATATTCTGCCCAAGCAAAAAGAGGTAATGAAACGCCTTCTGGGTTTTCTTTAGAAGGAATTGGTGAATCGGAATTTAAATCATATTTCCATCGGATTGCTCCGTTTTCTTCTTGTTTTGAGTAAAAATAATCTAAATTTTGATTAGCAGTAAAATTTCTATTTGAATATACTAAGAAAAAAGACGACATTATTGATTCAAATTGATCAATAACTAGAGTTTCGCCTTGAGGATATAAGAGATAACCTTCTGGAGTATTTTCTTTTGTTTTAGGATCAAGACAAAAGTCTAATAACCAAGTCCAAGTTTTATCGTAAATGTCTACAAAATCTTGATCGTAAAAATGAATCTTCGGAAAGTCTCGCTTGTTCACACTTTCTCCTTATGTACTTAAAAAATTGTTTAACGTATTTTATAGTATATCATAAATTTTGAAAAATTGATATACCATAAAATTTTTTTTTGAAAAATTGTGAAAAAATAAATAATTATTGAGAAACAGGTACTACAGAATTTTCTGTAACTTGTGAAGATTCTGTAGTATTTGTTGTTTCTGTCGTTTTGTTAGTTTCTGATGACTCTGGCTCCTCTACAGGAACTTCTTCCTTAGGTTCTTCCTTATATATAAGACGAACAACTTCAATTTCAGATTTTTGTCTATATTTTAGGAACAAAGTTTTTGTTCTTGCGTTATAAACATAACCTGAAGAATTATATGTTTCAAAACGAGGATCTGTTCTAAATTTCATACCGTAAATTTCGATATTTTTGAAAGGTTCCACATTGTTAAGAATCATATAATGAGTTGCACCTTGAGGAAATTTTGTTGCAAACGAAATTGTACCTTCTGCATCTTTTGAATAGGTGATAGATTGTGCAACTGTCCAAGCCCAAGTTGTAATTCCATTTTCTTTATGTATAAAATCCATGTGAGGGTAGAATGTATTTTCTTCCTCTAAGATAGCGTAAATTTCGCCAGTAGTTCGTAAATCTAGTTCTTCAACAGCAGGAACTTGTGAATTTATTAACATATATCCACCTGCCTGAACTGTAGTGTTTTTTATTGTAGAACCGTAATTTACTAAAGTTTTTCCAATTCTGATAGATTGTAATCTGTTTATTTTTTCGTTATTTGAAGTAATGTTAAGAACATCATTTTCTAAATAACAAGCAGTTTCTACAACTTCTAAACTTTTTTCAAGAACAGGTAATAGAATATCTGCCATTTCTGGATGTTCTTGTTTTAAAACAGAATATGTATTTAAAATTCCACTAGCTTGTTCAGTAGTAGGTTCAAAAACTTCTAATTGAGAAGGAAGTTGTAATACTTGATTTGCTACAGAAGTTTTTCTTGTAAGCAAAAATTGTCCAAGATTATCTGTTTCAAAAATAGATAAATCTTTTTTCTCTAATGCAAAATTCATTTTGTAATCAAGATTTTCAAGTTGCATTACAAGGGAAGTATTCATGTTTACAAGATTATTCAAATAAGGTGCAGAAAGGTAAGTTCGTCTTGTTCCATCTTTAAATGATGCAGGAACTTGAGCGATAGCATCTAAATATTTTCCTTTAGGTGTCATTTCTGCCATGTAAGCGTTTACAGCTTGTTCAGTTAAAGAATCAAGCGAAGTTGAAAAAAGATTTACACTTGCATTTTTGATATTCTTTTTGGTTTGCATATATAAATCTAACTGAGCAAGTGGATTTTCAAGAATTGATTCAAAGGTAAATCTTGTAACTGGAACATAATCAGAATATGATAAACTATCATTTGATGCCAAAAGAAGAATCTGTGAAGAAGTAATTTCTGGTGCTCTTAATGCAGTTTGTGTGTTGTTTGATTTTAAAATCATCTTTTTTGAGGTAGAATCTGTAACCGTATAAGATTTAGAAAATTTATATGGTATAGAAACCTCTGTAGAATTTTTTGGTAAATCTACGGATACATTGAGAGAATCTTTTTTTTCTCCTGAAAGTTTACAAAGCAAAGAAACGTTTTCAGAAAATAAAAGTTCAAAAGAATTTTCGTCAATTTCTTTCCAATCTGAAAATACGAGAGGAACTTTATTTCCATTTGAGTAGGTTAATACACTTTTGTTTTCTTCATCAGAAAAAAGAGTCATCCCTTTGTATGCAATATAAAATGTATCTAAATAAGGATTTTTCTGGGATTCATCTTTGTTTTTGGTCAAAGTTAATCTTAGCTGCGAAAAATTTTTAGAAAAAATCGATTGACTTCTAAACTGAAGCGCAAAAATACCGAGAATGATAAGAGAGTATAGGACAAAAAGTCCAAAAAATTTTCTAATAGGATGTCGTGTCATTTGTCTTATAGTTTAGCTAATGATGGCGACAAAATCAACTATTTGGAGACATATATGTTCAAAAGAATTTTAAGTTTAATGATTTTTGTTACTTTGATTTTTATTACATCCTGTAAAACAACTGAAGTAACACAATCAAAAAAGCAAGAATTTACTGTAGATTTTGCACAGAAACTTCAAGATGTATTACAAAATGGAACTATTGAAGAAGCATTGGCTCTTTTTGAAACAATGCCAGAAAAATATCAAAATGATTATTCTATGAATTTACTTCATGCTTCATTATTGGTATCTGCAAGAAATTTAGAAAAAGCAACTGAAATAGCAAATAAATTAGATATTATCGATCCTGAAAATATTGATACTCTTGTTGTAAAATCTATGATTGCAAAGGCAAGTGGAGATAAAAAAGCAAAATCTGAAATTCTAAAGCAGATTATTGCAAAAGATCCAACAAATGCTGATGCAAATGTGGAACTTGCAAATGAGCAAATGTTAAGAAAAAACTACAAACTTGCAAATACTTACTACGGAAAAAGTTTGCAATCTGACCCAAAGCACGAACAAGCTTTGTTTGGCTACGGTCAATCTGCTTACTATAATGATGATTTAAAAACTTCAAAGGCAACTTTTGAAAAATTAGTAGAAGTAAATCCGAATAATGCTTTAGGTTGGGCATATCTTGGAAAGTTAGCAGGTGAAGATGAAAATTACGCAGTTGCAACAAAATATATTGAAAAAGCAATTAGTTTAGATTCAAATTATTATGATTTCTGGGTTGATTACGGACAATATTTATATTATCAAGGAAAATTTGCAGATGCAGAAAAGGCATGGACAAAAGCAATTTCTATCGATGACCAAAATTTTTACGCATATATCTATCGTGCTGCATTATATGATGAAAATGGAAGATTTGCCGAAGCCTTAGCAGACTACAAAAAAATTGTAGAAGTAAAACCTGAATATTATTATGCCTACGAATCAATTGGAATGTTAGCATGGCATGAAAAAAAATATACAGAAGCTAGAAATGCTTTTTTACAGGCATATAAATACAACAAAGATAATATTTCTTACCCTATGATGGTTAGTGCTACTTACTTAAAAGAAAAAAAAGAAACTGAAAACAGAAAATTTCTTGTAAATGTTTTAAAAAATAGAGATATTAAAACTGCAACTTATTCTGTTATCAGACTTTATTACGATGGCGTAAATCCTTCTGCTGTAGCAACTAGGGTAAAAAATGAACAAAATTTGAATTCTAGAGGAAAATTATTGTATTATTTGGCTCTTTATCATGAAATAAGGGGTGATGACCAGAATGCAAAAAAATATTATAATGATATTATAAAGTTACAAGCACCGATGTTTTTTGAATATCGTTTGGCAGAATGGGCCTTACAAGATTTAGAAAAGGGCTTGTAAAAAATTATAAGAGTAGGAATTTACAAAAATTATGTCTCAAACAGAAAAAAGATTACAATTAAACGGTAGAGAAATTATCCTTTTGGGAACAGCTCATGTTTCGCAGGAAAGTATAAATCAAGTAACTGAATCAATTAAGGCAGAAAATCCAGATGTTGTTGCTATTGAATTGGATGATGGTCGTCTTGCAACAATGAAAAATCCAGATGCTTGGAAAGAACTTGATATTGTAAAAGTTTTGAAGGAAGGAAAAGGTTTTGTTATGATGGCAAATCTTGTTCTTTCTTCATTTCAGCGCCGTATGGGTTCTGATGTTGGAGTAAAACCAGGCGAAGAAATGAAAGCGGCATTAAATGTTTGCGAAGAACTTTCTATTCCTACTGAAATGGTAGATCGCCCAATTCAGACAACTTTAAAACGAGCATGGGGTAAAAGTTCTTTCTGGGGAAAGTGCAAACTTTTAGGTGCTTTGATTTCTGCCGCTTTCGATAAAGAAGAAATTTCTTCGGAACAAATTGAAAGTTTAAAAAATTCTAGCGAGATGGACGGAATGATGGAAGAACTTTCTTCATATCTTCCAACTGTAAAAACTGTTTTAATTGATGAACGGGACCAATATCTTGCTAGTCATATCTGGAAGTGTAAGGGGAATAAAGTTGTTGCGGTTTTAGGTGCGGGGCATTTAAAAGGTGTAGTTGCTTACCTTGAAAAACTTGCAAAAGAAGAAGTTTCTGCTGATACAACAGAAATATCAAAAATTCCACCAGCTAGTATAGGCTCTAAACTTTTAGGTTGGTTATTTCCTATAGCAATCGTTGCTTTAATTGTTATAGGTTTTGTAAAAGGCGGAACTGGTGCATCTTTGAATATGCTTTTAAATTGGGTTTTATGGAACGGTTCTTTAGCAGCTTTAGGTTCTCTTTTGGCATTAGGTCATCCATTAACAATTTTAGTAGCCTTTGTAGGAGCTCCAATTGCAACACTAAATCCAGTTTTAGGTGTTGGTCTTTTTACGGGAATTGTTCAGGCTTGGGTTAAAAAACCAAAAATTCAAGATATGGAAACATTGTATTCTGATGTAAGTTCTGTAAAAGGATTTTACAAAAATAGAATTTTAAAAGTCTTATTAGTTTTTATGCTTTCTTCCATTGGTGGCGTAATAGGAAACTTTATTGCAGTTCCTTCTCTAATAACAAGTTTATTCTAATTTTTTGTTATTTCTTGTTATTAGAAAAAATAGGTATTAACTTTTTTTGTATTATAGTGTTATGTATTTATATGACGCTAAAAAATACAAAGAAAGTTATTTTTTTTATTTTGATAAATTTTCTCTTATCAAGTGGTTTTCTTTTTTGTAACACAGAAAACAGTTCTTCATCTAAAAAAATTGATTTTTCCACTTTGTTAGAAAATTACAAAAAAAACAACAGAGATTACCAAATATTAGAATTGCAATTACAACAAGCTACAAATTCATACAAAGAAACATTGATTGAAAATGGAATAAATCTTTCTTTTTCTTCAGGACGAATGGGAGCAGAATTTGCAGATTCTTCAACAAAAATTAATCTTTCGCCAGAAGTAAATGTTTCTTCTTCAAAATTGAACAATACATCACTTTCAATGAATCTTCCATTGGATTTTGATATTTCAAAGGAAGGAGAATTTTCTTCAGAAATTCAGGGAGCTTCTTTGATGCTTTCTACAGATATTTTTTCTGATATTTCAAAGCAAAAGAAAATTACCTTAGAAAAAGCAAATAGAAAAGTTATAGAATCTCAACGAAGTTTAAAAAAGGGCGAAATTAAAATTTATTCTAGTTTTTTGCAAGATTTAAGAGATTTATTTTCAAAAGCCCAAGCTGTTACACAGGCAGAACATAATTTAATTGAAAAACAAATTGATTTTGATACGATAAAAGCCAAAGGTTATGCTACATCATCTGCAAAATATAGAACAGCAAATCTTGAAGTTGAAAGTGCAAAACGGACTGTAAAAGAAAAAGAACGATTGTACAATTCTGCCTTAGCAATTTTTGCTTCAAAATGTTCCGTAAAAGTTAATCAACTTGATTTATCTTTTGTAATTCCAGAAGTTGAACTTTTATCTATCAGAAGTTTTTCAAAAGAAGATTTTGAATCACTAGAAAAAGCAAAGTGGAATTATCATATAAATTCGGAAACTCGAAAATTAAATACAGATTTTTCTCTTTCGGCTCAGGCGGGATATGGATTTTCGATTCAAGATGATTCATATTTAGATTCTGCACAGGCAGGATTAACTATGAAAATGAAAGGACTTTCTGTTTCTGCAACAACTGCAATTCCGATAAATCAAAATTCAAATCCAAGTATTTCTTTGGGAATCGGTTGGAATCCTTCAACTTCAAAATTAGATAATCTTTCTTATCAAAATAATGAAATTCAGGACAAAATTGAAAAACTTGAAATTCAGGATGCAGAAGAAAACTTTTTTGATACAGTTTTAAAAATGAATGAAACTTACAACAATCTTGAATGGGAAACTGAACAAAATTTAGAACAATTTAATCTTTATCAAGAATTGGAAAATGATATGAAAAATTGGTATTCAAAAGGAATTATTTCTGAAAGTGAATATCGTCAATCAAAAATAAATCTTGAAAATGCCAAAGTAAAACTTGCAATAACAAAAATTGACAGAATTATTTACAATAACGATTTGTCTATGTTGTTTGTAGAAACACAAGGGGAAGCTAATGAAAACTAAGTCTAAAATTCTAAAACCTATAATTATTTTTGGGATAATCCTTGTTTTAATTTTTGCAACTGCTTTTATTATTAGAAATAGTAAAAAATCAGAAAATCTTGATAATCAAACTTTTACTGTAAGAAAAGAAACTTTTGAAAATGTAATTGAAATTTCTGGAAATATTTCTGCTGCTGAATCTCAAACATTGCAAGCTGTTGGAGAAGGTGTTGTTCAAAAGGTTTTTGTTAAAGAAGGAGATTTTGTAAAAAAAGGTCAAGTGATTTTGGAACTTGATGCTGAGGAACAAAAATACAATCTTGCAAAACATGAATATTCAATGGAGCAAACTAGGATAAATGGTGCTCAGCGAGAACTAGAATTGATGGAACATCAGCGACAGGTTTTGCAGACAAAAGTTACTGATAGAATGGTTACCGCTTATTTTGACGGAATTATCGTACAACTTTCAGTTTCAGAAGGTGATGTTGTAGAAGCAAAAGATGAAGTTGGAATTATTATCAATCGAGATTATATGACAGCAGATGTTGAAATCGTAGAAAATGATGTTCATAAATTGAAAAAAGGACAAAGTGTAAAATTTACTTTTCCAGCCTACGAAGATTTAGAAGTTACAGGCTATGTTGAATCCTTTCCTGCTGTTGGAAGAATTACTAGTCGTGGTGCAACTGTTATAGATGCTGTTGTAAAAATTGACAATCCACCTAAAGAAATTTTACCAAACTTTTCTTTTACTGGTGAAATTGAAATTACTCCGCCAAAAAATTATTTAATTGTTGAGCGAAGTGCCATCGGACAAAAAATGGGAAAATCTTTTGCAGAAAAAATTCTGAAAGATGGCTCAGTTCAAACTGTTGATGTTAATATCGAACCTTACGGCTTTGATTTTGTAAATATTATTTCTGGTTTACAAGAAGGTGATGTGTTAAAAAATCAAGGTGGCGGATTAAAATCAGGTAGACTTAGAGGTTCTTCTTCTAAAGGTTCTGTTTCTGGAAGTAAACAAGGTAGTGGAAATAATCGTTCTGGCGGAATGCCTGCAGGAAGCCCACCACCAGGAGGTAGACCTTGATAGAAAACCCTTCTTCAAAAGAAGTTATTTCTCTGGTTAATGTAAACAAAACATATTTCATGGGGGAAAATCAAGTTCATGCTTTGCAAAATGTGAGTTTTTCAATTAAAGAAGGTGAATTGGTTTCTATTATGGGCCCTTCTGGTTCTGGAAAATCCACTTGCATGAATATGATAGGTTGTTTAGATAGACCAACTTCTGGTCAAGTTTTTATTGACGGAAAAGGCACTTTTGAAATGACAGAAAAGGATTTGTCTGTTTTAAGAAATCGGACTGTAGGTTTTGTTTTTCAGCAATATCATCTTTTGGCCACAATGAATGTTTTAGAAAATGTTATGCTTCCTTTACGATATAAAGGAATTCCTCGAAGTGAACGAAAAATTTTGGCCTTAGAAGTTTTAGAAAAGGTAGGATTAACCGATAGAATTTCCCATTATCCTCATGAACTTTCTGGAGGACAAAAACAGCGCGTTTCTATTGCTCGTGCTTTAGTTACAAAACCAAAAATCATTTTAGCTGACGAACCAACTGGTGCTTTGGATTCTTCTACAGGAAAAGCCGTTTTACAACTTTTTAATGAAATTAACAAAGAAGGAACAACTATTGTTATTGTTACACACGACCCAGGAATTGGAGCAAGTACAAAACGATGTATCAGAATTTTAGATGGAAAAGTTGCTGATGACAAAATAAATTCTTCTTTTGAGGCAAATGAGGTTCATCATGTTTGAAGATTTTATCAATGCTTTGCAAAATTTTAAACAGAATAAAACTCGTACATTTCTTTCACTTTTGGGAGTGATAATTGGAGTTGCTTCTGTTATTTTGATAACAACTCTTGGACAAAGTGCAACTGAAAATGTAAAAAAATCCTTTGGATCTTCTGGCTTAGATATAATCAAAATTTCTTCTGGATTTATGAATAGACGAAGTGCTTCGAGAATACAGTTTAACGAAAGTTTTAGAACTGAACTTTGGGAAAATATCGAGAATATAAAAAAAATTCATTTAATAAATAATCTTTCTGCAACTTTAGTTTACGGTGATTTATCAGTAAACGGAAGTGGAGTAGCCATTGAGCATGATTATTTGCAAATGTATAATTTTGAACTTGAATACGGAAACTTTTTTTCTGTTACGGATAATATTTCAGGAAGCCAAAAAATTATTCTCGGAAGTGAATTTGCTCAAGCGTTATTTCCTGAAGGCAATGCTTTAGGAAAAAAAATAATTTTGATTAGTTCAAATATTCGTTTTGGCTTTGAAGTGGTTGGTGTTTTAAAAGAACAATCTGGTGGAATGGAAAATCCTTCAACTTCAGTTTATATTCCAAGAGGATTTTATTCAAAAAAAATTCAGCCAAATCCTATTGCTTCAAGTATTGTTTGCCAAGTTACTGACCAAAAATTATCCACAAAAGTTGCTGAAAATATAAAATCTTATGTAGAAGAAAAATCCGGAGTAGAAAATATTCTTAACATTATGTCTATGGCAACATTTTTGGAGCAATACGATCAAATTATGGGAACAATGACTTTGTTACTTTCTGGGGTTGCAGCTATTTCTCTTTTGGTTGGTGGTGTTGGAATTATGAATATTATGATTGTAACTGTAACCGAACGCAAAAAAGAAATTGGTATTAGAAAGGCTTTAGGTGCAAGTCCAAGAGCAATAAAATTACAATTTTTAGTAGAATCTGCAACAATTACTTTGTTTGGTGGTTTTTTAGGTGTAATTGTGGGAATTGCTTTAAGTGGAATTGTAGTTTTTGCAATGAACTGGGAATTTGCTATTCAGTGGGGAGCTTGTTTGTTATCATTTTTCTTTTCTGCTTTCGTTGGAGTTTTCTTTGGATTGAATCCTGCAAGCCGAGCCGCAAAACTAGACCCTGTTGCTGCTTTATCCGCAGAATAAAAAACAGAATACTTAATCAGAAAGATTTATTTCTTCAAGATTTCCTAAATCTTTGATTTTTTCTGCTAAGTCAAGAACATCAATTTCTTCTGGAGCTCTAACTGAAAATGTTACTTGAAGTTGTTCTTCGTTTATTAGTTTTGAAATATCCATATTTAGAATTATCAATCCGTGATTTTCTACAATATTGTGTAGTTCTGTAAAATTGATTTTATTGTTATGAAACACAAGGAAAAGTCGTTTGTTTCGTTCTGCTGGAAAATATTTTGTTTCAAATTTTTCTAGTAAAACAAGTGATAAAACTGAAACACATAATACAATTATTGAAGCGATGTACATTCCTGCACCAATTCCGAGTCCTATGGCAGATGCTGCCCAAATTGTCGCAGCCGAAGTTAATCCTCTAATGTTAAGTCCGTGGCGAAGAATTGCTCCTCCTCCTAAAAAACCAATTCCAGAAACAACTTGAGCGGCAAGACGGGCTGAATCTCCTCCGTAGGTTTTTCCCATGTGTAATGAAAGTAGCATTAATAAAGTTGAAGAAATACTAATTAGAATTACTGTTCTAACACCTATTGCTTGTTGGCGAATTTTTCTCTCTAAACCGAGAATAAATCCTGCAATAAAACTTAAAAAGATTTTAAATCCAATCTGTAAATATTCAACGAGAGAAATTGCACTTGTATCAAAAAAAACTTGTTCCCAAAAATTCATGGTAATATTATATCACGAAAGATTAAATTTATGAATTTTTAAAAAGAATTTTTACCAAAGATTTTATATCTGTGCATAATATGGCATTGTCATCTTTTTCGGGGCAAAGAATTTTTTCAAATCCTAAACTTAAAGCGGTTTTTACTCTTTGTTTGATTTTTTGTACAGGTCTAATTTCTCCTGCTAAACTTAATTCTCCGATAATTGCTGTGCTTTCTGAAAGTGGAATTGAAGTTCTTGCAGAATACAATGCAGCAGACAAAGCTCCGTCAATGGCACTTTCTGTTAATCTTATTCCTCCTGCAACATTGATATAAATATCTTGGTCAGAAAATCTTAATCCTAAACTTTTTTCTAAAACTGCTGCAACTCGGCTAACTCTAGCAAAATCAATTTTTTCTGAGTAAACTCTTGTAACATTTGCTTTTGCAGGAACAGTAAGTGCTTGAATTTCTACTAAAAAAACACGGCTACCTTCAAAAACAGGCACGATAGCAACTCCAGCCGGTAATGATGAACTTCTTTGGGTTATGAACATGGATGATGGATCTTCAATAGGAATCAATCCTTTTTCTTGCATGGAAAAAAGTCCTAGTTCATCAATAGAACCAAATCTGTTTTTTTGTGCTCTTAAAAATCTAACATCATCATTATTTTTTTCAAAAGAAATAACTGTATCAACCATGTGTTCCAAAGATTTTGGTCCTGCAATTATTCCTTCTTTTGTAATATGTGCAACTAGCATTAAAACACAAGGATGTTCTTTTGCCCAAGTAATTAATTCATTTGCACAATATTTTAATTGATTTATAGTACCTGGAACAATTCCTGCTTCTGGCGTAAAAATTGTTTGAATTGAGTCTACCACGCAAAATATAGGATTTAATGTGTTAAGTGCGTTTTCAATGTCTTCAAGTTTTGATGTACATAAAATGTGAATATTTTCTGAAGGGATATTTAATCTATCTGCTCTTGAACGAATTTGTCCAGCTGATTCTTCTCCAGAAACATAGAGAACTGTATTTTCGGTTTTTCTGTTTGAAATTGCAGCGGCAGTTTGTAGTAAAAGTGTAGATTTTCCAATTCCAGGTTCTCCACCAATAAGAATTGCAGAATGTTTCATGGCACCACCACCAAGAACTCTATCAAACTCATTTATTCCAGTAAAAATTCTATCTCCGTCCATAGGATTTACCGAAGAAAGTTTTACTGGTTTTTGCATTATCCAATCATTACTATCAGAATTTGCTTTTTTTTCAGATGGATTTATTAAACATTCTTCAAAAGTATTCCATTCTGAACATTCTGGACAGCGTCCAAGCCAACGAGGTTGTGTATTTCCACAAGAATTACATTTGTATATCAATACGCCTTTCTTTTTTGCCATAATATTTTCCTAAAAATTAATAACTTGTTGCATCAAGTTCTTGATTAAATTTTTCTTCTCCTTCAATTCTTGCAAAAACTCCATTTGGTAAACAAGCAATCCAATCTCCGTTATTGCAAATTGAATTTGAAAGAACGCATAATTTATTTGGACAAGGGGAATCTTCAAAAAAAACACATCCATCTTGAATTATGATTAAAGATTTTCCTAAAAGTCCTTCAATTTCAATTTTTTTATTTTTATCAAGTTGATAATACCAAATGTTTTTTCCTGATTCTATAATAAGTTGCTTAGTTTTTGCTTTTTTATTCAAAAAAATATTTGCAGAAAAATAAATTATTGTTACAACAAAAAGAAAAACAAAGAGAAAATCTGCAATTTTAAAACTAAAAATTTTTATCTTGCTCATACAGTTATTATAGTTAAAAAAAGTTAAAAAATAATAAAGTTTTTACAAAAAATTATCGAATTTCATTTTACACTATTTTACAATTGAGAATGTTGACAATAAAAATCAATAGGTGTAGTATGAAATCAGATTGGAAACAATCTGATAAACTCTCTCCGATGTTCGGATTTCCGAACGGCGCTTCCTGCTCCCCACTTGTATAAGTATTATATAGCGTGGGGGGGGGCGTTCTTTTTTTTATTTCTGGGCTAAAGTTTCTTGCTTTGCTATTGTAGTACTGTTTGCAGGGACAGATTGTGTTAGCCAAACATTTCCACCGACGGTACTTCCCTTCCCAATTACTGTTTTTCCACCAAGAATTGTTGCTCCTGAATAAATTGTAACATCATCTTCTATAGTTGGATGACGTTTTTTGTCTACCATTTCTTTTTTTACACTTAAAGCTCCTAGGGTAACACCTTGGTATAATTTTACATTGTTTCCGATGATACAAGTTTCTCCAATAACAACTCCAGTTCCATGGTCAATAAAAAATGATTCTCCAATGTCAGCTCCTGGATGAATATCAATTCCTGTTTTTCCATGGATATATTCACTCATAATCCTAGGAATAATTGGCACTTTGTTTATATGTAAAAAATGTGCGATTCTATAAACTAAAATTGCTTCTGGACCTGGATAAGATAAAATGATTTCTTCAATACTTCTTGCTGCAGGATCTCCATTTAATGCAGCTTCTGCATCTTTACATGCAAGTTTTCGTATTTGTGGAATTTCATTTATAAATAAATCTGTTATTTTTTCTGATTGGTTTTTGCATTCTTCAGGATTTTCATGAAGTGCGTATAATAAAGCTTTTTCAATTTCTTTAGAAAGGATGTTTGCAATTCGGCTTAGTTTTTCGCCCGTAACATATTTCAAGTTGCCTTTATCGATGTTTTGAGCTTGGTGAAAACCAGGAAAAATTACTGATTGAATGTCCTTTAAAACTGAAACAACATTTTCTCTGTTTGGAAAAATATATTCTTCTTGTAAATTTGCACCACCTTCGGTATTGTAAGAAATTAAAATTTTGTTTATGATTGTATCAAGATTTATCATTTTTTCTCCAAATTGAAAATATCTTAGATTTATGTTAGAAGTATACAGGTGAATTTGTTATTCTTCAATCATTTTTTTAAGATAAATTTTAATAAATTTGTTATTCCTATTGACAAAAATGAAGTAAATCTATAAATTGAAAAGACGCCTTTCCAAGGAGGTTTTATATGCCTCTGTAGCTCAGTAGGCAGAGCGCAACCATGGTAAGGTTGAGGTCAGCGGTTCGATCCCGCTCGGAGGCTCTTTTTTTTAACGTTTTAAGGAGTAGTAAAAATGGCAAAGAAAGCTAAGACAGTTATAGAAATTATCGCTTTACAATGTAGTGAATGTAAAAGAAAGAATTATACTACATACAAAAATCGTAGAAATATTCAAGGAAAACTTGAATTGAATAAGTATTGTCCTTTTGATCGCAAACATACTTTGCATAAAGAAACAAAGGCAAAATAATTTTGGTTTTAATCTGTTTTACAGATTTAATATATTTTCAGTGTTGGTTTAACACTGAAAACTTAGGTCAATAGCTCCAATGGTAGAGCGGCGGTCTCCAAAACCGCATGTTGAGGGTTCGAGTCCTTCTTGGCCTGATATCTTAAAATTAATAATGAGGATCTGTGTTTTATGAAGATCGTATCGTTTTTTAAAGAATGTATTGCTGAACTTAAAAAAGTAGTTTGGCCAAGCAAAGATGATGTTATCTCTTCTGTAAAAGTAGTTTTAATTTCTACTGTCGTAGTTGCTGTAATTCTTGGACTTTTAGACTTGTTATTCGTTACAGGTATGAATCTAATATTCTAGACTTGAAAAAGGCATAAAAATGGCAAAAGGTTGGTATATCCTTCACACATATTCTGGGTATGAAGCTAAGATTGAAAAAACCATTCGTTCATATATTGAAACAGGTGATTTATCTGGCGATATCGTTTTAGATGTAAAAGTGCCTGTAGAAGATGTTGTGGAAGTAAAAGACGGAAAGAAAAAAGTTTCCTCAAAGAAATTTCTTCCAGGTTACATTATGGTAGAACTTGATTTGCCTGATTTAAAATGGAAAGATACGTGTAATGTAATTAGAAGAATACAAGGTGTTACAGGTTTTGTTGGAACAAGTAGTAATGTAAGACCTCGCCCAATTTCTGCTGACGAAGCAAAAGCATTGTTGCAAAAAGCAGGAGAAATTAAAGGTGAAAAACCAACTAGAATGAAACAATCTTTTTCTGTTGGTGAACAAGTTAAAATTATTGAAGGGGCTTTTGCTTCTTTCTCTGGTACTATCGAAGAAGTAAATCTTGAAAAAAATAAATTGCGTGTTATGGTTGGAATTTTCGGCCGAGCTACACCAGTTGAAGTTGATCTATTACAAGTAGAAAAAATTTAGTTAGGAACGATACATCATTTTTATGGTGTATCTTTTCTTGTTTTGGGAGAAATATCCCTTCGTTGAAGGTAAGGTATTTCGCTAGTTGAATGCAGTAGCAACGAAAGTGTAAGTCTACGGTTCGGCACACCAATCTCAAGGAGATATATATGGCTAAAAAAAAGGTAACGGCTGTTATTAAGTTGCAATGTCCTGCAGGAAAGGCAACACCAGCTCCACCAGTAGGTCCTGCTCTTGGACCTCACGGAGTAAGTGCTCCTCAGTTCGTTCAACAGTTTAATGACCGTACAAAGTCCATGGAACCAGGACTTGTAGTTCCTGTTGTTATCACAGTTTATCAAGATAAGACATATACATTTATCTTGAAAACTCCTCCTGCTGCAGTTCTTATCAAAAAAGCTGCTGGAATCCAAAAAGGTTCTGGAAATCCGCTTAAGAACAAAATCGGAAAATTGTCAAAAGAAAGTCTTGAAGAAATTGCAAAGACAAAAATGCCTGACATTAATGCAAATGATCTTGAAGCAGCAAAAAATATCATTGCCGGTACTGCTCGCAGTATGGGTGTAGAGGTGGAGCGATAATATGAAACATGGAAAGAACTATCGCGAATCACTAAAAAAATACGATTCCGCAAAATCTTACGACTTGGTAAAAGCTTGTGAGTTAGTAAAAGAACTTAAATTTGCAAAGTTTGATGAAACAGTAGAACTTCATGTAAATTTAAAACTTGGAAAAAGTCAAACAGTTCGCGACACTTTAGTATTCCCTAATCAGTTTAAAGGTGAAAAGAAAGTTCTTGTTTTCTGTAAAGAAGATAGAACAAAAGAAGCTCTTGCAGCTGGTGCATCTTATGCTGGTGCAGATGAATACATCGAAAAAGTAAAGGGTGGTTGGTTAGACTTTGACGTTGCAGTTGCTACTCCTGACATGATGAAAGATGTTGGACGTCTTGGTATGGTTCTTGGTAGAAAAGGTCTTATGCCTAATCCAAAAACAGGAACTGTAACAAATGATATTGTTGCAGCTATTGCAGAATTGAAAAAAGGACGTACAGAATATCGTGCTGATAAACAAGGTGTAGTACACATTGCTATTGGTAAAGTTTCTATGGATGCAGAAAAAATTGCTGAAAATGCAAAAACACTTCTTGCTGAAATTGAACGTAAAAAACCATCTGATGCAAAAGTAGGATATGTACAATCTGTTTCAGTTAATTCAACAATGGGCCCAGGTGTTTGGGTTGATTACACAGAAGGAGAATAAAAATGGCTATTAGAGCAAAAGCATTTCAACCTGCAAAAACTAAAGCTATTGCAGAAGCAAAAGAAGTTCTCCAGAGTTATAACGATTATATCTTTGCTGATTATCGTGGATTAACAGTTGAACAACTTTCTCAACTTCGTAAACAACTTCGTGAAAAAGAATGTGAATTCAAAGTTGTAAAAAATAACTTTGCACGAGTTGCTTTTGAAGAAATGGAAATTACATCTGTTTCAGATTACCTTGCAGGACCTACAGCTATCGCTTTGGTAAAACAAGATGCTAACGAAGCTGCAAAAGTTCTTTTTGATTTTGCAAAAGATGCTCCTGCTTTACAGGTAAAAGGTGCTTTGGTAGAAAAAGAAATTTACGATAAAGACAAAATCGAAGCTTTCTCAAAGCTCCCAGGAAAGAAACAGTTAATTGCAATGATTGCTTCAACAATCAATGCACCTGTTCAAAAACTTGCTGCAACATTGCAAGCTTATGTGGACAAAATGTCAGAAGGTGGAGATACTCCTGCAGCAGCAGAGTAATCGCCTAGAAACAAAATTTTATATGTAAACCTGTGTTTACAAAATCAACCCTCAGGCTTCTTAGCTGTCGTCCTGTCGGTTAAAAAATAAACTTATATTTATAGGAGAAGATAATATGGCAGCTCTTACAACAGATCAAATTTTAGATGCAATCGCATCAATGACAGTACTTGAAGCTTCTGAGCTTGTTAAAGCTATGGAAGAAAAATTCGGAGTTACAGCAGCAGCTCCAGTTGTTATGGCTGGTGGAGCAGCTCCTGCAGCAGCAGCTGAAGAACAAACAGAATTCACAGTAACTCTTGAATCAGCAGATCCTGCAAAGAAAATTGCAGTTATTAAAGCAGCTCGTGAAGTTACAGGTCTTGGACTTAAAGAAGCAAAAGATCTTGTTGAAGGTGCACCTAAAACTCTTAAAGAAGGTGTATCAAAAGAAGAAGCAGCAAAGATTAAAGAAACAATCGAAGCTGCTGGTGGAACAGTTAAAATTGCTTAATTGTAAAACTGCATGATTATTAAAGTTGTATCAGAAATTATCAACTTTTAATCTCAAAATATACGCTACCTTAACGAAATTTGTTGAGGTAGCTATATCTGTCTAAAGAACATTAATCCGTTAACGGAAGTTTTATTCAACGGCCTTTTGTGCTGTACAAATTTTTTGTATGTAGCAAAGGATAACCGTAATTTATGTTTTATTTATAGGGGGAATTGATGTTCGCAAGAAGTCGGACGGTAGAACGTCAGTACATCGGAAAAAATATCCAGAATTTTATGGAGTTACCGAATTTAATTGATATTCAGTTATCTTCATACGAAAGTTTTTTACAAAAAGAAAAACTGGATAACAAGGAGCAACTTGCAGAGCAAGGTTTGCAAGAAGTATTCAATTCAACTTTCCCAATTGAAAGTCCTAATGGGGACATGCTTTTAGAGTATGAATATTATGAGCTTGATGAAGCAAATATTAAATTTGACGAACTTGCTTGTAAACAAAAAGGTTTAACTTATTCTGTTCCTTTGAAAGCAAGAATTAATTTGATTTTTAATCAGACTGGAGAAATCCGTCAAAAAGATATTTACATGGGAGATATTCCTCTCATGACAGATCGCGGTACCTTTATCATTAATGGTGCCGAACGTGTAGTTGTTTCACAGATTCACCGTTCTCCTGGTGTAATTTTCTGCCACGAAAAAGGTGTTTTTTCTAGCCGAATTATTCCATATCGAGGAAGTTGGCTTGAGTTTGAAATCGATCAGAAAAAAGAACTTATTTATGCAAAAATCGATAGAAAAAAACGCATCTTAGGTACAATTTTCTTGAGAGCTTTAGGATATAGCACTCGTGAAGAAATTATTAGAGCTTTCTATGATGTAGAAAAAATTGAAGTTAATGAAAATGAAAAAGATTCATTAATTGGTAAAGTTCTTGCAGATGCAGTTTATGCTAAAGATTTAGAAACCGATGAAGAAAAACGAATTTATCGTGCAGGCGAAAAACTTCATCCACATGATGTTGATGAACTTATTCTTCATGGTGTAAAAGAATTAACTGTAATTAAATTTGACTCAGAAAATTCTCTTGATTCTCAAATGATTATTAACTGTTTTGAAAGAGAAGATATTCGTTTTACAAAAGATGGTGCTTCAAATGAAGAACCTACAAAAGAAGATGCTCTTTCTGCTGTTTATGCAGTGTTAACACCAGGGGAGCCAATTACAGTTGAAGCTGCCGAAAAAGATCTTACATCAATGTTCTTTTCTTTCCGTCGTTATGATTTGGGAAGAGTTGGACGATACAAATTAAATAAAAAATTTAATCATCCAACACCTTTTGAAGATCATACTTTGGTAAAGGAAGATATCATTGCAACAATGAAATTCCTAATTAAAGTTTTTGATGGAACAGAAACTACAGATGATATTGACCACATGGGAAATCGTCGTATTCGTTCTGTTGGAGAACTTATGACAAATCAGTTAAAAACTGCATTTAGTCGTATGGAAAGAATTGCAAAAGAAAGAATGGGTCTTAAAGAAACTGAAACAATGAAGCCACAGGATTTAATTTCTATTAAACCTATCGTAGCATCAATTAAGGAGTTCTTTGGTTCAAGTCAGCTTTCTCAGTTTATGGATCAGGTTAATCCTCTTGCAGAACTTACACATAAACGTCGTCTTAGTGCTTTGGGACAAGGTGGTCTTTCTCGCGATAGAGCTGGTCTTGAAGTTCGTGACGTTCACTATACTCATTATGGTCGTATGTGTCCTATTGAAACTCCTGAAGGTCCAAACATCGGTCTTATCGTTTCTTTGGCAATTTATGCCCATGTTAATGAATATGGATTTTTGGAAGCACCTTACAGAAAACTTGTAGATGGAAAAGCTACTGAACAAGTCGAATATCTAACAGCAATGGACGAAGATAAATATTATATCGGACAAGTTTCTGTAGATATGAAAGAAGATGGAAGTTTCTCAACAGATCAAATTGCTGTTCGTAACAAGGGAGATTATTCTTCAAGATCTCCTGAAGATGTTCAATATATGGACGTTTCTCCAAGACAGGTTATTTCTGTTTCTGCTGCATTGATTCCGTTCCTTGAGCATGATGATGCTAACCGTGCTTTGATGGGTTGTAACATGCAACGTCAGGCGGTTCCATTGTTGTTCCCAGAACCACCTCGTGTTGGTACTGGTATGGAAGCAAAATGTGCTTATGACTCAGGTGTATTGATTAAAGCAAAACGTGCAGGTGAAGTTGTTTGGGTTACTTCTGAACAAATCAAAGTAAAACCAGATAATGCAAAAAATCCTGATGATATTGACGTATATACAATGCTTAAATATCAAAGAACTAACCAAGATACTTGTTATCACCAAAGACCAATTGTAGAACTTGGTCAAAAAGTAGAAAAAGGTGCAGTTTTAGCTGATGGACCTGCTACATTTAATGGTGAGTTGGCTCTTGGTAGAAATATTATGGTAGGATTCGTTCCTTGGAATGGATACAACTACGAAGATGCGGTTCTTATTTCACAACGTGTTGTAAAAGAAGATATGTATACTTCTATCCATATTAAAGAGTTTGCTATTGAAATTCGCGAAACAAAATTAGGACCAGAAAAAATTACAAGAGATATTCCTAATACAAGTGAAAAAACTCTTGATAATCTTGATAGCGAAGGTATTATTCGTGTTGGTGCTAAAGTTCGTTCTGGAGATATTCTTGTTGGTAAAGTTACTCCAAAGAGTGAAACAGAAACAACTCCTGAATTTAAATTGTTAAATTCTATCTTTGGTGAAAAAGCAAAAGAAGTTAGAGATTCTTCACTTCGTGTTCCACATGGAATTGAAGGAACAATTATTGATATTCAACGACTAAAAAGAACAGAAGGGGATGATTTAAATCCTGGTGTTGATGAAGTTGTAAAAGTTCTTATCGCTACAAAACGAAAACTTCGTGAAGGTGATAAGATGGCTGGACGTCACGGTAACAAGGGTGTTGTTGCTCGTATTCTCCCAGTTGAAGATATGCCATATCTTGAAGATGGAACTCCACTTGATATTTGTTTGAACCCACTTGGTGTTCCTTCTCGTATGAACATTGGACAGATTATGGAATCAGAACTTGGTCTTGCAGGTTTATATCTTAATGAATGGTATGAATCTCCTGTATTCCAATCTCCATCAAATGAACAAATTGAACAAAAGCTTGTTGAAGCTGGTTTTAGTCCTGATTCAAAAGCAATTCTTCATGATGGTAGAACTGGTGAACCTTTCCAGAATGCTGTATTCGTAGGTGTTATTTATTACTTGAAACTTCATCACTTGGTTGACGATAAAATGCACGCTCGTTCTACTGGACCTTACTCACTTGTTACACAACAACCTCTTGGAGGAAAGGCTCAGTTTGGTGGTCAGCGTCTTGGAGAAATGGAAGTTTGGGCATTGGAAGCATACGGTGCTGCAAATACACTTCAGGAATTACTTACAATCAAGTCTGACGATATGACAGGACGTTCAAAAATTTACGAATCAATTGTAAAAGGTGAACCTTCAACAGCTGCTGGCGTTCCAGAAGCATTTAATGTTTTGGTTCAAGAACTTCGTGGTTTGGCTCTGGATTTCACAATTTATGATGCCAAAGGAAAACAGATTCCGCTTACAGAGCGTGATGAAGAGCTTATTAACAAAGCTGGCTCTAATTTCTAATTTTGGGGGAAAGTAATGCGTGATATTCAAGATTTTGATAGTCTTATGATTAAGCTTGCTTCTCCAGAAACCATCCGTGCATGGTCTTATGGTGAAGTTAAAAAGCCAGAAACAATAAATTATCGAACACTCCGACCAGAGAAAGACGGTTTGTTCTGTGAAAGAATTTTTGGTACAACAAAAGAATGGGAATGTTACTGTGGAAAGTTCAAATCTATTCGTTACAAAGGTGTGATTTGTGATCGTTGTGGAGTAGAAGTTACTCACTTTAAAGTACGACGTGAACGAATGGGACATATTGAATTAGCAGCCCCTGTTTCTCATATTTGGTACTATCGCTCAGTACCTTCAAGAATGGGACTTTTGCTTGATTTGAAAGTTGCAGATCTCCGTTCTGTACTTTACTACGAAAAATACATTGTTATTGATCCAGGTGATACAGACCTTAAAAAAATGGAACTTCTTTCAGAAGATGCTTATATCGAAGCACAAGAAAGACATGGTGGTTCATTTACAGCAGGTATGGGTGCTGAAGCAATTAAAACATTGCTTGAAAATCTTAACCTTGATGAATTAGCTGCTGAACTTCGTACCAAAATGGTAGAAAAAGGTGCTAAAAGCGATAAGAGACTTCTTAAACGAATTGAAATTGTAGAAAACTTTAGAGCTTCTACAAATAAATGTTCATGGATGATTTTGGATGTTGTTCCAGTTATTCCACCAGATTTAAGACCTATGGTTCAATTAGATGGTGGTCGTTTTGCAACTTCTGACCTTAACGATTTATATCGTAGAGTTATTAACAGAAATAACCGATTAAAACGACTTATGCAATTAAACGCTCCTGATATTATCATCAGAAACGAAAAACGAATGTTGCAAGAAGCCGTAGATGCTCTTTTTGATAACTCAAAACGTAAAAGAGTTGTAAAAGGTGCTTCTAATCGTCCATTAAAATCAATTTCTGATTTATTAAAAGGAAAACAAGGTCGATTCCGTCAAAATCTTCTTGGAAAACGTGTAGACTATTCTGGTCGTTCTGTAATTTGCGTTGGTCCAGATTTGAAGATTTGGCAATGTGGTGTTCCTACAAAAATGGCTTTAGAATTGTTTAAGCCATTTATCATGAAAAAACTTGTAGATAAAGATATTGTTTACAATATTAAAAAAGCAAAAATGCTTGTTGAACAAGAATCTCCAGAGGTTTTTGCAATTTTGGACGAGGTTGTTCGTGAACATCCTGTTATGTTAAACCGTGCTCCAACATTGCACCGTCTTGGTATTCAAGCCTTTGAACCAGTTCTTGTTGAAGGAAAAGCTCTTCGTCTTCATCCTTTAGTTTGTCATGCTTTTAACGCTGACTTTGATGGTGACCAGATGGCTATTCACGTTCCATTGACACAAGCTGCACAAATGGAATGTTGGACATTGATGCTTTCTGCAAGAAATATTCTTGACCCTGCAAACGGTAAGACTATTGTTTATCCATCTCAGGATATGGTTCTTGGTATTTATTATCTTACAAAGATTAAACCAAATGCTAAGGGAACAGGAAAGAGATTTAGTTCTGTAAACGAAGCTCTTCTTGCTGCTGAATCAAAAAGTATTGATTGGCAAGCAGAAATTAAAGTTCCAGTTGATAAAGCTCCTTATAATGGAAAAGTTATTACAACTACTGCAGGTCGTTTGGTGTTTAACGAAGAAATGCCATCAGAAGTTGCTTTTGAAAACGAACTTTTAGGCGATAAAGAACTTAAAAAACTTATTGAAAGAGTTTACAAAGAACAAGGCTCATGGCTTACAGTACAAATGCTTGATGCAATTAAATCTGTAGGTTATAGATATGCAACATTCTTTGGTGCAACAATTTCAATGGGTGATATTATCATTCCAGATGAAAAGAAAGGAATGATGGATGAAGCAACAAAAGCTGTTGATAAAATTACAAATGAATATCGTAACGGTCTTATTACACAAGATGAAAGATACAATCGTGTAGTTGAAGTTTGGACAAAAACAAATGATAAACTAACTGATGTTATGATGGAAAATCTTGCAAAAGATAAAGATGGATTCAATACTATTTACATGATGGCAACTTCTGGTGCTCGTGGTAGTAAAAACCAGATTCGTCAGCTTGCAGGTATGCGTGGTTTGATGGCTAAATCTAGTGGTGAAATTATCGAACTGCCAATTCGTGCAAACTTTAAAGAAGGTCTTTCTGTTATTGAATTCTTTATTTCTACAAACGGTGCTAGAAAAGGTCTTACTGATACTGCTCTTAAAACTGCTGATGCTGGATATCTTACCCGCCGTCTTGTTGATATTGCACAAGATGTAGTTATCAACGAAGAAGATTGTGGAACAATCAATGGTATTGATTATTCTGCTATCAAAGATGGAGATGAGGTTGTTATTCCATTAAAAGACAGAATTGTCGGAAGATTTACTATCGAAAGAGTTTTACATCCTATTTCAAGGGAAGTTATTTGTGATGTTAATGAATACATTACAGATGAACTTGCTAAAACAATCGAAGATGCTGGAGTAGAAACAGTAAAACTAAGAACAGTTCTTACTTGTGAATCTCGTCACGGTGTTTGTTGTAAGTGTTATGGTAGAAACCTTGCTCAAAACAAAATCATCGATATTGGTGAAGCAGTTGGAATTATTGCAGCACAATCAATTGGACAACCTGGTACTCAGCTTACTATGCGTACTTTCCATGCTGGTGGTGTTGCTACAAGTTCAAGTGAAGATAAAACAATTAAATTGAAATATCCTGTAATCGTTCAAAGTGTAACAGGTGTTCACGTTGAAATGGATGATGGTTCATGGCTATTTACAAGAAAAGGTTCTATGATGGTAACTCGTATCGTAGAAGAATACGATATTGCAAATGGTGATAAACTTCTTGTAAAAGATGGAGATCGTGTTGCAAAAGATACTCCATTATTAGAAGGTAAGAAAGGTACAGTAAAATCATCAGATATTGCACTTGTAGTAATAAAAGGTGATAAACTTCTTCTTACAAGCCGTGAATTAAAAGTAGAAATTAAAAACGGTTCAAATGTAATTGTTCACGAAGGTGATATTGTTGCTGCTGGTCAAACAATCGCAACATTCGACCCATATTCTGAACCAATTATTGCTGAAGTTTCTGGATATGTACATTTTGAAGATATTATTTTAGGTTCAACATTAGCTGAAGAAATCAATGAAGAAAGTGGTAACGTTGAAAAAGTTATTACCGAACTTCACCTTGATACAAAGCAACCTCGTGTATTCATTACTGATGAATCAGGAAACGAACTTGGTAGTTATTATCTACCAGGAGGAGCTTATCTTCTTGTTGACGAAAATACACAAATTGCTGCTGGAACACAAATTGCTAAAACTCTAAAAGAATCTTCAAAAACAAACGATATTACAGGAGGTCTTCCTCGTGTATCAGAACTTTTTGAAGCTCGTAAACCAAAATCTCCAACTGTATTGGCTCAGATTTCTGGAACAGTTCAGTTTAAAGGTGTTGCAAAGGGTAAACGAGTTGTAGTTGTAGTTGACGAATATGGAAAAACTTTTGAACATCTTGTTCCAATGAACAAGAGATTGCTTGTTCGTGATGGTGATACAGTTGAAGCTGGTGAACAACTTTGTGACGGAGCAAGAAGTCCACATGATATTCTTGCAATTCTTGGTGAAAATGCTCTACAAAATTACTTGATGGATGAAATTCAGCAAGTTTACCGTGCACAAGGTGTAACAATTAACGATAAACATATCGGTATTATTGTTCGTCAAATGTTACGCAAAGTTGAAATTGTTGCTGTAGGTGATACAAGATTTATCTATGGTCAACAAGTTGATAAATACAAATTCCATGAAGAAAATGACAGAGTTATCAATGAAGGTGGTCAGCCAGCTATTGCTCGTCCAATGTTCCAAGGAATTACAAAAGCTTCATTGAATATTGATTCATTCATTTCTGCTGCATCATTCCAAGAAACAACTCGTGTTCTTACAAATGCAGCTATTGCAGGAGTTACAGACGGATTACGTGGTCTAAAAGAAAACGTTATTATTGGTCATATGATTCCAGCAGGAACTGGTATTCGAAACTACAAAAACGTAAAACTTTTTGATGATAAAGCTACCGACCTTGATTTACAAATGGAAGAAATTCTTGAAAGACGTAAACAAGAAAAAGAAATGGAAAATCAATCAAGTGATATTTCTTACGAAGTAGAAGAAGATTAGTTTTCTTAAAATGATGTGTAAACTATGGGGATTGACAATCCCTGTAGTTTATAGTTAAATGTAAATTCACAAGAATTACTATTGACGATTTTTTATAAGAAGTCGTGTAAATTTCGCCAAATTTAGCCGGGGTGCTGACCGGTGATGATATAGGAGAAAAGGCAAATGCCTACAATAAATCAGTTAATTAGACAGGGGCGTAAAACAGCTGCTGTGACAACTAAGTCTCCCGCGCTTCAAGCTTGTCCACAGAAACGTGGTGTATGTACACGTGTTATGACTGTTACCCCAAAAAAACCGAACTCAGCTTTAAGAAAAGTTGCTCGTGTTCGCTTAAGTAATGGAATTGAAGTTACTGCATATATTCCAGGTATTGGACATAACTTGCAGGAACACTCAGTTGTTTTAATTCGTGGTGGTCGTGTTAAAGACCTTCCTGGTGTTCGCTATCATATTATTCGTGGTACAAAAGATACTCTCGGTGTAGAAGACAGAAAACGCGGACGTTCAAAATACGGTGCAAAACGCCCTAAGGCATAAGGAGACAGTTAAATGGGAAGAAAAAATAAATCAGTTAACCGTCCTGTAATGCCAGATGTAAAATACAACTCAGTTGTAATTTCAAAATTCGTTTCTCGCATGATGTTAGACGGAAAAAAAGCAACTAGTGTACGTATTATTTACGGTGCATTAGACTTGTTAAAAGCAAAGACAGAAAAAGATCCTTTGGAAGTATTCTTAAAGGCTCTTGATAATGTAAAACCTAATGTTGAAGTAAAATCACGACGTGTTGGTGGTGCTACTTACCAAGTTCCAATCGAAATTCGTGAAAGCAGACGTGAAGCATTAGCTATGCGTTGGGTTATCAATGCTGCTCGCTCAAAAAGTGGTCGTGGTATGGATGAACGCCTAGCAGCAGAATTGTTAGATGCTTACAACAACACAGGTTCTGCATATAAAAAGAAGGAAGATACACATAAGATGGCAGAAGCAAATAAAGCATTTGCTCACTATCGTTGGTAGTTTTTTTTCTACGAACCGTCTTGTTTATATTACAAGGCGGTTTTTTTTATTGTTTTCAAATATTTTACAAAAAAACGTAAATAAAATCAAAAAAGTTTAGTAAACGTCTTGCAACTTTTCAAAATAAATTGTATAAGAATAGTAACCGATTAGTCGGTAATTGGGTTCTTTGAGAGTCAGGCGGTTTTGAAAAATAAAACCGGTAATTTCGTAAAGTTTTAATACTTTTAGGCAAAACTTAAATGTATTAATTCAGAAATTTACGACCCATGGGTGAGGGTAAAATCTGTCGTTGACAGTTTTATATATATGGAAGGGCATTCGTGGGTATCTGATTGATTTAGCAAAAGCTAAATTATGACTTCAGGATGCCAGACCAGTCATTAACCGAAAAGATTAGTGATGATAGGTGGTTCCAGGGTTAAACAGTCTGAATAGGATAGACTGATAATTCTACAAAATCTACTTTAAACCAATCCTGTCGAAATTATATCTTCTCGGAATTATATTGTGTGTAAGAATGTATTTGTTTCTTTGGAACATTTCATTCATTATAATACAACACATCATTTTTTTAATATGCCTTTAATCTGGTAAGGAGGATCAAATGGCAAAGGAAAAGTTCGAAAGAACCAAACCTCACATGAACGTAGGTACTATTGGTCACGTTGACCATGGTAAAACAACTCTTTCTGCAGCAATTACAATGCACTGTGCCAAAAAATTTGGTGACAAAGCTCTTAAGTATGATGAAATTGATAATGCTCCAGAAGAAAAAGAACGTGGTATTACAATCAATACTCGTCACCTTGAATATCAGTCAGATAAGAGACACTATGCTCACATCGACTGTCCAGGCCACGCTGACTATGTTAAAAACATGATTACAGGTGCAGCTCAGATGGATGGTGCTGTTCTTGTAGTTTCAGCTCCAGACTCAGTTATGCCTCAAACACGCGAACACATTCTTCTTGCTCGTCAGGTTGGTGTTCCAAAAATCGTTGTTTTCTTGAACAAAGTTGACCTTTTGGACGACCCAGAACTTATTGAATTGGTAGAAGCAGAAGTTCAAGAAGTATTGGAATCATACGGATATCCAGCTGATACTCCAATCGTAAAAGGTTCAGCATTTAAAGCTCTTGCAGATGGAGCTACAGCAGAAGATACAGCTTGTATCGATGAATTGCTTAGTCAAATGGATAACTATTTTGATGACCCAGCTCGTCAAGAAGATTTACCATTCTTGATGCCAATCGAAGACGTTTTCACAATTTCTGGACGTGGTACAGTAGTTACAGGACGTATCGAACGCGGTATTATCAAATTGAATGACGAAGTTGAAATCGTTGGTATTAGACCTACTTCAAAAACTGTTGCAACAGGTATTGAAATGTTCAACAAACTTCTTGATGAAGGTCTTGCTGGAGATAACGTTGGTATCCTTCTTCGTGGTGTTGATAAGAAAGATGTTGAACGTGGACAAGTTCTTGCAAAACCAGGTTCAATTCAACCTCACACAAAATTTGAAGGACAAATTTACGTACTTTCAAAAGAAGAAGGTGGACGTCACAGCCCATTCTTCTCTGGATATAGACCACAATTCTATTTCAGAACAACTGATATTACTGGTACAATCACACTTCCTGACGGAGTTGATATGGTTAAACCAGGAGATAACACAAAAGTTATCGGTGAATTGATTCACCCAGTTGCTATGGACAAAGGTTTGAAGTTCGCTATTCGTGAAGGTGGACGCACAATCGCTTCTGGACAGGTTACAGAAGTTCTTAGTTAATTAGATTAACGGACTAAAGCAGGAGTTTTGCATTTTGTAAAACTTCTGTTTTGTTCCTGGAGGAAAAATGGCTACTGAAAAGATTCGTGTCAGACTCAGAGCATTTGATGTTGAGTTGATCGATCAGAGTGCAAAAGCCATCGTGCAGACTGTACAGAAAGCTGGTGCAAAGGTTTCAGGACCTATCCCACTTCCTACAAGAATAAACAAGGTGACAGTGCTTCGCTCACCTCACGTAAACAAAAAATCACGTGAACAATTTGAAATGCGAACACACAAACGCCTTATTGATATTATCGAGCCATCAGCTGATGTTATGGATTCGTTGATGAAACTCGAATTGCCTGCCGGTGTAGATGTAGAAATTAAACAATAATTTTTATTGTTAAAACAGTACGGTCCCCAGGATCAGGGGATGGCGGCTGATGATAATTAAAGAAGAAACGATGAGTTTTTTCTTTTTTAAGGAGATATCAGAATGAAAGGTCTGATTGCTAAAAAAGTGGGGATGACTCAGGTTTTCGACGAAGACGGTAGCCTTACACCGGTTACTGTGATCCGCGTTGAACCTAACACAGTTATTGCCCGCAAGACAAAGGAAACTGCTGGTTATGATGCTGTTGTTCTTGGTCTTGATGATCTAAAGAAAAACAAAGTATCAAAAAGTTACGCAGGTCAATTTCCTGAAAACATCACTCCTAAAAAAACTTTGAAAGAGTTTAGGGATTTTGATGGCGAAGTTGCTGTTGGTGACGAAGTTGGCTTAGAGCTATTAGATGGTCTTCGTTACGTAGATGTTACTGCAACTTCAAAAGGTAAAGGTTTTCAGGGTGTAATGAAACGTTGGGGTTTCCATGGAGGACGTGCTACCCATGGTTCAAAATTCCATCGTGAACCTGGTGGAACAGGACAGTGTACATCACCTGGACGAACTTTCAAAAATGTAAAGTTACCAGGTCGTATGGGACGTGAAAGAGTTACAGTTCAGAATCTTAAAGTTGTTAGAATTGATCCTGAATTGAAAGTTGTGATGGTTCGTGGGTCTGTACCTGGGAATAAAGATTGTACGCTAATCATCAAGAATGCGGTTAAAAAATAGGCGGAGTAACAAGTATGGAAAAGAAAGTATATTCAGTCGATGGTAAAGAAATTCGCACAATTAACCTTGATGACAACGTTTTCGGTCTTCCAGTTAATGAAGATGTAATTTATTACGCCATCAACAATGAATTAGCAAACAAACGTGTTGGAACAGCTTGTACAAAAGACCGTTCTGAAGTTCATGGAAGCAATGCTAAACCATATAAACAGAAGGGTACAGGTAACGCACGCCGTGGTGATAAAAAATCACCTTTAACAAGAGGCGGTGGTGTTATTTTTGGTCCAAAACCACGTGATTTTAGTTTTACATTACCTAAAAAGGTAAAAAGACTAGCAATGAAGTCAATTTTGAGTATGAAAGCTCAAGATGATAGACTTACTATAGTTGAGGATTTTACTGTAGAGAGCGGAAAGACAAAAGATCTTGCAGCTGTTCTTAAAAATTTTATAAAAGATGAATATAGAACTGTAATCGTTTTGAAAGACGATGATGCAATGATTAAACGTGCAGGAAATAATATTCCTACCGTATCATTCCTTTCTTACAATCGCTTAAGAGCACATGATTTGTTCTACGGACAAAAAATTATCATGCTTGAAAGTGCTGCTAAGAATCTTTCAGATTTCTACAATAAGGAGGCTAAATAATGGTATTTGAAGATATCCTTATCGAGCCTGTGTTGTCTGAAAAAGCAACCTTGCTTCGCGAAGAAGGAAAGTACGTATTCAAAGTACATCCTGACGCAAACAAGTATGAAATTAAGGAAGCAGTACGCAGATTATTCAATGTAAAAGTTGTTGATTGTACTGTTATGAATGTCGGTGGAAAGCTTAAACGGGTAAGAACAAAACCCGGAAGAACTTCCAGTTGGAAGAAGGCAATCGTCAGACTTGCTCCTGGCGAAACCATAAAGGTGTTCGAGGGCGTATAAGCTCTTCGGTCGCGTTTAATAAGGGGAACCTAAATGGCTCTTAAAGTATATAAGCCGATCACTGCAGGAACTCGAACTCGTATCGATCTTTGCAGAGATGAATTGACCGCAGATAAGCCAGAGAAAAGCTTATCATCTGGTCTAAAATCACGCGGCGGACGCGGAGCTGGTGGTCGTATTTCTGTACGTCATCAGGGAGGCGGTCATAAAAGAAAGTATCGTGTGATTGATTTTAAAAGGGATAAACATGGAATTCCTGGAACTGTTCGAACAATCGAATACGATCCAAACAGAAGTGCAAATATTGCATTGATTTTCTATGCTGATGGTGAAAAGAGATATATTATTGCACCAAAAGGTTTGCAAGTTGGACAGAAGATTCTTTCTGGAGAAAATGCAACACCTACTGTTGGTAATGCTCTTCCATTAGAAGTTATCCCAGTTGGATTTACTGTACACAATATCGAGTTAACACTCGGAAGAGGTGGACAGTTGGCACGGTCAGCCGGCGCTAGTGCACTTGTTGCTGCAAAAGAAGGTGAATATGTAACTATTCGTCTTCCATCAGGTGAAGTACGTCGTGTTCATAAAAAATGTTATGCTACAATTGGTGTTGTAGGTAACGAAGACCGTATGAATACTCAGTTGGGTAAAGCTGGACGCGCAAGATGGCGAGGAATTCGTCCATCAGTTCGTGGTATGGCTATGAACCCAGTTGATCATCCACTTGGTGGTGGTGAAGGCGCTGGTAAAGGACGTAACCCTGTTACTCCTTGGGGACAACCTTGCCGTGGTTACAAAACACGAAGCAAGAGAAAGGTTTCAAACAATTTTATTGTTTCACGCCGAAAGAAGTAATAGGATAGGAGATAACCGTGTCAAGATCTGTTAAAAAAGGCCCTTTCATTGAAAAGAGTCTTTATAAAAAGGTTATTGAAATGAACAAGGCAGCAGACAGGAAAATGATTAAAACATATTCCCGTTGTTCAACTATTATACCTGAAATGGTAGGAAATACTATTTCTGTGTATAACGGCAAAACTTGGGTACCTGTGTATATTACAGAAAATCTCGTTGGTCACAAACTCGGCGAGTTTTCTCCTACACGTATTTTCCGTGGTCATGCTGGTTCAGATAAAAAGGCTGGTAGATAGGTGGATATGATGGCTGATAAGAGCGGATATATAGCCACTACAAAATTCCTAATAGCATCACCTACAAAGGTTCGTCCTGTAGCAAATGTTATTAAGAGGAAGACCTGTTCAGAGGCTATGGCAATTCTAGAGAATATGCCACAAAAGGGTGCTAAATTGATTCGTGGAACATTAAAATCTGCGATTTCTAATGCGCTTTTTGCTAACAAAAAGCTTGATGAAGATATGCTCTACGTTAAGGAAATTCGTATTGACGAAGGTCCACGACTAAAAAGAGTATGGTTTCGCGGTAAAGGCCGTGCAGACATGCTTTTAAGACGTATGTGTCATATTTCAGTTGTAGTAGCTGAAAAGGCGGGGGAATAACGTGGGACAGAAAGTAAATCCTATTGGATTGCGCCTTGGTATTAATAAAACATGGCAGTCACGCTGGTATGCTGATCCTCGTGAATATGCAGATTTGCTTCACGAAGATTTAAGAATCAGAAAAATGGTTCTTGCATTACCTGAATGTAACAATGCAGATATTGCAGAGGTTGAAATTGTACGTCATCCTCAGCGTGTAACAATTGTTATTCATACAGCCCGTCCAGGTGTAATCATTGGTGTTAAAGGTGCCAATATCGAAAAAATTGGTGCTGAAATTCAAAAGAAATTGGCTAAGAAAGTTCAAATTAAGATTAAGGAAATCAAAAGAGCTGAAGTCAATGCATCTTTAGTTGCACAAAATATTGCAAGACAACTTGTAAATCGTGCTTCATTCAGAAAAGCTTTGAAACAATCTTCAAGCAATGCAATGAAGGGTGGTGCACAAGGTATTAAGATTCGCTTAAGCGGACGTCTTGGTGGTGCTGAAATGTCTCGTACAGAAGAGTACAAAGAAGGAAGAGTTCCTCTTCACACACTTCGTGCAGATATAGATTATGGGTTCGCTGAAGCTCATACAACATTCGGAAAAATCGGTGTTAAAGTATGGGTTTACAACGGAATGATGTATGGACGCGATCAAAATGAGGATGCTGGACAGCTACTCAAGAAAAATCGTGACCGCAATGAACGTTCAGATAATTCTGAAAAGAAACCTGCTCGTTCAAACCGCGGTGCTAAATCTTCAAGGAGTTAGGCAATGGCACTTGCACCTAAAAGAGTAATGCACCGTAAGGTGCAACGTGGTAGAATCGACGGAAACGCAACTCGTGGTTGTAACGTAGATTTTGGTGATGTAGCTCTTGTAGCTCTTGAACCAATCTGGTTGTCAGCTCGTCATATTGAAGCTGCTCGTGTTGCTTTGAACCGTAAGATTAACCGTAAAGGTCAGGTTTGGATTCGTGTATTCCCAGATAAACCTATTTCTAAAAAACCTGCTGAAACAAGACAGGGTAAAGGTAAGGGAGCACCAGAATTCTGGGCTGCTGTAATTAAACCAGGTCAGATTTTATTCGAAATTGGTGGCGTTGATTTGGCTATTGCCGAAGAAGCAGTTAGACTTGCAGGAAGTAAACTTCCTATCAAGACAAAAATTGCTTATCGTAACGAAGTTCTATAAGGAGTTATAAAATGGCAAAGAAAGAAAAAGAATTGTCTTATTCCGAACTCGTTGCAAAACGGAATGAGCTAAAAAAACAGTACATGGATTTAAGATTCCAGATGGTTATTGGCCATGTGGATAATCCTTTGCAAAAACGTACAATGCGTCGTGAAATTGCACGCATTAATACGCTGATCCGTCAAAAAGAAATTGCCGGACAGGATAAGTAGGAGCTGACCCGTGGAAGAACAAGTAGTTCAAAATAAAGCTTCAAAAAGATCTTTTGTTGGTATTGTAACAAGTGACAAAATGGATAAAACTATTGTTGTTTCAGTTGCAACAAAAAAGATGCACAGGCTTTATAAAAAATATGTTACCCGTGTCAAGAAATGCAAGGCACATGATGAAAAGAATGAGGCAAAAATTGGTGACCGAGTTCGTATCGTTGAGTGTCGGCCTCTAAGCAAAGATAAATGCTGGAGACTTGCCGAAATCGTTGAACGAGCAAGATAAGCTTTAAGGAGATAAAGTATGATTCAGATGCAAACTAATTTGAACGTAGCTGATAACTCTGGTGCAAAGCAAGTTCAATGTATCAAGGTAATTGGCGGTTCACACCGTCGCTATGCAAGTATTGGCGATGTAATTGTTGTAGCTGTTAAGGATGCTATTCCTACATCTACAATCAAAAAAGGTTCAGTCGAAAAGGCTGTTATCGTAAGAATTGCTAAAGAATATCGTCGTCCTGATGGAACATATATTCGCTTTGATGATAACGCATGTGTTCTCATTGATGCAAATAAAAACCCAAAAGGTAAACGTGTATTTGGACCAGTAGCACGTGAGCTTCGTGATATGGATTACATGAAAATCGTATCACTTGCTCCAGAAGTTCTATAAGGAGAATTGTGATGCAAAAGAAATTTAAAATCCGCAAGGATGACCTTGTAGAAGTTATTGCTGGTAAAGATAAAGGTAAAAGAGGAACAGTAGTTCGTGTAGTTAGTGATAAAGACAGAGTTATTGTTTCAGGTGTAAACCTTGTAAAAAAAGCAATGAGAAAACGCAGTCAACAGGATCGCGGTGGAATTTCAGAAATTGAAGCTCCACTTCACATTTCAAACGTAGCTATCGTTTGTAAAAAATGTGGACCTGTTCGTATTGGATATAAAATCGACGGCGACAAGAAAATTCGAGTTTGCCGCAAATGTGGAGAAACTCTATAATGAGTAATTACGTACCCCGGCTTAAGAAAGTCTATAATGACAAAATCGCCCCAGAACTCTTCAAAGAGTTAGGATGTAAAACAGTTATGCAAATCCCTGCAATCAAAAAGATTGTAGTTAGCATGGGTGTTGGCGAAGCTCTCACAAACAAGAAACTCCTTGATGCCGCAGTTACTGACCTTACAGCAATTACAGGTCAGAAAGCTGTAAAAACAAGGGCAAAGAAAAGTATTGCAAATTTCAAGCTTCGTGAGGGCAATGAGGTTGGAGTAATGGTAACATTGAGAGGAGCTCATATGTATGAGTTCCTTGATAGACTCATCAATGTTGCATTACCCCGTGTTAAGGATTTCCGCGGAATCAAACCTAATGGATTTGATGGTCATGGAAATTATTCTCTTGGTATCACAGAGCAGATTATTTTCCCTGAAATCGACTTTGATAAAATCGAAAAGGTTTCTGGATTAAATATCAACATTGTAACCAGTGCAGAAACTGATAATGATGCACGAGCTCTCCTTATCAAGTTCGGAATGCCATTCAGAAAATAAGGGAGGAGTTCATGGCAAAGAAATCAATGATTATTAAGGCAGAACGCACTCCTAAGTACAGCACAAGAAAAGTAAATCGCTGTCAATGTTGCGGTCGCCCTAGAGGTTACTTACGAAAGTTTAAAATGTGTCGTGTTTGCTTCCGTAAGTTAGCAAGTGAAGGCCTAATTCCAGGTGTCACAAAATCCAGTTGGTAGAGTAGGAGAAGAAAATGAGCGTTTCAGACCCAATAGCAGATATGCTTACTAAGGTAAGGAATGCGGCTATGGCCCGCCACGAAAAGGTAGACGTTTCTACATCCAAGCTCAAATTGGAAATCGTGAAAATCCTTAAAACCGAAGGCTATATTAAGAATTTCAAGAAAGTAACACAAGATGGTGTTAATGTAATTAGAATTTTCTTGAAATATGATGAATTAAACGCACCTGTTATTCATGGAATTGAAAAAATTTCAACACCAGGTAGACGCGTTTATTCTGGTTATAAAGATCTGCCCCGTATGTATAATGGATACGGTACAGTTATCGTTTCAACATCTATCGGTGTTACCACAGGTAAAAAAGCAGCCGAAAAGATGGTTGGCGGTGAGTTAATTTGCAACGTTTGGTAATAGGAGGAAGTAATGTCAAGAATCGGTAAACTTCCTGTTGCTATTCCAGCGGGAGTAAAAGTAAGTGTGGCAAACAACCTTATCACTGTTGAAGGTGCAAAAGGTAAATTGACACAAGATTTTTGTGATTTAGTTTCAATTGAAGTAAAAGATACTGAAGTAGTTGTTACAAGAAACAATGACACAAAACCTGCACGTTCTGCACATGGATTATATCGTAATCTTATTAACAATATGATTACAGGTGTATCTGCTGGTTTTACAAAAGTACTTGTAATTAACGGTGTTGGTTATCGTGCTGAAGTTCAAGGTGATAAATTAGTTATGAACCTTGGATATTCAAATGACTTTATCGCAACAATTCCAGCAAACTTAACTGTGGCAGTTGAAGGACAAAATAAGATTTCAATTTCTGGAATCGATAAACAAGCAGTTGGTGAATATGCAGCTGGAATCCGTAAGCTTCGTGGACCTGAACCTTATAAAGGTAAAGGTATTCGCTATGAAACAGAAGTTATCAAGCGAAAAGTCGGAAAATCCGGTGTTAAATAAGGATGTAGCAATATGTTTAAGAAACTTAATGATAAAGACAGAAAGCGTCTTAAGAGAAAAATTCACATCCGCAAACGGTTGCATGGAACTGCAGAACGTCCTCGTATGACTGTAACTCGCAGTAACTGTAATTTGTATATGCAGATAATTGATGATGATGCCGGAAAAACTCTTGCATCAATTTCTACATTGGAAAAAGAGTTTGCTTCTTTGAAGCCTAATACAGACGGTGCTGCAAAATTAGGTGAAGAATTTGGAAAACGCATTCTTGATAAAAACATCAAGACTGTAGTTTTTGATAGAAACGGTTATCTCTACCATGGTGTAGTGAAAGCTCTTGCTGATGGTGCAAGAAAAGCCGGTTTAGAGTTCTAGGAGAAGCTATGGATCACCAAAAGAATTTTGATAGAGATCAGCCAAAAGAATTTGTTGAAAAATTAATCAAGTTAAACAGAACTGCAAAAGTAGTTAAAGGTGGACGAAGATATTCTTTTTCAGCATTAACTGTAGTTGGCGATAAAAAAGGAAGAGTTGGTTTTGGTTTTGGAAAAGCCAACGATGTAACAGAGGCTATCAGAAAGAGTATTGATAAAGCTAAGAGAAATCTTGTAACAGTTCCTCTAAAAAATGGAACTATTCCACATGAAATTCAAGCTGAATTTAAAAGCTCTTCTGTTCTTCTTAAACCAGCTTGTTCTGGAACAGGTATTATTGCAGGTGGACCTGTAAGAGCTGTTCTTGAAGCTGCTGGTGCTACTGACGTTATGTCAAAATCTTTAGGTTCAAATACATCTGTAAATGTTGTTCGTGCAACATTTGAAGCTGTAAAAGGACTTATGGATGCTCGTGAAGTAGCTAAAAACAGAAGTAAAACTCTGAAAGACTTATGGGGTTAATCAATGGCTAAGAAGGTTAAAGTAACACTAATTAAGAGTACTATCGGACAGAAGCCTGCAAAACGTGCTACTGTAAGAAGTCTCGGGTTGAAAAAAATTAACTCAACTGTGGAACATGAATTAAATCCAGCTATTGCCGGTATGATTGCTTCTGTTTCACATCTTGTTAAGTGCGAGGAGTTAAACTAATGTCAGATTTCGTACTCAGTGCCCCACAAGGTGCAAATAAAAATACAAAAAGAGTAGGCCGAGGAACAGGTTCTGGTCTTGGTTCTACTGCTGGACGCGGAAATAAGGGACAACAGTCTCGTTCTGGCGGTAAAGTTTACGTAGGATTTGAAGGTGGACAGATGCCTTTGTATCGTCGTATCGCTCAAAGAGGATTTTCAAATTATCCTTTTAAGAAAGAATACGCAATCTTCAATCTTAAAGATTTAGAAGCTAAATATGCTGATGGTGAAACAGTTAATGTTGAATCATTGGTATTAAAAGGGCTTTTAAAGAAAGTAAATCTTCCAGTTAAAATATTGGGAGACGGTGAAGTTACAAAGAAATTGACTGTAGCTGTTGATAAGGTTTCTGCTTCTGCGAAGGAGAAAATCGAAAAAGTTGGCGGTTCAGTTGTTGCTTGTACAAAAGCTGCTACTAACGAATAAAATTGCGGGATATTGAAATGGCAAACAATCCAATTGTAAATATGTTTAAAGTTAAAGAACTTCGTAGTAGAATATTCTTTACATTTATTGTTCTCGCTGTCTATCGTTTAGGTAGTGTTTTGACAATTCCTGGAATTAATCCTCAGGCATTGACATCTTACTTTGAGTCTATGACACGAGGTAATGCTTTTGTTGACTATATGGACTTTTTTGCCGGTGGTGCCTTCTCTAATTTTTCTGTGTTTATGTTAGGTGTTATGCCATACATTTCAACACAAATTATTATGCAGTTGGCACTAATTATCTTCCCATCTTTGAAAAGAATTGCTCAGGAAGATGGTGGACAAAAAAAGGTTCAAAAGTGGACACGTGTAGGAACAGTTTTTGTATGTCTTATTCAGTCTATGGCTGTAACTGTTTATGCTGCTAGTATTCCTGGTGCTGTTGTAATTTCAAGTTCTGTATTGTTCAAGATTATTGCAATGATTACTGTTACTACAGGTACAATGGTAACAATTTGGCTTGGAGAACAAATAACTGCTAGAGGTATCGGAAACGGTATTTCTATGTTGATTTTTGCTGGTATCGTTGCTCGACTTCCATCTGCTGTATGGGAATTGGGTCGTATGGTAAAAAATGGTGAAATTAACATTGTTTTTGTAATCGTTGTAATATTTATGTTTGTTGGAATTATTGCTCTTGTTGTTTATGAACAACAAGGTCAAAGAAAAATTCCAGTTCATTATGCAAAACGCGTTGTTGGTCGTAAAATGTACGGCGGACAAAGCACTTACATACCGTTCAAAATTAATCCATCAGGAGTTATTCCTGTAATTTTTGCTTCATCTTTCTTAACATTCCCATTGCAAATTGCAACAAGTTTGGGACCAAATGTTAGATGGTTGAACAATCTTGCAGCATTCCTAGATCCTGTTGGAATTTGGTATAATGTATTCTTAGTTTTATTAATCGTTTTCTTTGCATACTTCTACACACAGGTAACCCTGAACCCCACTGAGATTGCAAAAAACGTCCGTGAAAACGGTGGTTCTATTCCTGGAATTAGAACTGATAAAATGGAAGAATATATGCAGAAAGTATTGAACCGACTCGTGCTGCCAGGTTCATTATACCTAGCTGTAATTGCAGTTTTACCAACAATTGTACAGAATCTTTTTGGATTCCCACAATCAATTTCTATGTTGATGGGTGGAACTTCATTGTTGATTCTTGTAGGTGTTGATTTGGACACAATGAGCCAGGTAGAAGCTTTGATGAAAATGCATCATCAAGATGGATTAGTAAAAAAAGGCAAGTTGCGCTCAAGAAATCTTTAGATTTTTTGTTGTAACTGGTAGAATAACTTTGAAAAATAGTGTTTAATAGTCGGTATCGGATTGTAAATCATTGCGATTTGCTAGGATTCGATATCAACTACACTATTTTTATTATCCAGGGGGATATTATGAAAGTGCGAACCAGCGTAAAGCCTATTTGCGACAAGTGTAAGGTTATCAAACGTTTCGGTATTGTAAGAATCGTTTGTTCAAATCCAAAACATAAGCAAAGACAGGGCTGAGGAGTATTAGATGGCTCGAATTGCGGGAGTTGACCTCCCTAACAAACATGTCAACATAGCATTGACTTATATTTATGGTATTGGACGTTCATCAGCTGATGAAATCTGTGAAAAGGCAAAAATTGACCCTAACAGAATGATGAACGATCTTTCACAGGATGAAGTAGGAACTCTTCGTACTTTAATTGATAATGAATATAAAGTAGAAGGACGTCTTCGTTCAGAAATTGGTTTGAATATTAAGCGCCTTATGGATATTGGCTGCTATCGTGGTCTTCGCCACAGAAAGGGATTGCCTGTTCATGGACAGCGCACTCGTACTAACTCTCGTACTCGCAAAGGTAAGAAAAAGACCGTTGCAGGTAAGAAGAAGTAAAGCATAGGTGGAGGTAAACTAAAGTGGCTACCGTAAAAAAGCGAAAAGAAAAGAAGAGCGTATACGAAGGTAACGTATATATTCAAGCTACATTCAATAATACAATTGTAACAATTACTGATCTTAACGGGAATGCTTTAGCATGGGCATCTTCTGGTGGACTTGGTTTCAATGGTGCAAAAAAATCAACACCTTTTGCTGCACAAACTGTAGCAGAAACTGCTGTTCAAAGAGCTGCTAGCTATGGACTTCGCGAAGTTCATGTATATGTTAAAGGTCCAGGTGTCGGACGGGAATCTGCTGTCCGTTCTCTCGGTGCAATGGGGCTAAAAGTTAAATCAATTAGCGATGTAACACCTATTCCACACAATGGATGTCGCCCTAAGAAAACACGCCGCGTTTAATGAAGGAGAACTGCTAGTATGGCAAGATATACAGGCCCTGTATGCCGTTTATGTAGAACAGAACAGAAAAAACTTATGTTGAAAGGTGATCGTTGTAAGAGCGATAAATGTCCTCTCAACAAGAAAAGAGCTGCTCCAGGTAAAGATCCTAAATCAAGATCTGGAAAACGCAGTGAATATGGAATTCAGCTTCGTGAAAAGCAAAAATTAAAGAGAATGTATGGAATGTTGGAAAAACAATTCCGTCTTTTCTTTGATAGAGCTTCACGTATGCCTGGTGTAACTGGTGATAACCTTATTCGTTTGCTTGAAAGCAGACTTGATAATGTTGCTTTCCGTATGCATTTTGCATCAAGCCGCTCACAGGCTAGACAAATTGTTTCTCACGGACACGTTATGGTTAATGGAAAAGTTATCAACATTCCAAGTTATATGATTAAACCAGGCGATGTTGTTGAAGTAAAAGAAGCAAGCAAAAAATGCGTAACAATTCTTGAAGCTTTAAAAGAAGTTTCAAAGTCCGGTGTTTATCCATGGATTAGTCTTGACATTGACGCTCAAAAAGGAACATTCGTTTCTTATCCTGAACGTGCTGATGTAACTGATCTTGCTGATATTAAAGAACAGCTCGTGGTTGAGCTCTATTCTAAATAAGGAGTTCGGATGGCCCGCAAAAATCTGCTTAAAGGATTTAAGAAACCAAAAGGGATTAACTTTGAACATGTTGAAAACAATTCCAATTATGGAAAATTTTCAGCATATCCTTTTGAACCTGGTTTTGGTACTACAGTAGGAAATACACTACGTAGAGTGTTGTTATCATCTATTCAAGGATATGCAGTTAGTTCTGTAAGAATTACATCTTATGATGCTGATGATGTTCCTCACGTTATATCCAGTGAATTTGAAACAATTCCTAATGTTGTAGAAGATACCTTGGAAGTTTTGAATAGTGTAAAACAGATTCGATTGCGGCTTCCCGAGGACGTTGAGCAGGATACATTCCTGTTTGAGTTTAAAGGACCAGGAACTGTTAAAAGTGATGATTTAGATCGTGGAACACAACTTGAAGTTTTTACAAAAGATTTACATCTTTTCACAATGATGGAAGGTGCTCATCTTGAAATAGAAGTTCAAGTAGACCTTGGAAGAGGTTATGTTCCTGCTGATACAAATGAGCAATACATTGAAGTTGTTGGTACAATTCCAATGGATGCAATTTTTACTCCTATACAAAAGGTTAAATATGCTATTGAGCCTTGTCGTGTAGGTCAGCGAAACGATTACGACAAGCTTATTCTGGAAATTTGGACTGATGGAACAATTGCTCCTGATGACGCATTGGCAGAAGCTGCAAAAATCGCAAAGGATCATTTTGCTATTTTTGTCAATTTTAATGATACTGAAGTTGGACATGGTGAAGATGTTGACGAAGTTTCAGAACGTATTCGTCAAATATTAAGTACTCCTGTTGAAGAACTAGAACTTTCTGTTCGTTCATCAAACTGTCTAAAAAATGCAAATATCCGAACAATCGGAGAATTGACTAAAAAGACAGAGGAAGACATTGCCAAGACTCGTAACTTTGGTAAAAAGAGTTTGACTGAGATTAAAGAAAAACTACAAGAGTGGAATCTTAATCTTGGTATGACAGATTACAGTTCTTTAAAGACTGCTGTCAATTTATCAAAGAAGGAAGAATCAGATGAATCATAAGAGTGGTTTTAATGCACTTTCACGCACATCTTCACATCGTCGTGCGATGTTACGAAATATGGTAACTTCTCTTTTCAGATATGAACGAATTACTACAACTAAAGCAAAAGCTCAGGAAGTTCGAAAAGTTGCTGAAAAGTTAATTACACGTGCAAAAGTAGATTCTGTTCACAACAGAAGAGAAGCTGCAAAATTCATTCAAGACGAAATTATATTAGCAAAATTATTTACTAATATTGGTCTTCGTATGAAAGATAGAAATGGTGGATACACCAGAATGTTAAAACTTGGATTTAGACAAGGGGACGCAGCTGATATTGTTATTCTTGAATTGGTAGATTACCAGCTTGATTCTGACAAAAAATCTTCAAAGAAAGATGACAAAAAGAAAGCTGATTCAAAAAAATCAACTTCAAAAAAAGCAGGTGAAAAAAAATCAACTGCTAAAAAGTCAGAAAAAGCAGAACCTGCTGAAAAAGAAGCTGCTCCAGTAGCTGCTGAATAAGGAAAGGAGTAGAATATGTCAAAATCCCATCGTGGAAAAGGTATTCGTGACCAAGTAGCTCACGGACGCGGAACTTGTGCACGTTGTAAAAAAGACGGAATCAAAATTCTGTATGAACAAGAAATTGACGGACAAAAGGCTAAAATTTGCAAATACTGCAAAGCTGCTATCAAAAATGGTAAAGCCATTTAATTGTCTGTAAGATCAATTTTTAGGCTGTCTTCGATAAAACTTAATATTTTAAGTTTTGGGCAAGACGGCCATTTTTTTATCTCAAAAAAGCAAAGCAATAGACATTAAATTGTAATTATTATATAATTTTTTTATAAATCCTAATTTCTATAAATGATGCAAAAAATGTTTATGCATCAAATTGGAGGAAAAAAATGAAAATGTCAGGTAAAATCCTTGCTGTAGCTTTGGCTTTAGCAATGTTGATGTTTGCTGGATGTGCAAAAGAGGAAAGCAATACTGTTAAAATTGGTGGTATTTTCCCTCTTTCAGGTGATGTTGCTGTTTATGGTGTAGAATGTCGTAACGGTGTTGAAATGGCAATCAGTGAAATCAATTCAAATGGTGGAATTAAATTTGTTGAACAAGACGAAAATGGAAATCCAGTTGAAGTTTACAAAATGATTGAATTGGTAGCAGAAGATGATGAAGGAAATCCTGAAAAATCTGTTAACGCTTACAAAAAACTTGTTACAAAAGACAAAGTTGATACAATCGTTGGTTCATTAACATCAGGTTGTACAGCTGCTATTACAGCTTTAGCACAAGCTCAAAAAGTTTTGATGGTAGCTCCTGCTGCAACAATGACAAGTATTACAGATGCAGGTGACTATGTGTTCAGAGCATGTTTTATCGATCCATTCCAAGGAACAGTTGGTGGAAAATTTGCTGCTGAAAACTTAGGAAAAACAAAAGCAGCTATTTTATACGATATTTCAAATGACTATTCAGTTGGATTGTCAACAAACTTCAAAATTGCTTTTGAACAAGCAGGTGGAACAGTTGTTGCTGAAGAATCATATACAAAAGGTGATATGGACTTTAACGCACAACTTACAAAAATCAAAAACGCAAAACCAGATGTAGTTTATCTTCCAGATTACTATGCAACAGTTGCTTTGATTGCAAAACAACTTAGAGCACAAGGAATTGATACTCCAATTGTTGGTGCAGACGGATGGGGTGGAATCGTAGATAACGCAGGTGATGAAGTTCTTAACGGATTCTATTCAGACCACTATGCAGCAGACTCAACAGATGAAAAAGTAGTTACTTTTGTAGAATCATACAAAAATAAATACAACTCACTTCCTGTTTCTTTTGCTGCTCTTGGATATGACTGTATCTATATGTTAAAAGATGCTTTTGAAAAAGCAAACACAACAGATATTGCAGCAGTAAGAGATGCATTCAATGCAACAAATGGTTCTTACGTAACAGGAAATCTTACATTTGATGAAAAGAGAAATCCTATTAAATCAGCTGTAATGATGGAAATTGTTAAAAAAGATGGAAAATTAACACCTGTTTATAAAGCAACTGTTAATCCATAAGTTGACTAATTTTTAGAAAATAATATTAGAATTTATTTCTAAGATTTTTATGAAAGCGAATGCAAAGATTTTTCTTTTGTGTTCGCTTTTTTTGTTTTATGCTATTTACCTAGAATTATTTTAAGTGTAAAATATAACTTGAATAATTATAATATGTATGGTTCGTTTTTTTAGCATAACGAATCTTGGAGGATGTGTGGAAACTAGTTCTATGTTTGTCCAGCAACTTGTCAATGGAATATCCTTAGGAAGTATTTATGCTCTAATTGCCCTAGGATATACAATGGTTTATGGTATTGTTAAATTGATTAACTTTGCACACGGCGATATTCTTATGGTTGGTGCTTATGCTGGTTATTTTGTGTTGATGGCATTTGGTGCAAATCCTTGGACTTTTTGTTTAGCTATGGTTTTTGCCATGGTTGTTTGTGCTGTTTTAGCTATTATAATTGAAAGATTTGCTTACAGACCTCTTAGATCTGCTCCTAGATTAAATTCTTTGATTACAGCCATTGCTGTTTCCTTGATTTTGCAAAATGGTGCTAGAGTTATTCCTTTTATTGGTCCTGACCCAAGACAATATCCTACAATGCAAACTGTAAATGTTAATTTAGGATTTATTTCAATTTCAAATATTCAGTTGATTGTTATAGTTCTTTCAGCAGTATTGATGTTGGCATTGAATTATATCATCAATTATACAAAAACAGGAAAAGCAATGCGAGCAGTTTCATTTGATATGCACGCAGCAAGTTTAATGGGAATTTCTGTAAATAAAACTATTGCTTTTACATTTGCCCTTGGTTCAATTTTGGCCGCTGCTGGTGGTGTTTTGTATGCAAGTGCTTATCCACAAATTAATCCTACAATGGGTACTATGCCAGGATTAAAAGCCTTTGTAGCAGCTGTTCTTGGAGGAATTGGTTCTGTTCCAGGAGCAATGTTAGGTGGATATATTCTTGGAATTTCTGAGACAATGACAAAAGGATTTTTATCATCTCAATATGCAGATGCAATTTCATTTTCTATTCTTATTATAATCTTGCTTGTAAAACCAACTGGTATTATGGGCAAAAATGTAAGAGAAAAGGTTTAGGAGTAGAATATGAAAAAAATGAATCGTGTTTATAGAGATATGCTTATTCCTTTTGTGGTTGCAATTTTAGCATTGGTTCTTCCTGCACTTTTAATTAAGTTTGGAATTATTGATGCTTATACTGCTCAAATTATTACACTTGGTGGCGTAAATGCTATAATGGCAATAAGTGTAAATATCATTTGTGGAATTACAGGACAGCTTTCTTTAGGTCAAGCTGGATTTATGGCAATTGGTGCTTATTCTTGTATCTTCCTTACACAAAATTGTGGAATTCCTCTTGTATTTAGTATAATTATTGCAGGTTTGATTACTTCTATTTTTGGATTTTTAATTGGTTTTCCAACTCTTAAATTGACAGGTGATTATCTTGCAATCGTTACATTAGGTTTTGGTGAAATTATCCGAGTTGTGTTAATAAACTTAAAATCAATTACTGGAGGAGCAAACGGAAAAAGATTTGAAGATCCATCAGTAATTATGATGCAAGCTTATCCAGATATTACATATTTAATTATTATAGGCTCATTGATTTTAGTAATTGTTCTATTACAAAACTTCTTGCGTTCAACTTATGGTCGTGCAATAAAAGCTGTTCGTGAAGATGAAATTGCTGCAAATTCAAACGGAATTGGTGTTTTCAAATACAAAATGATTGGATTTGTAATTGCAGCCTTCGTTGCAGGAATTGGTGGAGGATTATACGCATCTTTCATTGCATTTATTAAGCCAGACCTTGCTTCTTTCAACAGAAGTATTGATTACTTAATTTATGTTGTTCTTGGTGGTATGGGGTCAATTACAGGTTCTGTTTTGGCAGCCTTTGTATTAACTTATTTACAAGAATTTTTGCGTTTCTTAAAAGATTTCCGTCTTTTGATTTATCCTTTGATTTTGATTGTCGTAATGCTTTATCGTCCACAAGGATTACTTGGAATGAAAGAACTTTCATTTGTTAAAACTTACGATAAATTTGTTGCATGGGTAAAAAACAGAAAAAATCAACCTAAGGTAAAAAAAGAAAAAGTAAAATCTCAAATAGAAAAGAATGAAAAAGGAGGTTCTGATGTCTAATGAATCTTCATTGGTTCTTCAAGCAAACGATATTTCAATCGTGTTTGGAGGATTAAGAGCTGTAAGTAATTTTTCATGTGAACTAAAAAAAGGTGAACTTGTAGGATTAATTGGTCCAAACGGAGCTGGAAAAACTACTGTTTTTAATATGCTTTCTGGAATTTATAAACCAACTGAAGGTGAAATTAATTTTTGGGATAAAGAAGACAGAGTTCATTCTATCGGAAAGAAAAGTCCTGCAAAGTTAAATCAAATTGGTATTGCTAGAACTTTTCAGAATATTCGATTGTTTAATGATTTAACTGTAAGTGATAACGTAAAAATCGCATTGCATAATCACAGAAAAGTAAATCCTATTGACGTTTTACTTAGAACTTCAGCTTTTAGAAAAGATGAAAAACGAATGACTGAGAAAGTAAATCAGTTGCTTTCTTTATTCAAAATTGAACACAAAGCTGATGAATTAGCAAAAAATCTTCCTTATGGAGAGCAACGAAAACTAGAAATTGTTAGAGCTTTAGCAGCTAATCCTAGTTTGTTGCTTTTGGACGAACCTGCTGCAGGTATGAATCCACAGGAAACAGATGAACTTATGAAATTGATTGCATTTATCAGAAAAGAGTTTAATCTAACAGTTCTTCTTATTGAACATGATATGCATCTTGTAATGGGAATTTGTGAAAAATTGATTGTTTTGGATTATGGAAGAATTATTGCATCAGGAAATCCAGAGGAAATTAGAAAAAATCCTGCGGTAATAAAAGCATATCTTGGAACAGAAGTATAAAGAGGTGAAAAATGCTTAAGGTAACAGATTTAACAGTACATTATGGTGCAATTCAAGCTTTACGAGGAATTTCTTTTGATGTAAATGAAGGTGAAATTATCACTCTTATCGGTTCAAATGGTGCAGGTAAAACTACTACTTTGCATTCTGTTTCAAATATCATAAAAAAAACGTCAGGGAAAGTTGAATTTCTTGGTAACGATATAACAAATGTTTCTGCTGATAGCATTGTAAAGACAGGATTAATTCAAGTTCCAGAAGGAAGACGAGTTTTTGCAAATATGAGCGTAAAAGAAAATCTTGAAATGGGTGCTTATACTCGTAAAGACAAAGCTGGAATTAAAACTGACATGGAAAAAGTTTACGAACTTTTCCCTCGTTTAAAAGAGAGAATTAAGCAACTTTCTGGTACGCTTTCTGGAGGTGAACAACAAATGTTAGCAATGGGGAGAGCATTAATGTCTAATCCAAAATTGCTTTTGTTGGACGAACCTTCTATGGGATTGGCTCCAATTCTTGTGGATGAAATTTTTTCTATCATTCAAGAAATCAATAAAACAGGAACAACAATTTTGTTAGTTGAGCAAAATGCTTATAAAGCACTTTCCATTGCAGACCGTGCATATATTTTAGAAACCGGTACAATAATTAAAAGCGGAAAGGCAAGCGACTTGATAAACGACGATACTGTAAAATCAGCATACCTAGGAGGATAGTCAGAAAAGAGTAGTATAGTTTATACAACTCTTTTCTGAAAAAAGTTTACTTTGTAAACTTTATTATTAACTGCTGTTTCTCATTACATTACGAAACAGCAAAAAACAACAATTCGAAAACTGAAGTTTTCTCGTTATTGTTTTTAGGAGGATAATATGATAATTGCTAGCGTTATGACAAAAAATCCACTTTATGTGCGTCCTGAAATGACTGTAACAGAAGTGCGAGAATTAATGGATAAAGAAAAGATAGGAAAACTTCCTGTACTTGATAAACATGATAATTTGGTAGGAATCATTACTAAAAAAGATTTAGTAAAAGCTGGTCCTTCTGCCGCAACTACATTGGATGTGTATGAAATTAGTTACTTGCTTTCAAAAATCAAGGTTGAAAAAGTAATGGAAAAAAATGTAGTTTCAGTTCAAGAAACAGAAGTTGTAGAAGAAGCTGCAAGAATTATGGCAGATAAAGGTGTTGGTTGTTTGCCTGTAATGAAAGATAATCTTCTTGTTGGAATTATCACCGAAAGTGATTTATTCAGAGTGTTTGTTGATATGTTTGGAACTCGTCATCAAGGTGTTCGCATTACTTTTTCTTTGGATGAAAAGCCAGGTCAACTTGCTCGTGTTTCAAGTGAGTTTGCAGAAATTGGTGGAAATATTGTTTCTTTGGTTACTTTTGATGGTGATGATATGTCAAAACGACGCTGTACATGCAAAGTTTGTGGCATAACAATCGATCAAGTAAAAGAAATTTTTACAAAATTGCAAATTTCTATAGAAGATATTCGCTAGTACGTAAGAACTTACTTATAGATGAAAGACATCATAAAAGCTCTGCTTGACGACTATGTAAGAAAAACTCTTGTATCCTTTACCGATTCTGATATGAGTAAATATTTGCTCAAAAAGAAACATCCCTGTAGTATTGAAAAGATACAAGAGTATATAAAAAGTAGTCCTAATATATTTATGGATTTATACGGGAATTTTATTTCTAGAGCAGGTCTTTTTACTTCAAAATATTTTTCATTCGCACCAACTAAAATGGAAATCGAAAACGGTTATTTGATTTTTGGTCATAGAGGAATGCCTTTTGTCGATCCTTCATTTTTGCCTGATAGGTTTGGAATATTTTTTTTAGGTGAAGTGGTTCCTGAAAAAGTAATAGAAATTAATTCTGCTGAAGTTTATCCTTATTTCAAATATTATGGAGAGGAATATGTTCCTCAAATTGTAGCTCAGGATTTTGCAAATTTTGGTTTAGACTTAGCTGAAACAGATTATGTTTTACCACCTAAAATTAAACTTACTGTATTAGATTTTTCAGAAATATATAAAAAATATAATTTTAAACTGGGAGATAGGATTGTAGCATCCATTTCTGATTGGGATGCAGGTTTAATCAATATTGCTCCTTTTGTACGACGGGGAAAAAATCCTTTTGAGCAAAGTTCTGTAGATAGAAAGCGAGAACAATGGGAAGAATCTTTTGAAAAAGCCTTAAGTTTTTCTTTAGAAGAATTTGGACCTTGTTCAAGTATCGAAGAACAACTAGCTTTTGCTTTTTTATCAGATATAGATAAATTTAGTGTACCTCATTGTTCATCTTTTCAGGAAGTAATTGAAAAATCAAATAAATTTGAGTTCACCCTTTATGGTGTAGAAACTAGGCTTTGGTTTAAAAACAAGGAAATTCCTGCTATGAGTTCTCAGATGATTTCTTTTCCTGATGATGAAATAAAAAATGACGCTAAAAAAGATAATAAAATTGTAAATATTTTTAACAAGTATAATTTGATAATCCCTTCTTGGATAATTGATGCATTTATCTACGACGCATTGTTTAATAAAGAGACTGATTTGAACAAAATTCTGGAAAAAATAATCCCAGATTTAATTGTTTTAGAAAAAGAAGAATACAATGCTGTTATGTTGCATTTAGAAAAAAAACATGCTATTATTCGCAAAGAGTATAATTGGTTTGCTGATTTTCATTATGCAGAAATTAGACATGAAGCTTTGAATTTGTTTACAAGACTATTTTATTTGTTTTATGAAATAGAATATCAGAAAATTGATATAACTAAACTTGATCAGCAACACTTGATTGTTTTAACTCAACTTTCTGCTCATATTTCAACTATACTGAGTTCATTGATGCCGAATGATGAAATAACAGAAAAAGAATTAGAAACCCTAAAATCGTCTATGGAGGGAATGTTTTATAGTTTTGAAGAAAGTTCAAAAGTTATAAAAGAAAATCTATTGGAATTTCAAAAGCAAACTTTTGGAAAAAACTTAAAAATAGGAGATTGTGACAATTATGAATGATGAAATAAATATTATAGATTTGATTCAAAAAGGAACTGTTTTACTTAATGTAGAAGGAAGTTCACCTAAAGAAGTATATAAAAATGTTGTTGATAAAATTGAATATCCAAAGGGACTAACTCCCGAAAATTTGTATACAGAATTATGTCAGCGTGAGGATTTGATGAGTACAGCAGTGGGGAATGGAATTGCACTTCCTCATTCACGCTATCCTATTTTGAAAAATAGTGATGACCAGCGCATTATTGTTTGTTACTTAAAAGAAACTCTACAGATGAATGCTCCCGATGGTCGACTTGTTGGAGTAATGTTTATTTTGCTCACAAGTAGTCCTCAGTTTCATTTGAAAGTACTTTCCCAGTTGGCTTTTTTGTTTCAAAACAAGGATTTTAGAAATACTTTGGATAAAAAACCAAACGAAGCAGAACTTATTGAGGCAATAAAAAAAGTTCTTTAAGTCTGCAAAAAATGAGGAACAATATGAATGTAAAAGGACTTAATGCCGCCGCATTGTCAATTAGAAGTTTGTCAATGGACGCCATTCAGAAAGCGAAGTCAGGACATCCTGGGATGCCGCTGGGCTGCGCTGAACTTGCTGCAATGATTTATGGTGAAATTTTAAACCATAATCCACAAAATCCATCATGGATAAATCGAGATAGATTTGTTCTTTCTGGTGGACATGGCTCAATGTTATTGTATTCCGCATTGCATCTAAGTGGATACGATGTTTCGCTAGATGATATTAAGAATTTTAGACAACTTGGTTCAAAGTGTCCTGGGCATCCTGAATACGGAATTACTCCTGGTGTTGATGCTACAACAGGTCCTTTAGGGCAAGGTATTGGAATGGCTGTTGGTATGGCAATGGCAGAGACAATGCTTGCTGAAAAGTTCAATACAAAAAATCATAAAATTATCGACCATTATACTTATGTTCTTTTAGGTGAAGGCTGTTTGATGGAAGGTGTTTCTTCTGAAGCATCTAGTTTGGCTGGACACTTAAAACTGGGAAAACTAATTGTTTTTTATGATGAAAATCGTATCAGTATTGATGGTTCTACAGATATAACATTTACAGAAAATATTGCACAAAGATACGAATCTTACGGATGGCAAGTTTTACAAGGTTCAATGTATGATTATCAACAAATTGAATCTCTTGTGGAAGAAGCCAAAAAAGACGATAGACCTTCTCTTATCATGTTAAAATCTGAAATTGGGAAAGGTGCTCCAACAGTTGTAGGAAAATCTGCTGCACATGGCGCTCCATTGGGGGATGAAGGTGTAAAAGCTGCAAAAGAATTTTTAGGTCTTCCTGTGGATAAGGATTTTTATGTTCTTCCTGAAGCTTACGAATATTTTGCTTCTAAAAAAGATGAAATTGCAAAAAAATATGATGCTTGGCAAAAGGATTTTGAAGTTTGGGCTTCTGAAGAAAAAGAATTAAAAGCTCTTTGGGATATAATGATGTCAGGAAATCCTTTAGATGTGAATGAAACCTTCCCTGAATACACAACAGAAGATAAGCTTGCAACTCGTGCTGCAAGTGGTGCAATGTTACAAGTTTTAGAAAAAATGTACCCAGGATTAGTTGGTGGTTCTGCGGACTTGGAAGGACCAAACTCTTGCAAAATTAAATCTAGTACATATTATGCTCCAGATAATCGAAGTGGAAGAAATATTCACTTTGGTATTAGAGAATTTGCAATGACAGCAATTTCAAACGGTATGAGTTTACACGGAGGATTAAAACCTTTCTGTGCAACTTTCTTAGTATTTGCAGATTATATGAAACCTGCAATAAGATTATCTTCTTTGATGAAGTTGCCAATAATTTATGTATTTACTCACGATTCAATTTATGTTGGAGAAGACGGTCCAACTCATCAACCTATTGAAACAATAACTTCACTAAGAACAATTCCTGGTGTTCAAGTTTTACGCCCTGGGGATGCTCAAGAAACTGAACTTGCTTGGCTTATGGCAAGTGAAAGCAAAGATCACCCAGTTTGTATTATGTTAACTCGCCAAAATTTACCTGTTTACGAAAAAGCCGATCCAGATTGGAAAAACACAATTCGTTGTGGTGCTTATGTTGCATATAACTGTGAAGGAGAAGCAGATATTACTGTTCTTGCAACTGGTTCAGAAGTTTCTCTTGCTATTGAAGCTGCAAAATTAGCAAAAGAAAAAGGAAAAAATGTTCGAGTAGTTTCTGTTCTTGATAGAGAACTTTTTGCAAATCAACCAGTTCAAATTAAAGAAACTTTGATTGGAAATGCAAATCGAGTTGTAACTTTGGAAGCTGGAATTAAAACAGGTTGGGAACAATTTGTAAAATCTAACGAAGATATTATTTCTATTGATACTTTTGGAACATCAGCTCCATTTGCAAAAGTTGCTGAATTTTTTGGATTTACTCCAGAAAAAGTAGCCGAAAAACTTTGTAAATAAAGTTTGTAAAATAATTAAATACTAAAAAAAATGACTTTGTAAATTAATTTTTACAAAGTCATTTTTTTTTATTTTTATTAAAAGTTTACTTTTCATTCTGTTTTTTAGTTATAAAATATCTAGCAAGAATTATTCCAATTCCTCCGATTATCATCAAAAAGCAAAGGATTTGCCCCATAGAAATATTGAGTAAAGAATCGTTAAGGTAAGTTGAAGCGTCTGTAACAGAAATTATGTAGCCTAAATCTGCATCTGGTTCTCTAAAATATTCGATGATAAATCTAAAAGTTCCGTAACCGATTAAGAACATTCCTGATAAAAATCCGTCAAAAGGTTTTTTCTTGCGTAAAAACCATAGTATTAAAAATAAAACAATTCCTTCAAAAAAGGCTTCGTAAAGTTGGCTTGGGTGACGAGGTAAATTTATCAATCTTGCGTTTTCTGCGATTGTTAATCCTGCATTTTCTGCAAATTCTTTTACCCATGGAATTGAAACTGAAAATCTCTGAGCTCCAGGAAAAATCATTCCCCAAGGCATAGTTGTTATTCTTCCGTAAAGTTCTCCGTTTAAGAAGTTTCCGATTCTTCCAAAGGTGTATCCAAGAGGAATTGCAACAACCATGGCATCAACCCATTTCCAAAGAGGGCGTTTATGAGTTAAGCACCAAATTATCATTCCTAAAAGACCACCGATAACTCCGCCGTGAAATGACATTCCTGCAAGACCTGTAAATTGTCCAGCTTCGTTGAAGGGCCAGAAAATTAACCAAGGTTTTTGTCTGTAAAGTCCTGATGTGTCGTAAACTAGGGCAGAAAAAATTCTTGCTCCTAAAAGTAGGAATAAAACTCCAAAACCAAAAAATCCGAATAAATCATCATCTGTGGTGGTTTGACCTGGAGAATCCAAAGCCCCTTCTTTTCTTAACTTGCTTAAGATAAAGTAGGCTGTTCCAAAGGCAAAAATGTACATTAAGCCATACCAACGTAAAAGTCCTAAAAAAGGAACTCCTGGGAAGATTTCTGGATGAATCCATGATGGGTAATTAATTGCTAAAAACATCAAATTTTGTATCCTTGTTGTACTGCTTTTAATAGTTTAGATTTATATAAATTATTTTCTTTTCTAAGTTGAGTTATCTCGTATTGCTGAGATTTTATGGTTTCTGCTAAATCATTCATGGTTAATGCACCTGTTCCCAATAAATCTTCTACATACGAAAGTTTTGATTCAAAATCTTCGGCGGCTTCGTTTTCGGCATTTTGAAAACTATCAATTCCGTTGTCAAAAGTAAGGGTTTCTGATTGCAAAACTTTATCTGCAATTCTAGAAATCGCTTGAGAAATCATTGCTTGAGGTTTGTAAACTGTAATTGGTAATCTTGAAGCCAATGCAACATCTTGCATTGAATCTTTGTAAATTACACCTAAATGTTCTAAATCAATTCCTAAATACTCGCTACAAGAACGACGAATTTTTTGTGCTTTGTCTGCATCTTTAGGGTCGTCAATCATATTGAGAATTAAGCGAGGTTTAAATTGCTTCATTCTATGTTTAAAAACTGCTGCACTTGTTGGATCAATTTTTTCTATTGATTCTGCAAGGCGAGGAATGTAAAGCCGTTGCAAAGATTTTGTATCTTTTTTTAGTTCTTCTAAAAAGGCATAAGCTTTAGAATTTTTTTTGAAAGAATTGTACATCAATCTAAAAACTGCGTTTTTCAAAAAAAGATAACCGTTTAAAGTTGCTGTTACAGTTGGTGCAGTTACGATAATTCCTTGAGGCGAAAGCAAAAAGAAATCTAAAATTGTAAGATGTGTTCCTGCTCCTAAATCAAGAATTAAATAATCTGCATCTATATTTTGAAGTTTTTTTATTAAATCATTTTTTTGAGAAAGTTTAATTGCAGTAAGACCAGGAATTTCAGCATCCCCTGGAATAAAATATACATTATCGTAATCTGTAGGAATTATTAAATCTTGAAAATTAGATTGTCCACCAAGATATGTTCCAATTCCTGCTTTTGGAGATTGTTGCCCAATTACAAGATGTAAATTTGAAGCTCCTAAATCTAAGTCTACAAGAACAACTTTTTTTCCTGCTTTTCCAAGAGTAACTGCTAAGTTTGCAGAAAGAAGGCTTTTTCCAACTCCACCTTTCCCACTGGCAATAGGAATTATTTGCATAAATTATTTTCTTCCTCTGTTTTAGGTTTTTTAATAAACAATAATCCTATTATAACATCTATTAACAAAAAAAACATCATAAAAAATAATGTTGCTATTGAATAAAATTGTGAAAACCTTACTTGAACTGCGGCTTCTGCAAAGGTTGCACCAAAATATGCTGTAAAACTTACAACAGACATTAATTTGGATAGAGATATAAAAAATCTTAATTCTTTGAATTTATCTTCATTTGAAAGATAAATAATTATCATCATTAATGGAATGATAATTAAAGGAACAGAAACATACCAAGATAAACTTTGGTAAGGAATATCTTGAACAGGTGCGGCTTTTAGAATAAAAACAATTCTTAAAATTTCGTATAGTAAAAAAACAATAAACTTAATAGAAAATTTTTTCATAAATGAAGTCTATGTTACTAATAATAATTGGTCAATCCCTGTTGACAATTTTTTTTTAGGGCGTACAATAAAAGTATGGATAGTTCACAAAAAATTAGTTCTCCTATTAAAGTAGGTTTGTTTGTTTTTGCAATAGTTTTTTCGCTATATGCAGTTTTTACCCCAAGTTTGTTTGCTCAAACTAATAAAGATGTTGATGCAAAATCAGCCGCAAAGGTTTCACAATATATGCAACTTATCAACAGTGTTTTTGGTTTTGTTTTGCAAAATTATGTTGATGAAGTTGACCCAGAAGTTATTTATGCAGGTGCTTTAAAAGGAATTATGGATTCTCTTGAAGACCCTTATTCAACATATCTTGATACAACAAGTATGCGTAGTCTAAACGATACAACTGTTGGAAATTTTGGTGGTGTTGGATTATCAATTTCAAAGCCAGTTAATTCTACAGCCGAAAAACCTGCCTATGTTGAAGTTGCTTCTCCTATTGAAGGTGGACCTGGATATAAAGCAGGAATTCACGCAGGAGATTTATTGATTTCCATAAATGGAACTCCAACTCAAGATATTACTATGGATGAAGTTTTAGGAATGTTACGTGGAAAAATTGGCGAAAGTGTTGATGTTGTTGTTCGTCGTGGAAAAAACATGGAATTTCCTGTAACTTTGGTTCGTGAATTAATTGAAGTTCCTACAGTTAAGTTTGGAATGATTGACGATAAAAACGCAAAAATTGGTTATCTAAGAATTATCGAATTTACACCTCAAACTGCACAAAGAGTTCAAGATGCAATAGATTCCTTTAAGAAAAATAATTTTACTGGAATGATTATCGATTTACGAAATAATCCAGGAGGATTGATTACAAGCGTTGCTGATGTTGCAGATAAATTTATTGATAGTGGAATTATTGTTTCTACAAAAAGTAGAATTTCTGAAGCTGCTTCTGTATATACTGCAACTCCAGATGCAACTACAATGCCAAAAGGTATTCCTATTGTAGTTTTGATAAATAAAGGTTCTGCAAGTGCATCCGAAATTTTAGCAGGAGCATTAAAAGATTATCACTTAGCTTATCTTGTAGGAGAAAGAACTTACGGAAAAGGTTCTGTTCAACAAGTTATTCCTCTTTACAATGCTGATGGGGTAAAACTTACAATGGCAAGATACTACACTCCTTCAGATGTAAATATCGATAAAATTGGAATTCCACCAGATTTGGAAGTAAAAGTTCCAGATTTAACTGAAGAGCAAGAAAAAAGCTATGTTGAATTGATAAACAAGGCTGAAATTGAAAAATATGTTGAAGAACATCCAAATATGAATGAACATGATATTGCAGTTTATGCAAAGGCTTTAACATATACATATAAATTAGATGAAAAACTTTTGCGCCGCCTTATCAGAATTGAAGTTGAAAGAACAAGAGAGCCAAGTCTTTACGATTTAGATTATGATGATCAACTAAAAGAAGCTATCAGAATTATCGAATCAGAAGATTTTGAAAAACTTGTAAAATCAACAAAGACTTTGAAAGAATTACAAGAACAAGCCTTGCTAGAAGATAAGTCGCTTTCAAAAGATTCTAAAGAAGACAACAATTAATATGCGACAATATATAGCTTCAAGTATGCCTGACAAAAATGGACAACTTACCGTTAGCGGAAAAGATTTTAAATATCTTTGTCAGGTGTTGAGGCTTAAACTTGGAGATATTGTTCAAGTACGATTTCCAAATCAAGAACTTTCAAATATGGAAGTTTTTAAGTTGCAAGCAAAACAACTGATTCTTGTAAAAACTTTGTCTGAATCGGTTGATAAATTTTTAGAAACTGGAGTTTCAGCAAGTTCTTTGGAAAATATAAAACTTCCAGAAATTTGGCTTTTTCAATTTTTGCCTAAACTTCAAAAGATGGATTTGATAATACGTCAAAGTACAGAATGTGGTGTTTCAAAAATCATTCCTGTTCTTGGAGAGTTTAGTGGAAAAGATTTTAATTTGAAAAACGAAGATTTTGAAAAAGTTAATCGTTGGGAGCGAATTGTAAAAGAAGCTAGACAACAAAGCGGTTCGGCAATAAGTACTTCAGTGGAAAAACCTTTGGTAATAGAAGATGCTTTAAAACTTTGGAATGAAAATTTACAAAATGGAATTGGTTTTGTTTTACATGAAGCAGATGTTTCAACAAAAAATATATTTTCTATTTTAAAGGAAAATCATAATAAAATTAACAGGATTGGAATTGTAGTTGGTAGTGAAGGTGGAATTTCTGAAAAGGAAGTTGAGCTCTTGGTAGAAAATCATTTTAATCTTGTGCATTTTAAAACAAATGTACTAAGAGCCGAAACTGCTAGTCTTTATGGTATTGCTACAATTCAATCAGCTTTTATGGAGATGGATGAATGGCTCACACTAGAATAAATTTTTTATCAGTACCAGTGGATATTATTCCAGAACAGAATCTTGCTAATGAAATTATAGAAATTTCACAAAAAAATGGTTCTTCTCAAATTTGTTTTGTTACAATTTGGGATATTTTAAAAGCAAGAATAAATCAAGATTATATGAATTGCTTAAAAAATGCTGAGTTAGTTATACCTATTTCTAAAAGTATTTTATCTGGGGCAAATTTTTTGAAGTTAGCTGTTCCAACTAGATATAATCCATTTAAAGCAGTAATTAGTATAATGAATGCTCTTGATAAAAACTATCGCTCCTTGTATATGCTTGGAGGTCGTAGAGATTCTTTGATGGCTGCTGAAAAAAATGTTAGAGCAACTTTTTCAGGGCTTAGAATTGTAGGGCGTTACGTTGGATATTATCCAAAGACTTCAGAAGCAGACCTTGTAGAAGCAATTTACAAAGCTTCTCCTTCTTTAACTTTGTTAAGTGATGGAGTTTCTGGTGGCGATATGTGGTATTATCGTCGTAGAAAAAAGTTTGTAACAGGAATTTTTCTGTATTACAAAGATTGTTTTGGGATTTTTTCAAAACGAAAACGCCGTGTTTCCGAAGATTTGTTTAATAAAGGTTTAGAACTTCTTCCTGAAATAATCAGAAATCCTTTTAAAATATTTTTAATATTTCCTTATCTATGGTATTTGATTGTTTTACTATGGTATAAAATTTTTAAAAAATAAATTTTTTTTGTAATTATTTTTGTAACAAAACTTGATATAATTTTTTTATTTAATAAACGGAGAATTTGATTGTTGATAAGTTTTTACAAAAGTAATTTACCCCTTTTATTTACAGGTGAAAGTGGAACTGGAAAAACCTTCACTGCCAAAATGGTTCACAATTTATCTCATAGAAAACATAAACCCTTTGTAGCCATAAATTGTGGTGCTATTCCAGAAAGTATTGCAGAAAGTGAATTATTTGGTTCTGTAAATGGAGCTTTTACAGGAGCAACAACTAGAGAAGGTCTTTTTGAAACTGCAAATGGTGGAACTATTTTTTTAGATGAAGTCGGCGAACTTTCTTTAAATTTGCAAACAAAACTTCTTAAATTTCTTGATGAAGGAATTTTTACAAGAGTTGGTTCTACAAAAGAAATAAAATCTGATGTTAGAATTATTTGTGCTACTAACGTTAATTTACAAGAAAAAGTAAAACGTGGAGAATTTAGAGAGGATTTATACTTTAGAATATCAGTTGTGCCTCTTTATATAAAACCATTAAGAGAGCGAAAACATGAAATTCCTTTTTTAGTAAAAGATTATTTATCAAAATTTAATAAAACTTTAACAGGTAAAGCCCTTAATTTAATTTTACAAAATCAATGGAAAGGTAATATCCGACAATTATTTTCTTGTTTGGATAGGGCTTGTGTTTTATCTGAAAATTCCGTAATTTCTGAAATTGAAATTGCAGATTGTTTATTTTAAAAGTCGAGTTAAAACAGGATCTTTTTGTCGCCAGTTTTTATTCACTTTTACTTGCAAGTCTAAATCAACTCTGTAATCAAAAATTTTACGCATTTCTTTTATAGATTCGATTCTGATTGTTTTTATCATAGAAGCACCTTTTCCGATAACCATTCCTTTTTGGCTATCACGTTCTACAACTAAAAATGCTCTAACCCAAAGTTCCTTGCCGTTTTTGCGCATTTCCATATCAGCAATTTCAACATAGATTGCGTGAGGAAGTTCGTCATGCAAACGATTGATTGCTTGTTCACGGATAATTTCTGCAATTCTAAAATCTACTTCTTGGTCAGTGTAAAATTCTTCTGGATAAAGATGTTCTGCTACTGGTGCAAAATCGTAAAGTCCTCGTAAAAGTTCATTTATTCCAATATCATTTTGTGCGGAAATATCAAAAACATGATTTGCAGTAATTTTTGGAAAACTTTCTTTTACAAAAAGTCTAGATTTTGAAACATTTGCTTCTGGTAAATCAATTTTATTTATTGCAACCACAACTTTTTCTGAATAAGGTTTTAAAAGTTCTGCGGTAAGTTGTTCTTCTTCACCTGGAGTTCTACTTGCATCTATTAAATATAAAATTGCGTCGCAAGAATCTAATTGTTCTTTTGTTAAAGAACGAAGTTTCAAATTGAATTTTTTTTCGGAATTGTGATAACCTGGAGTATCGATAAAAACAAGTTGCCCAAGATTTGTATTGATAATTCCTTTTACAGCATTTCTTGTTGTTTGTGGAACAGGAGAAACGATAGAAATTTTTTCGCCACTAGCTGTATTTAAAAAAGTAGATTTTCCAACGGAAGGGCGGCCGATTATTGCAACTACAGCAGTTTTATTTCCTATTGTAGAATTTTCGTCTTGTAAATTTGGATTTTCAATTATTTCACTCATGATAAGTAGTATATCCCATTGAAAAGGTTTTGTATATCTAATAAAATTTTAATTATGAATAATTCTTTGTATGAAAATTGCAATCTTTGTCCTCGTATGTGTGGTGTAAATCGTTTTGAAAAATTGGGATTTTGTAGAGAATCTTCTGAATTAAAAATTGCTTGTGCCACTTTGCATTTTGGGGAAGAACCACCAATTACAGTTTTAGGTGGTTCTGGAACAATTTTTGTTACAGGTTGTAATTTGCGATGTGTTTTTTGTCAGAATTATCAAATTTCTCAAAAAGGAATAGGAAAAAATCTTTCTACAGATGAATTTGCTGATTTGTGTTTGAAGTTGCAATCAGAAGGTGCAGAAAATGTGAATATTGTTACAGGTTCTCATCACATTCCTGTTATCGCTGAAGGATTACAAAAATCAAAAGATAAAGGATTAAAAATTCCAGTTTGTTGGAATTCAAGTGCTTACGAAACTATTGAAGCTTTGGAACTTTTAAAAGGCTTAGTTGATATTTGGCTTCCGGATATGAAAACTTTGAATCCTATGATAAGTGATGAAGTTTTCAAGGCAAAGGATTATCCAAAAGTGGCAAAAAAAGCGATTCGTTGGATGATGGAAAATTCTCCACTTAAATTTGAAACTGTGGCAACAAAAAATGATAAGGATTCCCTCAAGCGACATGGAGGCTCTGAAATTGAAAAAATGACTTCTGGGGTGATAATTCGTCATCTTGTGCTTCCGGGGCGATTGGACGATACTCGTCTTGTTTTAGATTGGCTAAAAAATCACGCTGACGGAAAGGCATGTATTTCTTTAATGAATCAATATACGCCAGTTGAAGTTTCTGAAAAAGATTTTTCTGCCGAAGAAATTGCAATTCGCGACAAAGCTCTATCATCTTTTCAGCACAGATTGATAAACAAAGATGAATTTAAAATAATCCGTAGCATGATAGAAGAATACGATTTTGAATACTTGTTTTATCAAGAACTTACGTCTGATACAGATTGGCTACCAGATTTTAATAAATTTCAGCCATTTTCTAATGAACTTTCTAAGACGATTTGGTTTTGGAATGGTGGAAGGTAGGAGTTGAAACAAATTTAACATGAAGGGTTTTATTTCAGTTACTAACATAAAAAAAAGGCTATCTAGAAATATCTAGACAGCCTTTTAAGCTAAATAAGTATTAACTATTCAGCCTTTGTAAATTCGTAAATTCCTTCAAGAATCTCAGTTTCTATTTCAGCAAATAAAATGTCGTCAATCAAATAAAGTTCTTCTGATAGATATGTGGTATTATCATAAAATTCTTTTTCATCATCACCGAATTGTTGTTCCAGATGTGTTATTTTTAAAACAATCTTATCATTGTCATAATACCAATTACCATACATTTTTTGATAAGTATTTCCATCCGATAAAACTGTTATTTTTGTACCTTCTGGGTAATAATCATAAAAGTAGTCTTCAACAACACTTGTTTGTGTGGCAACTACTTCTTGCGAAAATGTACCATCTTTATTGATAGTTAATGTAATATTATGTTCACTTGTAGCAACAACAGACACTGTTGTCTTATAGCCCGGATAGGAGTCTGTTTCAATTGTAGCTTCTAACCCCTCTTGGCGAGACCCTGATTTATTAGCTTTCCAAGTACCATCAAGTTTAGCTTTTACGCCACAACCCATGAACATACAACACATCAATAAAACTGATGTAACAACAAAAAATTTTTTCATTTGTTTCTCCTATAGTTAAAAGAATATATATTCTTTTAGTTTTGTGCTGTTAAAACAGCATTTTAATTAAGGGTTTTATTTTGCAAAGTTATAAAAACTTTTAAGCAAAACTAGACCTTTCAACTAAATAAGTATTAACTATTCAGCCTTTGTAAATTCGTAAATTCCATCAAGAATTCTAGTTTCTATTTCAATAAACAAACTGTCGTCAACTAATACAAGGTCTGTTAATTGATAATCTGTGTCGTTATCTTCATATACTTTATCATCACCATCTTGTTTAATTTCATAGTGTGTTATTTTTAAGATTACCTTATCACTATCATGATAGTACCAAGTTCCTGATGCTTTTTCTGTTGCTGAACCACCTTCATACACTTCTGGATTGTAATGCACTGAATCAACTGTTTCTAAAGCAAAAGTTCCATCTTTGTTAATTGTTAAAGTACTGTCTTTTGTTTCTGTCGCAGTATAATCGTCTTCATCATATTCGTAAACATTGTTACTTTTCCAAGTTCCGTCAAGTTTGGCTTTTACGCCACAACCCATGAACATACAGCACATCAATAAAACTGATGCAACAATAAAAATTTTTTTCATTTGTTTCTCCTATCGTCAAAAGAATTTTTGTTCTTTTGATTTTTGTGCTATTAAAAATAATAGCGAATTGAATTAATTTGTTTGCAACGCAAACTTGTAAAATTTATCATACCATGATTACCCCCCCCGTCAAGTAGGGAAATTAAAAATATATAGAACTATTTGAATTTTACATATAAAGTTTCTTTCACTTTCTCCTCTAACAAAAAAATTACATTTTTATAAAAAAATATTTTCTATATTTAAAAACCTGTGATATAATTTTATTGATACACAAGTCAACTTTTTAAAAGATAGTGTATTGATAGGAGTTTAACTAATTTATATGTCAGACAATAAAATAGAATTTTTAACAGGAACTGCAATTCCTGTTGGAGCTTTGAAAACTGCCGATAGTTGTGGTGTTGGTGAGTTTTTAGATTTAATTCCCTTTGCAGATTTTTGTAAAAAAGCAGGACTTAAACTTATTCAGTTGTTGCCAGTTAATGATACCGGAACAGAAAGTTCTCCTTACAGTGCGCTTTCTGCTTTTGCACTTCATCCACTTTATATCAGTTTAAAATCTTTGCCAGAAGTTGAAGGTAAAGAAGAACTTTTAAAAGAGATAACTAAACTTCAAAAAAAATACGAAAAACTTCCTCGATTTCAATATCGTGAGTTAAGAAGAAAAAAACTTGAACTTTTGCAAAAAATCTTTGAATCTGAAAAAGAAAAAATCATTTCTAGTTCAGAATTATCTAAATGGATAAAAAATAATCCTTGGATTCAAGTTTATTCTATCTTTATGCAAAAAAAAGAAAAAAAACACGAAGCTTCTTGGAAGGAATGGGGCGAACCTCAGCCTACAAAAAAAGAACTTGACGATTTATGGAAAGATAAAAAGAATCAAGACGGAAATCTTTTCTATGCTTGGGTTCAAATGCGTCTTGATGAACAATTTGCTAAAGCATCAAAATATGCACAAAGCCTTGGAATTAAACTAAAAGGTGATATTCCAATCATGATGAATGAAGATTCCTGCGACGCTTGGGCTTTCCCTGAATATTTTAATGATGAAATGCGTGCTGGTTCTCCTCCTGATGGTCCAAATCCTGTGGGACAAAACTGGGGATTTCCAATTTACAACTGGGATAACCTTAAAAAAGATGATTATTCTTGGTGGAAAAATCGTTTAATTCAGGCTTCTAAATATTATCAAGTTTACAGAATTGACCACGTTCTAGGTTTCTTTAGAATTTGGGCAACTCCACAGCGTGAAAGTACTGCAATGCTTGGTTGGACTCAACCTTTTGAGCCAATTACAACTGATGAACTTCATAATCTTGGTTTTTCTGATGATAGAATTACTTGGCTTAGCGTTCCTCATGTTCCAACAAATCAAATTGAAGCCGTAAACAACGGAGATTATCTTGGAACTCATGGAATCTTAGCAAAAATCATGGATAGAATCGGAAACGAAGAAATGTGGCGATTCAAGCCAGAAATTAAAGGCGAAAAAGATATTTGGGCAAGTGATATTCCTGATAATGTAAAACCTCGTCTTGCTGAATTTTGGCGAAATCGGGCTTTAGTAAAGGTTGCAGATGGACTTTATTCACCATTATGGACTTATCATTCAACAACTGCTTGGCAATCATTAAGTGATGACGAAAAATATCGTCTTGGACAGTTGATTGTAACAAAATATTCTAGAATGGAAGTTCTTTGGGAAGAACAGGCTCGTACTTTACTTGGAGATTTAACTTCTTGTACAGATATGGTTGCTTGTGCTGAAGATTTAGGTTCAAATCCAGAATCTTTGCCTAGAGTATTAAATGATTTATCAATTTTGAGTTTAAGAGTTGTTCGTTGGAGCAGAAACTGGAATGCACCAGGCGAACCATATTATCAATTTGGGGAATATCCTTATTTGAGTGTAACAACTTCTTCTGTTCACGATTCTTCCACTGCTCGTCTTTGGTGGCTAAAAGAAGGAGATGCTTGGGATTTCTACCGAACTTTCCCAGGGGATTCAGATGTACAACCTGGTTCTTACAATTCAAAAACAGCCAGATATTTGCTATCTAAAATGGCAGAATCAAATAGTGCCTTCTGTATTCATCCGTTACAGGATTTCTTAGGTCTTGTAGAAGATTATTTTGATGAAAATCCTGATAATGAACGAGTAAATATTCCTGGAAGTGTAAATGAGTTTAACTGGACATATCGTTTGCCAGTTACTATAGAAAAATTAATTAAAAATAAAGAATTGATTAGTGAAATCAATAATATTGTAAAGATTCACGAGAGATAGGAGCCGTTGATGAAGGAATTTGAAAAAAACTTTGAAACAGTTTTGTCCATTAGGTTGAGCAAGGTTGAAAATGACAATACATGGGAAGAACCATCTTGGTCAAAACTAAAAAAATCTCCTTTGATGGAGTTTCACGTTTCTAAAGCGATGCGAGATAAGTGTGATTTTGATTTATCACTTTTTGCAACAACTGGAAATGTAATTTTAACAAATTTTAAGAATGTAAGACTTTTTGCAAAAAAGATTAACGATCAATTTGATCCTGTACTTGAAAGTTCAAAAATGGTGAAAGCGGGTCAACTTAATGCTATGGGGTTGATTGACGAAATTTTTCACTATGTTTGTGCAATGTTTAGAAAACAAGCAAATGCAAAAGCATTTGAACAAATGGTTGCTACTCTTGATGAACATCTCGGTAAGAAAAATGTAGACAAACTTCTTGCTGAATTTACAGAGGAATTCCCTCCAACTGCGGTTTATCGTGGAGAAATTTCTGCACAAGATTATCTTGCTGGTTCCGAAGATGGTGTTTCTAACAGAGTTACAACTTTTGAAGAAATTTTCTTGCTTCATCATGCAAACGAAAATCCTGCTTTTGAACCTTTCTATATTCTCTTTAGTGATGAAAAACTTGCTAAAAATCCTGATTATGCAAAATCTTGGGAACTTATCAAAAACTTTTTCAAGACACAACCAAATTTTGGACCAAATGGTGTTGATTTAGTTACAATGTTGAAAGAACCTGTTGTTGCAAGTCCAAATAGTTTGAAAGGTCAGCTTGATTATATCAGAAAGCATTGGGGTCTTATCCTTGGGGAATGGCTTTTAAGACTTCTTTCTGGAATTGATATGATTCAGGAAGAAGAAAAACCAGGCTGGAGTGGACATTTTTCTGGACCACCACCAATGGAAATTTATAATTACGATTCTCTCAACAGTGAATATGAAAGATTTACTCCAGACCGAGATTGGATGCCTCGTGTTGTTTTGATGGCAAAAACTGTTTTGGTTTGGTTAAGTCAGTTGAGTCAAAAATATCAACGACCAATTACTCGTCTTGATCAAATTCCAGATGAAGAATTGGATACTCTTGCTCAAGAAGGTTTTACAGGACTTTGGCTTATCGGTTTATGGGAACGCTCTTGGGGTTCAAAACGCATTAAGCAAATTTGTGGAAATCCAGAAGCTGCTGCTAGTGCATATTCTCTTCACGATTACGATATTGCAGGTGATTTAGGTGGTTGGGAAGCTCTCGATAACTTAAGAAGACGACTTTGGTACAGAGGTATTCGTTTAGCTTCAGATATGGTTCCTAATCATACAGGTTTGGACGCAAAATGGGTTGTTGAAAAACCAGATTTGTTTATTCAATCTTATGATTGTCCATTCCCATCATACACATTCAATGGCGAAAATCTTTCTTTAGATCCTCGTGTAAGTGTATATCTTGAAGATCATTATTATTCAAAGAATGACTGTGCTGTTGTTTTCAAACGAGTTGATAATTCTACAGGTGAAGTACGATATATCTATCACGGAAACGACGGAACTGGTATGCCTTGGAATGACACAGCTCAGATTGACTTCTTAAATCCTGTGGCTAGAGAAGCTGTTATGCAAGAAATTTTGCATGTTGCTCGAAACTTCCCTATTATTCGTTTTGATGCAGCAATGGTTCTTGCTAAAAAACATATTAAACGATTGTGGTATCCAGAACCAGGACAAGGTGGAGATATTGCAAGCCGTGCAGAACATGCTGTTAGCCGTGAAGATTTTGAAATAAAGATTCCAAATGAATTCTGGCGTGAAGTTGTAGATAGAATTCAAACTGAACTTCCTGATACATTGTTGCTTGCAGAAGCTTTCTGGATGATGGAAGGTTACTTTGTAAGAACATTGGGTATGCATCGTGTTTACAACAGTGCATTTATGAATATGCTCAAACGAGAAGAAAACTTCAAATATCGTGCAACTGTTAAAAATACTCTTGAATTTGACCCAGGTATTCTTAAACGCTATGTAAACTTTATGAACAACCCAGACGAAGAAACAGCCGTTGCACAGTTTGGTAAAGGCGATAAATACTTTGGTGTTTGTACTCTTATGGTTACAATGCCAGGACTTCCAATGTTTGGTCATGGTCAAATTGAAGGATTCCAAGAAAAATATGGTATGGAATTTACCAAAGCATATTGGAACGAAACTCCAGATTTAGACTTGCTTGAAAAACATAAGCGAGATATCTTCCCATTGATGAAGAAACGTTACATCTTTGCTGAAGTAGAAAATTTCCGTTTCTATGATGTTTGGGATAATGGTAGAGTAAACGAAAATGTTTATGCTTATTCAAATCGTTTTGGCGATGAGCGTTCAATTGTTTTCTATAATAACGTTTATGACCAAGCTTCTGGTTGGATTAATCGTTCAACAAAATATGCTAAAAAAGATGAAAATGGAAACATTACTCATGAATGTTTAACTTTAGGTGAGGCTTTGGATATTCCTAACGAAGATAACAAATATCTCATCTTCCAAGAACAAAAAACAGGTCTTTGGTTTATCCGTTCTTGTCGTGATATTCATCAAAATGGTTTGTATGTTCATCTTAATGGATTTGAATATCAAGTATTGTTAAATATTTCTTGTGTTTCTGATGACGAAACAGGAAAATACAGAGTTCTTTACGAAACATTAAATGGTCGTGGAGTTCCTGATATTGATATTGCTCTTAAAGAAATTTTCTTAAAAGATTTGTATCGTGCTTTAACAGATTTTGCTAGCCGTGAACTTTTTGATGGAATTGCAGTTGCATGTATGTCAAAAGAAGAACGAAAAGCAAAAAATATTAAGGATGTAAAACTTTCTGACTTGTTAGAAAGAGTTAAGCCTTTAGGAATTACTTATTTTGAAACACTTGTAAATTTCATCGAAGGAAATTATGGTTCATCTTCTGTTCTTGGCGGAAGTGAAAAAGGTGAAAGACTTTCTTACGATGAAATCTGGAAGAAATTTGTTGCAAGAATTAATTCTCTTGTAAAAATTACAGAACTTAATTCAAAGAAAGCAGATGGGGATGCAGAAAAACTTGGTGTTTACCTAAATGAAGGTCTTGCAAAACAAGATTTCATGGTTGAATTATTTACTGGATTTATCATGCTTTATTCTGTACGAGATGTTATCGGAAATAAGGCTTCTGCAACTGATACAAAAAATCTTATCAACTTGTGGTGTCTTGATAGAAAGATTCGTGATATTCTTGTGGAATTTGGTAAACCTTCAAAAGATATGTACACATCTTTCAAAACATTGTTAGAAACAGCTCAGTTCTGTGATTACAAGATTACTTCAAAGAATGTTGAAAAAATGGCATTTGATATTGTTGATACTCTTGTAAATTCAGATATGGCTTCTACTGTACTTGGTGTAAATATGTACGATTCAGTACTTTGGTACAACAAAGAAAGATTAGAAGATGCTCTCTGGACTGGAACAATGTTGTATACAATCTTTACTGCAAAACCTGCTGATTATGCTTTAGTTTACGGAGTAGATAAGTTAATTTTCAGAGCAATGGATGATTCTGAATTTAAGGCTGAAAAACTTCTTGAATTACTAAAGCCAGCTGAAAAGGCAACAAAGGCAAAATCAACAAAAGCAGAGAAATCTGAAAAGCCTGCAACAAAAAAGACTAGTTCTAAAGCTAAGAAATAGTTTTATTGTTTAAAAAATTACGCCCTGTACTTTATGAAAAATCATTTAGTACAGGGCTTTTTTATTAAAAGTTAATTTCTTTTAGAATTTTTTCTACTTCTTCTTTTTTTGGAAGAATTTTGTGTTTTGGCTGATTTTTTACATATAATTCTTTGATATGTTTAGGCATTACAGGTTCTTCACCACACCAAAATTTTATTTCTTTTTGAGATAAACTAGGATGATTTCGTGCAACTAACACGATTGTTCCGTCTTCATCATTTGTAACATCACTACGAAGTTTTGAAGCAGCATAAGCGCTTGCTGTTTGTAAATCAACAAATTCGTGATATTTTGTAAACATTTCTTTCAAGGCGTTAGTAGAATCTTCTTTTGTTACTTTTGCTGGAAATACCAATCCTTTAATTACTGCAGGATTTGTACAAAAAACTTCTTCTAGTCTTTCAATATTTGATGGATTTAATGGATCTGCCTTTCCTCGTTTTTCTAAAGGAATAATTGAATCTAAAACAGTACAATCACCTTTAGAATCTGCATAAACAGAGGGAGTGCTATTTGTTATAAATCCGTTTACAGGAAGTGAAAATTTCCAGCTGTAAAGGCCTGCAATTAAGTTTCCGTAGTTATCTGCTGAAAGTGCGTAAAAAATATCTGTAAAACATTTGTTTTTAAGTCGAGAAAAAGCGTAGGTGTAAAAAAATGTTTGTGGTAAAAGTCGTCCAATGTTGTGAGTATTTGCCAAAGTAAGATTGTATTTTTCGATTAAGTTTCTATCATTATAAATTTCTCTTGCAACTTTAAAACAATCTTCTTCGTTTCCGTCAACTTCCACAGGATAAATATTTCCGCCGTTCCAAATAAAATCACTTTCTTTTAAGCCTCTCATAGAACCTTTTGTGTACAAGAGAATTGCTTTTAATTGTTTTTTGTTTTCAAAGGCTTTTGCAATACAAGCGCCTGTTTCTCCGTTGCTAACTGCCAAAACTGTTGCTTTTTTGTTTTCCATTAAGAGAATATGTTCTAAACATGATGCAAGATAAGAAATTCCAAAATCTTTATGACATCCTGTTGGTCCGTGAAATAATTCTAACATGTAAAGTTTTTCATCTAGTTGTTTTAATTCTGGACTAAATGGAAAAGCTTTTGTTGCAATGTTTTCGCAGATGATGGGACTAAATTCGTCTTTTATTAAAGCACTTGTTAAGGCTCCTGCAATGGAAGAAAAAGATGTGTTTTCGTTCATGTAATAAATCCATGGTCTAAGATTCATTTCATGGGCTGGAATATACATTCCTCCATCTTGAGGTAAACAATCTAAAATTGCTTTTGAAAATGTAACTATATTTTTTTTATTTCGTGTACTAGAAATATCCATTTAATTCTCCTAGTTTTATTTTTTGAATGCTAGATATTTGTTAATGAATCCGCAAGGACGATAAGTTAATTTTGCTTGGCGCATTCCTTCATCACCTAAATCTTGCTCTCGATTTATAAACAAAACTGTTTCTGGAAGATTTTTTACTGTAGCGTTATTTATAAATTGATAAACTCCTTTGTAATTGCTATCTCCTTTTTCAAAATGAACAAGATAAGTTTTTTCATCTGGTAAAAATTCACCGATACTCCATGCCACAGGCTTTTCTTCAACATAAACAATTATGCCAGATAAAATTGAATTGTTTTGTGAAATATCATTTAGTGCATCAATACATTGATAATAATCAGTTTGTTTTAAATTTCTATTTTCTGACCAAATTTGTAAAATTTTAAATGCATCTTTTGTATTCGTTGTATCCAAATTTTTTATAGAGATATTAGAGTTTTTCAAAAAAGCATTAACTAAGTTTTTCTTTTTATGAAAATCTTTGCCTGGTAAATTTTGCAAATCAGTTCTGTTGTAAATGTAATCAGAATTATCTCTATCAAATTCAACAACAACATTCATTGTTTGTAAAATTTCGTTATATGATTCGTATTGAGTTTGACTCATTAATTTCCAAAATTTATATTGAGAAAAACATTGTGGTAAAATTTCTTCAAAAAAAATTTTATTATTTTGTAATTTTTTTTCGCCTTCCAAAATTGAAAAAAAGGTTTTGATTTTTTCATCATATTCATCAGTTCCAATTAAAATATAGGAATCTGAATTTGGAATTTTAGAAATTTTGTGGTTAAATTTCCCGTTGTGAATAATTAAACTGTCAAAAGTTAATTCAGAAATTCCATCCTTTAATGATAAAAATAAATCTTTTAGAGATTTTCGATATTTTTTATCTAATGGAACAAATTGTGGAAATTCTGGAATTTGCAAATTATCACTAACCATATAATCTAAGATAGTATTTTATAGCAAAAATTTCAAACCGAGTAAAGACTTTTATTCAATTTTTGTAGAATCTTTTTCGCCACGAATTTTCATTGCGTGTTTTAAAAATGAAGTTTCTTTTTCTAATTCTTTTGAACTAATTAATGTTTTTGAATTTTGATTAACAAATAAATATTTTGCTTCCATTCCCAGTTGATTAAGATTTATGTTTTGCTGCAAGAAAAAACTTGAAATGATTAACAATAATTGTATGTAACCTAAAAATCCCATAGCGTCATTTACAAGTTTAATATTAAAGTAAAACATAAAAATAAAAAATATAAGTAGAACAAGTTTTGCTATTTCTTTTACACCAAAAAGTAAAATGGCAATACAAACAGCACAGACAACTGTTGATAAAGTGTTTTCTAAAAAAATATTTTTTATTGCAATATCAGATTGATAAGGAGAAATAAAAATTTCTATTATAGTTGCAAACAATGTTAAGTTTACTAAAAAAGAAAAAAGATTTGAAATTTTATTTTCAAAAGAAATTATTCCGCGTAAATATAATATGAATGTAAAAATTAAAGCGATACATCCTGAAATTAAATCTGGTTTTAAATCTAAAAATTTTTCGGAAGTGGTTTTCCAAAATAATATTCCAGATGATTCTGTGTATTTATGAATTGGTAACCAAAAAATTATACAGGCAATTATTGCTAAAAATAAACCAATGTTTTCTAAAGTGAAAAATTTATTTTGCTTTGTTGACTTTGTCTTTTCTTTCATAATAATATGTTAACACGCAAAATTTTATCTGTAAAGAATGAAAATTAATAAGGAAAATTTTTATGATTAAATTAATTGCTTTTTTAGGAAATTATGGAAAACAATATAGTGGAACTCGACATAACGCTGCTTGGATTTTTGCTGAAAGTTTAGGAAATTATTCTTCATTAAATTGGCAAAAAAAATTCAAAGGTCAATTTGCTACTGAATCTACAAGTGATGGTTTGATTTATTATTTGAAACCAGAAACATATATGAATTTATCAGGTGATAGTATTGGAGAAATTGCACATTTTTACAAAATTAAACCAGAAGAAATTTTAGTAATTCATGATGAACTTGAACTTCCTGTTGGAACTATGAGTTTAAAATGGGCAGGTGGACTTGGTGGTCACAACGGATTGCGTTCAACAAAATCTAATTTAGGAACTCAAGATTTTTGGCGACTTCGTTTTGGAATAGGGCGACCGAATCATGATGATATTTCAGGATATGTTTTATCAGATTTTACAAAAGATGAAAGAATTATTTTAAGTCAAATTTTTGTAATTGGTGAAGAATTAATCAATAAATTAAAAAATGAAAATCCAAATAATTTACTTGATAAATATAAAAAAGTAAGTGTATAATTTTCTTTAGGAAAGGGTAAAAAAAATTAAAAAAATTTATTAAAAAAAGATTTAAAATCAAGTTTTGAACATATAATAATTGTGTTAGATAAAATTGCGTTGCATTTTATTTAATGCAAAATTATGTTGCCTTTGCACTAATTTTGCCTTTTCGTGAAATTATATAGAGGAAAAGTTAATGAAAGTTTTATTTGTTACTTCTGAACATCCAAAAAGAACTTGGGGTGGTTTGGGAACATTTACAAGAGAATTTACAAAAGTGTTACGGAAATATTGTTCCGTAGTTGTGGTTTATTTTCATTTTGATTGTGATGAACCACCTTTACCAGATTCAACTGTAGATTATGTTTTAGTTCCAGAAAAAAAGTTTAAAGCCTTTGCACCAGAAGCAAAAATTTTAGAAACCGCAGCATCTTTGCGTTCTCAGCTACAACCAATAATGAATATTTTTAATCCAGATGTAATTCATTGCAATGATAGACAAACTTATCTTCCTTTTAGATTTGATAAAAATGTTTTTTATTCTTCTCATCTTTTATTTTGTGATTTAATTTCAATGCAAGGCTTAGACGATTTATATTTTCAAGAATTAAAAATTGAAAAATCAGCGTTAACAAATAGTTGCCTTTCTGCATTTTATTCTGAATTTGCTTATAAGAGAGCAACAAAAATTATTGCAGGAAAATTTAATCCAGTAATTTTGCCATTAGGATTTAATCCAGAAAAATTTAAAACCTCATTAGAGCAAAAAGAAAAAACAAAAATAAATGTTGGGTATTTTGGTAGATTTGAAAATTTACAAAAAGGATTTTTAGAATTCATAAATGCTGTAAATTTGTTAGGAAAAAATTTCAAAGAAGAAAATAATGTTGAATATTTTTTATATGGAAGAGGAAGTATTTCAAAACATGTTGATTTATCATTATTTAATGAACCAAAATTTTTAGAAGGGGAAGAATTATATACAGCATATTCTAAAATGGATATTGTTGTGATGCCAAGTAAATACGAACCATTTGGATTAACTGGATTAGAAGCTATGGCAAGTGGATGTTTGTTATTAGTTACTACAGGGTTAGGAATGGATACCTACATTCAATGTGGAAAAAATTGTTTAGAAATTCCTCATGACTATGAAGGAATTAGTAAAGTTTTAGAAGATGCAATTATTAATTTAGAAAATTATAAATCTGTTAGAGAATGTGCAATTGAAAGTGTAAAGAAATTAACTTGGGATAAATGTGTTAGAGCTCATTTTTATTTTTATTCTTTAATTTCGCAAAAAAGATTTATAAATATAAACTTAGCCTATCGTCCAGAATTATATAATTTCTTAGCAACAATAAATTCTCATAAAGATAAAAAAAATGAACAATCAAAAAAAGAATACGAATGTCTAAATAAGTTTATGAATAAAATGATTGATGAAAATTCTTTTGACAAAAAACGAAGTTTAGTTGTAACAAATTTTTTAGACAAATCAAAAATCATTGATAAATATTTATGGTGTGATTGCATAAACTTGCTAGAAAAATCAGAAAACGAAATTTTATACAGAAGTGAATGTTTGCCTTTTGTAGAAAAATTTTATGATTATGTAATTGCGATAAATTATTTTGAAACTTGTTTAGATATTGAAAGTTCAATTCAAGAATTATTTAGAATCGCAAAAGAAAAAATTTATATTTTTATTAACAAAAATATAGAAAATAATTTGCAAACATATTTTGTAACTGATGTGGAGGAATTTATAGAAAATATAAAAAATAATTTGAATTATGAATTTGATTTTTGTATGAAAACGGAAAATCAAAATTTTAATTTATTTTGTTTTGAAAATATAAAGCAAAAAGAAAATTCAATAACAAATGTATTGCTATCTTGATAATGATAAAAAAAGATGCGAATGAAAAATCATTTGAAGAAAAATAGAGCAAAGATAAATTGAGGATAAGTTTTATCAAAATTTATTGGGAGTCTATCAAAATAGCAAACTGTACATTTGTTGGAGAAATATATGAAAAGTTTTATGGAAAACTTTAGAGAGTTGGACATTGACGAGCTTTTAGCAGTTAATGGTGGTTATGGAAGTAGTAGTGGAGGAGGCTACGGAAAAAATTCAGGAGGAACAGGAAGTTACGGAAAAGTAACAACAAGTTCTGGTAATCAATCAAGTTGGGATGTATGGGTTGCAAACAAAGACGGACGTAATAGTTCAGGAGAAGTTACTCGTCCTTATGACCCATATCGAAATTTACCAAAAAATTCAGGTAACTACGAAGCAACATCTTTTGTGCCAGATCACAGCATGACAAGTGGTGGAAATGAGGAAGAAGTTCCAAAAGAGCCTTTTTATATGCAACAAAGAGAGTTTTCTAGTATTTATGGGAATACTTTTGGAAATACGGCTTGTGCAGCTACTTCATTGTTAAATGAAATTTCTGAACGCTATACTTTGGAAACAGGTAAGGTAATTACAAGAGAACAATCTATTGCAGCAATGAAAGCTGCCGTTGCTGCTGGACATATAGGAGAAAGTTCTATTGCTAGTAATGGAGTTTGTACATTTGATGCAACTGTTAATGATTGGGCTGCTGCGGCAAATACAATGTGGAAAACTACTGGTCTTACTGGAAGTTTTGTTGTAAATGAAACTGCTAATGCAGATCATGTAATCTATGCTTTAGATACAAAGGATGGTCCAGCTGCAGATCATTTTGTTAACTCAAATGGCGATGGTACGTTTTACGATCCGTATTATGATACTACTTTTAAGGTTGAAGACTATCATTTGCAAGAAGGTAGAAATTATCGCGGTGTAGACTTTGTAAAATAATTAACATTAATACTGCCTTTTTAGGCAGTATTAAAGACAGGAGGAATATTATGAAAAGATTTATTTTAAGTTTAATGATAATTTTTATATTATTAAGCTGTGCAAGGGGAACTGAAAGTTCAGAAAAGAAACTAACAGAAAAATACGAACTTACTACATTTAATTTTGGTAATTTAGAATTTCAGTTGCCAAAAGAGTTTCAAGTTACGATAAGAAATTCTACTAAAAAACCATCTGGTTCTTATATTGAAAAAGTAACTGTTGATGAATATTTAAAACTTCCTATTTATATGATAAATGAAAAAGTTTCAAATATGGTGAGTCAAGGGAAAATAGTTACTTCTGATGATTTGAAAAAACTTTTGTCACAAGGTGAACCCGATATTTTATTATCCTATTTTGGTTTAACTGATATTTGGGAAAGTTATAAAAAAATAAATATTAATGATAAAGAAATTATAGGAGAAACATATTTTTCAACAGGTGATGTTCCTAGTTACTTTGGTTACTCTATTGGATATTTATATAACAATGTAATTTATAGAATTTATCTTTTTACAGAATTCCCTAAAAAAATGAAAGAAATTTATCCAGATATTTTTATGGAGGATAATGGTTATTTGTTTTGGAAACATAATCCAAATGGAAAAAATGGTCGCATACAAGCATGGGAATTAATTTCAGCTCGTGATTCTAATTTACCAGAAGAATTGATTTTGCTAAAAGATGCTTACGATATCTTTTTAGAAACTGTAAAGTTTAATTAAATTAAGTAATTAATTTGCTTTCAATTTAGGAGAGAGTGTGAAAGAAAAATTAGTTATGCAGCATGATGAAACAGATTGTGCTGCAGCTTGTATTGCATCTATTGCAAAATATTATGGTAAGCATATTTCCATATCAAGAATTCGTAAACTAGCAGGAACTGATCAAATGGGAACTTCTGGTTTAGGTATTGTAAATGCCGCTAATCAATTAGGATTTGTTTGTAAAGGTGGAATATCAAATGTAAAAAAGTTGTCAGATGAAATTGTTTATCCGATAATTATTCACTTAAAAAAAGATTTGATAGATCATTATGCAGTTCTATATAAAAACGGAAAAAAACTTATCCTTGCAGATCCTGATGAAGGTTTTAAGAAAATATCTGTAAATGATTTAGAAAAAAAATGGACGGGAATATTTTTTATACTTATTCCTCAAGAAAACTTTGAAAATATAAAACAATCAGATTCTGTACTTTCAAAATTTTTTCTTTTACTTAAGCCTCATACAAAAACAATTTTTCAGTGTTTTCTTGCTGGAATAATTATGTCTATATTAGGAATTGTAACATCATTTTATTTTAGATTTTTGATAGATGAAGTTTTATACAGCGAAGTTAAATCAACACTTAATGTAATTTCAATAGGATATCTTTTTATAATACTTATTCAAGGATTGATAAATTTTTCAAGAAATCAAATCGTAATGTATATGAGTAATAAAATTGATTTAGTCATGACAAAAGAATTTTTAACACATATATTGAAATTACCTTTGGATTTTTTTACTTCAAGAAAAACAGGAGAAATTTTATCTCGATTAAATGATGCCAGTGTTATAAGAAATTTACTTTCATCAACCTTTGTTTCTGTAATAATTGATGTTTTTATGTTTATTCTTGGCGGATTATTTATGTTTTCTTATGGAACAAAATTATTGCTTGTCGCAATGATACCTGTGTTTTTATCAGCCATAGTTTCATGGATTTTTATAAAACCATATAAATCATATTTGAAAAACAAAGCAAAACTTGATGCAGAAAAACATTCACAAGTAGTTGAAAGTATAAATAATGTTTCGGTGATTAAAGCATTATCAATAGAAAAAGAAATTTTTGAAAAACTTGAAATCAAAATTGTAGACGCAATTAAAAAAGGATTGAAATTAGGATTTATGTCTAATTTTCAAAATGTAATTCAACATTCATTATCTCAATTAGGAACTTTGTTAATTTACTGGATAGGAAGTTTAGCTATTATCAATAATGAATTAACTTTGGGACAGTTAATTTCTTTTGTAACATTGTCTGGTTATTTTTTAGGTCCATTTTCTAGGTTGCTAAATTTGCAACATAATTTGCAGGAAAGTTTAATTTCATCAGAAAGATTTTGTGAAGTTTTAGATATTGATGAAGAAAATAAAAACGAAAATTCAATGATAAAAATTTCTAAGATTGAAAAATCAATTAAAATAGAAAATTTAACATTTTGTTATACAGGAAGAAAAAAAATAATTGATGATGTTTCTCTTGAAATTAAATCTGGAGAAAAAGTTGCTTTTGTTGGTTCTTCTGGTTCTGGTAAAACAACTATGATAAAATTGTTGATGAAATTTTATGAACCACAATCAGGTAAAATTTTAATAAATGATTTTTCTCTTTCTGATATTGATACTGTTTCTTATAGAAATCAAATTGGTTATGTTCCTCAGGATGTGATGTTGTTTAGTGGAACTGTTGCAGAAAATATCACGCTTGGAAATAAAGAATCTACATTTGATGAAATAATTTCTATTTCAAAAAAAACTAAATGCTATGATTTTATACAACAGTTGCCTAAAGGATTTTTTACTTATCTTGGTGAGCATGGTGCAAATTTATCAGGAGGGGAGCGACAAAGAATTTCTTTGGCAAGAGTATTAATCAAAAATCCAAGTGTGTTAATTTTAGATGAAGCAACAGCAAGTTTAGATAGTTTATCAGAACAGGCAATTATGAATACAGTTAATAATGATTTAGAAAATGTAACAACTATAATAGTTGCACATAGGTTATCCACTATTATAAATTGCGATAAAATTTTTGTTTTTGATAAAGGTAAAATAATTGAACAAGGTACACATGAACAACTATTAAACTTAAATGGATATTACAAAAATATGTGGAATATTCAAAATTCACTTTCTGGAGAATATATTGAAAGTAATATTGCATGATGAAAAATATTTATCTTTAACTTCAGAAATTTTTTTGCAAAAAAATACTCGGTGTGGTCAAATAATTATTTATACAGTTTTTATTTTGCTTGTTGCAATTTGTGTTTCACTGTTTACAATAAGAATTGATGAAGTAGTAAAAGTTCAAGGTGTTGTAAAAACTCAGACAAATATTTCTACAGTAAAAAATATTGTATCTGGAAAAGTTTTAAATATAAATTATTTTTCAGGAAAGATTGTCAAAAAAAATGATTTGTTGTTTAAAATCGATGATAGTAATTTAGTGTTGAAATTAAATTCAGAAAAAGAATTAGAGAAAAAATATCAAAAAGAATTAAAAATAAATAAAGATATTTTGAATTTACTAAATAATAAAATAAATTATTTGGATAATTATAATGAAGAACTTTATTTACGATATAATTCGTATTTAACAAAAGTTAATAAAATAAAAAAAGAAATTGAAATTGCAGAAAATTCATATAATGATGAAAAAATAAAACCAGAAAATTTAATTACTAAAAATGGATTAAGAGATAAAAAGAATAATTTAGAATATTTAAAATTAAATTTGGATGAATATAAATTAAACTACAAAACTCAAATAATACAAAATATAAAAGAATATGAAAATTTATGTTTGGATATAAATAATTCAATAAACAATTTAAAACATGAAATTGAAAAAACAAATGTATATGCACCTGTAGATGGAATTGTACAAGAACTACAAAATTATAATGTAGGAGATTTTATTTTTTCTGCACAAGATGTTTTAAAAATTGTACCTTCATTAAAAAATTCGTTTAAAGCTCAGTTGTATTTAAATTCCATTGATGTAGCAAAAATTAAAGAAGGATTAAATGTAAAGTTGAGATTTCCTGCATATCCATTTTATGAATTTAAAGGATTAACAGGAAAAATCGAAAATTTAGAATCAGATACAACAAATTTGTCTAATAAAAATTTTTATAAAATTGATTGTCAGTTTGATGATGCTGAATTGGTTGATAAAAAGGGTAATGTTTATGAATTGCGTTCTGGTTTAGACATTGATGCAAGAATTGTTATTGAAAAAAAATCAATAATAAAATTTTTATTATCAAAGTTGGATTTTAATTGATGAAAAAGAAATTGTTATTAATATTATTTTTTGTAAATAATTTTGTAAATGTTTTTTCTGAAAAAAATATTTTAATAAAAGAATATTTAAATTCACAAATGGAAAATCTAAGTGATTATCAAAATTTAATTTATACTGAAAAAATTTTTTTTGAAGAATATAAAAATTATCAGAATAAATGGATGCCAAATTTTACACTCAATTCTGATGTAGGTTATAACTATAATCCTCTTTATCTTCCAGAATTTATTCATAATTTTAATTATTCAGGAACTTTGAATTTGTATCAAAAAATTCCTTTGGGTATAAATATTGATGCAAATTTATTACAGTTTTCAGGTATTTTAGAAAATAAAAATATGTTTTATCAATTTGATTACTTAGGCAAATTGCAAATATCTATTCCTTTGTTAAATTATTTATTTGGTTTTACAGATTCTTTAATTTTTTTGGACAAAAATGAAAGCTCAATTTTTAATAATTATATAAAATCTTTTTCAAAAATTAATAAACTACAAATATTAAATTTTTTGATAAATAAAATTGGATATTATTTGTATTGTTCTGAATTTGTAAATTTCTATTATGAAAAAAATAATATGTTGCTTGAATTGTTAAATGATTATGAAAAAATGTTTAAGCAAGGTCAAATTTCATTTTCTGAATTAATAAAAATCAAAAGTGAATATTTTGAAAATAATAATTTGTATAATAATAGTTTATTAGAATTTCAACAAGTAAAAATTAATCTTGAAAATGAAGGTTGTGATGTTTCAAAGATTTGTTTCAATCTTGATGATTGGATTTTATTTTGTGAATCATTAGAAAATAATTCTTTGAATATTTTTTTATCTTTTGACTACGAATATTATCAATTACAAAATCAATGGATAAATACAATAAAAAATTTTACACAGTTTTTCCCAAATTTGAATTTTACGATTTCTACAGTTCCAATTAGTAAACAAAATTATAATAGTAAAAATAATTCTTCTGGTATTGAGAATTTTATAAGTTATTGGGGAACTATTGATTCTTGTGTATTAAACTTATCTTTGTCTTTTAAAGTGCATCTAATGGAATATGATGATGTTTATATAAATAAAACTAAGTTTGAACTTGAAAAACAAAAATACCAATATAATATATCCATGCTATCAAAAAGAAAAATAGAAGAAATTGAAAGACGAATAGAACAAAAAGAATATTATTTTGCACAATTACAAAATGTTAAAAAAGTGTATATACAAGAAAATGAACTTTTATCTTCTTATGAAATGATGTATAAAAATGAATTATTAAATAAATATGATTTATTAAATGCTAGGTTTTACGTTAAGGAATTATATCTTAATTTTGCAAAAAAATATTTAGATTACTGCAATTTTGTCTTGTCGTTTTACTAAATTTTTCAGTTAAAATCTTATGTTGACTGTATATTTTATCACTGATATAATCTAAGTTAAGTAATTTTTTTATAGGATGGTAGATAAAAGTGGATTCTACAATGATTTCGCATATTTTAGCCTTTGTAATCTATCTTGGTTTCATGATTATGATTGGGGTTATGTATGCCAAAAAAAACAATTCATCCAGCGACTTTTTCTTAGGTGGTAGAAAAGTTGGACCTTGGATGACTGCTTTAAGTGCAGAAGCCTCAGATATGTCTGGTTGGCTTTTGATGGGATTGCCAGGACTTGCATATCTTGGTGGAATGAAAGAAGCGTTTTGGACAGCATTAGGTTTGGTAATTGGAACATATTTGAATTGGTTAATCGTTGCAAAACCCTTAAGAAAATGTACTATTGCTTTTGGGGACTCAATTACAATTCCTGAATTTTTAACTAACAGATTTAAGGATAAATCTAGAGTACTTTCAACTGTTTCTGTAATTTTCATTATTATATTTTTCACTATTTACACAGCCAGTGGATTTGTTGCTTGTGCAAAATTATTTAACAGTGTTTTCGGTTTATCATATCACACTGGTTTGATAATTGGTGTAGCTGTAATTTTACTTTACACAATTATGGGTGGATATTTAGCTGTTTGTGCAACTGACTTTATTCAAGGTTCATTGATGTTTGTTGCATGTATTGTTGCTGCAATTGTTATGGTTGTAGTTCTTGGTGGACCATCAAATGCTATAGAAAGTGTCGCCGCCTTTAGTCAAAGAGCAATTTCTGGTGAATTTGGTGACGCAATGCAACAAAAATTCATTGCAAATCAAAATTATGGAATTGTACCAATTATCTCTGCTTTGGCTTGGGGATTAGGATATTTTGGAATGCCACATATTTTGATTCGCTTTATGGGAATTCGTTCTAATAAAGAAGTAGCATTGTCAAGAAGAATTGCAACTATTTGGGTTGTTATTGCTTTTATTGGAACTTTAATTGTTGGCTCTTTAGGAACTGTATATTTGCCAAACATTTTATCTCCAAACGCTGCTGAAACTGTATTTAGTGCAACAATTCAAAAAATGTTCCCTCCATTTATCGGTGGAATTTTCTTGTGTGCAATTTTAGCTGCTGCTATGAGTACTGCGGACTCACAACTTTTAGTTGCTTCTTCTGCATTTAGCCAAGATATTTTCAAAGGGTTAATCAAAAAAGATGCAACAACAAAAGAAGTTTTAAATATCAGTAGACTTGCTGTATTTATTATTGCAGCTATTGCATTTGTTCTTTCATTGGATGAAAACAGTTCTATTTTTGGATTGGTAAGTTACGCTTGGGCTGGTTTTGGTGCAACATTCGGACCTCTAATTCTTTTATCATTATTCTGGCGTGGATGTACTGCAAAAGGTGCAATTGCTGGATTGATAACTGGTGGTGTTACAGTAGTTGCTTGGCATAATATTCCAGCTTCTGTTTGTCCAATTTTTGGTGTTTACGAAATTTTACCAGCATTTATTTTATGTTTGGTAGTAACAGTTGTAGTTAGTCTTTTGGATAAAAATAAAGATGCTCAAATGTTAGAAGAATTTGATAATTTCAAAAAGATGCCAGATTAATTTATTGTTCAATTAAAATGTCTACTTTTAAGTCATTTTGATTGTGATTTACGAAAAAAAGATTTCCTGTACATTGTGCTTCGTATGGGGAATCTTTTGATAACCTGTATAAAAATGAATGTTGATTTTCATCATTTTGGGTTAAGGCAACAGCTACTTCAAAGTTGTTGCCTTTTTTATTTTTAAAAAGCATGTAAAAAGTTTCGTTCATTTGTTTTCCATAAAGATTATAAACTCTGTCTCCTGTAAGCAAAAAACTTCCATCTGCTTCTTGTTCAGAAAAAAATAAGGTTGTAAAAGATTTTGTTAAATCATAATTATTTATTTTAAAACGCAAAATTTTTTGTTTTTGAGTTTTTGTATTTTCATTTTCAGTTGAAGTAATTTTTTCTTTTTGTTCAGATTTTGGCTCATCATTGATTTTATCAAGTTGTTCTTGCATGGTTTCAAGTTTTTTTAAAATTTCTGTTAATATCACATTACTAGAAAGAGAATTGCTTGTTGAATTTGAATTTAATAATTGGGTAGAAAGTGTTGATAAAGTGGATAAATCTGCTTCTGTTGTTTTTTCAGTTGATAGATTTGATAAAATAGAATTTAAATCTGTAATGGAACCAAAGGGATTAGAAGAATTCATTTGTAACAATGAAGCTGCTGTAACTGAAGAAGTTTGTTTTTTTGTCTGGGAAGTTTTTTCTTGGCTTTTTGCAGTTTGATTATTAACGGAAGAAGAATTTATTGAAGGTGAAGAAACCGACGGCATGCTAGGCATTTGTGGCATAGAAAGAGAATCTGCAAAAAGATTTTGACCTTGCAAAATTAAACTGAAAAATAAAACTGTTTTACAAAGATGCAAGGCTTTCTTCGATAAGTTCCAAGCGAGTTGTAAGTTGGCTGATAGTTTTTTCAAGGCGAGATTTCTCCTTTTCAAGCCGAGTTTTTTCATCAATTTCTTGTGCTTTTTTCTTCATTAATGAACGAACTGTATCAGGACTTTTTCCTGCTTCTAAGTTTTCTTGAACTTCTGCTCTTTTGGCTGGAGTTGCAGAGGCTACAATTTTCATGTTTTCAAAACCGATTTTTGGGTCGATATTTGAAACGCTGATTTTTGTAATTGTTTTTGCAGCCGAACGAGGAAGTTGCAAAACTCTATCGATATAGTCTTCGTAACGAATATTTGCGTCTTGGCATAATTGGTGGGCTTTTGCTAAAAGTTTTCCAAACTCAATCATCAATTTACCATTTTGCTCTAAATAATTTTTTTTGATTTCATCTGTAAGTTGAGCAAGTTCTGGTGCATCTTCTAAACCAATTACATAAATTCCTTTGCTTTCGGCAACTTCAAGTAGACTGTGAAATTTTGCCCAAAATTCGTTTGTGTGGCAACGAGCATTTTTAGGACACAATCCTTTAGACATTTTTTCTTGCTGAACAGTTATCAAGTGATGTGTATATTCGTGAATCGCTGTGTAAATAAGTTGATTATCTGCTTTGAAATTCAAATTATGTAAAATAATTTCGTGGTTTTCTGGTTTGTAAAGCCCGTTTACTTTTTTGCTTTCTTTACCACTCATTGTAACTGTAAAATCAATTTCAGTTTCTTCTATATCAAGTAGAATTTGTTTTATTTGGTCATTGTTCATGATAAAACTCCCATTTTTGAAAGAATGATTGACGCCGCTACTGTACTTGCAGTTTCTGTTCGTAAAACTCTAGTTCCCATGCTGCAAAGTGTAAAACCTTTTTGTACAAGAAAATTTCGTTCTTTGTCTGTCCAACCTCGTTCACTTCCGATAGCAGCAAAAATTTTATAATTTTCAAGATTTTTGTTAAATTTGTCTAAAAAATCTGTTAGCGAAATTTTACTTTGAACATTATCAAGGGCAATCAAAATTGTTTTTTCAGAATAATTTGTTTTTAAAATTTTTTCAACGCATTCTGATAAATTTTGATGAAGAATTAATTCTGGGATATGAGTACTTTTTGCTTGAATTGTTCCTTCTTTGAGCAAATTGTAGGCAGTTCCTTTTTCTACAATGTTTGATTGCATGTAGGATTTTTCCCCAAGTTCTGTTCCTGTAAGATGAATGGATTCTGTTCCCAGTCCTGCCATATCTCTAAAAAGTCGTTTTAATTGAATTGGTCGAGGAAATCCAATAATCATTGAAAGTGGATAAAGTGGTTTTCCGTCAGTTTCTTCTGTAAACTCAAAATTTAATCCAGTTTCATCAATTTTAAGGATTTTTGCTTTTCCGGCTTTTCCTCCAATAATTCCTGCATCAAAAAATTCACCTTCTTTCTTATGCAAAATTTGAATTATATGTTTTGCTCTGTTATCATCTATAGAAAGAGGTAAGTTTATTTCTGAATTTTCAAATAAAACAATATTCACATAAATAATTATATATGACCTAGTTTTTTATGTCTACAATATAAGTTTTGTTGCATTGACAGTTCTAAAAACATAATGATAAAATGTAGGTGTAAATTATGGGATTTAATTTAAGTAATTATCAATAAGGAGATTTTGCATGAAGTCAAGATTTGTTTGTATTTTATTTTCACTTTTTATTATACTTTGTTTTTCGGGATGTCCATTTCTTGAAGAACTGGTAATAGCAACGCCTCCTGAAAATGTTGTAATTCAAGAAGTATTTTCTGATGGTGTAATTATTACTTGGGATTACGAGTATGGAATGCAATCTTATGTAGTATATGTTTCAAAGACCGATAGTATTTATGATGCTTCTCCTATCAAAGTAGGAATGACAGATGGAGCACAAATTACAGGATTAGAACCATTTACACAATATTATTTTTGGATAACAAGTGTTGTTTTTGCAGGGGAAGGTGAGCCATCTAAAATGGTAGGTGCTAAAACTCTTATTGGAGCTCCTAAAAAAGTTGAAATTTCATTTGAAAATGATGTTTTGAATTTGACTTGGGATTCTGTTCCAAATGCAACTGATTATCTAATCTACTATGGAACAGAACCTTCCATCGTTAAGGCAGAAAATACAAATTATACACCCTTTTCAAAAAAAGATTTAGTAAATTTTAAAATAAATGATATAGAATTAAAAGACGGTGTGTATTACGCATGGATTTACGGAAGAAATAACAAAGTACAATCTACTTATGCTGCAACTACATCAAAACGAAGAGGAATTCCTAATTACAAATTTTTTATAGATGAGGCTCCTAATACTTCAGAATCAGATTTTTCTTTAAGCCAAGAAGAAAATAATACAGAAGTATTTATGATTAAAACCAATTATTCTAATAATATTACTACTAAGAATAATACAGGTGGCGTTTTGCAAAACTCAGTCAGTACAAGCAAAAGTTATCCAATTTTCAGTGTTGTAGGAAGTCGAATTTCAAGAACAAATGAACTTACAACTGCTCTACAAGAAGATGCACAGGTAACCAGAGTTGATCATAAATTAAGTCAAGAATTTGTTTATGAACCACAAAAATTTGTAAAATCTGTTAAAGCTAGAAATGAGAATTTTGTTCAAAGAAGTAGTTCAGATTTTAATTCCTATTCTCCTAATACTAAAAAGAAATTCTGGGTCGATAATGCTAATGGGCAATTTTCAAATAAAAATGCAACATTGATAGAAGAAGGTTTGTATTGTTATGTTTGGGTATTAGATGATGTTTATCTAGAAAATTCAGAAAGTAAAGTTGACAACAAAATTTCTTTAGAACAAGCAAGAGCTGTTGCAAATAAATTTGATAAGCTTTACAGTGCAGAAACTGCAATTTTTGGACAAACATATAAAGATTACTATAACCAACTTTCTTCTTCAGAAGCTGAAGAATTTTTAGATTCAGGCTACGTATTGCCTGAAGAAAAAATTTCTATTTTAATTTGCGATATTTATGAAGATTATTCTCCAATTCAAAATTCTGGTGTTTTAGGATATTTCTGGGCAAAGGATTTCTTTGATTATAATCTTTTATATGAAGAAACTAAAATGTACTCAAACGAAGCTGAAATCTTTTATATAGATTCTCACTTTTTAGATTCTTATACAGAAATGACTTATTCTACTTTAGCACATGAATTTCAGCACATGTTGAATTTTGTAAATAAAAATCTTAAGTGGGATGTAACTCCATCAACTTGGTATAATGAAATGTTTTCTATGGTTTGCGAAGACCTTTTGCAAGATGTTATCGGAATAGAAGATAAGGATAGTCCTCGTTCTCGTTTATCATCTTTTAACTATGGATATTTGTTAAATGGAATAAATGAATGGCACGAAGATGATAATGTGCTATATTCTTATGCTCATGCTTATGCCTTTGGTGCTTTTATTACAAGAAATTACGGGGGAGCAGACCTTGTAAAAGCCATGATGGAGAATAAATATGTTGATTTAGATTCAATTTACTATGCAATAAAGACTACTACAGAAAGCTATGTTCCTGAGAAGAAGTTATTAGAAGAATTTGCACGAGCCCTATGTTACCCAGAAGGCTTTGAAGGTTCAGAAGATGATATTGCAACTCCTCTTGGGAAAGCTTATGACGCTGATTTAAAACATTTTTACAGAGAAAATTCTTGTACAATAGATGGTTTTGAATATAAATTACGCCCAATTCGATTGGCAGATTATCACTTTGGTTATTACGATGAAAATAACATGGTTCAGTATAAATATGGTCCATATTATTTGGACGTTGACAAAATTTATGATTTAAGACCTATGGGAATTTCTGTTCATTCATTTGGTACTGGTGAATTTACATTTGACTATAAGGCTCCAACATCCAGTGATGTAAATGTATATTTTGTAATTCAATAAGAAACCTTATAAGAGAGGTAAATTTATGAAAAAAAAATATTTATCTTTGTGTAATATTTTTTTGTGTTCATTTTTAGCTCTAATATCATTTATCAGCATAGGTTGTGGATATAGTGGAGCAAGTTATGGACCTCCACAAAACTTAACAGTTGAAGAAGTTTTTACAAATGCTGTTGTTCTTTCTTGGTCTGGAAACAGCCGTTATTCAGAATATGTTGTTTTTGTTTCGGAAACTGATGACTTTGCTGCTGCAAAACAAGTTGTAGTTGGTGAAAATACAAAAGTTGCTATTGGCGACCTTACTCCTTACACAACATATTATTTTTGGGTTGCAGTTCAAGGTTTTTCTGGAGTTAGTGATACTTCTAACATGGTTAGTGCAACTACTTTAGTTGATGGCCCTACTTCTGCAAAAATTGAATTTAATAACACTGATTTAATTATTTCTTTTAATAAAGCTCAATCTGCCACAGGATATAATATTTATTATAATACAAATTCAGTTATGGATTTGGATAAAAAAGTTTCAGTGAGTCCAGATAATTTAACTTATAAAAATGGATTATATTCCTACAAGATGACAAATCAAGCATCTTCTGATGGTATGTATTTTACTTGGGTTACAGGAACTGCTGATGATTCTGAAAGTTCAAATTTTGCAACTGCTTTTAAAAGAAAAGGAATCCCTGAATATCAATTTTATATTGAAGAAAAAGAATCAGGATATGTTACTCTAGATACCAATGGAACAAATGCAACATTGTTAAAAATAAATCTTGATGCAGGAAATATTTCTGATTCAAAAGCTGGTAAAGTTACATCTTCTGTAGAAGAAGAATCTCTTTTTGACTGTCCAGTGTTTTATTTAAATGGAACAAAAGTTCCAAGAGGACTTATTGTAGATGAAAATGATTTAGTTGATTCTTCAAAAGTAATTCGTTTAGAGCATAAACCAAGTAAAGAGAATATTTTCAAAAAATCAAATTTGTATATGAAAAAATCAAGTCGTGGAATAAGTTCAAGATCTTCATCTGATTTTGAAACTTACGATGTTGGTGATACTCGTTCATTTTGGATTGATGTTGGTACTAATAATTCAAATCAAACAAAATTTGAACGGATTTCTGCCACATTAAAAGTTGAAGGAGATTATGGCTATATTTGGGTTGCAAATTCAAATTATGATAATTATTCATCTTCTAATGAAGATAATTACTTAAAATTATCACAATTACAAATTCTTTCAGATACTTTTGATAAAATGTTTCAAGCAGAAACAGCAATTTTTGGTAAAACTTACAAAGAACAATACGATGAAATGTGGGATTACGGTTTAATTACTCCAAAAGAAAAAATATCTATTTTGATATTTGACATTGGAAGTGATTTTGCAGAAAATCAAAATTCTGGTATTTTAGGTTATTTCTGGTCAAAAGATATGTTGCCTGACGATTATACATTTACGCCTGAATTTGAATGGTTAAGGTCTAATGAAGATGAAATTTTTTATATGGATGTTCACTTTTTAGATAAGTTTCCAAATTTAGCTTTAGGAACTTTGGTTCACGAATTTCAACATATGTTACATTTTGTAAACAAGACTGTAAAATTTTCAGACGGAGAATCAATGTCTGAAACTTGGTACGATGAAATGTTATCATTGCTTACTGAAGATTTGTTCTCTGAAGAATTAAATGTTGAGTTATCAGAAATGATGGATGTTTACATAAAATCTTTTATGGCAGACTACTCTTCTAAAGGTTTGACTTCATGGTATAACGATAATTTATCTTATGGGTATTCATATTTGATGGGAGCTTTTGTCGCTAGAAACTATGGAGATGGTATAGAAGTTGTAAGAGAAATTGCTTCAAATGAATATTTCAATATTGAATCAATAGTTGAAGCAATTCAAACTGTAACAGATGATTCTTATTTTACAGAAGAAACTTTATTTAAAGATTTTGCACGAGCTCTCTGTTATCCAGAAGGAATGATAGAAGAAAATTTGGTCAATGCAACTATTTGGGATATTCGACATTTTGGGGTAGAAAAAGAAACTTCAATATACGAGTTAGATTCAAATTATAATATTGATTTTGATATTTATCTTGAACCAATTATTTTTTCAGATTATTCTTTTGTTGCAAAAGATTCATCGGGGCAAATTGTTACAATTCTTGGACCTTACCAATATCCAAGAGACGATAAATATAACTCAGAAAATGTTATTTATGGTAAAGGTATTATTCTTAGAGAATTAGGGGTTTATGATGATACAAGTAGTTTTTTTTATATAGAACCAACCGATTCAAATATTAAAGAATATTTTGTTATTCAATAGGGGATTTACAGATGTTTGTTTCAAAATTAAATAAAACTGCCTTTTTAGTGCTAAAAGAAGTTTGTGCCGTAAAAAAAGGTGAAAGAGTTCTCATTATTACAAATGATAAATCTCAGGTTGAAAAAATTAGTTTAGCTTTTTACAAGGCAACTAGAAAATTACACGCATATCCTACGATTGTTGTTCAGCCTGTAAAAACTCTTTTAGATTATGCTGATAAATCCGTAATTTCTGCTTTGGAATCTGTACCTGATGTGGTGCTTTCAATTTCCTATAACAAACTTGGAAAAGATGAAAAAGCCAGTGTCAATCCATACAAAACTGAAGATGGAAGGGAATTTTCTAGTATTTTTAATTATTTACGGGAAGGTACAAAACAAATTCGAGCAATTTGGACCCCAGGTTTAACTGTGGATATGTTTTGTAGAACAGCAAATGTAAATTACAAGTTAATGAAAACTCGGTGCAAAGTTTTGTCAGAAATTTTGACTGAGGCTGAATATGTTCAAGTAACTTCTCCTAGTGGAACTGATGTAAAAGTTGATATTGCTGGAAGAAAGGCTTTTTGTGATGACGGAGATTTTACACAAAATGGTTCTGGAGGAAACATTCCTGCCGGCGAAGTTTATATTTCGCCTGTGGTTGGAAAAACTGAAGGTAAAATCGTTTTTGACGGTTCAATTTCTTCAACTTCAAACGATATGCTAGTAAAAAATCCTGTTTGTTTGCAAGTTGAAAATGGTTTTATCACAAAAGTTTATTCTCAAGGGCAATCCCCTGATAGCTTGCCAGAAAAAAACTCAGAAGCAAAAAAGTTGCTTGATTGCATAATCGAAGCAGAAAAATCTGCAATCCAGCGAGAAAAAGAAGGAAAAATTCCAGCGGGCTCAGGAGAAATTTTAAAACGAAATGCTCGTAATATTGGAGAGCTTGGAATCGGATTAAATCCAAGTGCAAAAATTACAGGAAATATGCTAGAAGACGAAAAAGCGTTTAGAACTTGCCATTTTGCTATTGGGCAAAATTACGATGGTGATGCCAATGCTTTAATTCATCTTGATTGTCTTGTAAAAAATCCTACAATAGTTGCATTTTTCAAGGATGGAAGTTCTAAAACGATTTTATCAAACGGAAATTTAGAGTGTACTAAGTAAATTGCTAATTAAATTACTTAGTAAATTTTAAATTAACTAAATTTCGTCATTCTGAACTTGTCATTTTGAACTTGTCATTCTGAACTTGATTCAGAATCTTAGAAAATCTATTTGTCTAAAACTTCTTTAAGTTTTTCTTCCATTTCTTTTTCAACTCGAGAGGCTTCTTGCATTTGTGAGCGAGTAAGTCTTTCTGTGTTGCGTAGTTGACTTGCTGGAACTCCGTAGGCTTTTTCTAGAGCTTCATCTGTTAAAACTTCATCTGGTGTTCCTAAATCCATATTTCTATCTGGATAAAAAAGCAAAACTAGTGGAGCAAATTTTTTTGTAAGTTCAAGTTCGTGCATGGAAATGTAAATTGTAACATCCATTTTTTTACTATAATCGACTAAAAATGAAAGAGCTTTTTCTTTTTGTGGATATTCCATTGCAAAAAGTGGCTCGTCCATAAAAATTGATTTTGAACCATACAAAACTGAAAAAGCAAGAAGGGTTCGTTGTAATTCACCTTTTGAAATTCCAGAGATTGAACGCTCTAAAATTTCATTAAGTTCAAAAACTTCAATTACTTTTTCAAAAATATTTTCATTTCCAAATTGTGCAGGAGACTTTCCTTTGAACTGGCCATTTTCAAATACTTGTTTTAAAAGTTCTTTAACTTTTTCTGAAGTTTCAAATTCCATATTTTGATAAATAACAGAAGCAAGTATATTTTTTTCTTCTTCATTTCGTTTAGGTTGGGCAATTTCTTGTGTTTCGCCTTTATCTGTTTTAGTAATTCTGATAATTGGAAAAAAATCTCTTGTGTCAGTTTCAAATAGTTTAATCATTCCAGAAGATGGGCAAAGCCGACCAGACGCTAACATCATCAATGTTGATTTTCCACTTGCGTTAGGACCAACTAAGCTAACAAATCCTGCTGGAAGTTCTGCTGTAAAGTGGTCAAAAATAGGTTTTGATTCTTGAAGAATTACTTCACCATTTTCATCGTATTCTTCTACAGGCGGATATGTAAAGTTTACATCAATAAATTCTAAAAATTTTGTTTCGTTCATAGTTATTTCTTTCCCTTTATCAGTTATAATAACAAATTGTATAATCGCTTTGATAAACAAATCCAACCTTTCTGTAAGCACGTTTTGCACTTTCATTTTTTACTTGCACAAAAAGTACTGGTTCTTTGTTCATATTGCGAATTGTTTTACAAAGTTCTTTTATTAAAATTTGAGCAAGACCTTGGCCTCGAAATTTTTCGTCGGTAAAAACGCCACCTAGTTGAATAAAATTCTTGCCGATTGCGTTACTTCCAGCTTTTGCAACAAATTTATTTTCGATTTTCACTGCATAAATCATTTGAGTTTCAAGATTTTTTTGTAACAAAGTTTTGCAATTTACTTCATTAAATTCTTTGCCTGGAGGAAGAACTTCTACAATGTCGTAATTTTTTTGTAGTTCAAACAAATCTTCTAGGTTTGAAGGATTGCATTTTACAATTTCATGAAAATGAGGTTTTTCTTCAAGCAGGAAATCTGGTAAATTTTCAGGATGATATTTTAATAACAAATATTCTCGATTTTCGTAGGGAAGTTTTCCGTCAAAAATTTTGCAAATTGAATTTATCAAAAGGGAACTTCCGTTTTTGTCCCCCATGATACAATAAAGTTTTTTGCCAGCAAGAAGTTTTTTTAGTTGTTTTTGAAATTCATTTGAGTTTTCAAGTTCTTGTGGATTTTCAAAATGATGTTGAATCAATCCACCTTTAGAAATCATAATTACGCCACGAATTTTTTTTTCGTTATTTACAGAATTTTTTTCAAATAAGATATAGTAAAAAAAAGGATTTTGAGAAACATCTGTAACAATTCTGCTAATTAATGTAACGCAACTTTCTTCATTTGGAATTAAAAAATCAAGTGCATCATTTCTGTTTTGGGAAGTAAGTGGTTGAAATTCAAATTGTTGTAAGTTCATCAAGTTTTCCTAGTTTTAATTATTGAATAATGGCAAATAACCTGTTGGTTCAAAATCTCCTGCAAGTACACTAAATGATGCTTTAAAAGAAAATGGAGAATAACTGTAGCAAAGTAAAATTGAACTGTTCCATTTTTCTTTCATAAAATAAACTGGAGACATAATTGAAATTATTATAACATTTTTTCCTTTTTCTGTAAGTTTGTTTACGCGTTTTGCAACAGTTGCGGCTTTATCATTTGCACAACCTATGATTATTGTGTCGTAATTTAATCCTTCAGAATAGATTTTATCCCCAGTCCAAGCGGTTTCATTTGGTCCCATATTGTAGTTGTATCTAAGAGTTTTTGCATTTGGAAATCGTTTTAATCCTTCTTCGAGAAAATCTTGATATTGACCTGCAATTAAAATTTTTTGTTCATTAGGATTTTGAATTTTATAGGAATTTGCAGGTTTGTTATAAGCTGTAATAGATTTACACGCTTGGTTCAAAAAGAATTTTGTTCCCTCTGGGTCGGGAACGAGTTTTTCGATATTTTCTAAATCAGGATAAATTGGAACAAAGTTTTCGCCTTTGAAATATTTTAGTTTAGAAAGAATTACTCGTTTTGCAGCGGTTTTTACAGTTTGCTTAAATTCATTGGAACGGCTCATTAAAGAAAGATTGTTTGTCCAAAGTGAATCGTACAAATTTGCTGTTGTAGAAGAAATTACAATATCGTTTCCTGCTTCTATCGCCATTCTAACTGCTTTTGAAAGACTTCCTGCGTAAAGGGTTGCTCCGTTCATCATCATATCATCTGTGATGATTAAACCTTCATATCCCATATCTTGTCGTAGGACTTTTGTTAAGAAATATTTTGATAAGGTGGCCGGTTCTCCGTTTTTTGTGATTTGCGGAAAACTTAAATGACCTGACATAATTGCTGGAATTTTTTCATCAACTAGGAATTTGAAGGGCAAAAGTTCTCTGTTTTGTAAAGTATTAAAATCAATTTGAATTTCTGGTAGATGTCCGTGGGAATCATCACTTGTATCCCCATGACCAGGAAAATGTTTTGCTGTTGGAATAAGACCTGCATCAATTACACCTTGTGAATAAGATGCTCCTAAAATTCCTGTATCTAAGGCATTAGAACTAAAAGCTCTAGGTCCAATTACCGTGGAATTTAAATTTGTGTAAATATCCACTGTTGGCGCAAAATTCATATTGATTCCCATGGCTCTAAGTTCTTTTGCAATGTAATAACCTGAATAATAGGCGTCTGAGGCTAATCCTGTAGCTCCAATAGCTAAATTTCCGGGAGTATCGCTAGTTCGTCCCTTAATATGACGAATCCATCCTCCTTCTTGGTCAGTTGCAACATAAAGTGGAATTTTGAATCTTCCTTTTAATGATTCTTCTTGTACTTTTATAACGGATTTTGCAACATCTTTTACATTATTTGTGCTCCAACCATAAACTTTTACGCTTCCTAAAGAACGAAGTTTTATCCACTGAAGTAAAAGTTCTGAAGGTTCTGAACCTGCCCAACCAAACATCAAAATTTGTGCAAGCAATTCTTCATCATTCATGTTGTCTACGATAAAGCTAGCAAGTTCTTCGTGGGGATAATCGCTCCAAAAATCAGCGTTTTCTGGAATTTTTATATTTTGATTTGCAAATAAATTTTGGGTAAAAAATATTACACAAAAAAATAAAATCATTTTTGAGAAAAATTTTTTAAGTTGCATTTATGAATAAACCTCGTTATTTAATTCTTTTATGTATTCTGATGCACTGTAACTTGCTATTGCTCCGTCAGAAGTTGCGGTAACAATTTGCCTAAAAACTTTTGAACGAACATCTCCTGCACAAAAAATACCTTTTTGGCTAGTTTGCATTTTTTCGTCCGTAAGGATATAACCTTGTGCATCTTTTTGTAAGTTTTCAAAAAGTTCTGTTTGAGGAATCATCCCCACAAAAACAAAAACACCATCGGTTTGAATTTTTTGCAAAGAATTATCGTTCAAGTTTTGAACAGTTACAGATTCAACTTTTTGATTTCCTTCAATAGATTTTACAGCAGAATTAAAAATAATTTCAATCTTAGGATTATTTATTACTCGTTGTGCCAGTGATTTTTGTGCTCTAAAAGATGATTTTCTGTGAATCATTATTACTTTTGAGCAAATTGCAGATAAATATTCTGCCTCGCTACAAGCTGAATCTCCGCCACCTACAACTATAACTGTTTTATTTTTGTAAAAAGGGCCGTCGCAGGTTGCACAGTAAGAAACGCCTTTCCCTGTAAATTCTTTTTCCCCAGAGATTTCTAGTTTTCTGTGAGATGCTCCTGTTGCAACAATTATTGCTTTGCAAGAAAATTCTGCTTCTTGGCAAACAACTTTGAAAACATTTAAGTTTTCATCTTTTGCAATATTTAATATCTGATGATTTTCTATAATTGCACCAAATTCTTTTGCCTGATTTTGCATTGTGGTTAGAAAATCAAAACCGTTTACGGCAGGAAAAACTCCTGGATAATTTTCTAAATCCCAAATATTTACAAGTTGTGAATTTGGAATTGGGGAATCAATTATTAAAGTTGATAAATTACTTCTTGAAGCATATTGTCCAGCGCTAAGTCCTGCAGGACCTGCACCGATAATTATCAAATCGTATTCTTTCATATTTTCCTTGAATTAAACCCAATGAACATTGTCTGGTGCAAATTCTTTTACGCAAATTTTTTTGAATCTTCCAGATGAATGGGTGTAATTTTTATCGCCAAAATAAAGTTGTGTTAGATACCATAAAGTGTCTTGAATATCATCTCTAATATTACAACAAGCGTATCTACAATAAAGTTTATTGTTTTCTAAAATTTGACGCAAATCATCTGATTTTCTGTCGTTACTATCGATATCTTCTCTAATTTGAGAACGCAAACCTCCAAGCCAAGCAGGAGCTACAGTAAGGAGATTTAGTTTTTTTTCTTCATCTTCGTAGTAAAGTTCGTATATTCCAGATACAGAAGGAATTTTTTGGGAAACAGAATATTTATCTGCTTCCATTAAATGTGACCAGTAAAGACAAAAAAGTCCGTTTTCACCTTCTGTAATGGAGGTTATTTTAGGTTCTTGTTCAAACATCACTTATAGTATACACAGTTTTTTACTTAAATACTAGACAAAGTTTCTAATAATTGATATAGTTAATTATTCATTGGCGCCATGCCCAAGTGGTAAGGGACCGGTCTGCAAAACCGCTATTCATCAGTTCGATTCTGATTGGCGCCTCTAAGGCTATCTAGTTTATTCTGGGTAGCCTTTTTTTACGGAGCTTGTGGATTTGGAATTGTCCATTTCCTTTGCAAAGCAGAGTTCCGATTACATATATTTATGGCTATCTATGAAGAATTTTCTTTATTAGATAGCCTTTTTTGTTTTATGAAAACCGGTATGGGGTTCACACGGATTGGAAAAGTCTAACGACTTTTCTGTAATGGTGATGAGTTATAGTAGAGAAATACTTTGTTTCTAATAAGTAATAAGACCGTCTCCTACAGAAGGAGATATGTATCTCCCTTATTGGGAGATGGTGTTCTTCTTGAAGTGTTTTGAAATATTAAATAACTTTTGTATTTTATAGATATTCTTTATTGTGAATTTGATTTTATAGTGGTACAATATTCGTATGGAATTGATATTAACTAGATAATTTAACAAATCTATGTTTTTCAGGAGGATGCTATGAAAAAATATTTTGGATGGATTGTTACTATTTTGCTTGTATCAAGTTTTATGTTTGTATTTTTAGGTTGTAATGAACCTAATCAAAAATTTCCTATTGATAATTCATCAGAAGATCAACCTGATGAAAATGAACAATTACCTAATGAAGATGAACAACAGTCTGTTGAAGATTCTAATAAAACTTATTTAGAAATAAAAAATAACAGTCAATTTGATGTAAATATTTATTTTGATTCTTCTCTTGATTTTCTTTGGGGAAAGGTTTCGGTTGGTACTACAGTAAGAAAAGAAGTAAATCTGGATGAAATTAGTAATAGAATATATGTTGAATACGAATATAAAATAGGTACCGTTACTATTCCTTATTTTGATTCAACGAATATAGGTTGTGTTAAAACTATACCAATTCGTGAAAAAGAAAATAATAAATTAGAGATATCTGAATTAGAAGCATTAAATTTTAACAATAAAGCATATTTAATTCTTCAAAATGAAACTTCTGATTATGTATTTATTGAAGAATCTCTACCTGATGATAATTTACATGAACTTAATCAAAATTCTTCTGATGAATATTGGATTAATCCTAAAACAGATGCTGTTTATGATGTGTCAGAAATTAATCTTGATAGTTGTTATGTTGTAAATGGAAATAATATGCTGAATTTTAGTATAGGAGAACTAAAATTAGGTAGAGTTTATATTATGCAATACGATGGTAAAGATATTTCGGTCTTATCAATTGATTTTGGATTAAATCCTAAAGATGATAGAGGTTTACCTTTATATGTTATTTCTTCTGCAGAAGACTTAAAAAAACTTTTTAACTATAACGATGTAAATGCTACTTTTGAGTTATCTTGCAATATTGATGGTAAAAATACAGTTTGGAATCCAATCGATACTTTTAAAGGAACTTTCATTGGTAATGGATTTTCAATTAGTAATTTTGTTATAAATTCAGAATCGGAGTTAGGAGAAGAAGAAAAAAAACATAACATTCAAGAGATTGGTGCAGGGGTCACATATTATCAACCTGCATATTGCGGTTTCTTTTATAAAAATAATGGGGTTATTAAAAATATTTTTTTTAAAAATATAACTGTAAATGCTTACTATGAATATCAAACAGATAATTGGCGACATGTATATGTTGGAACAATTGCGGGACGTAATTACGGAACAATAAAAAATGTTCATTTAGAAAATATAAATATTTATTCTACTTTAAATCATCAAAAGAATCAAAATGGAACACCTCTTCAAATGAATATAGTAGGAGGATTTGTTGGTGAAAATTATGGAGAAATGTCTTACTGTTCCATAAGAAATTCTGAAATATCTGCTTCAACTAGTGCAAAAAAGAACAGATGTCATACTTCTACTTATGCAGGTGGTATATGTGGTGAACTCTATCATGATGTTGATAATATACTTGTTATCTCTACATATGTTGATTCTCATTCTGAAGGGGGCTTTATGGATGGTTGGTTTACTTCAGATGATCTCAATGATGGAATTTTAAAAAGTTATGCTGGGAATATTTTGGGATATGGTAATAATAGAGATGTTACACGAATAATTTCTTATAAGGGGGGACAAACAGCTACTACCTATGCTATATCCAATAATCCAACTGAAGAAAAAAGAACTGGATTTTTAGATGCTAGTGATAATTCCAATATTAATTATGGATATGCAATAAATAATCTAGAACAATTAAAATCCTATCCTATTTTAGAGTGGGAAAATTGGTCTATTCTAGGTGATGAACCAGAAAACTACATGGATTTTCTTTATTAAAACTACTCGGTAAAAATAGGAAATAACAAAGGAGAATCTTTTACCATGTTCAAATACAAAACAAAAGGAAATGTATCACCACAAGGTAAACGACGCGTATATTTTACTTGTCATCCAGATGATTATGATCGTTTTTTTGAGAAAATTTCATCTGAAATATTAAAGTTTTCGGACTGTGCTATTTGGTATAACCCTGATGATAACTATGAAGACATTGATACAGACCTTGGACAGATGAACCTTTTTGTTATTCCTATCACTACTAAATTGCTTACAAAACCTTGTCGTACAATTGAATTGGATGTACCTTTTGCGCTGGAAAAACATATTCCAATTTTGCCACTGATGCAAGAGATGAGTTTAGATGAATTATTTACTCGCAAATTTGGAGATTTGCAATATCTAGATCCTAATGCACACGATATAACTGCAATTTCTTATGAAGATAAACTAAAAAAATATTTGAATTCTGTTTTAGTAAGTGATGAAATGGCTGAAAAGGTTAGGGCTGCTTTTGATGCATATATCTTTTTAAGTTATCGCAAGAAAGATCGAAAATATGCAAATGAATTAATGCGGCTTATTCATAAAAATGATTTTTGTCGTGATATTGCTATCTGGTATGATGAATATCTTGTTCCTGGAGAGGATTTTAACAATGCAATAACGGAAGCATTAAAAAAGAGTGATATTTTTACAATGGTGGTAACACCAAACTTAGTTAATGAAACTAACTATGTGCAGACGGTAGAGTATCCAGAGGCTGTAAAACAAAATAAAACAATCATTCCTACAGAACTAGAAAAAATAGATTATAAAGCACTTTCTGAAAAATATCCAAAAATTCCAAATTGTGTAGATGCTCATGATAAGATTGCTTTATCGGATGTACTACATTCATCTCTTTTACAAATTGCAAAAAGAGAGAACGATAACGATCCTCAACATAACTTTTTTATTGGCTTAGCATATCTTGAAGGTATTGATGTCGAAGTAAATCACGAGAGAGCCTTACAACTTATCACATCTGCTGCCGAAACAAACGAAGTTCCAGAAGCAATAGAAAAATTGGTAACGATGTATCATGATGGATATGGTGTAGAGAGAGATTATCGTGTGGCTGTAGAGTGGCAACAGAGATTGGTGGATTATTGGGAGAAGGAATTTAAGAAGTCAAATAATAAATCCGATTACAAAAAGCTTTTATTCGAATTAGGAGAACTTGGGTACCAATTTTTTGGCCTAAAAGATGTAGACAAAGCACTGAATATATATCAACGAAGATTAGAATTTTGGGGTAAGAATCCTAAAAAAGAAGATTTTGCAGAGGATCAACGATCCCTATTGAACTCTTATGGAATGATTGGGTTAATATTTCAAGAAAAAGGTAACATTGATATAGCTGAGCAAATTTATAAAAAATGCCTTAGTATTAGTGAAGAAATTGCAGCAAAACAAGGAAATTCTATGATAGTTGAACTATCACATAGTTACAGAAAGCTAGGAGATATAAGCCAAAAAAAAGGTGATTTTAACAGTGCAGAAGAGTTATATATAAAATGTCTGTCAATAGATGAATATATTGTGTCGAAAACAGAACATATCCATTCCCGAGAAGATTTGGCACATACTTATAGGCTATTAGGTGACCTTTATACAAAGAAGGAAAATGAAAATCTCGCCGAAGATTTTTACCGTAAAGCTCTTGATTTAACTGAACAATTAGCAAAGGAAATAGATTTTAAGGACAGTCTGATTTTTCTATATGACAGTATAGGTAACTTTTTTATGACAAAGGGTAATTTAGATAAAGCCGAAGATTTTTATCGAAAGGGATTTATTTTAGCTGAAAATATTGCGGAACAAACAGAAACATTAAACGCCAGAAATAATCTGGCTATTTTCTATGAAAGGTTGGGAAAAATACATGAAAATCGAAATGATTTTATGGAGGCTGAAATATTCTATAAGAAGAGTTTAGATCTACAAGAACAACTAGCGAAATATATAAACACAGTCCCTACTAAATGTAACCTATCGAATATTTATAAAAATATGGGAACAATCTATAAAAAGCAAAATAATTTAACTAAAGCAGAAATATTTTATAAGAAAAGTCTTTCTATCGATGAACAACTTGTTGAAAGGACAGATCTTGTAGATGACAGAAGCAGTTTATCAGAAGCATATTTCTATCTAGGTGAAATACAAGAATATAAGGGAGATCTAAATAGTGCAGAGGAGTATTATAATAAAAGTTTAGCAATAAAAGAACCACTTGTAAAAGAAAAAAGAAATTTAAACTTTCGCTTTGATCTTTCTTACAACTATAATAAATTAGGGGATATATACAGAGCAAAAAATAATTTGGTAAAAGCTGAAGAATTTTATCAGAAAGTACTTGTTTTAAGTGAAGAACTCATGGAAGAGTCAAAAACTGTGTATTCCCGTCGAAATTTAGCAGTAAGTTATGGAACTCTCGGTATTCTTAAATGTATGCAAGGAGATTTAAATGATGCTGAAAATTTTTATAGAAAAAGTCTTGATATATTTGAACATCTTGCCCAGGAAACAAACTCTATGCAATCTCAAAGTGATTTATCCCTTTGCTATAACAAACTTGGCGATATATGTAAGGAAAAAAAAGACTTAGACAATGCCATGGAGTTTTACAGAAAAAGCATAACTATGTACGAGAAAATTGTAGCAGAAACAGAAAATATTGAGGACAAAGAAAATTTGTCTATTAATTATGCTGATTTTGCGTCACTTCATGAGAGTCGTGGTAATATGATTAGTGCAGAAGAATTTTATTGCAAAAGCATCGCTTTATTAGAACAACTAGTAAAAACGACTAAAATTGTAAAAGTTCGACGTAATTTATCAGTTGTTTATATTCAATTTGGAAATTTCTATAAAAAGCAAAAGAATTTGGATAGAACCCAAATTCTTTATAGTAAAAGTATTTCCATAAGGGAAGAACTAGCAAATGAAATTGGTACAGTAAAAATATATAATGACTTGGCTTATTCATACTTAATAACTGCAATTATTCAAAAACCTTACGATAAGAGATTACTAGAAAAAGCTCTCAATATATATGATGTGCTAAAATCTCAATACCCACAGATTACACAATATTCTAAAGATTATAATTTCGTAAAGCAAATGTTGGATGAGAGTCATTAAACAATAAAAGTCAATAAGTGGTAAATTCAAGTAATTATTGTTTTTAAAATTATTCAAAAATAAGGGCTTTTTATTATGCTTCATCAAAAACCAGAAAATGTTTCTCCACAAGGAAAGCAAAATGTGTTCTTCACTTGTCATCCAGAAGATCATGATAAATATTTCGAAAAAATTTATGAAGATATACGAAAATTCTCAAACTGTATTGTTTGGTATAGCACAGAGGAATACGATGAGAATGATGACATAACTCTCCTTGAAAGAATGAACATCTTTGTTGTTCCTATAACTACAAAATTATTACTAAATCCGTCATGTCGTACATTGAAATATGATGTTCCTTATGCAATTCAAAATAAGAAACCAATTTTACCATTGATGCAAGAAAATGGATTAGACGAACTATTTTACAAGCATTTTAGCGATCTACAGTATCTTGATCCTAATTCACAAGATCCAACAGCAATAACATATGATGAAAAATTAAAAAAATATTTAAATTCTCACTTAATAAATGACGAATTAGCATTGAAAGTTCGTTCAGCTTTCGATGCCTATATTTTTTTAAGTTATCGTAAAAAAGATCGTGAATATGCAAATAAATTAATGAGGCTTATTCATCAAAATGATTTTTGTCGTGATATTGCTATCTGGTATGATGAATATCTTGAGCCCGGAGAAAATTTTAATAATGCAATTTTAAAAGCAATTGAAAAAAGTGAACTTTTTACTATGGTTGTAACTCCTAATCTAATTAATGAAGATAACTATGTAAAAAAACATGAGTATCCAGCTGCCTTGCACAAAAAGAATATTCTTCCAGTTGAAATGGTTCCAACAGATTCCACTGAGCTAATAAAACAATATCCAAAAATACCAAACTGCATTGATGGATATAATAGCATTGAATTATCAAATGCCTTAGAAACTTCTCTATTTGAAATTGCTTGTAGAGAAAATGATAATGATCCACAACACAACTTTTTCATAGGTCTAGCATATTTAAATGGGATAGATGTTGAAATAAATCATGAAAGGGCATTACAGCTTGTTACTACTGCAGCAGAATCTAATCAAGTTCCAGAAGCGATAGAGAAATTAGTGTCTATGTATCAAGATGGACATGGTGTAAAACGAGATTATCGTATTGCTGTCGAATGGCAACAGAAATTGGTGGACTATTGGGAAAGGAAATACTTTAACAATAATACCATAGAAGTATTCCAAAAGTACTTTTATGAACTTTGGAACTTAGGCAATCAGTTATTTTCTATAAATCTTGATGCGGCAGAAAGTACATATAATGAAATGCTTAAATTGTGTAACAAAAGTCCTGAAAAAGATAATCGATACAATCTTTCAGTCTGCTATGAAAGACTTAGTTATGTATGTGAAGCCCGTGATAATTATGAAGAAGCCTATTTTTTATATAAAAAAACCTTTACTTTAATAGAACAGCTTTCAAAAGAAAATGTATCTATTGAAACTAAAAGCAATTTATCTATTTGTCTTGAGTTTTTAGGATATCTTTGCGAAAAATGTGGAAACCTAAAAGATGCGGAAAGTTTTCATCTAAAAAGTCTTTCACTAAGAAAAGAAATAATAATGCTAACTGGAGAAACAGAGACATCTTGCCGTTTGCTATGGGAAAGTTATTTTTGGTTAGGAAATATCTATGAAAAATACGGCCATCTTGAAAAAGCAAAAAAATATTATCAGGAAGCTCTCATTCAAAGTGAAAAATTAGCAAAAGAAACTAGAAACTATATAGCTCATCGTAATTTATTTATAAACTATGAAAAGTTAGGTGAAATATACAAATTGCAAAATAATTTGAATAAAGCAGAAGAGTTTTACCAAATTTGTTTAGACTTAACTAAAGAACTTGCTACTGAAACAGAAAGTGTGGAGGCAAAACGTTATCTTTCAATTAGTTTTGAAAGACTTGGTGATATACGTATGTCTTTTAGACAATTGAAAGAAGCCGAAGAGTATTATTTAAAATCTTTTTCTCTAAGTAAACAGTTGTGTGAAGAAAAATCACCAGAATCACAGCGTGATTTATCGTATAGTTATATCAGACTTGGAAATGTAAACAAAGAACGGGGAGACTTTATTAAAGCTGAAAAATTTTATCAAAAAAGTCTTTCATTAAGAGAGAGATTGGTGTACAAATCTAAGTCTTTAGAGAATCAACATAATTTAGCATTAAATTATAGTTATCTTGGAGATCTCTATAAACATTGGAACAATCTAGATTCAGCAGAAATGTATTACAAAAAGGAATTATTAATCAACGAACAACTATTTTCCGTTTGTAAAGATAATGTAGAACTTTACGATCATCTTGCAGTTTCTTATTATAAAATTGCCACCATTAAGGAACCTTATAACAGAGCCCTTTTATTTCAAGCACTTCAGATCTATACCACTCTTGAACTAAAATATCCTAGTAATGTGAGATATTCAAAAAATAAGGACATAATAGAAAAAATGTTAGAATAAATGGTTTTAATAGTGCATATAAATAAGACGAACTTAAGAACAAAAATAAAAAGACATGGCAAATCACAGTTAGCGTTACATGTGTTATATTTCTAAAAATGCTACATCATTAATTTCTATCAATTAATATTCTTGTTTCAAAATATAAACTTGCCATTTTTATACTTCTATGTTAACAAGAAATGGGAGTGCACTTCATCATTGAATGGTAAATTTGTAGTGATAATTAAAGAAAGTCGTTCATAGGCATTTGAAATTACAGAAAACAAAAGTTTACCGATCTAAAGGTAAGTAGCCACATTCATCAATACAAATTAAATAAGAGTTAAGTAGAGTTTATAACAAAGACAAATTACGACACAACAATTACAAAAGAAGAAAATTTGTATAATCCAGCAAGATAAAAAAATATTTCTTTTATAATGGGAGTTTTCCTATGACACTAGCATATCTTCAAATATAATAAAAGATAGGTGAAATTGCATAATATCATCAATTTCATCTATCTTTTATGATTACTAACAAAGAATATTCTACAAGGTCTTTCTTTAGTCAAGAAATGACTTAATAATATCGGTTAATTCATTAAGTGCATTTTCTGCTTCTAATGCTCGTTCATTAGATTTATCATTATATCCTATAGAAAGTTCTTCAATAAATGTATTATATTTTTTAACATAAATATTTGAAATGGTTTTAGAGTAATACTAGTATACTAAGATGAACTTAAGAAACTCAGACATTAGATAGGCAATTTAAGAAGTACTAAATTATATTAGTTTACAAAATAAAAATATATATTATAATAATATGAAATTATAATGATATTAAATATGGGGTATATTTGTGCATAAACCAGAAGGTAATTTTCATCATGGAGCAAGACATGTTTATTTTACTTGTCATCCAAAGGATCACGAAAAATTTTTTGATAAAATATATAAAGAAATTCGTAGTATTGTAGATTGCGTAATCTGGTATAATATGGAAGATATCAATGAAAAAAAATTTCCACTTATAGATATGGATCTTTTTGTTGTTCCTATAACTACCAATTTATTACTAACTCCGTCATGTCGTACGTTGAAATATGATGTTCCTTATGCAATTAAAAATAAGAAACCAATTTTACCATTAATGCTAGAAAATGGGTTAGATGAGCTATACGGTAAATACTTTAGCAAACTACAGTATCTTGACCCAAATTCACAGGATTCAACTTCAATCTCATATGATGAAAAATTAAAAAAATATTTAAATGCCAATTTGATTAATGACGAATTAGCATCTATGATTCGTTCTGCTTTCGACGCTTATATTTTTTTAAGTTATCGCAAGAAAGATCGTAAATATGCAAACGAATTAATGCAACTTATTCATCAAAATGATTTTTGCCGTGATATTGCAATTTGGTATGATGAATATCTTGAACCTGGAGAGAATTTTAATAAGGCAATCTTAAAAGTAATTCAAAAAAGTGAACTTTTTACTATGGTTGTAACTCCAAATCTTGTTAATGAAGATAACTATATAAGAACTGATGAATATCCTGCTGCTTTGCACCAAAAAAAAATTCTTCCCATTGAAATGGAACAAACAAATTATGATTTACTAATAGAACAATATCCAGAAATACCAAAATGTATTGATGGATATAATAACATTGAATTAACAAATGCCTTAGAATCTTCTCTATTAGAAATTACTTGCAGAGAAAATGATGGAGATCCACAACACAATTTTTTTATTGGACTGGCATATCTTAATGGTATAGATGTTGAAATAAATCTCGAACGAGCATTGCAACTTATCACTTCTGCTGCAGAATCAAATAAAGTTCCAGAAGCAATTGTGAAATTGGTCGAGATGTATCAATTTGGAGTTGGTGTAGGTCAAGATGATGATATCGCAGTCGAATGGCAAAAGAAATTGGTGGTTTATTGGGAAAAACAATTTCAAAAAACAAATGCAGAAAGAGATTATAAATTTTTGTTAGATGCACTTTTGTCATTAGGTGATCAATTCTTTCAAAAGGGAGAAATACAAGACGCTGAAACTTCGTACAAGAGAATGTTAAATTTATATAATAATGGATTAAAAATTTGTACCAAAACTATTGATGATAATCAAGATCTAGCTATTATTTATGAAAGATTAAGTGATGTTTATATGGAGAAGTGGGATGTAATAGTAGCATCTACATATTTGCGAAAATCTATCACATTATGTGAGCATATATTTGAAATTAAAGATACTAATAATGTGCGAAGACTATTGTTATCTCTTTATAAGAAATTAGGTAAAATCTACCAAGATGAAGGTAATCAAAATCAAGCAGAGAGTATATTATTAAAGGCACTTGCTTTAGGGGAGTATTTAGTAAAAGCTGAAGATACACTGGAAAGTCGTCGTAAATTAGCTGGGTGTTATGAAGCGATAGGTTGTTTTTATGACGAAAGAGGTTTTGAGGACGATTATAGAAAAGCAAAACAATTTTATACAAAAATGTATAATTTATATGAACGATTGAAAGATGCCGAAGGGACAGTCGTTGATTGGACTAATTTAATGTATAGTTTTGAATTATTGGGAAGATTTCATGAAAAAAATTGTGATTTAATAACAGCAGAGAAGTTTTATAAAAGAGCAGAAAATGTGTATAAAAGCATGCTAGTAACTCATGATGAAACTATAAAAAACAAGTTCTTTGAGTTATGTCTTTATGAAAGATTTGGTGATTTGAATATCAAAAAAGAAAACTATGATTTAGCTGAAAAATATTATAGAAAAAAATTTGCTTTAGACAATGACATTATAAAAAAAAAATAAATACATATGATGCTTTTTGTTCTTTACTTGCTAGTTGTGAGAGATTAATTAATTTGAATATCAAAAAAGAAAACTATGTTGAAATTGAAAAGTATTATAGAATGATTTCTTATTTGATTAAGCAGATACCCAAAGATAAGACTTTTACTAAATTTCAACAAATATATCTTGGATGTTATATGTTTCTTGGAGATTTTTTTGCAGGTAGAAAAAATCTTGAAACTGCTGAAAAATTTTATCATAAAGGAATCACAATTGGTAAGCAATTAGTGGAAAATAAAGATTACATAAAAGAAAATGTGAATTTGTTAGCAAGTTATAGCAAATATATTAATATATGTAAAGAAATGGGAAAACTAAAAGAGGTTGATAAGTATATTAAAGAACAGTTAGAACTAATAAATAAAATAGTAGAAAAAACAGGAAAGGTGTATTATCTTCGGCAATTTATTTGCACCTATAGGGATTACCTAATGAATAAACAAAAGTTTACTAATGCAGAAGACTTTAACTTTAATATATTTACTTTTATTGAGCAGGTGGCAGAAAAGACAACTAATATAGAACTTTTCCCTGAATTAATAAGATATTTCAATATTTTTGGAAATTATTTCTTCCAACAAAGAAATTTAACAAAGGCAAAAAATTATTTCAAAAAGAGTATTGATTTTTGTTGGAGATTATTAGATACGGAATTCACAGAAGAAACAAGATATAATTTAGCGAATATTTATTGGAATCTTGGACAAGTTCTTGAACAAGAGGGGCCTAATAGTGAATCCGAAGCTCAAGAATGTTTTAGGAAGCAAAGTGACATTTGTGAAGGATTAATGGAGATATCCAAGTCCGAAAACATACAACGTCTTTTATCTTTGGGTTATGAAAGGCAAGGAAATATATATTTTAGACACGGTAATGTGAATAATGCTTTGAAGTTTTATGAAAAAGCACTTTTTTTAAGTGAACAATTATTGCAAGAAAATAATAATTATATATATCGATGTGATTTAGCAGTTGGATATCATCAACTTGGAATTGTTTACTTAAAGATTGAAAAACAAGAAGAAGCAGAAACTTGTTTTAAAAATTCATATTTACTATTAAGAGATATTTTTAATGAAACTAAAAGTATAGAAGATTATCGTAATTTAACAATTTGTTATCAGGATTTTGGTGACCTTAATAGAAAGAAAGGAGAAATTGAAAAATCTGAACGTTTTTATCGTAAACATCTTAATCGAAGGAAGAAAATATTTGAAAAGACAAACGAAATACAGGATTATCAGAATTTAGGCCTTGCCTATTGTCTTCTAGCTTGTTGTCGAGAGCCATATGACCAAAATTTGTTAGAAGAAGCTTTAGAAATTTATACTTTTCTTGTTACAGAATATCCCCTAGTGGGAGATTTTTCATATCATTTAGCAGTAATTAAAGAGTGTATGAATTGACCACGAAGTTATATTCAACGCTTCTATGAAGTGAATTATATTATTATGGAGACTCAAAAAACAAATCAAAATCCAATAAATTTACATATCTACATCCCTGTCAACTTTTTTCATGGGATTGTTCTCTGAAAGGACGGAGTTCGGTGTGTTCTGGAAATAAAAATACGAACTTTTGATTGATATTTTAGCAGCGATATTGGTTGATTCTGTCAACACCACGAATTACTTGTTCTTTTTTTGATTCTCAAGTGCTTCTACTTATTTCTCAAATCCTTGAATATCAAAACAAGAAAGTTCATTTTTCATTTCTTCATTGCTATTTTTGAAAAAAGATTTACTGCAATTGGACAGTCTCAGAAATCCATCCCTTAAACTGTTTTGGAAAATTTAAGTTCTTGGGTTAAATTCCTTATACTATTTAAGGCTTTCATAAAAATACGCCTATAAATTATGATTTTGGGAAAGCGATACCGTTTTACCAAAAATAATATAGATTAATTTAGCTAGCCCATTCTTTTATTATATCTTAAATTGTCTATAAGACTAGTGTCTTTTTCTGAACTTGTTGTTTTTACATCATTTTGAGAGCAACGTCATATTTTTTCATTGTTCATTTTTTTCAAAAATTCATCTCTATATTCACATAACTTTGAGTTTGTGGGTCAATTGCTTCTGTATATTATGAATTAGAAGATTTTGATAAATTTGAGGAATATTATAGAAAAGGCATTGCTTATAGTGAACAAGTCATATTTGAAACTAAGAACATGGAGTGTTATCATCTTTTTACTTGTTTTTATAGTTCCCTTGCCACACTTAGAAAACCATATGATAAAAAACTGTTAGAAAAAGCAAACCAGATTTATTTATATCTCACAGGGCTATATCCACAAGTAAAAAGATATACTGAACTCGATTATATAACAGATGTATTGAGAGAGATTAATCATCCTTTCCTATATCCAGGCATACGTTCCAATCGAGATTTCTCAAAAATCGGACATTCTGGAATACTCCAATCAGGATATTTATATAAAACAGTAGGAACACTGTTAAATAGTTCATCAGTAAAATTGTGAAACATATTTTCTTCAGAAACTGTATGAATAAACGGTACTATTTTATAATTCAAGTAAAAGAGTTGCTTTCTTGTTACTTGGTTGGGTGAACATACACAATGTAATTGACCAAACGAATAGTCATTGAAAATACTAGAACTCACAAAACATTCATCACAAGAATTATAAACTCCATTTTCTCCCATATATTCCATATTTTCATTATCACCAAAAAGTTTATCTTTTTCTATGCCTAAAGAAAGCAAATACCTACATCCAGCTTCCGATAGTGTCAAAAGATCAATATTTCCGTTGAACATATGTTTACTACCAGGAACATAAATATATACATTCTTTCCTGATTTACGTAATTTTTGATATAATTGGTAACCGTAATCTAACCTTGCTTTAAACTCTTCACCTGGCAACTCTCCTTTCAAAGGATGTTGAGCGGCGATCTCAATTAAAACTCTATCAACAACAGCCTGTCTTTTTTCCATATATTTACAAGCTGTTTCAAATTTTACTTTCCATTTTTTAATGATTTCTTGCTTTTCGCTCACATCCTTAATTTCATCATTTTCAAATGATGAAAAATGAGGCTCATTAACAAGATCTATCAATCCATTCCTTTGCCGAGCCACATATATTAATTGTTGTACATGTTGGTAAACAACATGACAAAAGGAATCCTTATCTGAAGCATTTCCCTCAAAAACAATTGTAGGAGTATTTCCTGCCGTCCTAGCGGGAGGCATAGTTGTATTAAGCCAACCCCAACATTCATCGTTTTCGCTTCTTCCTATACAAATGGTTTGCCTTAATAAATTATAAGCAGCACATATAAACACATGTCCGATATTATTCTTGTTACTTGCTAATGTTTTTGCCTCATTTAATACAAATTTTAATTTGCTTACTGCCGAGTCGAATTCACGAGATATTCTCTCGTAATTTTCAATATTATTTTCTGGAGATTCTACAAAAGCAACATCTTTACAAAAATCTGAATGTTTATTTGGAAGAATCATATAAACAGATGTGCCGTTTGCAATTTCATTCTGTAAAAAATCTTTTGAATATGTATCGATAAAAGAACTTCCCGTAGTCATAACAATAAATATTTCTTTTCTTCTTGCAAGACGTTTCCTTACGATGTCAGGTGAAAGTACTCCTTTACCTAATTGTTTTATTCCTTTATCTTCACAGAAAGAATTAATGTTTTGATATACATCTCCACTTCCAATAAAAGCTCTCTTAGAAGCATTCTGTTTACAAGTTTCAAAAAAATAAGTTAATTCATCTAAAAAATTGCTGTCATTTTTAGGAATAAAATTATTTTCTTTTAAACATTTTAACATTAGTTCTGCATTGATACGAGAACGCTTTGTATCCATTGTGTTTAAATAGACCAAGTTGGAAATAAATTTCTGTTTAAAATAGTTTTCACCTTCGGAAGAAAAAACCAATGGTATAATGCTACTGTTGTCACCAGAAAACCATTTTGCACTTAATTCAGTTAAACTTATAGGACTGCGTAAATAATTATCAGTAACAATTGCTATCATACATTTTGATTCTTTAAGTTTTTTCTTTAATTCACCGCCAACATCAGTCCCAGGTAAAAGAGGATTACTTGATGTGGAAGAACAAAAAAAACTGTATTTATTTTTTGAAAAATGTTTAGAAAGTATACTATCTAACTGATTAACAATTGATTCTAAATCATCAGAACAATGGCTAATAAAACATTGCAACACACTTATTCTCCTTATCAGAGTTCTACCAAAATATATTCCACACCAAAAACATTGATTTCAGGTTCCTTTGGATTAGGTTCTTTTTCCAATCCTAGTGTCATTGTAAGATATTTCATAAAAGCATAATCATAGGATCTGTAATCTCCATTAAACTTTTTCTCAACTTCTTGTAACATATCGTAAGAACAAATACATGCATGCTGCTTAACTACATAATTTTTCTGTTTATTATATTGTTTCTTAAAAGCATCCCATTTGTCATAAGGGATTCCACACCATCCTTCGCTCCTATAAAATGCATTCCAGCGGTCATGTTCTATATACGCAAGATTATCTAGCTTACTTTTATCAGCAAGATTTTCTTTTAATCGCTTCAACAACTCTGGTGCGGAAATTTTCTGTTCTTGTGTTATATTTGGATCTGATTTTTTTCTTATCCCAAAACCTAATAAATATAATTTATAAACAAGGTGAATTGCATTTGTTCTATTTGAGTTTTTTTCAAATTCTTTATCAAAAAAGTACATATTGTTTAGTTCTGAAACAGTATAATTTTCTTCTGGATGATTATCTTTCCTATATTTCCAGTAAACACAACTTGAATTTAATGCAAGTTTTTCAATATCGGAATCATTAAACATTGAATAAGAATAAAATTCTTTATCTGAACCAAATGATTCCAAAATATAATTATTTTTTTTATCTTCTAAAGATGAATTTATTAATCCCTTAACGCTTTGCAAGTATTCATCATTCTCTATATAAACATTTATAACTGGTAGATTATCAAATTCTGAAGAAGAGGAGAGATAGAATCTTCTTAATTCCATTGCAATTCGTAAATTGTCATCATCGGAACCATTTGCAACTGCTATATAATTTGTATCAGCACACTTTGTTTCCAAAATATTGTTAAATGCTGGTGTTGATATATCACAATCAAAAAAATTGATGTTGTATGAATTTGAAATTAATTCAGGACATTCTTTTTTTAATCTTTTTTCCAAGACTGTTGCATTCTTGTCTATTACATTTATTTTTGTTGAATAATCATTTCCTAGTTGAGTACACCATACACAAGCTTTTATAATTTCAGAACTGCACTTCCCTGATCCTATAACAGTAATAGAGAAATCTTTACGGTCACCTAAACATTCATACAAAGGCTTGTTAAACAGTAAATTATAAAAAGCAGATTTATATCTGTTTAGAATTATGACATTTACACATTTTTGCAATTTATTAATTACCTCATAAGAAGTTTCTTTTTCTGCAACCAAATAGATTTGATTATTTATTAATATGTTTTTCGTTGTACTTTCACTAGAATATTTATTAGCAAGTTTTTGGAACTCAGAAAGTAGGGTAGAAACATCAGTAAGATTTTTTACTTCATCATTTTTCATTTCGAAAAAACAATGTTTATGTTTTGATATTTTAACAAAATCTAATTCATTTCGTGTAGTAAGAATAAATCCATTATATTTTGCTTCTTGCAAGAGACTAGTGTCTGCTTTTTTATTCTTATTGCAAAATACAATAAGACAGTGCTTTTGTTTTTCATTAATATCCTTTGCAAGTAATAAAGACTTTTCATTTAAATCTGAAAAGTAATAAATATCGCAGAAATTCTTGGTAATAAAATAGTGTATAAAGGTAAAAAATCCTTCAAAAAAAGATGCGACTAAACCACCAAAAACTATGGGGGAGAGAATCGTAAGACCTACAAAGAAAATTCCAGAAAAAATACTGAAATAAAAGGATACTGGTATTAATGCCTGATATTTTAAACCAAGTCCACTCATTTTTGTAGAATATATTAGTCCATATAAAACAGAATCCCTTAATAAAAATTCTGAATCTACTATCTTATATTCTGTATTAAAATGATGAAAAACAGAATTTTTTTCTGGTAGTTTTGTATTTTTTGAAAAATCTTTTATAGAAACATCACTATATGAAGAAATATTTTCTTTCCATTCTACCGCATTTCCAAAAAAAATTAATGAACTTATAAAAGTTACATTTGACAAGTAGATCCCCAGCATTAACATAATAGCCATGTATTTATAATTTCGTCGTTTCCCTCTATGAGTTGTAAATGCAATAATAATAAAAGCAAGAAGAATAACAAAACTCAAAACTGTCCAAAATACAAAATTTCCCAAAATATTAATCATAATTTACGTACCTCACTTATTTTTTTATTATCAAAAAACCAAGATTATATAATCCCTTTATTGTGGCTCTTACTGTTTTTCGATCATATTCTTTTTCAAACTCTGGTAATTCATCATAAGGAACTATACATGGTGTTTGCTTTAGTAAATTATTACGTTCAGGTCCATAAGACCAACCTTCTTGTATACGATTTTCCATCCATGTGTTATGAACTTGCTCTGAAATTTTTTCGATGATGTCGTTGGAATTTAAAAGAATTTCTTCCATAACGATATTCTCCTTCTTAAATAATAAAAATTATACCACCGAAAGTATAAAAGGAGCAACAAAATTATGTAAGATAACTTTGATTGTTTCATACACTAGTGAAGTGCACCCCAATTATTGGACACTTTAACTAGGCTGATTTTAAGGACTGATTCCTGAATTGTAAAGGGGGCAGTCCTTTTAATTTAACTTTAATTCTTTTTTCGTTGTACCAAGACAAGTATTCAATCAATTCCTTTTTGAAATGTTCAATAGGCTCAAACTCCTGTAAATACAAAAGCTCAGATTTTAATAAACCGAAGAAATTTTCCATTACCGAATTATCAAGATAATTCCCTTTTCTGGACATGCTCTGTCGGATTCCTTTTTCTTTCAAACGCCTTTGATAATCATACATCTGGTACTGCCAACCCTGATCAGAATGGAGAATTAGATTAGTCCCATCAGGAATTTGTGCAAATGCCTTTTCAAGCATATCGACCGTCTGGGCATAATTCGGACTTTCTGAAAGATTCCAGCTGATTAGTGACTGGTCATGCAAATCCAAAATTGGAGAAAGATAAAGCTTTGTG
>JAGBFB010000017.1 GCA_017936665.1 Spirochaetaceae bacterium | reverse complement strand
TTAGCTTCTCGAATTTCTGATTATTCTAAAATCAAAAGATTTTGGGTTTCTCAAGCATTAACACCAGAAGTAATTCTTGAAGGAATCAAAAACGCAAAACCAAGTTACCTATATGATGATATTGCAGAACAGGGATTTGCAAGACAAAAAGCTGATTGGCTTGTAGGTATGAACTTTACTAGATTTATGACTAACATGTCTGGAGTTCTACTTACAGCTGGAAGAGTACAAACAGCAATTTTAAGTGCAATTAATAATCGCTGTGAAAGTATTGAAAACTTCAAATCAGAAAAATACTACGAACATTTTGGCAATTTCTCAGATAACAATGGAAATGAATGTATTGGTATATTTCTTGATGAAACTGAAAATACTTCTTTTCCAAATCCATTAGAAAAACTTAATAACCTTTCTGGAAAAAGAGCATCTTTAATAAGCAATAAAACAGAAGAAAAGAAAATAAATCCGCCTCAATTATATAATTTAAATGATTTACAGAAAGAAGCTTTTAGATTGTATGGTTTTTCTGCAGAAAGAACTTTGCAAATTGTTCAAAAGTTATATGAAGAATATAAATGTGTTTCTTATCCAAGAACACCTTCAAAAGTAATGGGAAAAGATAACATAAACTTGTGTAAAGTAACATCGTCAATGTTATTATCGACCTATAAATGTTATAATGAAACTTTTGAAAATGGAAACTATACTTCCTCAAATAAACGAGTTTTTGATGATTCAAAATTAGAAGCTCACCACGCAATTATTCCTCTAGAAGTTCTTCCTAAAACTGCTAGTGCTGATGAAAAAAAAATATACTGTTTAATTCTGGAAAGATTCTTTCTTGCTTTCTGTCCCGCTCATGTTTATGAAAAGCAAACTGTTTTTTTAGATGTGAATGGTTCAAAATTTAAGGTTATTGGTAGAAAGATTATCGATAACGGATGGAAATCTTTTGTTACGATTAATACACCTGAAGAAAAAGAAAATATTTTAGATTCACAAGTTTTATCTGAAATTGATTGGAATAATCTTAATCTAAATACGATAACCATTGTGCCAAAGAATACAAAAGCTCCAAAGTTTTTTAATGAAGCATCTATTTTAGCATTCATGGAAAATCCAAAATCAATAGAAACAGAAGGAAAACTAGTTGGACTTGGAACAGCTGCAACAAGACACACATTCATTCCAAAACTACTAAAATCAAAATATATCAAGTTTAACAAAAAGGATATTGTTATTACTGAATTAGGAAAAGCTTTCTTAGAAGGACTAACAAAATCTCCTGCAAAACTACTTGCTGACATAAGCCAAACTACAAAATGGGAAGAACAACCCAAAGATAATCCAGAGCTCTTTTTGGAAAACATCAAAGAATATATCCGTAATTCTGTTTCAACACCAATAAACTTGAAATCAGAATTTGCAAAATTTCAAACCAAGCAAAATTACAACAAAAAGAGGAGGGCATAATGAACCAAAAGCAATTCCTCTTTGAAAAAAATGACTGTAAAGTTTATAAACTAACTGTATTAAATCATTCATATTTTATTGTAGAACATGCTGGAAAACAATATATCAGAAAGAGTAGTGCAGGTGTAAATGGATTGATGAAGTCATTAGGAGAAAAAGGATAAAAAAACGGCAAGAAAATTCTTGCCGACGTTACCCGGGTCTCATTATTATCATAATATAGTCCACATTCCAAGCTGATTTCCGACATTCCTTCTGTTGATGTGGCAATTTCTATGGGCTGCAATGTGACTTGCCCCTACATTGGAAAAGACTTTGACGACAACTGGCAACTTGACGACCCCACTGGAAAAAGCGACGAAGAGTTTATCAAAGTGATTAATATAATAGAAGAAAAAGTGCGAAAATTGTAGTTTTTTACCCTAATAAATCTGAAAGTTTTATTCCGTCAAAGTAGTTGTTTGTAAGGGTGAAAAAATCTTGCCACATGGAAAGGGTCTTGCAGGTTTGTTTTTTTTCGCATGGGGGAGCGTTGTGTTTTAGGCAGTTGACAGGAGCAAGGTCGCCTTCTGTGAGCCGGAGGATTTCGCCCACTGTGTATTCTTTTGGATTTCGACTTAGTTTGTAGCCGCCGCCTTTTCCGTGGATTCCTTCTACCAAATTGTTTTTGGAAAGGGCAGGCATAATTTGTTCAATATATTTAAGGGAGATATTTTGTCTTGCGGCAACAGTTTTCATGGGAACGTATCCTTCAGCAAAATGTTCTGCTAGGTCAATCATCACACGTAAGGCATATCTTCCCTTTGTAGAAATCATCATAAAATCTTACTCCCAAAAAATGATTTGTTTAAAAGATTATATCACAATACTTGTCTTTCAAACAAATCATTTATCTTAGTGAATTATCAATTATTCAAAAAAGATGGAAACTTCATTTATCATTACATTATTTAAATTTATTTAAACAAATCTGTTGATAAATATCTGTCTCCTGTGTCTGGCAATAAAACTACAATTGTTTTTCCTGCGTTTTCTGGTTTTTTGGCAAGTTCAATGGCAGCCCAAGTTGCAGCTCCAGAAGAAATGCCTACCAAAAAACCTTCTGATTTTCCAATTAATCTTCCAGTTTCAAAGGCATCTTCATTTTCTACAGTGATGATTTGGTCGTAGATTTTTGTGTTCAAAACTTCTGGAACAAATCCCGCTCCAATTCCTTGAATTTTATGACTTCCTGCATTGCCTGTTGAAAGCACTGGAGAGGAAGCAGGTTCTACAGCCACAATTTTTATATCCTTGTTTTTTGATTTTAGGAATTCACCAACTCCAGTAACTGTTCCACCTGTTCCAACACCAGCCACAAAAATATCAACTTTGCCATCAGTATCTTCCCAAATTTCTGGACCTGTATTTTCTCTGTGAGTTTGTGGATTTTCAGGATTCACGAATTGCCCTGGAATAAAACTGTTTGGAATTTCTTGTGCCAATTCCTGGGCTTTTGCAATGGCACCTTTCATTCCTTTTGCACCTTCTGTTAAAACAAGTTCTGCACCATATGCTTTCATCAATTGACGACGTTCCACAGACATTGTTTCTGGCATAACGATTATGATTTTGTAACCTCTGCTGGCAGCCACCGAAGCAAGTCCAATTCCAGTGTTTCCAGAAGTTGGTTCAATAATTACAGAATCTTTTTTGAGTTTTCCAGATTTTTCTGCATCATCAATCATTGCTTTTGCAATTCTATCTTTTACAGAACCTGCCGGATTAAAATATTCCAATTTTGCAACAATTTTTGCTTTTAATCCAAATTTTTCTTCAATATTTGTAAGTTCAACCAATGGAGTTTTTCCAATCAATTGATCAATTCCTTTGTAAATTTTAGACATAATTTCACCTCGTATTTTAAAACTAAAACTATTGAATTGCTTTTACTGCATCAAATCCATTTTCTAAATCATTAATAATATCATCAATATGCTCTGTTCCAATGGAAAGTCTGATTGTATTTTCTTTGATTCCTTGGTCCAAAAGTTCTTCTTTGTTCAATTGACTGTGAGTTGTTGTTGCAGGATGAATTACAAGACTTTTTACATCAGCCACATTTGCAAGCAAAGAAAAAATCTTTAAGTTATCAATAAAAGTGTGAGCTTCTTTTTGGCCCCCTTTTATTTCAAAAGTAAAGATTGAACCGCCACCATTTGGAAAATATTTTTTGTAAAGTTCATTGTCTGGATGAGAAGCCAAAGCTGGATGATTAACTTTTTCTACCAAAGGATGATTTATTAAATATTCCAAAACTTTTTTTGTGTTTTCAGCGTGGCGTTCAAGTCTTAAAGAAAGAGTTTCTGTTCCTTGCAAAAGTAAAAATGCCGCAAAAGGCGAAATTGTGGCACCTGTGTCTCGCAAAAGAATTGCCCGAATGTAAGTTACAAATGCGGCTTTTCCTGCAGCCTGAACAAATGAAACTCCGTGATAACTTGGATTAGGCTCTGAAATTCCAGGATAATTTTTTGAAGAACTCCAATCAAAATTACCAGAATCTACAATAATTCCACCAAGAGTTGTTCCGTGTCCTCCAATGAATTTTGTTGCAGAATGAATTACAATGTCTGCTCCGTGTTCAATTGGCCGAATTAAATAAGGTGTTCCAAAAGTGTTATCGACCACCAAAGGAAGATTGTGTTTGTGAGCAAGTTGAGCCAAAGCATCAATATCTGGGATGTCGCTGTTTGGATTTCCCAAAGTTTCAATGTAGATTGCCCGAGTGTTTTCTTTGATTGATTTTTCTACTTCCGAAAGATTGTGAATATCAACAAAAGTTGTGGTAATTCCAAAATTTGGCAAAGTGTGAGCAAAAAGATTGTAAGTTCCGCCGTAAATTGTTTTTTGAGCCACAATGTGCCCATTGTTTTGTGCCAACGCTTCAATTGCATAAGTGATAGCCGCAGCTCCAGAAGCCAATGCCAATGCCGCAACACCACCTTCCAAAGCAGCAATTCGTTTTTCAAAAACATCTTGAGTTGTATTCGTTAAACGACCATAAATGTTACCCGAATCTTGCAAACCAAATCTTGCAGCCGCATGAGCAGAATCATGAAAAACATAAGAAGTTGTAGCGTAAATTGGAACCGCTCTAGAATCTGTAGCAGAATCTGGTGTTTCTTGACCAACATGAAGTTGTAATGTTTCAAATTTATATTTAGACATAAAAAATCTCCTATAAAATAATTGAGAATAGTGTGATAAAAAACTCGATTTACGAACTTAATCAATTTTTGAGAAGAGATTTTTTAGCACATCCGCCCATAACGAAAATTGTGGCGAACTAGAAATTCAAAATAAAAAACTGAAAACATAGTTATTACCTACTAAAGTTATAGGTAAAAGATAATGTTATTTACCTAGTTCGTCAATAGGTAAATAGAAAAAATTATGGAACAAACTAAATTACAGATAGGCGTACCTGCTAACGCAGGCCGGGCGGATTTCTCCGGTGCTCCCCCGATAATTTGTATCTTACTACAATATAATTATTTTATCATTAAACTAATTGTTTAAAAATTAAATTGTTTTTCATTTCAACAAAATAGGGTAAAACTCTTCCCAAAAACTAGCTGAAAACAAACTTTCAATATTATCTTCCTTACAGTATTTTGCAAAATGTGTATTTATCCTTTTTAGAGGGTCTTGCGTATGGGCAAAAAGATTTAACAACCTGCAAATCTGTGCTTGTGGAATATATCTTGTATTATTTTGATTAAAATAGTAACGATAAAAAATAGTAAAAAATACAACAGTATCAATATCCTTTTGCTTCATATCTAAGCTTCTGAAATTTTTAATTTCCCATGGATTTTTACCATCGTCCAATTTTGAAATTAAGAAATATCTTGTAGTAAGAAGCAATTCTTCAAACTTTTCTAATAGACAAGGATCTTCTAGATGTATTTCCAGTTTTGAAATAGAACCATAGGTAGTATTCTGATATTTATTTAAATAAGCTGAAATAAAGTTTTCGATTTCAGTTTCACCAGATAGATTTACAGCTAATTCTTTTTCTGTTTTGGTAATTTTGAGAATCTTCTTTAGTTCATCGTTTATTTCAGAATATAATTCCTTGTACTTTTTGTAAACTTTATCTTTTGTAGTTGAAGTTTCCAAAAAAAATCGTTCTTTACGAAATAAACCACTTTTTCGGAAGTTTAACTTCTTATACAAATGAAAAGGAACAACAAACACAGTTTTTCCAATAGGATTATTTAAGAATTCTTCTGATGTAAAAAAATATGAAAACTCATTAATTAAATTCTCAACGAAATAATGAAAAATCAAATCTAGTTTTTGTACCCAAGAGCAGAAAAAGGAAAATTGTGGCCAATTCTTATTATCAATTTTCTCTGTTTCAAACTTAGTAAGAGGAATTCCAGGAAAAATTGTATTAATTACTTCTGCAAGAGATGCTGGAATTGTATGTAAAGATAATTGAATTTTTAACGCATTATTTAGTTCTTCATATGAACTTTTTACTGAAATACAATTTTCATCATAGATAATTTCATCTATATTTGCTTTAATTTCACACATTAATGAGAAACAATTAGAGATAACATCCTTTGCACAATAATATTGAGCATATTTTTCTGAATGTTTACTTTTATCAAAGTGAGTAAGTTCTTTGGTTGTATTTTCATAATTCTTATTAATTAAACTAAGTAAACTAATAAGTTTTCTTAAATATTTTGCAACAGATTCAATTTCACAAAACTTAAACAATTTAAAATCTCTTGTATTATAAATTGAATTAATTTCTGTAAGTTCATAAGCTATTACTGAATATTTGGTTCGTTTTTCAGAGTTTATTAATTCTGCTGAATTAAACTCAGTTTGTATTGAGGAATACTTTTCGGGAATAGACTGTTGTAATTTTTTTTCAGAAAATCCAAGTTCCACATCGATGTCTCTAAATTCATTAATTTGGATTTTTTGCTGACCATCTGCTAAAATCTTGAAACTTAATTCATCCATTACTTCCATTGCTATCTCCTTACATAAAAAATTCCCCTCAAACCCAAAACTTTTTTGATTTATTATATATCAGGTGGTGTGCCAACTAACGACACACTATAAAACTTTTTTAATATACACTTGGTATTTTTTCAAAATCTATTGTTACACATGGACTTAAAAACTCCCGTTTCATCTGCCAGCCATCTTTTACATAAGTTCCCAAGAGTGATTGATCGACGGCCATAAACAGAAGTTATCGAATCTACTGCCTCCATTAAATGTTTCTTCTTTTGATTCCACAAGCTTTTCCTTCTTTGTTCAAGGCAATAATTACGCCATCATTATTGGATAGAACAGCAACTGGCTTTCCTCTTAAATCTGGGCGATAAATTTGTTCACATGAAGCATAAAATGAGTTTCCGTCCGCGTGTAAAATCATAAATCCTTTACAGTATGAATAACATGAATAATAGAGCCTGTTATTACAGTTTCTTTTTGAATGTTACAAACCCTTCCTAAAACAAAATGCCCATCCTCTTCATAGATTACTAAACTGTTTTGAGTAATTTTCTTTGCTCTGTCTATGACTAATAAATCTCCTTTGTAAATCCCCATATTTGAATAACGAGAAGTTCCTATCTGCATAAAGACTGTTGCAGAAGGATGTTTTATGAGAATTTGATTTAAATCTATTATTTTACTTTCATAACCTTGAGCTGGGCTAGGGAATCCTGTTACCATAACTATAATTATGATAGTAATATTTTCATTGATTGTCAATTAAAATAACCGTTTGGTTATTTTCTTTTTTTTGTTTTGATGTATAATATAAATATGGATGCAGAAATCTTTTGGAAGAAAGTGAAGATGAAACTTGCAGAGCTTAATAAAAATCAAGAATGGCTTTGCAATCAAACAGGTATTTTATTAGGTTCTCTTAGAAACAAAATCTCACTTGGAAGACTTCCGAGTTTTGAAGATGGAATTAAAATCGTTGAATCTTTTGGAATGACTATGGAAGAATTTTTAGTTTATCCTGAAAAGGTTTCAAAAGAAATAATTAATATTCCAGTTTATGAACAAGCTTTTTCTGCAGGAAAAGGCCAGGAACTTCCAGATACAGCTGAAATTTTAGAATACGTTGCTATTCCAAAAACTCTTATGCGTTTTAAGGATAACATCTGTGCAGCCTATGTTCGTGGTGATTCTATGGAACCAACTTTGTTTGATGATGACATCATTATCTTTGATAATTTTGGTTACGATGGCACAGACGGAATCTATGCAATTAATTACAAAGGTGCAGGATTTGTAAAACGCTTACAAAGAGATAAAGATTGCGTAAAAATAATCTCTGACAATAAGATATATGAACCTATGTTTGAAAACGGCGAAAGCGAAGATTTCAGAATTGTTGGAAAAGTGCGCTATGTTGTACATAAGGTTTAGAAATTTGTACAAATTATGTCACCAAAAGTATATAGTTTTGGTGACATAATAAGACTTGTAAAAAATAATAGGCTATGGTATATTGAGATATATACAACTAATTCTTTGT
>JAGBFB010000016.1 GCA_017936665.1 Spirochaetaceae bacterium | reverse complement strand
GATTCAAATCGGGTTTTCGACATCGAAATCCAAAATTCCCTAGATGAAAATCTACCAAAACGAACTCGCTATTACCAATCCATGATGGACATCGACCTTTTACTGAAAGGCAAAAATTACACCGAGTTAAAAGAAAGTTTTGTTATTTTTATCTGCAAAGATGATTTTTTCGGCTTTAATTTGCCTTGCTATAGTTTTTCAAATACTTGCAAAGAAAAACCAGATTTATTTTTACAAGATGAAGCCCATAAAATCATTTTCAACGCCTCTGCTTTTAAACAAGAAAAAAATGTAGAAAAAAAATCAATTCTGGAGTATATTAGTGATAGGACTTCTACAACTGATTTTACAAACAAACTTAATTCCCTTGTAGAAAAAACTAAACTTAACGAAATTTTTAGAGGCTGTATCAAAAACTTCTCCTAATATAGCGTCGAAGTTTTTGATTAAAGTTTGTAACACAAACTTTGAAATATATTGCAGTTTCTCATTTTATTGCGAAACTGCGTAAAAAAATTCTTTCGGAATTTGAAAATTCCTCAATTATTTTTTAATAAGGAGATTATATGGCTTGGGGTCTTGCAGAATTTGACGCCGAACGACGCGGTAAAAAAGAAGGTTACTCTGCCGGTCTTTCAGATGGAATTTCACAAGGAATATCTCAAGGTGCTCAACAAAAGGCCATCGAAACGGCTAAGAATTTATTATCAATGGCACTTTCATTTGAAAATATTGCAAAAGCAACAGGTATTTCTTTAGATGCCATACAAAAACTTGCAGAAGAACAAAATTCTACAAATATTTAGAGGTGATTACATGGCTTGGGGACTTGCAGAATTTGACGCCGAACGACGCGGTAAAAAAGAAGGTTACTCTGCCGGTCTTTCAGATGGAATTTCACAAGGAATCCAACAAGGCATATCTCAAGGTGCTCAACAAAAGACAATCGAAACGGCTAAGAATATGCTAACTTTCGGTGATTCTATTGAAAAAATTTCACAGGTTACGGGTTTATCAGAAGAAGAAATAAAATCCTTAATAAAATAGTTTTAATTATTAAAAACAAAAAAAAAGCACTCCAAAACCAGATTTGGCTAAGGAGTGCTTTTAGTGTTTTAATTATCAACTAAATTAGAATTTAAAAGTTAGGCGTAACAGAAGTTTGATCTGGATATTTACAGTTTTGATTTGAAGACCAAATCTTATCACCAGATTGATTCTCATAAGAGCCCTTTGCAGTTTTCCATTCAAAAGAACCTGAGTCAGGAACTGTAACTGTTACAGACCAACTACCATTAGAATATTCACCTCTAACTGGAGTATTCCAGTTATTACCTTCAACAAAAGAGCCAAAGAAATAAACAGCATTTCCCATACCAACATCGGCATTAGCAGTTAAAGTTACTGTTGCTGGTGGAAGTGCATCTTTACCAGCAACCCAACCACCAGTAAATGAACCTGTCATCTTAAAGTAAGGTTTTGCTTTATCAAATGTTAAATCAGCTGTTTTCTTTCCTTCTTCACTAGAACCATCATTGAAGATAACTCTATCGTATCCTTGATTTACATCAACAACTTCATATTCATACCAACCATCACCCATAGCAGTCATTGATGCTCCAGGCCAAGTAGTTAATGAATCAGAGCCATTTTTCCAAACATGAATATAAGGAGTTCCATTAAAACTTGGTTTACAATAAATTGTGTATACATCAATAAACAATGTTTTACTTGTAGTAGAAGAATCAGCATAGCCTTCTTTTTCTGCATATGCTGTTATTGTTTTAGCAGAAGAAGCATCAATTTCAAATGATCCATTATAAACCTGATATGAACCATTACCTTCTTTGTAGTAAATAGTTGCACCATCTGTACTACAGTTTATTGTAACATTCATAGTTTTACTTTCTGCATCTGCCTCGTATTCAATTACAGGAGTAGATGTTGTTGGAGTTCCGTAGTTTTTCATAATAACAACAGACCAAGCAGGAACACTATATGTTGAAGAACTATAAACATCTGATGAATCAGAAACTTCCCAATAATTGAAGTTTGTTTCGTTTGTAGAAGATGTATCTACCATAAGTTTCCATTCTTCACCATTTGCAGTAGGAACTGAGAAAGAAACAGCTTCTGTATACATATTCATAAATACAAGATAATCGCTTCCTTGAACGGTGTTACCTTCAGAATCGGTACCTGTTACACCAGAACCATTGATACGAACCCAAACACATCTATCGCTATCTGTTAATTCAGTTTTACCATTGGCACCTTTGAAATCATAACCAACACCATAACCAGTTTGGTTAAGAGCAGGTTCGTTGGCTTTTAAGTCTAACATATACTTCATAAACATGAAGTTACCGTTTACATCTTCAGTATTATTAAATGTACCAAAGTTATTATGATATGAACCAGCCCCTCCAGTTTCAACAAGATGAGGTGATTTTGTATTAATCATATTGTAATTTGACCAAGTTGCAACTGAGTCAATGTTATATGGGTTATTATTTCCGTTTTGTGTACGGCTAAACTCATCACCCCAAACAATCATAGGCACACCACGGCTCATCATCTGAATTGCTATGTAATTTCGGTTAGCCTGACGTTTAGCAGCTTGTGTTGTTCCAAAACCTAAAGAGTTATAATCTCCATTACCACCATCACTTGGACCAAAAGGCCAGGATAGTTTTGAGTTTTGAGCATTTCCATTTCCTTCATAACTACAAAGGTCAGCAAGGGTAAATCCATCATGAGCAACAACAAAGTTTACTGTCTTGTGAGGTCCACCTTGATCATTAAAATTGTTGTAATCACCGTTCATGTATTGAAGGAAATCTCCCTTATCAGTACCACTTTTGTTACCTGTTCCAACAAATCCTCGTAAAGCATCACGATAGCGTCCATTCCATTCACCCCAACCAGCAGGGAATGTTCCTACACCATAAGCACCAATATCCCAAGCTTCTGCAATCATTTCAGCATTTCGAGAAGCACCAAGAGAAGCAATATCTTTTAAGAGTTGTGCATTAGGGTTATAATTCCAATTTGTACCATCAAATTCACGACCAACAACAGGAGCAAGGTCAAATCGATAACCATCTACGCCCATTTCGTCAATCCAATATTCCAAAGAATCAAGAATCATTTGTCCAACAATCGGATTATCGCACTGAAGGTTATTTCCACATCCAGTTGTTTCCCAATATGAACCTTTAGCAGCAGGTGGTAAACAATACCAAGAACTATTATCTAAACCACGCATAAATGTAAGTTCTACAGTTTGATAATTATCAAATTCAGGATTAGATACTTCTTTACCATCAACCCATTTTGTTTTACTATACCAAAGCCCACCTTCACCAGAGTGATTGAAAACTACATCAAGATAAACTTCCATTCCTGCTTCGTGGAAGGCAGCAACCATTTCTTTAAATTCTTTAGTTGGTCCACCCAAAGATTTATCGCTAGAATAGCGTCTATCTGGGGCAAAATATCCGTAAGTCATATAAGCCCAGTAGTTTCCACCAGGAGAGTTATCTGGATTACCATCGTTGTCAGATTCATGTACTGGCAAAAGTTCGATTGTATTTACACCAAGAGCTTTAAGATAAGGAGCCAACATCCCAGCACCCTTGTATGTACCTTGGTATTCAACAGGAATATCTACAACATTTTCAAAGCCTTCAATTCCATTTAATATTGTAGAAAGATTTGCAGATGAAGAATGTTTTGTAATTCCACGAGCATGAGCTTCGTAAATAATTGCTTTTTCTTGTGGAATTTGTGGTTTTATTCCAAAACTTGTCATGTCCTCGATAACTACAGCTTTAGGAGCATATTTACCAGTATCAAATTCACGACTTGGATTTCCATCGATTAGATTTTTTTCACCCGTAGCATAAATTGTACCAGAATAGTTTCCTAAAACATCAGGATGTGATTTATCATGAGAAATTTCTTTTGCATAAGGGTCAAATAAAACCTTATTTGGATTAAAACGATTACCTTTTGAATCTACATCAGAAATAAATCCCTCGTTACTTCCACCACGTGTCCAGTCTTCATCAAATGTCCAGTTTGGTCCCCAAGCACGGAAAGCATAGAGAGTTCCAACAGGAACATCACTTAATTTTGCTCGCCAAATATCATCAGAACCTTTTTCCATCCAATAATCATATGTTGCATCACTTCCATTGGCTTCTTTATAGATTTCTAGAAGGATTTTTTCTGCATTTTTAGAATAAACAGCAATTTCTACATCATTACCATTAACTGTTGCACCAAGTTTCCAAGTTTGAGAATCCCATCCATAACATTCTTCTTCGCCATTTAAATCAACAGGAGCAAAAGAAGAATTTAACTCCGCCATAGGATGTATATATCCGATAAAATTATCTAATAATATTTTTGAAAATACAGTTACATTCTTACTTCCACCATCACCATTATCATAAATCCAATTAGTAACAGCGCACCAATAATAATATCCTTGGTCAATAATTTCAACTGTATATGAAGTTTCTTTAGCACCTTCAATTAGAGTCCCCTCTCCATTAGCTGAATCAGATTTATACCATTGATAAGTAAGAGTTCCGTTATCTAGCGATTCCGCTTTAACAGACAATTTGATACTTTTTGTTTCATCAGAACCTGTAAAAACAATTGGTTGTTCTGTAATAGTAGGGGCTTTAGCATTAATAAGATTATTTACAGTAACTTTTGCTCTAGTTGATGTAACTGTAGCAGATTTTGTACCTGTTGCATTGTTATTTGTATTTGTAACTACAACGTAATAGTAGAAAATCTTTTCAGTTTCATTTTGTAAAGTATAACTTGTTGTGTATGTTGCACTTGTAGCACCGTTAATTAAAGAACCTTCGCCATCTACAGTATCAAGTTGATACCATTGATAAGAAAGAGTTCCTCCATCAGTAACTGTAGCACTTACAGATACAGTATAATTTTCACCTGAAGAAACTGTTTGTTCTAAAAGTGGTTGAGTTGTAATATTAGGTGTTACTGCATTATTTTTCTCATCTTCTTTATCTGAAGAGGATTTTGTTATTGTAATTTTTGCTCTAGTTGATGTAACTGTAGCAGTTTTTGTACCAGTAGCATTATTATTTGTATTTGTAACTACAACGTAATAGTAGAAAATCTTTTCAGTTTCATTATTTTGCAAAATGTAAGTAGATTGTAAACTAGATTTTGTTTCGCCTTCTATTAAGACACCTTCACTTTTTTCATCATTAGCTTCATACCATTGATAAGAAAGAGTTCCTCCATCAGTAACTGTAGCACTTACAGATACAGTATATTTAGCATCTGAAAGAACTGTTGAATCTTTAGGCTGTACTGATATAGTAGGTATCACTGCATCAACAGGAGCATCTGGCATAAAAGGATTCCTACATCCAACGAATAAACTTGCACCTAAAAAAATTGACACAAGTAATAAAAATAAAACTGATTTTGTGAATTTTTTCACTTAACTTCCTCCTGTATTAAAATGTATAACCAACAGCAGCGTTAATAGCTAACATAAATGGATATCCCCATGTAATTTTTGGTTCAATATAAAGTTTACCAATTTCATAGCGAAGTCCTGCTCCAATTCCAACTAAAAATCTTCCGTAAGTTTTTTCTTCAGTAATATTAAGAACAGAAGCTCCTAAATCAACTTGTGCAAAAGGAGTAAATCCAAAAAAACTTAAAAATGGAAAATAATACTTTCCGTATACTGATGGTTCAAAAACAAACATATCATCAGAAAAACTAAAGCCTAGTTGTAAACCTGCTTTTAGGTTATCAATAATTTCATAATCACCATGAATACCAAAACCAAAAGCCCAACCAGTACGACTGTTCATATTAGTACCAAGGTTTCCACCTGCATCGATTTTATCGATTGAAAATTGTGCAAAGCTTGCTCCAATTAAACAAAAAAAACACAATACACACAATAAAGATTTTTTCACCTTATCGCTCCCATAAAAAGTCAAATAGAAAAGTTTACAACATAAACTTTAGTATATTATAAGGGTGAATCTCCAAAATATCAAATTTTATTTTTTTATTTTGCAAAATTTTTTATAGTTTCTTGTCTTATCGTAAAATAATTAAATTTGCCTTCAGTGTACAAGGTGTAAGGCTTATATGTATCACCCCAAGAAGCAGGTTTATCGATAAATTCATTTGTTGTATCTCTATAAATTAAATTTGAACTATTAATAAAAGGTTCTATCATCTTATGCCATTTTTTTATTTGTTCAATGCTTTTGTCATCATCAAAAAAACTTTCTTCGGATGAATATTGTATAAGATATCTTCTATATAAATCCATAAATTCTGGAACTTGTAAGATTTTCTGAATTAATGGACGATTCCTAGAATCTAAACTTCCCCATTCAAGAGGATTTTGTCTTCCTGCATCAATTCCAAGATGAGAAACTCCAAGAACATTATCGTAATCATAAGGAATAAAATATGCTTTTCCGTCTTTATCAAAATAAAAATAAAAGTTGTTTTTGTTTATCCAATAATCATCCCACATTCCAAGAATAACATTGATTGCATAGGTTCTTAAAAATAAGTCTCCAGCCATCCTTTGTGTATAGAAATTTTTGATAACTAGTTTATCTTCTTCATCATTTTTTCCGTCTGTGCAATCTGGAAGATTATTTAGTTCATACATAAATCCTTTAATTTGATTTTCGCCTTCAAAAAATTCGTTATCACCTTTGTAATCGTAAGAATAACTTCTAACAGAAAAATCAATTATTTTTCCTTTTTTATTTTTTATTGGTTTGCTATATTCTTCGCCCATTGAATCAATATGAGAAAGAACAAAATCTGTACCACTTCCACCTTTGAATAAACATTTCCAAAGGTTTCCTTTATTTGAAGAAAGATAGCCTCCTCCTTCTTTACTTGTGCGTTCTTTTAAAAATTGCTTTTTGATTTCTTCTATCATTCCGTAAATGCCGTAATCAATGCTTTCAAACTCGGTAGTGTTTCCGTCTTTGTCCAAATCTAAATCATCTTGAATCTGAATAATCAATCGAGTATAGGCGGCACGTGGTGCAATCCAAATTCCATTTTGGCGGAAAAGATTATATCCATAAATTTCGCGACTGTAGGTTCCATCATCTTTAAATCTTTTTAAGATAAGACCTTTCATGCAGTCTGCAAGTTTTTTTTCTATACCAGCATCTTCTTGTTCATCTGTAAGCCATTCTTCAAAATCAAGTGAAAAGTGGGCTTGTACATAATCATTTTTATTCATACCGTTTCCTTTTTGTGGACGGCGACGGCTTGTATTTCCACGAATTCTAAATCCGATGTCTTTGAAAAACCATTCTTTGTTATCTTTTGTAAAATAAAATCCCTTTGCAACAACACTTTCTTCATGATTTATATTTAAATCGCAATAATCTAAATGTTTATTCCATTCTGAACGGTCAAAAACTAAAACAATTTGTCCTAAAGCGTCTGGATTAAAAATATTATCTAAGGATTCTGTTCTTGAAGAATATTTTGGGTTAAGTTCCACCTTATTTTCTGACCAATAAAGTTTTGTTAAATCTTCTTTTGAAATTATCTTACTTGTTGTAGTGTTAGGCCGTTTTGTTTTTACTTCACTTTGAGATGAATCTAAAAATATTTCTGAATTGTTGGAATTTGTAAAGTTTTTTGAAATATCATTTGGTTTAGAAGGCTGTGAGGTTACACAAGAAATTATTAAAATTGTAACAAAAAATAATAATATAATTGAAAGTTTTTTTGTAAAAATTGATTTCATTGTAATCTTCCTAAAATAAGTTTGATTACATGATACCACATTTTATAGAATAAAAGTAATTTTTTATGCGATTTGAATTAAAAAAGCTACTTTACATTTTTTATGATGCAAAGTAGCTAAAACAACTAAATCTTCTAAAAGATTTTTACACTACTAATATTCTATTTTAACTAAAGTTGCCTTAGGAGAACCTAAAACTCCCATCACAATACCACCTGCAAGTCCTGCAGCACCTCCAAAAGTACTAATTGTATTAAATACTGTAGGTTCTTGAGCTTCGAAAATCCAATCCATCATACCGTAAGTACAAAAACAAGTTCCTACGATAGAAAGTGCAATTCCTGTCCAATATAGTGCAGGATTTTCTGCTTTAATATTCCAATGTTGAGTTCCACCTGTGGCTTTTATTGTAAATTCATCAGAAATTTCTGTAGAATTTCCTGCTAACAAAGTGATTGCTCCTTTATCAAGAGTTAATTCCGCTGGAGTATCGCAAATCAATCTAGTTTTTTCTGATGTGGAACTAGTTGTAATTGGAACGAAATATCCATCACTAAAGGCCACAGTTGTTCCTTCTGTGTTATAAAGTGATTCAACAATAAAAATTTTTGTACTTTTATCATTTACAGCGTTCAAAATAATTTTTGTTGGATTTTCGTCTGCAAATTTTCCACCTGTAACTGTAAGAGTTTGTGCAAATGTAAAAGTTGCAAATAAAACACAAACGCTAGCCAAAATGATTTTCTTATAATTCATACCTCTCTCCTGTAAAAAGAAATTATTGATGAAACTTAAAGCCTCATCAATAAAAGTTTAGTACAGAGAAAATAGGTTTTCAAATTTTTGCACAAAATAAAGCAAGATGAAATTTTGTAAATGAATAATTTTCAGCCAACGCTTTCGACGAAAAATGTCCCAGTTCGTTAGTGCTGCGCTTACGCTTGCAAGACTTCACTGTTCCATTTTCCGTCTACGCGTTGGCTACAATTTTGTGTTTACACATTGATTCTTGCTTTGTTTTGAACAAGTGGCATAGGATGGGCGGAGATTGGGTACCCACAAATTTAAATTAAATAACAGTATAATTCAATTCATTGTAAAATAAAAAACTTTTGTCACAGGTTAATAATTGGATAGTTTCTGATTTTGCCTGAGAAAGTAAAATTCTATCAAAGAGGTCGTTGTGTTCTGGGGAATTTTCTTTCTTTTCTAATGTTTCCAAGGCTAAAATATGTTTTTCATCAATTGGAAGTTTTTTATATCCTGCTTGTTCGCAATAATGCATAAATTCAGTTCCTGAAACTCCAAGTTTTTTCTTTTCGTTTTTAATTGATACTTCCCACATAGAAGCAACACTATAAAAAATCTGGTTTTTGGGATTCATTAATACTTCAAAAGCTTTTTTTGGTAATTTTTCTGAATCAGCTAAAGCCCAAAGTAAAAGATGTGTATCAAGCAAATAATCCATATAGATTTTCCCAACTATAAACCTAAAAAGGAAGAAGTAATTTCAGAATCAACCGAATTAAATTCATCTAAATCAAGAACAGATATTTTGTTTTTTGCAATTCCAATTCTTTTATTTACATCAACTTGAGGAACAAGGCAAAGTGTTGCCACAGGATTATTATTTTTGCAAATGATAATTTCATTCTCTTCTTTGTTTTCCAACATAGAAAGTAATTTTGAAAAATTTGTTTTTGCTTCTAAAACATTAACTTTACACATTACTCTCCTCCTGACACAAAATTAGTCAAGTTGACTAAGATAAATATATCACAAGTTATATAGTTAGTCAAGTTGACTAAGAAAAAAAAGCCACCTCAAAACTGAAGTGGCTTGTAAAATCTAGTCTGAAAAACTAAATCACACGGATTGAAAATTGCTACGCATTCTTTATAGATTAATATCTAAAAAGCCCGAATGGCACGTACTGATTTAGGAAATTCTTCGTTGTAGGAGTACATTTCACCATTGCTAAAATCAAGACACATAATCATATAAGGTCTATCAAATCGATTGTTCGCTGTCCAATGTAAAGTTGTGTCAGAAATTCTTCTTGACCTTACTAAATTTTGATATACCAAACGTAGTGCTTCGCTGGTAGGAAGAAACCAGTCTGAATATCCTCCCCCATCATACTTTTCACAGATTTCTTTTGCATTTTTCCATGACTCTTCTCCAAGCACTTCACTTACTTCGTACCCATTTGTTCCATCTTCTGAAATTTGAAATACAATTCCACCACCAGGACCAGTATCACCAATTTCGTACTTTTTTGTACAGGCACAGAACATTATACATAACAATACAATTCCTAAAACTAATAAAATCTTGTTCTTCATAAAACACTCCTTTACTCCTAGTTCAACTCCCATTTTAGAAGATTATAAAACTAGAAATCGCTTATTAAACTGTCTTTATTCTAGTTTATAAAGCGTAATCTGTCAATGATAAAATAAAATACGCTTATTAAACTATAAAGAATTTACTTGTAAAAAATTATTATTATATTATGGGTGTTAGAGAAATATTCAAGGATAATTTAAAGTATTGGCGAAATAAAGCTAATCTTACGCAAGAACAACTTTCTGAAAAAATAGGTTACGGAGGGGGATATATTTCTGAAATTGAAAGTCGTAATATATTTCCAAAACCAGAAACAATAGACGCAATAGCCAAAGCATTAAATATAATACCTGCACAACTGTTTGAAGAACAAGGATGTCCAAGAAATACTATCCGATTTGATAAAAAAGAATTTGTAAAAGAAGTTTCTTCTGAAATTTATGATCGCATAAATGAAAGTATTCTAAAATATTTAGATGAAAAACTATAAGAAAAAAAGCCACCTCAATTCTGAAGTGGCTTTCGGAAAAAGTTAGTCTATAAAACTAAATTTATTTTAACAATAAAATTTTATTTCACCAAAATATTCTTTCCACTTTGCAATAATTTCAAAAGTACGAGCCTCAATTACACGAAGAAGTTTGTTTAAAACAACAACAGGAAGTTTGGAGTTATTATTTGCTAATGAACATTTTCCGTCTTTTGTAATCCACACTTTAGTAGCATGAGGAACAGGTTTTCCCTCTGAAATATGGACATGTATAGGTTCTGTAGGATTATTTTCATTTGTCCAAAAATAAACCCAATAAGAACCAAGCTTAAATACTTGAGGCACTCAAAAGCCCTCCAGTTTGAGAAAATTCAAGTATTAAATGTGCTTCTGAATATACAACATCTTTTAAATATTCAAATTCATCTTCTGTATAGCCATAGATATTTTCCCACTTTTTTTCTGGTAAATAACAAGTAGCAGACTTAAAACCGAGTTTTTCGTCAGGCGTTTCAATATATACTTTCACAATGCCATCTTTCATTTCAGAATGAACTATTTCTGTGTCGTCATTAAGTGTCATAAATGGATACATCATATCAATACCTCTAAGTATAATATACACTTAGTTTTGTGTTTTTGCTAGATAATTTTTCATATAGAAAGATACCTTATATGAATACAAAAAAAAGCCACCTCAAAAACTGAAGTGGCTTTCGGAAAAAGTTAGTCTATAAAACTAAATTTATTTTGATAAAACTGTACTAACGTCAACTGCTACAGCTACAGTTGCACCAACCATTGGGTTGTTACCAATTCCTAAGAATCCCATCATTTCTACGTGGGCTGGAACTGATGAGCTACCAGCAAATTGTGCGTCTGAGTGCATACGTCCCATTGTATCTGTCATACCGTAAGAAGCAGGACCTGCAGCCATGTTGTCTGGGTGAAGTGTACGACCTGTACCACCACCTGATGCTACAGAGAAGTATTTCTTACCTTTTTCAACACATTCTTTTTTGTAAGTACCAGCAACTGGGTGTTGGAAACGAGTTGGGTTTGTTGAGTTTCCTGTGATAGAAACGTCAACTCCTTCGTGCCACATTACTGCAACACCTTCGCGAACATCGTCACATCCGTAACATTTAACTTTTGCTCTTTCTCCATTTGAGTATGGAATTTCTTTTACAACTTTGAGTTCACCTGTGTAGTAATCAAATTGTGTTTGAACATAAGTAAATCCGTTGATACGGCTGATGATTTGAGCAGCGTCTTTTCCAAGACCGTTCAAGATACAGCGAAGTGGTTCTTTTCTAACTTTGTCTGCTTTTTGTGCAATTTTGATAGCACCTTCAGCAGCAGCAAATGATTCGTGTCCTGCCAAGAAAGCAAAACATTTTGTTTCTTCACGAAGAAGACGAGCAGCCAAGTTTCCGTGTCCAAGACCAACTTTTCTGTCTTCTGCTACAGAACCAGGAATACAGAATGCTTGTAAACCAATTCCGATTGCTTCAGCTGCGTCTGCGGCATTTTTGCATCCTTTTTTGATTGCAATAGCAGCACCTACAACGTAAGCCCATTTAGCATTTTCAAATGCGATTGGTTGTGTTTCTTCAACTGTTTTATATGGATCGATACCTGCTTTATCACAGATTTCTTTTGCTTCTTCAATAGAAGAAATTCCGTTTTCATTTAATGCCTTGTTGATTTTATCAATACGGCGTTCATAGCTTTCAAATGTGATTTTTTCTGCCATTTATATTTCCTCCGCCTTATTCGTGTCTTGGATCAATGAGTTTTGCAACACCTTGTTCTGGTGTAGTTCTTCCGTATTGACCACGAGCTTTATCCATAGCTGTTGCTGGATCATCACCTTTTTTGATAAAGTCCATCATTTTTCCAAAGTGGATAAATTTATATCCAACAACTGCACCGTCTTTATCTACAGCAATTTTTTCTACATAACCTTCTGCCATTTCAAGATAGCGAGGTCCTTTTGCCTTTGTTGCAAACATTGTTCCAACTTGAGAACGAAGTCCTTTTCCTAAGTCTTCCAAAGAAGCACCTACAACTAATCCACCTTCTGAGAAAGCTGACTGAGTTCTTCCGTATACGATTTGCAAGAAAAGTTCTCTCATAGCTGTGTTGATAGCATCACAAACTAAGTCTGTGTTTAATGCTTCAAGAAGAGTTTTTCCTACTAAGATTTCTGAAGCCATAGCAGCTGAGTGTGTCATTCCTGAACAACCAATTGTTTCAACAAGAGCTTCTTCAATAATTCCATCTTTTACATTAAGAGTTAATTTACAAGCTCCCTGTTGTGGTGCACACCAACCGATACCGTGTGTAAAACCAGAAATATCTTTAATTTCTTTTGCTTGTACCCATTTTCCTTCTTCTGGAATGGGAGCTGGTCCATGATAAGCAGCTTTTGCCAATGGACACATGTGTTCTACTTCTGCAGAATATACCATAACAATCACTCCGTTATATTTTGATGTGTTTTAGTATAAACACTTTTCAATAAAAATGCTATAGTTTTAAAAAAAATAATAAAAAAGCATTGGATTTTCTTTAAATATGCGTTACCATATTAGATACATCATTTTTGATGAAATTCTAAATTTGGGGTAATAAAATGAACAAAGTTGAACTTATTGATGAAATTACAAAAAAAACTGGTCTTACAAAAAAAGACACAGACGCTACTCTAAAAGCTTTTATTGAAGCTGTTACAGAATCTTTAGCAAAAGGTGAATCTGTACAACTTGTAGGTTTTGGAACTTTTGATGTAGGCACAAGAGGTGAAAGAACTGGTCGTAATCCTAAAACAGGTGAAACAATCAAAATTAAAGCTTCAAAATGTCCTAAATTTAAGGCTGGTAAAGCTCTTAAAGATAGCGTAAACAAATAGTCTAAAAAAAAATAATGTCTAGTAAATTTTATATTTTTAATAGATATTTGATTTACTAGACATTACGATTTCTTTTTATGAAAAAATTAAATTCAACGGAAAAATTTTATTTCAACAGAATATATTTCATAATTCTTTTTGTTGCTTGGTTTTTGCTTCCTGTTGGAATGAATAGTTTAGATTTATTTAACGAAACTTCTAATCCAATTTTGTTCTACGGATGGAATTTACCATTAAAAATATCCCAATTTTTTTATTCACCAATTTTGTCAGTGCTGTTTTATTCTATTTACTTTGTTCCTTTAGCAGCAATATTTTTATTAGTTTCAGTTTTTGTAAAAAAAATTTCTGATAAAGCGATTTATCTAGTTAGTCACATTGCCATCATCTTTATGATATTTTGTCAAACTACGGCAATGGTTTTAAGTGCAAACACTTTCAGATGGTTTTTAGAACTTCCAATCATAATTTACATTTCATTTTTTGTAACTTTGCTTTCTTTGATGGGACTTTCTTTTGTTGGAATTAATCATTTAAGAAAGAAAAATCCTTTGTACGCTGAATATAAAGAACTTTATTTAAAATCAAAACAAGAATCTAAAGAAAAAGAACTTCAACAAAAAAAGACAAAAATTAAAACAAAACTTTTTATAACTGTAATTGGTTCAATAACTATAATTTTGGTTACTTTTTCGGCAATCATATTGAATAGATATCAAAAAATGATGATAGAAGCCGTAAGTGCCACAGGAAAAACCCAAGCAGAGCAAACTGCTTCAGTTTACGACAGTGCCGACGGAAAAAATGATAAAATTTCTGCCTTCTTTAATGAACAAAAAAACACAAATACTTTTTCCGAATATCCTTATGATAGAATTGATATTATTATATCTAATAGTTCAGAGTTAATTTATCTTGAACAAATTGATTCAAGTACAGTTTTTCCAGATTACAATGTTTTTGCATACACAACAGGTCGCCCTTCAAAAATAGATGCAGAAGAAAAAACAATTTCTTCAATTTTAGCAAAAGATTACATAAACAGATACCAAACTGGAACTTACAGAACAGAACCTGTAATTAACAAAAAATTAGGAACTTTCAAATACATTTATCCTGTAACTTTATCAAGAAATGCAGGTCAAAGACTTATCGGTTTTTCAGTTGTTACTTACAAAGAAGAAGTTTTGATGCAACCTTATTTCAAAACTTTTGTTTCGGTAATTGCTATCGTAATTTTCTTTTTGTATATTTCAATCGTATTAACTATCATTCTTTGTGATTACATTGTAAATCCTTTGTTATTTTTACGAACTAGTGTAAGTAAAACTTCAAATTCTCTAACTTCAATGATGTCAGGTTCTGCAAATATTCAACCAGATTCCCTTGTTTTTGAAGATTCTGTAAGTACCACAGATGAAATAAAAGATTTATCAGTTGAAATTGGAAATATGATTTCTATAATCAGAGGAATTGTTCCATATATTTCAGTTTCTACATTAAGAAATGCAGAAAAAGAAACAAGAAAAAGTAGCACAAGGGAATTATGTTTTTTATTTACTGATATTCGTGGTTTTACAACCTTATGCGAAGGAATGCAACCAAAAGAAATTGTTTCTATCCTCAATCATTATTTAGATATACAAACTCAAATCATCCTAAAAAATGGTGGTGATGTTGATAAATTTGTTGGGGATGAAGTGATGGCTTTTTTTGCAGGTCCAAGAAGAGAAATCAATGCTTGTAAAGCTGCTATCGAAATTCGCTCTGCAATGCTTGCGGAACAGCAACACAGTATTTCTGAAGGAGAACCTGTAATTTCCATGGGAATTGGAATAAACACTGGAAAAGTTGTTTTTGGTTCAGTAGGTTCTTCAAATCGAATGGATTTTACCTCAATTGGAGACACAGTAAATTTAGCTGCAAGATTAGAAGGTGCTAATAAAGTTTATAGTTCTAAAGCAATTATTTCAGAAGCAGTTTACGACAAACTTCAGGATATGTTTGTTTGTAGAGAATTAGATTTTATCGCCGTAAAAGGAAAAAATAAACCTGTTAGAATTTACGAACTTTTATATCCAGTAAATTCTGCTCCAGAAAGTGCAATTCAAATTAAAACACTTTTTGAAAAAGGTCTTTCTTGCTACAGAAGAAAACTCTGGGACAAAGCAGAAAAATTCTTTGGCGAATGTTGGAACAGATACAGAGATAAACCTTCCGCAGTTTTTTTAGATAGAATTGCTCATTTTAAAATAACTCCGCCACCAAATCAGTGGAACGGAGTTTTCAAAATGGAAGTTAAATAAAATATTATAGAGCGTCTACAGAATCCATCGTTGCAGAAGAATCTTGTTTAGGCTCCTTAAATTTCTTTGCCTTATCAGATTTATTTTTATCAAATTTTCTGTGACGATGTTCTTTGTCTAAGTCTAAAATTTTACCTTCATCAGAAATATCAATTTCAGTTGAATCTGATAATGTAAGTTCAAAACCTCGTTTATCACGCTCTAAAGAAACAATTGCTTGATCAGAAAAATTTTGACGCAAAGTTGTTAAAACTGGTTCTGGCAAAAGAGTTTCTGGCACACCAAGATAAAATTCTAGGTTTTTCCAATCACCTCTTTTAGAAAATTCAGCTTCCCCTTTTACAACATTATTATCTTTTTCTACAGAAAACCAAATTTCATATTTTCCATCGTCATATTCAGCATAATCCACTGTTGATTCTGGAAAATAAGTTTTCATAAAATCAGTAATTGTTGTTGGCAAGTCTGAAAGTGCAACATTTTTATCAGCAAAAATAAATCCTGATAAAGCCATCATTATAAATAATGAAAATATTAATTTCTTCATAAAATACCTCTACACAAAAATATAATTTATGAATTAAGATTTTGCAAAAAAATAAAATTCTTCTATATATTTTATTCTAATTACTTTACGCAATATCCTATTTTCGATATTATGTAGAGTAAGGATACTTTCAGTAGTAATAAAAATTTTAATCAAATTTTTTTTGGAGATATTTCAATTATGGAAAAGAAAAATTATTTTAACTCAATCCCATGGAGAGAAGCAAGATTACAATTAGGACATTGTAGATTCATGTCAAAAGATGAATTTGCTGATGGAACAAAAGCTCTTCAAGGTAAAAAAATCGTTATTGTTGGTTGTGGTGCTCAAGGACTTCACCAAGGTATGAACTTAAGAGATTCAGGTCTTGATGTTTCTTATGCTTTAAGAGAAAGTGCAATCAAAGAAAAAAGACAATCTTGGAAAAACGCAACAGAAAACGGGTTCAAAGTTGGAACATACGAAGAAATGATTCCTACAGCAGACTTAGTTGGAAACCTTACTCCAGACAAGCAGCACTCAAATGTACTTGCAAATGTACAACCTTTAATGAAAAAAGGTGCTAGTCTTTGGTATAGCCACGGATTTAACATGATTGAAGAAGGAATGCAAATTCGTCCTGATATCACAGTTGTTATGATGGCTCCAAAAGGTCCAGGTTCAGAAGTTAGAACAGAATATGTTCGTGGATTTGGTGTTCCTGCTCTTATCGCTGTTCACCCAGTAAATGACCCAGAAGGAAAAGGTTGGGCAATCGCAAAAGCTTTGGCAGTTGGATGTGGTGGAAGCCGTGCAGGTGTTCTTGAATCAAGTTTTGTTGCAGAAGTAAAATCAGACCTTATGGGAGAACAAACAATTCTTTGTGGTATGTTGCAAACTGGTTCTCTTTTGTGTTTTGATAAAATGGTTGAAAAAGGAATTGCTCCAAGTTACGCAGCAAAATTCATTCAATATGGTTGGGAAACAATTACAGAAGCTCTAAAATGGGGTGGAATTACAGGAATGATGGATAGACTTTCAAATCCTGCAAAACTCAAAGCAAATGAGCTTTCAAAAGAATTAAAATCAATCATGGCAAAACTTTATCAAAAACACATGGATGACATCATCTCTGGTGAATTCTCAAAAACTATGATGATTGACTGGGATAATGGAGATAAAAATCTTCTTGATTGGAGAGAAGCAACAGGAAAAACTGCTTTTGAACAAACTCCAGCAGGAAACGAAGAAATTTCTGAGCAAGAATATTTTGATAAAGGTATCTTGATGGTTGCAATGGTAAAAGCTGGTGTTGAACTTGCTTTTGAAACAATGACAGACGCAGGAATCAAAGACGAAAGTGCTTACTATGAATCACTACATGAAACTCCACTTATTGCAAATCTTATCAGCCGCAAAAAACTTTACGAAATGAATAAAGTTATTTCAGATACTGCTGAATATGGATGTTACCTATTTGACAATGCTTGCCGTCCACTACTTAAAGACTTTATGGCAAAAATCGATACAGATGTTATTGGTAAAGGCTTAAATGTAAAAGACAACAGTGTTTCAAATGCAGAATTAGTTGCAGTAAACGAAGAAATCCGAAATCACCCAGTTGAAATCGTAGGTAAAAAACTTCGTGGTTACATGACAGCTATGAAAGCAATCATTGGAAAATAATTAAATTAGTTTAACTAATTTGTAGGGGAAGGTGTTTTAAGCCTTCCCTTTATTTTTTTTACATTATCTTGTATACTTTTTTATAGATTATTTTTTTTGCGAGGCAAATATTATGTTTAGAACTCTTGGAGTTTTGTTAAAAATCATTTTTTATATGTTCAAAAAACAAAAAAAATTAAAAGAAGTAAAAAAACTTGAAAAAGAAGGAAAAGAACAGGAAGTTAAAGAACAAATCGCTCCACTTGTAATAGATTGGGCAAAATATTGCGTTGATGTTACAGGTGCAGAAGTTGAAGTTGTAGGATTAGAAAATATTCCATCAGATAGAAGTGTTGTGTATATTGGAAATCACCAAGGTCTTATGGATATTCCACTTTTGCTAGGATACATTCCATATCAAAAAGCATTTATCGCCAAAATCGAAATCTTAAAAGTTCCAATACTTTCTGATTGGATGAAATTAATGAAGTGTGTTTTTCTTGCAAGAAAAAATCCACGGCAATCAGTTGAAGCAATGCATCAAGGAATGGAAAATGTAAAAAAAGGATATTCCATGGTAATTTTTCCAGAAGGAACTCGTAGTAAAGGTGGTCCTGTAAAAGAGTTTAAACCAGGCAGTTTCAAACTAGCTTTTCAATCAGGTGCAGATATTGTTCCTGTTACAATAGATGGAACTTGGAAAATCTACGAAGAACACAAAAACATTAAACCTGCAAAAATCAAACTTACAATTCATCCTGTGGTAAAAACAGAAGGATTAAGCAAAGAAGAATTACGAGAAATTCCAGCACAAGTACAAAAAATTGTAGAAAGTGCTTTGTAATTTAACCTAGATTTGATCTTATCCGATTGCTGATAATTTGTTCAGCGCGTTTTACGTCCTCTTTTGTAGCTGGTTTTATGCTCTCAAGAGGATATTTTATTTTTAAAGCTTCGTATTTTGGCTTTGCCATATCGTGATAAGCAAGAATTTCAATTTTTTGTACACTTTGCAAAGCATAAACAAAATCTGCCAATTTTTCTAAAGATTCAACATCATCATTTATAGAAGGAACTAAAACATATCGAATAACAGTTGGAATATTTTTTTTAGAAAGATAATTTGCAAAAGCCAAAACATTTTTGTTTGAATGACCTGTAAGTTCCCGATGTTTTTCATCATCTATATGTTTTATATCTAGCATAACTAAATCTGTAACTTCACAAAGATTATCGAATTTTGAAATTTCATTTTGTGAAGAAGAAAACATAATACCTGAGGTGTCTAATGTTGTGTGAATTCCATTATTTTTTCCTGTAACAAAACCCGAAGGAAGAAAATATTTTTTTGCCTTTGAAAAGAGTTCAATTAAAAAATCAATTTGTAAAAGTGGTTCTCCTCCAGTAACAGTAATTCCACCTTTTTTGTAAAATTCCATATTTTTTTCATAAATTTGTAGAATATCTGAGGCAGTCATTTTCTTTATAGAAGTATTATTTGCAGAATCAAGGTTCCAAGTATCAGGATTGTGACAATATTTACATCTCATTACACATCCTTGAAAAAAGACAACCAATCGCACCCCAGGACCATCAACAGAACCAAAAGTTTCTATAGAGTGAATTTTTCCTTGTTTTTCAGTTAAAACTAATTTTTCTTCATCATTCTTCATAATTTATCAAATTTCTCCATTATGTAAAATTTATGTAAAATATCATTTTTTTTCTTGACAGCTTTTAAAATCATATCATAAAATGTATTATTATGGCAAAACTAAGATTTAAATTATTTCCTATCATTTTTCTCTTTATGGTTGTATGTAATTTTTCTCTTTTTGCAGAAAAACGAAAAGTCACAGTAGCTTTTGTTCCTATCGAAGGAATGCAAATTATCAACGAAAATGGCGAACCTCATGGATACATGTGTGAATATTTTAATCAAATTGCCCTAAGAGCTCAATGGGAGATTGAATTCATCCCTATGACTTGGACAGAAGCACTATCATCATTACAAACAGGAGAAATAGATTTTTCAGGAATGATTCCTAAAGTTTCATATTTACAAGAAACTTTATATTATTCCAAAAATCACACAGGTGTTTCTGATTCTAGTATTTTTATTCGTAGCGATGATGACAGATTTTTTTATAACGACCCAATCACAATAAACAAAAAGACAATCGGCTTAATTCGTGGAGGATTAATAGAACAAGAATTAGACGATTATTGTAAAAAAAATGGAATTACTATAAATAAAAAATATTACTTTGCAAATAAGGATATCCTTAAAGCTTTAGCAAATAAAGAAATTGACGCAGGGGCAAATGTCACATATCAAAATGAACCTAACACAAAAATTATTCATCATTTTGAATCAGAGCATCTTTACATTTGTACAAGTAAAAAAAATACAGAACTTATTAACGAATTAGAAGAAGCTTACGAAAATTTATTACTTTTCCATCCCGATTACAATAGCCTTTTACATTCATATTATTTTGTAGGTGATTCACAAAAACAAATTGTATTAACTCGCAAAGAACAAGAATTTATAAATAATAATCCTTCAATAAATGCAGTTTACCGTGAATATTGGACTCCGATAGAATTCAAAAATAAAAATGATGAGTTTGATGGTGCAGCTAGAAAAGTTTTTGATAAAATATCTCAAATTACAGGTCTTTCATTTAATTTTATTCCTGTAAAAACTAAATCAGAAGCAATTGAAGCCTTACAAAATGGAAAAGCGTTAATTGATACTGCTTTCGATAATTCATTACAAGCTGCAGAAATGTATCAAATTAATGTTACAAAACCATACTATACAATACCGATGGAAAAAATTTCAAATCCTAAGGCTAAAAATAATATTTCGGCTTTTACATACGGTTCAATAAATCCTGAAAATTTGAATAAATTGGCCTCTACAACGAATATTATGCTAAAAGAAACAAATAAAGAATGTCTTGAAGCTGTAAGAAAAGGAGAGGCTGAACATCTTTATTTAAACACAACAATCCGTAAATATTTATTTCAAACAGGAAACTACAAAAATTTAGATATTTCATTCCAAGATGATTCAAAAACAGTTATTTATGTTGGAGTATCAAATTCCGCACCTATAGAGTTATACACAATCATAGAAAAAGCTCTTTTGTCTATTTTACCTTCTGAAATTTCAGGATATTTTGACTCAGCAAGCAGAATGTCACCTCCTCTAACATTTTCTCTTTTTATTACAAAATATACAGTTTATTTTATTTTAATAATGTTACTATCAATAACAGTGATAATGGGAGTTGTAATTTATACATTCTTGGAACACCAAAAAACACAACGTGCCTTATATTTTGATAGCAACACGGAAATTTGGAATAGCTCAAAATTTGAACATGAAATAACAAAAAAACTAAAAGAAGAAAAAGACCGATATGTTTTATTAAATATGAATATATCTCGTTTCAGATTCTTAAATGATACTTTTGGAAGAGAAAAAGGAAATGAGGTTTTAAAACTTTTTGCGCAAACTCTAAAAACAGATCTTATTCAAAAGGACGAAAATTATGGTTCTTTGTGGGCGGATTATTTTGTAGTATTTTTAAAATTTACAACTGAAGATGAAATAAGAATAAGATTTGAAAAATTTGTTCAAGCATTTCAACTCAATGCAGAAAAAGTTTGTAGTTTTAGATTTGTTATAAAATCTGGAGCTGTTATTGCTGAAACAAATATAGAAAAATTTTCTTCACTTCTTGAAAGAGCAAATCACGCAGTAAATACAATTTCAGATCCTTTTGAATCACAAATTGTTTTTTTCACTCCAGATATGTCAAAAGAAATTGAAGAACTTAAACTTGTTGACCAGAATATGATACAAGCTTTTAAGAATCAAGAATTTCAGCCATATTATCAACCAAAATACGATATTAACACAAACAAAATTTGCGGAGCAGAAGCCTTAGTTCGTTGGATTCATCCAGAAAAAGGTATAATTCCACCTATTTTTTTCTTACCATATTTTGAACGATGTGGATTTATCACAGAATTAGATTATTATGTTTTTGAAAAAACTTGTCAAAATCTTCGTCGTTGGATGGATCAAGGTATAAAAGTTGTTCCTATTTCTTGTAACTTTTCGCGTTTACACGCAAAAGATGATCTCTTCCCAGAAAAAGTTCAAATTATTGCAGATATGTACAATATTCCACATCACTTGCTAGAAATTGAAATTACAGAAAGTATTGCAATGGAAAAGATGGAAGTTGTATTAAGACATTTTAAGAAATTCAAAGAAATGGGCTTCATTATTTCCATTGATGATTTTGGTTCTGGTTATTCATCATTAACTTTACTAGAACAAATGAATATTGATGTAATTAAAATGGATAAATCATTTTTACAGGCAAATTATACATCAGCCCGTGAGTATGAAATTTTAATTTCACTTATACAACTTGCACAAAAACTTGGACTTACTGTTATTTGCGAAGGAATAGAAACTTCTCGTCATGTAAAATTATTACATGAAGCAGGATGTTTTTACGCTCAGGGATTTTATTTTTCAAAACCTCTACCTTTGGCAGAATTTGAAAAAGCCCTCATAGAAGACAGACCTCCTGAGGGCTTTGCAAAAGCAGAACTTAATCTTGGTAACGATGAAATTCTTGAAGAACTTACCGCTCTTGATGAAGAATAATCTTACATCTTATTGTGGAAAGTTCTAGAAATTACATCGTCTTGTTGCTCTTTTGTCAACTTAATGAAGTTTACAGCGTATCCAGAAACGCGAATTGTTAATTGTGGATATTTTTCTGGATGGGATTGAGCGTCAAGTAAAGTTTCTTTTGTGAATACATTTACATTTAAGTGATGCCCACCTTTTTTAGCATAGCCATCAATCAAAGAAACAAGATTTTCAATTTGAACAGGATTTGCAAGTGTTTCTGCCACTGTAGGAGCTGCCATAATAGTTGCTGTATCACAAGACAAACAAGCACCATAATTTTTTATACTTGCTAAATCAATACTACTATCTTTTCCTAAAGCATCAGGAATAATTGAGAAAGTATTTGAAATTCCGTCTTGTGCATATCTAAATGGAAGTTTTGCAACAGATGCCAAAGATGCAACAGCACCATTTGTATCACGACCATGCATAGGATTTGCACCTGGTGCCATTGGTTCACCCATTTTTCTTCCGTCTGGTGTATTTCCTGTTTTTTTGCCGTAAACAACATTTGATGTAATTGTTAAAATTGAAGTTGTTGGAACACCATCACGATAAGTATGATTTGCCTTAATTTTATTGATAAAATGACGCAAAATCATTACAGCAATTTGGTCTACTCTATCATCGTTATTACCGTATTTTGGAAAATCCCCTTCAATTTGATAATCCACTACAACGCCGTTTTCGTCACGAATACATTTTACTTTTGCATATTTTATTGCAGAAAGAGAATCAGCAACGATTGAAAGCCCCGCAATTCCAGTTGCAAAGTAGCGTTTTACATCTCTATCATGTAAAGCCATCTGCAATTTTTCGTAGGAATATTTATCGTGCATATAATGAATTACATTCAATGTATTTACATAAAGTTCAGCAAGCCAATCCATCATTGCTTCAAATTTTTCTAAAACATCATCGTAGTCAAGATAATCACCTTCTACTGCACGATATTTTGGACCAACTTGTTCTTTTGTTTTTTCGTCTACTCCACCATTGATTGCGTACAACAAACATTTTGCAAGGTTTGCTCTTGCTCCAAAAAATTGCATTTCTTTTCCAACTACCATTGAAGAAACACAACAAGCAATGGCGTAATCATCACCATGAATAACGCGCATTAAATCATCATTTTCATATTGAATTGATGAAGATTTGATAGACATTTTTGCACAGTATTTTTTGAAGTTTTCTGGTAATCTTTCAGACCATAAAACAGTTAGGTTTGGTTCAGGAGAAGTTCCTAAGTTATCAAGAGTGTTCAAATATCGGTAGGAAGTTTTTGTTACCATGTGATTCCCGTCAACATTTACACCACCGATAGATTCTGTAACCCACTGAGGATCCCCTGAGAACAAAGAATTATATTCAGGAGTTCGAGCAAAACGTACCAAGCGGAGTTTCATGATAAAATGATCGATTAATTCCTGAGCTTGTTCTTCTGTCAAAATTCCTTTTTCAATATCTCGTTGAATATAAATATCAATAAAAGTTGAAGTTCGTCCTAATGACATTGCAGCGCCATTTTGTTCTTTTACAGCAGCAAGATAACCTAGATACATCCATTGAAGTGCTTCTTGTGCATTACTTGCAGGACGAGTAATATCAAATCCGTAAATACGACCAAGTTCCGCAAGTTCATCTAAGGCACGCATTTGGTCTGCAAGCTCTTCACGCAAACGAATATTTCTGTAATTCATTTCTTTAAGACAAGTATCAATTTGATATTGTCGTTCAACTTTTAAGCGATTAATTCCGTAAAGAGCAACTCTTCTGTAATCTCCAATGATACGACCACGTCCGTAAGCATCAGGTAAACCTGTAATAATTCCTGCGTGACGAGCCATACGCATTTCTGGAGTGTAAACATCAAAAACACCTTGGTTATGAGTTTTTCTATATTTTGTAAAAATTTCTGTTACTTCAGGATCTACCTTATATCCATTTTGTTCACAAGCTTTTTGAGCCATTTTGATTCCACCAAAAGGCATTAATGCTCGTTTAAAAGGTTTATCAGTTTGAAGCCCAACAATTTTTTCTTTTGATTTATCTAAATATCCAGGTCCATGGGAAGTAATAGTAGATATGATTTTTGTGTCCATATCTAAAACACCACCTGCGGCAATTTCTTGTTTAGATAAATCTAAAACTTGATTCCATAAATCTTTTGTGGCGTTAGTTGCTCCACACAAGAAACTTTCATCACCATCGTAGGGAGTATAATTTTTTATGATAAAATCCCTTACATTAACTGGTCCATTACTCCATCGGCCAAGTTTAAAACCTTCCCATTCTGGAGCAATTCCTTGAAATTCAATATCTTTAAAACGCATAAAACGAATATATCACATTAAAAAAAAATAATAAATACTAAAATTTTTTTCTATTGCTTAATAAGTAAACATAAAGTAAAATATTATCATTAAAATGTAAGAGGTATTTCATGGTAAATAATTGTAAAAAATGCGGTTCTAGTCTTGTAATCTCAACTATTATCGAAGGATTTGTTCCAAATAGCGATGCTGAAAAAACAAGTTTGAAAATCGGCGACAAAATTCTTGAAATAAATAAAATTCCTGTAGAAACCAATGCGGATATTATTGCCCACGAACAAGTGAATGGTCTTGTAAGCGTAAAAGTAGAACGTAAAAACCAAAAATTGATGTTTTTAGTTCCAGATTCTGATGGATTTTTTACAGACCAAATTATTTACAAAGAAAATTGTAAACACTGTGAAAAAAAGAAGCAAAAACGAAAAATTAAAAACTTCATTGATAAAGTAATTCTTGGAATTTTTTGTTTAGTTGTTATCACACTTGCTGTAATAATTTTTATGTTAGTTTCTGCCAATAAAATGGATGAAGTTCCAGAAAATTCTGAAAATATAGCAGTTGAATCAACAGAAATAAATGAACAATTACCTACAGAAGAAATTGAAACTCCAGAACAAAAATGGACAAAAATAGAACAATTAATTCGTTCAAGCAACGCTTTTGAAAACGAAATTTTGTATCTAGCACTTAATTCTGAGGATTATGCCTTGTTTGATACAGTTTTACAAAATGAATATTCTTGGCGTAAAATGTTTACAGTTGTAGATTCCCTTGATACAGAATCATCTTTAGTTCGTGGATATAACATAAATGAAGTTGATGATGAAACTCTAAAATTGTTAGCAAAAATTAAATCTGTAGATTTAGGAAAAATTTATTTTGATTATGGAGAATGGCTTGAACCTTCAGATAAATATCCTGGACGAGGTAAATATCTTTTAGCAGGAAACATTTATGATGAAATGCGTTTTTATGAAACTGCCGCTGCCATTGCAAATCTTTTATCAAAAATTCCTTCTGATAAATTAGATTCTGCATGTTTTACAATTGACGGTCATACAGATAGCGTAAGCCCACATGACTTTAATCAAAAACTTTCTGAGCGCCGAGCCCTATGGATTAAAAAAATTATGAATACAGCTTTTAATATCCCACAACATAGAATTATAACTCAAGGTTTTAGTTGGGATAAAAAAGCAGTAGAAAAAGAAACAACTCCTCGTGATTATGCAATGAACCGACGAGCAGAAATAAAGGTTTGTTTTTTTGAAGAACGATAAAAAATTCTTTTCAAAGATTTTTTACATTTTTATAGTTTTGCAATCAATACACTCAGAAATTTCTTTGCCAACTTGGTTGCAAAACTTAATTAACAAAAATAATTTTGAAAAAAACTCAGTTGTAAATCCTTCAATAAAAAATTCAATCGAAGAATATTATGATTTAGCCTATAAACGGGTAGTTCAAATTGATAATTTAAGTATGTTAATTCCAGATTCATCAGTTGGAGTTATTGATGCAACAGGAAAATATATAAACGAACAAAATGGAAGTTTTGGGCTTTGCTGCTCGGGTTACGCAAAATGGATTGCTGACGGATTTTACTATCCACTTAGAAAAAAAAATCACACTAGACTCAGATATATGTCTATTCAAGATTTACGAAAACCCTACCCTTTTTTGCGAGGAAATAAATTTACTTTTCAATATGAAGAATCTAGAGCCCCTTTTTTTGGATTAGACTGGACAAGAAATATTGCAAAAGAACTTGCAGAAGAAAAATACAAAAAAAATTTTTTTTATAATAGTCATGACGTAACTTTTTCCTTCAAAGCCGAATATGTAAAAGATAGAGGATTTCCAATAGAAAAAATTCCAGAAGTATTAAAAGAACAAACTTTGTTGTATCCAAATCGATGGTATTTGGTTTCTATTAATGGAGATTTTGGCGAAAATCCTACAATGATTCAACATTACCACATTGCAGTTTTTTTTCCGTATTTTAACAAAGATGGAATTTTTAGACTTCCTGTTTTAGAGCGAACTCGAAGAACTTCCTTTGATTACTTGTTATCAAGATACGAAAATACTTATTGCCATTTGGTTTGGCTTGAATTAGATGGAAAAATTGAATTAAACTTACCGTAATAAAGATTAAAAGGAATTACAATGAATAATATAATTGATTACATTGATTGGCGTGGTGATTTATCATTTAAAATTTCACCTTTAAATGAAATTGACGCAGTAATTTTAAGCCAACTAGCTTATATAGATTTTTCTGATATAGTAAGTGCAGATTTTTCTGAAAAAATTTCTTTAAGGCAAACCTGCGTATTTTTAGCAACTGCATCAGATTATGAAAAACGAATAAATTTTGGACCTTTAATCAATTCAGAAATTACAACTTTGTTACAAAAAGCAGGAGAATCAAAAAGATTTAGTAACATTCAACTTTGTGGATTTGTAAGTTCCACAGACATTGAACAAGAAAAACAATTTGCAGCCATAAATTTTATTTTGCCAGATAAAACAAACTTTATAATTTACAGAGGAACAGACCAAAGTATTGTTGGCTGGAAAGAAGATTTTAATATGGCGTTTAAACTTCCTATTCCTGCACAAATTGAAGCTGTAAAATATTTTGATGATGCCTGCAAAAATTTACGCGGAAAATTTTATCTTGGAGGACACTCTAAAGGTGGAAATCTTGCCTTATTTTCTGGAACTTACTGTAACATAAAAAATCAAAAACGCATTTTGCAAATTTACAATTTTGATGGGCCTGGTTTTGAAGAAATAGTTTTGAAAAATAAAAGATTTTTATCAATTCAGAAGAAAATAAAAAACTTTGTTCCAAAAAAATCAGTTGTAGGAATTTTATTTGATACAGGAATTGAAAAAACAATTGTAGAAAGTTCCAACAACGGAATTATGCAACATGACCCATTAACATGGAATGTTTTAGGAACTAATTTTGTAACAACAGAAGAACTTTCAAAAGAAAGTATATTTATCGATAAAACTCTTAAAACTTGGTTAAAACAAACTGATAAAGATAAGCGAGAAACTTTTATAGAAGCCTTATTCAATGTTATTGAATCTGCTGAAGCAAATAATATCACAGAAATTACAGACAATTGGTTTAAATCTTCTGCAAAAATAATCCATCATCTACGAAACCTTGATTCTGACACAAAAGAAATTATTTTTGAAACAATAAAAATATTTTTTAAGTCTGCCCAAGAATCTGTTCAGGAAAAAATAAGAAAATAAAAAATTTCCTAGAAAAAAACAAAAAAATTATTGACAGAATCACAATATTGCTATAATATCAAAATTGTAATCATTATAAATATAAAACAATTATATTTTATTTAACTTTTTTTTGGAGGAATTTATTATGAAACAATGGGTATGTAGTGTTTGTGGTTATGTTCACACAGGAGATGAAGCTCCAGATCAATGTCCACAATGTAAAGTTGCAAAAGACAAATTCAAGGAAAAAGAAGCATTTGCAGGATTTGCTGATGAACACAAAGTAGGAATTGCAAAAGGCTTAGATGCAGAAGTTGTTCAAGGTTTAAGAGACAACTACATGGGTGAATGTACAGAAGTTGGAATGTATCTTGCAATGAGTCGTCAAGCAGACAGAGAAGGATATCCAGAAATTGCAGAAGCTTTCAAAAGATACGCTTTTGAAGAAGCAGACCATGCAGCTCGTTTTGCAGAACTTCTTGGTGAAGTTGTAACAACAAGCACAAAGAAAAATCTTGAACTTAGAGCAGATGCAGAAGCAGGTGCTTGCGAAGGCAAATTGATGTTAGCAAAAAGAGCAAAAGAACTTAACTATGATGCAGTTCATGACACAGTTCATGAAATGTGTAAAGACGAAGCTCGCCATGGTGCAGGTTTCAGAGGACTTTTGGCACGCTACTTTGGTAACTAATATATTTTAACAAAGGTCTGTCTAATAAGAATCATTCAATATGACAAAACTTTTTAGACAGACTTTTTTTTAAGTCTTTTGGAGGTGAAAAAAATGCAGGAAGCAATAATACAAAAATTATCAGCACATAACATAAAACCATCTCTACAAAGATTAGCAATTTATTCATATTTATTAGAAAGAAAAAATCATCCAACTGTAGATATGATTTATTCAGATTTACATCCTTCAATGCCAACACTTTCTAAAACTACAGTTTATAACACACTAAAACTTTTTATTGAAAATGGTCTTGTTCAAACAATTCTTATTGATGATGAAGAACTAAGATTTGACGCAGAAATTTTAGAACACATACATTTTAAATGCACAAACTGTAAAACCATTCACGATATTTTTGTAGAACAAAATCCACCAGAAAATCACTTTAGACCAGAATTTTCACTTCCTCAAGGCTTTGAAGCAAACAAAACCCAGTACAACATCTGGGGTCTATGCCCAAATTGTAAATAAACAAAATCAATTTAAATATTACTCAACCTAAAATCATTTTTTTTCGATAATTAAATGTAAAACTGTAAAGTTTGCGTTGCAATCTTTCTTATTGACTTTTCATGGGAGTAAATATGTCAAAAAAAATTAATTTAACAATATTGGTATCTATTATTTTATGTGTATTATTTTCTTGTGTTTCAAATAAGAATACAGAAGTTGCAAATACTCCTGTAACACCACCTGTTCAAGAAGAAACTCAAAATATACAAAAACTAATTCTTGAAGGTAGAACTACAGAAGCAAAAGAATTATTTCAGGCAAAAATTGATATAAATGAAATGGACGAAAATGGAAACACGGCCCTTCATACTGCCGCAAGAATAAATGAAGCTGATTTAGTTACTTTTTTAATTTATAAAGGTGCAAATGTAGAATTAAAAAATCATGATGGAGATACACCACTTCATATTGCTATAAAAAATAATGCAAAAGAATGTACATCAATTTTAGCCGCAGTAAAAACAAATATTTTTGCTCGAGATGGAAATGGAAAAACTGCCTTAGAACTTGGTCTTGCAAAAGGCTACGAATATTACGATGCCTTGATTACCACAAAAACAGGACTTGCAAAAGATGATAAAGAAAGAAATCTTGTACATTACCTAGTTGAATCAGAAAATGAAAGTGCCCTTGATTATTGTTTACAAAAAGAAATTCCACTTTCTTATGTGGATATAAATGGCGAAACTCCTTTATCTATTGCTTATTCAAAAGAAAGTTTAAAAGGGATTACATTAGCTTCTAAATTAATTTTAGCAGGAGCAGCCCCAGAAAGAGGTCAATATAGTTACTTTGAGGATTCAATAAAAACTCGAAACCCTACTTTAAGATTTGACGATGGACAAACTCCTTTACACTTTGCTGCAATTTATGGACACGAAGCAATTACTTCATATTTATTAGAACAAGGTGCATCTATAAAAGCAAAAGATGTTTTAGGTTCAACTCCTTTACACGAAGCAGTAAGATACGGACACACAGAAATTGTAAATTTACTTTTAGATAAGGGCTCAGACCCAAATTCCCAAGATAGTTTAGGGAAAACTCCACTTTTATTGGTAATTCCTAAAAATTCACGAATTGAAATCAGTTCTTTATTGATTACTCATGGAGCAAACCCAAATGCAAAAGATATGTATGGAGACACACCTGTTCACATTGCAACCATGAGTGGAATGGAAGTTCAAATGTTAGAAAACTTAAAAAACGGTGGTGCTGACATAAACGAACGAAATAAAAAAGGAATTACTCCTATGGCTTTGGCTGTAGATAGACTTAGCAAAGAACATGTTGCATTTTACGCAAAGGCAGGAGCAGATATTCATGCAGAAGATAACGAAGGCAACACTCCTCTTTCAAGAATTATTGAAACAAAAGATAAAACAACTGGAACAGAATTACTAAAAATAATGGTGAACAAAAAAAATATAAATTCTAGAGATTCTTACGGAAACACACCATTACACATTGCAATAAGTAACAATGCTCATACAGAACAATTAAAATATCTTCTTACTTTAACAAATGATATTGATGTTCGTAACCGAAATGGTGATACACCTCTTTATATAGCCGTTCAAAAAAACAGACGAGTCCCAGGAGAAATGCTTTTAGCAAAAGGTGCTGATGTTTTTTCAACAAACAATGAAAATTATTCTCCTTTAAGAATGGCATTAGCAGGTGGTGGTGAAGCACAAGAATGGATTTTAACATCAGAAGTAATCAAAAAAACTGATGGAACAGGAAACACTCCTTTACATTACGCTGCCGAATGGAAACTTGATAATGCTGTTGCTGTTCTTTTAGAAAAAGGAGCAAATCCTAACATCAGGAATGCAAATGGAGAGACCGCAATTTTTAATGCGATAAAATCTGATAGTTCTTCTACCATCGATTTATTGATGAGAAAAGGAGCTCAGAAAAATTCAAGAGATTATTTAGGAAACACACCTTTACACGCTTGTGTTCGCTGGGATTCAAAAAATTCTGCAATGAAACTCATCCAATGGAAAGCCGATTTAAATGTACAAAATTTAGCAGGAAAAACTCCTTTAGCACAAGCCGCTCGTTCTGGAAGAATTGCTATGGTTACACTTCTTACAGACAATGGGGCAAATGTTGATGCAACAGATGCCACAGGAAAAACAGTTTTAATGGATGCAATACAAAGTGGAAATTTAGATATTGTTAATCTTTTGGTAAAAAAAGGTGCTTCCCCTCATATTCAAGAAATGTACGGAAGAAACGCCTATCATGAAGCTGCATCCACTGGAAATATACAGATGATTGAAGTTGTGCAAAAAGCAGGAGGAAATCCTCTTGCCCGTGATGCCCAAGGAATAACACCTTTTTCAATTATTTTACAAGGAAAGGACAAAAATTTAATAAAGGCAGTCCTTGGAACAAACTCAAAACTCTTGGATTCTGATAGTAATACACCACTTCATATTGCATTAGAAAATGATGTTTCTGTTGAGATTTTAGATTTTCTTGTAGATATGAATTATCCAATTAATACAAGAAATAAAGACGGAATTACACCTTTATCAGTTGCAGTTTCTAAGAATTTAGTAGGACAATCAAAAGTTTTACTTGAAAATGGTGCAGATCCATTTATAACAGACAATGAAAAAGAATGTGCAATTTCTATAGTTCTAAAAAAACAAGATGATGCAATAAGGGAAGAAATTTTAAACGATATTGTAAAACTTGCAGGAAATAAAACTGATTATCAAGGTGAAGGAATTTTACACTATGCAGCCCGTATTGCAGATGCAAAAACAATCCAAAAACTTCTTGAAAAAGGCTTAGATAGAACTGTAAGAAACATCTCAGGTGAAACTCCACGAGATATTGCAATTCGTTGGCAAAGAAAAGATATTGTAGATTTATTGTAAAAGTCTAAAATATAAAAAAAAGACTGCTTAAAAAAGTATCGTCATACTGAAAATTTTTCAAAACGACCATACTATTAAACAGTCTTTTTTTATTTATCAAAAATCCTTACGCAAATTTCACAATGTAGTTCTTTTTCTTTCCCCGACGAAGAACAATAACTTCACCTTCGATAGCTAAATCCCGAGTGATAGCAAGATTTTCGTCTGTTACTTTATCACCATTCAAAGTGATAGAACCAGCGTTCAAAAATTCACGAGCTTCACGGCGGCTAGAACAGATTTTGTTGTTTACAAGCACGTCAATTAGTGTTGTGCCATTATCTTCAATTTCCACAGTTGGAACATCTTTAAAACCAACCTTAATATCAGCCAAAGACAAAGCCTTCACATTTCCAGAGAACAAAGCATTAGAAATATTTACAGCTTTTTCGTATTCAGCTTCTCCATGTAAGTCAGTGATGATTTCACGAGCCAAAGCCTTGTGAGCTTCCCGCAATTCAGGATTAGCTGCATTTTTTGCTTCCAATTCTTCAATTTCTTCCCGTGACAAGAAAGTAAAAATCTTCAAATAAGAAACAACCATACTATCATCAACATTGATTAAGTATTGATAAAGCTCATAACTAGAAGTTTTGTTAATATCAAGCCACAAAGCATTTCCAGCAGATTTACCAAATTTGTTACCGTATTTGTCCAAAACCAAAGGCATAGTAAAACCGTAAGCCTCTTTTCCTTCGATTTTGCGAATCAATTCAAGACCAGTTGTAATATTTCCCCATTGGTCAGCACCTTCAGCCTGTAAAACACAATTTTTGCTGCGGAAAAGATGCAAAAAGTCATAACCCTGAATCAAAGTATAAGAAAATTCTGCAAAAGTAATACCGCTTTCCAAACGACGAGAAATAATATCCTTTCCAAGCATATAACTTACATTGATGTACTTACCGATGTCCCGCAAGAAATCCAAAAAGCTAAAATCCTTCATCCAATCATAGTTGTTTACGATTTCAGCATTTCCATCAAAAATGCGAAGAACTTGTGCCTTAATGCCCTCAATATTTTTTTCAACAGTTTCTTTTGCGATAAGCTCCCGTTCCGCAGTTGGACGAGGGTCTCCAATCAAACCAGTTGCTCCACCCACCAACAAAATCGGATGATGTCCAGCCTTTGCCAAACGTTTTGCAGTAATTAAACTTGAATAATGTCCCAAGTGCAAACTATCAGCTGTTGGGTCAGTTCCCCAATAAAAAGAAATCTTTTCATTATTTAATTTGTCTTTAATGTCTTCACCAGCAACATCTTTAATTAATCCACGCCATTGTAAATCTTCGTATAAAGTCATAATTTTCCTTCCTAATAAAACTATATTACAAATAAAACACGCAAATCATATCATTTTTTCTATATTTTGTCATCGTTTTGCATTTTATTTATCATATCTAACATTTTTCTAAAAGCACTATCTTGCTTTTTTAATTCTTTTGAACCACGAGTAATTTTACATAAACTCATCTTAAATTCTTTAGCAATTTCTCGCTGAGTTGTACCTTTATCAATTTCTTTTACTAAAAGCCATCTCTTACCAATATCGTAAAGTTCACTGGGAGTAAAAAGACAGTCAAAAAATTCACTAAGGAGATTTTTATCAGAAATAGAGGCTATACAACCAATAATTTCATCAAGAGCAGTTTTTGAGCGCTCATTCATTAAGTCTGAGTTATTATCCATAGAAACATTATATCACTAAAAATCTTAATCTGCAAGGAAGCAAAGATTAAACTAAAAATAAGTTTTTTGTATTTTTAATTACAAGTGAAGCAAGATCTTCAATACTGATGTTCAAAATTTCTGATATGAATTCATAAGTTGATTCTATCAAAAGTGGAGTATTTTGTTGTCCTCGATAAGGAACTGGAGCAAGATAAGGAGCATCAGTTTCTAAAAGCAATCTATCTTGTGGAATAAATTTTATAAGGTTTTGCATTTGTTCCATTTTAGATTTTTTAGTATAAGTTACACCACCACCTAAAGCAATATACCAACCCAAATCTAAAAATTCTTTTGCTTCTTCAAGTCCATAGGAATAACAATGAATTACTCCATTATGATAACCCACATTTTTTATACAAGATAAAGTTCCTTCAAAAGCATCCCTTGAATGAACAATTACAGGAAGATTTTTATCCTTGGCAAATGAAAGTTGCATTTCAAAAAGTTTACTTTCACCTTGAAATAATTCTTCAGTAAAATCATCAGCATTTCTTTTATCAGGATTTGCAATATTCCAATGATGATCCAAGCCACACTCACCTATTGCAATTATTTTTGTACCAGTAGATTCAGCCTTTTCAATATTTTTTTCTAATTCTTTCATCTGATAAAAACGATTTTTTATCGCTTCTGGAGAGGGCCAAAGTCCTGCCGAAAAAAACAAACTTGAAGAAATTTTATTTTTTAAACTTTCATCTTGAATTTTGTTTAACACTTTTTGTGAAATTTCAATACGAACTGGTAAATCATCAAAATCAGTTCCGATATCAAGTAAAAAAGGAAAATTGTGAATTGCACAAGAAGATAAAAGTTCAACGCAATCACAACCTAATTCAAAAAGTCTATGAAGATGAAAATGAGTATCCGTAAACATAGTTTGGATTTTATCACAGTAAAGCTAAAACTTCTAGTATGATTATTTTTGTGTCTTTATTGAAAAAAATTGCTTTATTTTACGAGAGCGGTTATTTCTTCGATAGAAAGTCCTGTAACCTGTGCAACTTTTTCAACTGAATCACCAAAGTTTAATAAATTTTTAGCCGTTTCGATTTTTGTTTGTTGAGCACCATCTTCGTAGGCTTCCTGTCGTTGAACAGCGATATCTGTGTCATAGTCGTATTCTGTTAATAACATGTTTTCAACCTCCGTGGATTTTCGGCTAAGATAATCTGAAAGAAAGCCTTGTTTTATCGATTGTTTTATTGCGACTGTAAGTGCCTCTGGAATTTTGTTTTCAAGATTGAACCGAACTTGCTCCATAAATTCTGAATATTCTTTTAGTGCCTCACAACGATTTAAAACAGGATTTTCTTTATCTACATTAATATTAATCACTTTTACGCAAATTTCAAGAGGAAAGTTTTTATTTTCATCAAGTTTTATGAAGGCATCGGATAATTTCATTTCGCTTTCGGATGGAAAATCTTCTTTTCCGTTGTAAAAAACATAAAATTCTGGAACTGGGAGTTTCATTAACTTCCGCTCGAACTTTTCCTTTGGATTAGTAATTTTTTCGTAAATACGGGCGATGTATTCCAAAAAGCGAAAGGGCATATTTTCGTTGATGGTGGACTGATGTTCAATCATGACAACGATTTTTCCATCAACTAGCATAGCCACATCGTTGTAGTATTTCATATACAAGACTTTTTCAATCATCACTGGTTGAATTTCCGTAGTTGCGACATCTAAATTTGTTCCGTGCAAGGCATTGTACAACGAAATAAAATTTTCTTTTGCAGATATGTCGTGAGCGAATAAATCTACAAAAACTGAATCCTTGTAATTGCGACGAGTTGAGTTTTGTGAAACGAGCATAGGTTTTTCTCCAATAAAATAAATTTTCGTGTCAGAAAAAATATTTTCTATACACATATATTAATAGGCGCAAACTTGCAAAAAATGATGTAAAGTTGAAAAAATTTTTGCAAAAATTTCTCTTTTCTCTATCTATATTTCTTTTTTTGATATAGAATAACTGTAGTATGTTATGCACAAATAAAAATTTATATTTTTAAACAAAGTTTGTGCCATAAAATTATGAAATCTAGGAGATTTTATGAATTGTTCGGCACATATAGTGCCTCTCAATTCAAATCAAGTTTGCAAAGCAAACTTGTAGATTTACTGCTGTTTCTCATTTAATTACGAAACAGCGACTTGGGAGTTCCTTCGGAATTTGAAAATTCCTCAGTTACTTCCAATAGGAGATTTTATGAATTGTTCGGCACATATAGTGCCTCTCAATTCAAATCAAGTTTGCGATGCAAACTTGCGTCTAAGAAGTTGTTCTAAAAATTGAAATTTTTCTCACAACTTCTTATAGGAGTATTTATGAAAACTAAGACAGATTATTTTACAAAATTTATAACTTTTTGTGTTCTTTCATTATTTTTGATTACTAATATGATTTTATTTACAAGTTGCGATAATGGAAATTCTCCAAATGATAACACAAACGAAGAACAAAACAACAACGCTCCAACTGACTACTGCAAAATTTGTGATGGTGTTCAGGATAAAGACCACCAACACGATTACTGCGATACTTGTGATGATATTCAAACCGACCCTAACCACACCTGCCCTCCAGCAACGGATATTTGTGATATTTGCGAAGGGACACAAACCGACGCAAGCCACTACTTCCACGTTGAAACCATTGGTGGCGAAGGTAGCGCGTATAAAGTTGCATATCCTAATTGGAATGATTACCGTAGCACTTTTACTGGCGAAGTTGATCCATTAAAAATGATGCAAGATTTCCAGGATAATTATGAAAATTATATCAATAGTTTGGAATTTAGTGACAAATTCAAAGCGTATTGCACTGACAAAGGTTACCAAACCCCTGCCGACATTGATTTCAAAACATTTGATGAATATACATCTGGTCTTTCAACAGAAACCACTAGTTACAAAAATAATTTCGATTACTTAATTGGTTCAACAACCGACGATTACAACAAAAGCATCAACGATATTTGCAAACCAATCTTTGAAGATATTACGCAAAATATAATTGCTACTTCAGATAATCCCGCACTTGACAAAGATAGCTTATGGGTTTGTTATCGAGCATTTAAACTTGAAGATTATAAAAAAGCCTACAAAGATTTTGAAAACAGCAGTGGTTATAACACTTTCGGAAAAGATTATTACGATACAGAAAAACAACAAATCATTGATGGTTGGAATTGGATTTATAGTACTGACTCTAATTATGGTGCTACATCTCCTTTCAATATTTACATTTCAGAAAACGGTACAGAGAAACTTAACCCCGAAGCAATACAACACATTAATTCAATGTTAACTAAAGCTGCTTCAAGAATGAATGTAAACGTAAATGATTTACAAAATATGATTAACTTCTCATTTGTTATGGATTCTTTGGACGCAGTACATGATTATACAAGTATCGGACAAAGTAGCAGTATTACACAACATAATTGCAATACCTATCCAACAAATGAAATGCTTGACATTATTGATAATACTGAAATAACTAAATAACAAATTTGTAAAAAAAAAGGCGTCTATAAAACACACTTAAAAACCTTTACAAACAGCCACAAACCACAACAAGCCCAATTTCCTACCCTGAACGCAAAAAGTTTGCAAAATAAATTAAACTAAAAAAACTATGTAAACTAAAAAAAACAAACTGTAGTGCGACCGTCTAGCGAAACGTAGCCATCTACCCGAACGCAAAAAGTTTGCAAAATCACAATAGTTTCAGAAAAAACTCGGTAAACTAAAAAAAACAAACTGTAGTGCGACCGTCTAGCGAAGCGTCAAGGAAGCAATGCAGTTTGTTTTTTTTAGAATAACATATTTTTCTGATAGTAATTACTATTTTGCAAAATTTTGTAGTGTCGATTGACCAAATCCCCGTTTTATGCTATAAAATATGTTCACACTATGTGTGCAAAATTTTAACATGGAGGAAAGAAGTGGTTAAAATCAGACTTAAGAAGTTTGGATCAAAAAAACGCCCTTACTACAGAATCGTAGTACAGGATTCACGTGCACCACGAGATGGAACTGTTATCGAAGAAATCGGTATCTATCATCCAATTGAAGCAGAAGATAAACAGATTTCATTCAATGAAGATCGTGCTCGTTACTGGATTGGTGTTGGAGCTCAACCTACAGACACTGTTCGCAAAATTTTTACAAAAAAACAATTTAACGCTTAGTATTTGAGGAGCAAAAAATGGAAAAAGACCTGATTGAATACATTGCAAAATCATTGGTCAATGATCCAAGTAGCGTCTCAGTACAAGAAGTTGAGGGCGAAAAATCAACAGTAATCGAATTACGCGTTGCACAAAGCGACATTGGTAAAGTTATCGGAAAATACGGTAGAATTGCAAAAGCTTTGAGAACTGTTCTTAGTGCTTCTGCTAACAAAGCTGGCAAACGATACACTCTGGAAATTCTAGATTAATGGCGCTATTAGGAAAAAAAAATCAACCTGCACAAGAGATGCAGAAGTTGATTATTGGAATTATCCGTGGAACTCATGGTTTATCGGGTAAGTTTAAAGTAGAAAGTACTTCCGGTGAATGTGAACATTTTTTTGAACTACAAGAAGTTACTTTGAAGATTGGCACAACTGAAAAAACTTATAAAGTTGAATCAGTTGAAGGGAATGTCAATTCTTTGATTATGAAATTATCTGGAATCAACACACCAGAAGACGCAAAAAAACTTTCTGGTAGCGAAATTCTAGTTACCCGCGACAAGGCTTGTCCTTTAAATGAAGGCGAGTTCTATGTTGAGGATCTTAAACAATGTAAATTGGTATATCTTCCAAATGAGAAGAAACCAGCAAAAATTTCTGGACTGGCAGAAAATACTGAGTCTGCAATAATTGCAGGAACTATCACAGACGTATTGGAAGGCGGAGCAGGTAAACTTTTAGAAGTTGAACTCTCCGAGAGTTTGAAAATCCCGTCAGACAGCACAGATAAAGCAAAAACTAAAACAGTTTTGGTTCCTTTCAAAAAGGAGTTTATCGGTACGGTCGATATAAAAGACAAGGTTATTCAACTGATGCACCTCTGGATTCTGGAGTAAAATCCATGAAGTTTTACGTGCTGACCTTATTTCCTGAAATACCCCGTGCTTTTTTTGAAAACTCAATCATGGCAAAGGCGGTAGAAAAAGGAATTATTGCCTACGAAATGGTGAATATCAGGGATTTTGCCTTTGATAAACACAAAACATGTGATGACAGTCCATATGGCGGTGGTGCTGGAATGTTAATGAAAACAGAACCACTGTGTAAGGCTTTAGAATCTGTTAAAGTAAAACCCAAAGTTTTAGATGCTAAAAAAGCAAAAAAATCTAAAACTAAAAAAAGCAAGAGAGTGATTTACGTTACTCCTTCTGGAAAACCTTTAACACAAAAATTAGCCTACGAACTTAGTCAGGAAGAAGAACTTGTATTCATCTGCGGAAGATACGAAGGTATCGACCAAAGAATTATTGATTCCTATGTTGATGATGAAATTTCCATAGGCGACTATGTACTTTCATCTGGGGAAATTGCGGCAACTGTTATTATAGATTCTGTTTACAGACTTGTTGACGGTGTAATTTCTAGTGAATCTTTAGAAGAAGAAAGCTTTTCTGACGGACTTTTGGAATATCCCCAGTACACTCGTCCCGAAGTGTTTCAGGGAATGAAAGTTCCTGATGTTTTATTATCAGGACATCATGAAAATATCCGAAAGTGGCGCCTAAAAAAACGTTTAGCTAAAACCTTAAAAAATCGGCCAGACATGATAAGTTCTGCTCGAAGTTCAGGTAAGTTAACACAAGAGGCGGAACAAATGATTGAGGAAATTATAAAGGGGAACTAATTATGGATTTAATTAAAACCATCGAAGAATCACAGAGAAGAACAGATCTTGATTCTTTCAAAATTGGAGATACAGTAAGAGTTCACTTCAAAATCGTTGAAGGAAAAACAGAAAGAATTCAGGTTTATGAAGGACTTGTAATTTGTTTCAAAAACGCTGGAGTAAGAAGAACTTTCACAGTTCGCAAAAACTCTTATGGCGTTGGTGTAGAACGTGTATTCCCAATGAACTCACCTCGTATTGCTAAAATTGAAGTAGTACGCCCAGGTAAAGTTCGCCGTTCAAAACTTTATTACATTCGCGATAAAGTTGGTAAGAGCGCAAAAATTAAAGAACTTATCGTAAAAAAATCTGACAAAGTAGAAAAATAATTTTTACAAAACAGATTGAATATTTTTATACCACGGATTATGATAGAATAAATCTATTGTAATCCGTTTTTTTATGAATAGAATACATAACTCAATAAACATTGTTAATTTTAATAATTCTCAAAATGTTTTAAAAGATGGTTCTTCGGTTTTTGTACGAATTTTAAACACAACTGACACTCCAAATAAATACATCGCTTCTTTTGCAGGAACAATGTTTGAAGTTTCATCAAAAGAAACTCTTTTATCAGGAAATACTTTTAAAGCAACAATCAAGATGCAAGGAAAAACATTACACCTTATTCCAACAACTATATCTGATTCCAAAGAAATTGAAAACCAAATTAACAAACTTGATGTAAAATCATTTACGCAAAACAACCAACAAATAATAGAATTATTAAAAAACTTAAATTTACCACAAGATAAAATTTCGCTAAACTTAATTCAATTTTTTCAGCAACATCAGTTAAAATTAAATATTCCACAAATAAAAAAAAGCAGAAGCAAAGCAAAAAATATTTTATCAACAAAAAATAAAAATCCAAATACACCTAAAACAGAAGATGAATTATCAAATTTATCCCAACTAGATTTAAATTTTGCAACAAAAGGATTTTCTCTTTCAGAAGAAAAACTTGAAAACCTAGCAAAATATTTACATTTAATTGAAGATGAAAATTCACAATATGAAAAAAAAGAAGAACAAGAAAATCAAGAAACAAAAAATAATTTGACCTTAATAAATCAAATTAAAAATAAGGATTCAAAATATCATTGGATTTTACTTCCTTTTGAAATCAACCTTACAAAAACAAAATTCACTGGAAATATTAGATTTTTAATAGATTTAGATGAAAAAAAATTACAAAAAACATACATATTTTGTACAAATGGCAATAAAAACTATTATTTTATGATATACTACAAATGCGATGATTTGCAAAAGTACAAAAACATAAAATATTTTTGTGAACCAGAAATTGAAAAAACTGATATTTTAATTCTAAAAAATCTGTTTTCAGATGATAAGGAATTTTTAGATATTGAATTTTCTTCAGAAGCTAAAACTCAAGGATTGTTTACTGAAGATTTACCAATAACTATTGTGGAGTACAATGCATGAATAAAAAAGCAGTTGTATTATCATACCCAGAAGGAGTTGAAGCCCCTTTTCTAACAGCGAAAGGAAAAAATCATATTGCTGAACAAATAATTCAATTAGCAAAAGAAAATTCAATTCCAATAGTAAAAAATGTAGAAACAACAGAGATAATTAGTTTGCAAGAAATTGGAGAATTTATCCCAGAAGAAACTTACACCATACTTGCAAAAATATTTGCTTTTATAAAAATGAAGGAAGGATAAAAAATGCAAAAAATAAAAAGTTCAGAATTGAAAACAAATATGAAGTTTACCTCTCCAGTTTTTTTTGATGATGGGATAAATATGTTTTTATCAGAAAACAATCCACTCACAGAAAATCATATTGAACTAATTAAAAATTTAAATATTGAATATGTAATAACCAACGGAAAAATTTTAGAAGAAGAAAAAATCATCAACATAAATGATAAAACAGAAACTCCTGACCAAAACAAAACAATTTTAGAAAATATGTTTGCAAAAAGTACATTACAGATTATTGCAGATAATCTTTCTTTAATTGACAAAACCACAAGAGAAACCTATTCTAAATGCAAAAAGAAAATTCGAGAATTTTTTAACAATGCAAAAAATAATATAAATATATCTAGAAGCGAAGTTGATATCACTATTGAAGAAATATATAAAATCACTTTTCAGGATAGCATGAATATCATTGGCTATATTATGTCTTTAGATCCTGAAACAGACTTAGCAAAAGCAGCCTTAAATTCAGCAATATTTTCATCTTCATTGGCGATTATCCTTGGGTTTACAAAAAGAGAAGTTTTACAACTTATAGGTGCTGCAATTTTTCATGACATAGGAATGCTAAATACTTCAGAACAAATTATCAAAAAGAAATCTTCTCTTTCTACAAGTGAATACAACATGGTAAAACTTCATCCACTACGCTCATCAAGATTTGTTTCTGAAACATTGTTTTTTTCAAAAGAAGTTGCATTGATTATTAATCAACATCATGAAGCATGGAATGGTACAGGATATCCAAGTGGATTAAAAGAAAACTCCATAGAAAAAAGTGCTAGAATATTGGCTATTGCAGATGCTTTCACTGCAATGATTTCAAAAAAGAACTACAGAGATTCATTAATTGGATATGACGCAATCAAAAATTTAATGAGTGATACACAAAAACAATTTGATCCAGATTTAATTCAAGCCTTTGTAAAAATGATGGGTGCCTATCCTATTGGCTCAATTGTATTGCTAAATAATTCTTTAATTGCACAGGTAATAAATTCAAATCCTGAAATGCCTTTTATGCCTGACGTTAAAATTTTAACCGAAAACACTAATCAAGATAAAACAGAACAAGATGAAAATGAATTTTTTATAGGTAATATTATAAAATTAAAAGAAAAACGCAATTTATGTATCATAAAGGTTTTACATCCTGATGAATACAAATTATAATTATAAACGTAACACCAAAAAACTAGGAAGTAATGGTGAACAAAGAGCGGCTGATTATCTAATATCAAAAAACTATAAAATTCTTCATCGTAATTGGAGGACAAGAAGAGGAGAAATTGATATAATAGCACAAATTGATGATACTATTGTTTTTGTTGAAGTAAAAACTTTGCCTTCTGGCTGCCTAGAAACATTAGAACATATTTTAGGTAAAATAAAACAAAAAAGAATTGCAGAAACGACTAAACGTTTTCTAAATTTATATCGACAATATAATGACAGCTATATTAGATTTGATGTGATTGTCATTGATATGCCTGGTTTTGACAGCGTATATCATTTAGAAAATGCTTTTTCGGAGCCATTATGAATTCAGTACAAGTTAACAGAAGCAAAAAACAGGAAGTATCACCTTATATTCTTGAGATACGAGAAAAAATTCACGATGCAACGTATCTTGATGGAGCTATTCATAGAATAGCAATGATTTTAAGTCGTAAACTCATAGAAGACAACGATTTTGAAAGGAAGTAAAATGGACCGAAAACACTCATACCCAAACAAAAACAAATGGTATTCAGGAAAAAATAATTCTCACAAAAATTTTAACCAAAACAAAAATGAAGAAACTCAATTAAAAACAGTTTTTGAAACTCATATTTGTGAATATTGCAATCAACCAATCGAAGAACTAGCTTCTGCTATTGCAAACAAAGACACAGGAAATCCTGCACATTTTGACTGCGTTCTTTCTAAAATAAACGAAACCGAAAAATTAGCTGATAACGAAAAAATTACTTATATTGGACAAGGAAGATTTGCTGTAGTTTTCTTTGAAAATCCCCATGATTTAAGACATTTTACAATAAAAAGAGTTATTGAGTGGGAAAAACGAGAAGCAACTTACGAATGGCGCTCAGAAATTGCAAACACATATAGCCAAGTAAAATAAATTAGACAAAAGTTCAAAAGATAAAAAAAAGCAGTTTCAAAAGAAACTGCTTTTTTTTGCCGGGAACCAGAATCGAACTGGCACGGCGTTTTAAATGCCGAGGGATTTTAAGTCCCTTGTGTCTACCTATTCCACCATCCCGGCGACAAATAACATTTTATATTAAATTAAGTTTTAGGTCAATATGTATTGAACTAAATTCTTAAAAATAAATTTTATTTACAACTTCTTCAATAATTCTAAAAAAAACTAAAATCTAGACAAAAAAGCCTTTGTTCGTTCATTTTGAGGATTATTGATAACTTGCTCTGGAGTTCCTTCCTCTACAATTACTCCCTTATCCATAAAAATAATTTTATCAGATAAATCTCTAGCAAAGGACATTTCGTGAGTTACAACAACCATGGTCATATTTTCTTCTGCCAAAGAGCGAATTACTTTTAGAATTTCGCCAGTAAGTTCAGGGTCAAGTGCAGAAGTTGGTTCATCAAAAAACAAAACTTCAGGCTTCATTGCTAAGGCTCTAGCAATAGAAACACGCTGTTGCTGACCTCCAGAAAGCTCACAAGGATAGGAATTTTCTTTATCAGATAAATTCATCTTTTTAAGTAATTCTCTTGCAATTTGAATTGCTTCATCTTTTGAGCGTTTTAGAACATTAATTTGAGCACAAATAATATTTTCTAAAACATTCATATGAGGAAAAAGATTGAAATTTTGAAAAACTAGACCTACTTTCAAACCGATATTCAAACAATCTTCTTTTGATGCATAAACTGAATCTTTTACAAGAGTTTGTCCACAAATTGAAATACTTCCATCGGTAACAGTTTCTAATTGAGTGATACAGCGCAATAAGGTTGATTTTCCTGAACCAGAAGGTCCTATGATACTAAGAACTTCACCTTCTTTTACTGTAAAAGAAATTCCTTTTAGTACTTCAAATTTTTTAAAGGATTTTTTAACATTTTGAACGGATATAACTTCCATAAATTCTCCCGTAAATCGTTTGATTATCTGTAATATGATAATTTCTTTTCTAATTTTTCAAAAGTGAAAGACACAACCCAGTTCATAAAGAAATAGAACACGCCTGCCACAAAAAGAGGTGCAACAGAAACTCTACTACTTGCAAAGTTGTAAGCAACACGGAAAAGTTCTACAACGCCAATAACTTGAGCCAAAGAAGTATCTTTTACAAGAGTGATAACTTCGTTTCCTGTGGCAGGTAAAATTCGTTTAATTACCTGAGGAAGAATTATCTTAAAAAAAGTTTGTTTTTTGGTAAAACCTAAAACCTTTGCAGCTTCGTATTGACCTTTTGGAATAGATTCAATTCCACCACGATAAATTTCTGCAAAATAAGCAGCATAATTTACAGCAAAGGCAATTATTACAGCAATAAATCTATCAAAATGAAACCTTTGACCAAAAATTTGAGAAAGATGAGCAGGTGCAAAGTACACAAAAATTATTTGTAACATCAAAGGAGTTCCGCGAATGATTAACATAAAAATATTTACAGGAACAGAAATAACTTTTAATTTAGACATTCTTCCAAAAGCAATCAGCAAACCACCAGGAAGTGAAAACAAAAGCGTTAGGAAAAATACTTTTACAGAAACCCACATTCCACCAGATAATGCGGTCATAAGTGACATAAAAGAACTAAAACCTTGAGATTCCATAATAACCTACTTAAAATTTTTCTAAAAATTATTTATTATGAAAATTATATCATAAAACAAAAATAAAAAAAATAGCTGCCAGAACAATTCCGACAGCCATTCTATAAAAATTCGTTAAAATACGATTTTATATTAATTATTTTCCGATTACAGAAATATCAGTTCCAAACCATTTTGTAGAAATTTCTGCAACTGTTCCGTCAGCAGCCATTTCTTCAAGTGTTTTTTGGAAAGCATCTCTTAATTCTGTATCTTCTTTGCGGAAACCGATTCCGTATTCTTCTGTTGTTAAGTGTTCATCAAGAACTACAAAATCTTTTCCAGATGTTTGAATGCTATAGCTTCCTACAACAATATCCATGATTACAGCATCAACACCACCAATTTCAAGATCCATAAGAGCTGTTAAATTGTCTTTAAATTCAACAATTTCTGCTACAGATGCTTTGAATTCAGGTAATGAATCTACAGCTTCTGCTGCACTTGAACCAGCTTGAAGACCAATTTTTTTACCAGCTAAATCTGCTAATGTTTCAAATCCTGAATCTGTTCTTACGATTGCAACTTGAGCATTGTCAAGATATGGTTTTGAAAATGACATTGCTTCGAGTCTTTCTGGTGTGATTGTAAATCCATTCCAAATACAATCGATACTACCTGTTGCAAGTTCTTGTTCTTTTGCAGCCCAGTCGATTGGTTGGCAAACAAGTTTAAGATTTAATCTTTTACAAGCTTCTGAAGCCAAATCAATGTCGTAACCAACAATTTCGTTTGCATCGTTTCTAAATCCCATTGGTGGAAAAGAATCGTCGAGTCCAAGAACAAATGCATCTTGTTTTTTACAGCCTGTTACTGAAAATAAAACTAACAAAGCCATTAAAACAACTAAAATTTTCTTCATTTTAAACCTCCGTTTAAAGTTGATAAAATATTTTCTACCGTTTATTTACGGGAAAATTCATTACAATAATTTGTTAAAGCAACAATTTGATTTTCTACTGATTTTTCAGAAGGTCCACCTGTAACAGTTCTTACATTTACGCAAGCTTCTGGAGTAATCATAGAGAAAATATCATCTTCTATTAATTCTGAACATTCTTTAAGTTGTTGAATTGATAAATCTTCAATATTGCAATTTGATTCAATCCCCATACGAACCGCTTTTGCAGCAACTCCGTGGGCAGTTCTAAAAGGCATTCCCTTTCTAACAAGATAATCAGCCACATCTGTAGCATTGGCAAAACCTCCAATACAAGAAGCAAACATTCTATCTGTGTTCCAAGAAGCAGTTCCAATCATTTTAGTAAAAATTGTTAAACAAGAAGAAACTGTGTCGTAGGCATCAAATAAACTTTCCTTATCCTCTTGCATATCACGATTATAAGAAAGTGGAAGTCCTTTCATCATTGTAAGAAGAGCAATCAAATCGCCATAAACTTTTCCTGTGCGACCACGAATCAATTCAGCAAAATCTGGATTTTTTTTCTGTGGCATGATGCTAGAACCTGTAGACCATTTTTCTGATAAATTGATGAACTTAAATTCTTCTGTTGACCACAAAACAACTTCTTCACAAAAGCGTGAAAGATGAGTCATCAATAAAGAAAAAGCGGAAGTAAACTCGATGCAATAATCTCTATCAGAAACTGTATCTAGGGAATTTTGTGTAACCCCAGAAAATCCGAGTTTTTCTGCCACAAGTTCTCTGTTCAACGGAAGACCTGTACCAGCTAAAGCACCTGCACCTAAAGGAGAAAAATCAATTCGTTTTAAGGCATCAGAAAGTCTATCATTATCACGAGTAAGCATCCAACACCAAGCACAAAGGTGATGAGCCAAAGTTACAGGTTGAGCTCGTTGCATGTGAGTATATCCACTCATCAAAGAAGATTTATGATTTTTTGCAATACAAGTTAATGTTTCAATTAAAGTGATGATTTTATTTTGTAAAGTAGGAATTGCATGGCGAAGATAGAGTCGTTCATCTAAAGCAATTTGGTCATTACGACTGCGCCCTGTGTGAACTTTTTTTCCTGCTTCGCCAATTCTATCTGTTAAAGTACCTTCGATAAAAGAATGAATATCTTCTGCAGAATAATCAATCTTTAGTTTTTCATCTTTTAAATCTTGAGAAATTTCTTCAAGAGTTTTGATAATCAAAGTTGCTTCTTCAAAAGGGATAATTCCAGATTCACCTAACATTGCAACATGGGCTTTACTACCTGAAATATCGTCAAAAGCCATTCTTTCATCAACATGAATTGATGTTTCAAAAGCTACTGCATCTGCATCAGGTCCTTCTTTGAACCTTCCATGCCACAACGCTGCGTGATTTCCACCTGAAATTGCATCCCTTTTTTCCATATTTTGTTCCTTATTCAAATTACTCTGTTGGGCGTTTTTTTAAGTTTTTGCTTCCAACGATAGCTTGGCCTTCACCAACTTGTTGTTCCATCATTGCTCTTACCTTCAAAGGCAATCCGAACAATGTGATAAATCCTTCAGCATCGTGATGATTGTATAAATCACCAGTTGTAAAAGAAGCAATACTTTCGTTGTAAAGACTGTATTTTGAGTAACTTCCTGCTCCACGGATAGAACCTTTGTACAACTTAAGTTTTACCCAACCTGTAACAGTTTCTTGAGTTTTATCAACAAAAGCCATACAAGCATCCATCAAAGTTGTAAACCATTTTCCATCGTAGATAAGGTCACTCATTTTTAGAGAAACTTGTTGTTTGAAGTGATAAGTATCTCTGTCTAAGCAAAGATGATCTAACATTTCGTGAGCAAAGTACAAAATTGTTCCACCAGGAGTTTCGTAAACACCACGAGATTTCATACCTACACAACGATTTTCGCAAATATCTGCCAAACCAACACCGTTTCTTCCACCGATTTTGTTGAGTTCAGTCATAATTTCTAAGGCACTCATTTTTTTATCGTTTACACTAACTGGAATACCTTTTTCAAATTCAATCTTTACATATTCACCTGCTTCTGGTGCTTCTTCTGGAACAACAGTATTTTTAAGCATGTGTTTGTAATTTGGTTCGTTTTCAGTTTTTTCAAGTTCCAAACCTTCGTGAGAAAGATGCCAGATATTTTCATCACGAGAATATGATTGGTCTTTTTTCATTGGAACTTCAAGTCCTCTATCTTCAAGATACTTGATTTCTGCTTCACGACTATCCATATCCCATTTTGCATCACGCCAAGCTGCAATAACTTTTAAATCTGGAGCAAAAGCTTTAATTGCAAGTTCAAAACGGATTTGGTCGTTTCCTTTTCCTGTAGCACCGTGGCAAATTGCAACAGCACCCTCTTGACGAGCATATTCTACCAAAATTTTTCCGATTAAAGGACGAGCAGTTGATGTTCCAAGCAAATATTGGTCTTCGTAAACTGCGTTTGCTTTTACAGATGGCCAAATGTAATCTGTAATATATTCTTCACGAGCATCAACAACATAACATGCACTTGCCCCTGTTTTTAATGCACGGTCTTTGATTGCTTTCCAATCGTCACCTTGACCTACATCAATACAAACAGCGATAACATCATAATCGTAGTTTTCTTTTAACCAAGGAATGATAACTGTTGTATCAAGTCCACCAGAATAAGCTAAAATAACCTTGTCTTTACTCATAAAATACTCCTATTAAAAGACTCTAAATGTAGTTTTTATATTTTTTTTCGATATCTCGAATAAGTTTATATTCAAATGAATCAACCAAAGCAAGCCATGAAGCTTCGATAATGTCGGTTGAAACTCCAACTGTTGTCCAAATATCCAAGCCGTCAGTTGTTTCTATCAAAACACGAACCTTAGCTCCGGTTGCAGATTTTGAATCCAAAACACGCACTTTGTAGTCAGTAAGTCTAATTGTGCTAACTGTTGGATAAAATCGCTCTAAAGCAGAACGCAAAGCAGTATCCAAAGCATGAACAGGACCGTCCCCTTCTCCAGCAGTAACTGCAAGTTGGCCGTCAACTTCAATTTTTAATTGTGCAAAAGAACATAAAAGTCCGTCAATTCGTGGTTGTTCACCAATGGTTTTATAATAATGAAGTTTGAAAAAAGGTCGATACTTTCCGATGATTTTGCGTACCATAAGTTCAAAACTTCCTTCAGCTCCTTCAAACTGATATCCGTTATGTTCCATTTCTTTCATTTTTGTAACAATTTCTGATACAACAGGATTATCTTTTGTAATTCCAGCATCAAACTTACGGATTTTTTCTAAGATTGTAGCGCGTCCTGCAACTTCACTCATCAAGAAAACTCTATCGTTTCCTACAGTTTCTGGGCTAACATGTTCGTATGCAGTAGGATTTTTTGTAACAGCGTCAATGTGCATTCCGGCTTTATGTGCAAAAGCGTTTGAGCCAACATAAGGCATTCCGTTTTCTAAGGGAAGATTAGAAACTTCTGCAACCTTCTTACATACTGAAGTTAAAAGTTTTAGTTTTCCTTCAGGAAGACAAGGAACATTCATTTTTAATTCAAGATTTGAAATTATTGAAGAAAGATTTGCATTCCCTGTGCGCTCTCCAAAACCAAGCAAAGTTCCTTGAATATGAGAAGCTCCTGCTTCCACAGCCATAAGAGAGTTTGCAACTGCAAGCCCTGCGTCATTGTGAGTGTGAATTCCAATTTCTACAGGAAGTCCTTGGGGAGTTTTTACGCCAGAAAATTCACTTGTAACAGCAGTTGTTGCCTTTAGAATTTCCATTGGCATAGTGCCACCTTTTGTATCGCATAAAGCAAGAATATTTGCTCCCCCTTCCACAGCGGCTTTTAGGGTTTTTAGGGTATATTCAGGATTTGCATACCAAGCATCAAAAAAATGTTCTGCATCATAAATTACATTGCGACCATTGGCAACTAAAAACTCAACAGTTTCTTTAATCATTGCAAGATTTTCTTCTAAAGTTGCCTTCAAAATATCAGTAACTTGAAAATCCCAAGATTTACCAAAGATTACAACAGTTTGTGTTCCTGCATAAAGTAAACTTTGAAGATTTGAATCTTCTTCGCAAGTAATTCCTTTGCGACGAGTTGCTCCAAAGGCTACAATTTGAGAATTTTGTAAAGAAAGTTTTTTAGCTTCTTCAAAAAACTCTAAATCTTTAGGATTTGAACCTGGATTTCCTGCTTCGATATATTTTACGCCAAGTTCATCAAGAGCTTGAACAATGTGTAATTTATCCTGCACAGAAAAACTAATTCCTTCTCCCTGAGAACCGTCTCTAAGAGTTGAATCTAAAATATTTACATTAAAACTTGTACGAGCACACATAATTTATTCCTATTAAACACTTAAATTGCATATTTATGCAAAAAAAACACTTCAATATGCAATAATATATAAATATATGATTTTTGTAAATAGGAGAAGAAAGATATATGGTTAGGTGTAATTTTTAGGTATTCCTTACACTCTACTTTGTCTTGATGTAATTCCAAACTTCAGTTTCTTCTTGACCTAGGCGCCAGAAAGCTAAATTTTTTACTCCGTTATCTTTGTACATATCCATTCTAAAAACAAGGGAATATAAATCGTCATAGTAAAATTTATATGTAACTTGTTTTTTAATTTCAAAAGATGGAATGGCGTTTTCTCTTACAATTTCTGAAATTTTATTATTTGTTTGTAATTTTTCTATCGAAGGAAATCTGTAGGCACCAGCGGTATCATCTGTATTCCAGCCTCTACCATAAAATGGTAAGCCCATAACTAATTTTTCATCAGGAATAACTGATAAAGCATAAGACATTACTCTTTGACACCAATTGATTGATGCCACAGCTCCAGGTCTACTTGTTGCCCAATGTTCATCGTAAGCCATAACAATAATTCTATCTACAATTTCATTTATTTTTGAATAATGATAAGCATCTTTTTCTAAAGTTTTAAGTCTTGCAGGAATTGCTACACTTAAAATTTTATTAGGAAGTTTTCGTTTTAATTCTTTCAAAAATGATAGATAGTGTTCTTCATCTTGGTTAGAAACTAATTCAAAATCAATTTGAACTCCATCAAAATTTTTTGAAGATTTTACAATATCATCAATTAAATTTTTACGTACATCGTATTTTGGATTTAAACAAAAATGAGTTAAAGAACGACTATTATCAACAATTACAAGATGAATTCTTCCTGCAAAATCTTTTATTTTTGTTGGATTAGGAACACCAACTAGTTTTCCAAAAGTATTTAATCCTGCACCAAAATATCCAACATCTGTTACAACATTTTTACTAGGATTTAATTCATGTTCCCTTCCGTCTAAAAGATATCCCCACACTTCTGTAAATTGATGAGGCTGTGAAAACTCTGAATCAACTTTCTGTTTAACATCAGAAATTTTTTCTTTTTCAAAAATAGCCTTTGGAAAAATCAAAGAAAGTTCAGTTGTATCATCTGTTTTAGTTTCAACAGGCACAGTTTTTGTTGCACAAGAAAAACTAAAAACACAAAATAAAAAAATCAAAACAAAAGGCAAAATTTTAAAAGTAAAATTATTTTTCATATTATTATATTTTACACTAGGTTTTAAATTTTTAAAAGTTTTTTGTAAATTTACTCACTTAATATTTATTTAAAAAAAATAATTTTTTTCTGAAATTTTTATTTAAAATCAATTTTTTTCGCAATAATAAAGGTATGTAGTAAAAATTTATTTTTCTACTAGAAATTATTTTTAGGAGTAAATTATGTACTTTAAAAAATTTGATGATTTAACATTTGCAGATCACTACATATTTGAAAAGGTTTTGCAAAACAAAGAAATCTGCCAAGAACTTTTAGAACGATTATTGAAAATCAAAATAGAACATTTAGAATATCCAGAAATTGAAAAAACAATTAGTCCATATTATGAAACAAAAGGCGTTCGTCTAGATGTTTATGTAAAAGACAGTAACAAAGTTTTTGATATAGAACTTCAAAACGCAAATGATGTAGATATTCACTTACGCACACGATATTATCAATCAATGTTAGACACAAATAATTTATTAAAAGGTGAACATTATTCTAATTTACCAGAAAGTTTTATAATCTTTATCTGTAACTATGATCCTTTTGGTAAAAACTTGCCAATATACTCTTTTGAAAATCATTGTTTGGAAAATCCAGATGTTATATTGAAAGACAAATGTAACAAAAAATTTTTTAATGCAACTGCTTACAAAAAAGAAAAAGATGTGGAAATTTCTGCATTTTTAGAGTATATTTGTAATCAGAAAACTGTTGATGACTTTACTAATAGAATTAACTCTCTTGTGGAAAAAATAAAACAACAAGAAATCAACAGAAAGGAGTATTCTACAGTGAACATCCACGACCAAGATAACTTTCTACGGGGTAAAAGAGAAGGAATAAGCCAAGGCGAACATCAAAAAGCAATCGAAACAGCAATCAACTTTCTACAAATGGGAATTTCCGTTGAGCAAGTTGTTCAAGGAACTGGTCTTTCTTTTGAAGTTATAAATGAACTAAAATCTCAATTATCACGATCATAAATTTATCAATTTATACATGGGTTTTTGTCCTGGCAATAATTGAATAATGTTTTTTTCGCAGGGCAAAACTTCATCAACTTCGTGAGTAACATGAAGCAAAGTTGTTGTTCCTGTAGAAGCAATAATTTCTAGCAAGTCTAAAACCATTCTTCTGTTTTCTTCGTCAAGTCCATGACAAGGCTCATCCAAAATTAACAAAGGCGGACATTTTACAGCAGCTCGTAAAATTAAAATTGCGCGTTGTTCTCCGTATGAAAGATTTTGAAAATTCTCTTTTTCTCTTCCAGCAAACCCTGCAAGATTTAACCATTTTTTTACAAGAATTTGTTCAACCTGAGAACGACTTTGATACAATCCGATAGAATCATGAAAGCCAGATAAAATTACCGCTTCTATATCAATTCCACCTAACATCCTATATTCCAAATGCAACCGATAAGAAACAATTCCCATTTTTTCTTTTAGTTCCCAGATGGTTTCACCTGTTCCACGACGACGATCAAAAATCGAAACATTGTTTGAAAAAACTTGCATATTGTCCCCAGTGATGAGTTCTAGCAAAGTTGTTTTTCCAGAACCATTTGGTCCACGAATTAGTGTGTGCTCAAGAGGTTTTAATTCCCAAGAAAGATTATCAAGAACTGTGTTATCTCCCCAGCGAACAGTTACATTATTCATCTTAACTAATGAATCAAAATTTTGATAATTAAAAAATTTAATTTCAGAATATTCATTTTGTACAGATTTTAATTCTGATAAAAATTCCCTCCGTTTTTGTTCACTTTCTTTTTTTTGTAGTTCTTTACGATTATCTAAAATTTTTTCAAATTCATTTTTTGTTCCACAAAAACTAATTTCATCTTTTGTAAATTCTAAAACATGAGTTACAGAAGAAGGAATCTCTGTGTAGCGTTCCATCGAAAGCAAAATAAACGGAAATCCATTTCCTTGTTTAGAAGCAATCTTATCAAAAAATTCTAACAACAATTTTCTTGAATCAACATCAAGTCCTGCAAAGGGATCGCTTAATAAAATTAATTTTTTTCCACTAAGCAAGGCTCGGCAAAGCAAGGTTCTACGAATTTCACCAGTTGAAAGATATTTTAAACCTCGGTCTAAAACTTTTTCTATTCCACAAAGTTTTACTTCTGGATAAGTTTCTAATTTTTTTGCAAGTTCAAATGATTTTGATTTATCATCACTTAAAACTTCTGAAATAAAAACTCTTGCAGTTCTTCCAATATCAATTCCACCTTCAATAAATTCACTTTCATCATTTATTCGTTCTTGCTCAATTAAACTTGCAGCTTTTTCTAAAGAAACAATTTCTAACGAATCAGTAAAAGTATTTGAAAATATTCCGTTTTCAATTGGAACAAATTCAAAAGTTAGATTTGAATTTTTTTTAATCGAGGATTCTTCTAAAGCTTTAATAAAGATATTTTTTTTGCCATTGTTGGAACCAAGAATTAACCAAACTTCTCCATGATTAAAACTCCATGAAAAATTTTGAAAAACCTTAGTTCCATTTTGACAAATTTCACAATTTGAAATTTCTATCAGTTTCATTTTATCTCATTCAAACTCGTTCAGTAAAAAAAAGATTATTCAGCAATTGAATTTGCAACAGGATTTTCAGGTGCAGTTTCAACAGGGGATTTTAAATCTTCAAATGTTACATCAAAAGTTAATTTTGGATTTCCGGAAATCAATAACACATCTTTTGAATTATCGATTTTTCCATACACTTGTTGATATGTTGAAGAATTTTTTCCAAGTTCCAATGTGCGTAAAACTTTTCCATCTTTTTGAACAACAACTTTTATTAGTTCATTATCTGAAAAACCATAACGCTCATTATCATCATTTTTAGAAACCAAACCTAAAACATTTATTTTAGAAATTGCATCTATCATCTGTTTTACTGTTTCAACATTTGCAGGAATAATCAAATTTGCATTTTCTGAATTTTCATTTGCATCTTTTAACAACCAAGTTCCATTTGTGTTAATAAGATTTATTTCAGAATTTGTTTTGTTTTTGATTACGATTGTATCTGGAACTTCTTTTAAACTAAGAGTGTAGCCATCATTTGCACCAGAAATCACAAGTTGCAAAATATACACAACAAGTAAAATTGCAATCAACGAAAGTAAAATTATTTTTCGTAAAGATATTTTATTTGTCATTTTTCTTTTCCTTTTTATTTTCCATACTCATTGTTTCTCTTTCATCAGTTGAAGCATATTGAATTCTAATTTTTTTACGATGTTCAACTCTCATGCGCCATACAATAAATCCAATGATGATAACTAAAAGAGGAACTCCATATTGATTTATAATTTTTGCAACTTTAATTGAAGCGGTACTAGATTTTTTCAAAGTATTTAATGCTAAACCTTTTGTTCGCATTGTACATAAATCTTCGTTTCCGTTCATGTAGTCTAAAACGTTTCTAACAAAAATTGAAATTGGCTCACGACCAGAATCATCAATTAACATTGGACTAACAATCACAGAACTTCCAGCAACAAAAATTTTTCCATTTTGAACAGCTTTTGTAAGATGATTATCTGTTCCACCTGCTAAAGAATCTTTTGCAACATCATTTTTATTTTGCTCTAAAATATTTTTATCAAATTGACTTGCAAATTTTCCTTCTGCTAAAACTGCTAAGTTATAAGAACTTCTTTCATTTTCTGCAACAGGAGTTATGTACAATGGATGCATAATGATATTATCTTTCATCAACCAAGATTGGTCAGAAGATTTTACCAAAACAGTTCCTTTTACATCATCAGATAAATTTAAATTAATTGAACTATTTTGGAACATCAAAATGTATGAAAGATTTTTTGTAATTGGATTTTTCTGATTGATTGTACTGCGTTCTGTAATTGGAACATAGTACATTGGAATTTCACCATAACCTTGCTGAAAATTTTTATAACAATTCATATCCATTACATAATCTTTACCAAGTTCAATTCCGTACTTTGCTAAAAATTCAGGAAGTCCAGTTTCTAACAATTTGTATTCTGGAAGTTGATATTGATTTTCTGTTGGAACTTCTTGATACATATCTGCAAAGACAGTTAAGTTTCCACCTTGCATCAAAAATTGATCCAGTTTATAAAAAACTTTTTCAGAAATTTTTTCTGTAGGTGCAACAATTACGATGTTAGATATTGTAGAAGGAATTTCATCTTTTTCTAAATCTAATTCCACAAATTGATATTTATCATTTGCAAGCATTTGCAATCGCTGGGAACCATTTTGTGCGTCGTTCAAAGATTTTGTTCCAAAACCTGTTAAGTAACCAATTTTGTCAGAACGAGAAACTAAGGTTTGTAAATTTTCTGTAATTACAGTTTCTAAATTATCAAGACCTGCAATTCCGTAAGAACCAAAAAAACTTCTAGAAAGTTTTACAGGTAAAAGTTTGAAGTTGTCGTTATATTCCATTACAGCGGCAATCATTCCTTTTCCATTTTTCTTTGATTCATCTGTTGCTTTATCATCAGTCCATGAAATTTCATCAACTCCATATTTTGCACAAAGTTCAGAAACTTCATCTTGATTAGGATTAACAACTTTAAAAGAAACTTTATTCATATTTTTTTTGTTTACTTGAGCAACTGCATTAGAAACAATATTTTCTAACTGATTAAAATTTTTAATTCCAAATGCACTTAAATCACTTGATGAATAAAGTGTAACATTTACATTATCTTTTAACCCCGCTAATGCACTTGTTGTATTTATCATTTTGCTCATTGTTGTTGTTAATCTATATTCAAGTCCGTCTGGCGAAATTATATCATCAAGAACTTCAATTGAATCTGCATAAACTAAAACAACACCCATGTAAACATTTTTAAAACCTACTTCGTTATCTTTTACTTCTTGAATTTGTTTTTGTCTTATTCGATAACTAGAAGCAAGTTCTTCATTTTCAGTTTTGTCCATATCAAAAAATTCATAACTAAAATTTTTGTTTGCACTTCCTTTGTATTCAACTAAAATATCTTCAAGATATTGTTCAACAGTGTTATATGGAGAAGGTAAATTATTTGAAAAGAAAACTTTTACAGACAAAGGCTCTTCTAAATTTTTTACAACTTCTTTACTACTTTGTGATAAAGAATATGATTTAGGCGAAGTTAAATCTAATCTAAAAAAAGAATTTGCACCTACAAGATTTATTAACACAAGTAGGATAATCAATAAAACAAAATCGCTTTTTGGACCTGTAATCCAATTTATAAATTTTTTCATTTTTATGCACTCCTACGATTTTCAAGAACTTTTACTGTAATTGCAATAAATAAAATTGTTATTGAAATAAAATAAAGCAAATCTCTTGAATCAATGATTCCTCTTGAAATTGATGTAAAATGACTTCCTGCAGAAATGAATTGCAAAAATCCAACAATGCCTGCTGGAAGGAAAATTAAAAATCTATCAATCATTGCAAGAAGAATACAAATTCCAAAGGCAACAAAGAATGAAACAATTTGATTTTTTGTAATTGAAGAAGCAAAAATTCCTATTGCAGAAAAACATGCTCCTAAAAAAATTGCTCCAAGATATCCACAAAAAAGTGGACCAAAATCAACATCACCAAAAATGCTTGCAGTAATTGCATAAATAAAAGTAGGAACAAGCATTATTATAGAAGAAACAAATGCTGCTAAAAATTTTCCGATAACAACATCTGTACAAGTTACAGGGAGTGTCATCAAAGTTTCGATTGTTCCTCTTCCACGTTCTTCAGAGAAAAGTCGCATTGTTAAAGCTGGAATAAAAATTGCAAACAACCAAGGTAAGTTTACAAAAAATTCTCTAAGTTCTGCTCTGTTTGCTAAAAAGAAAAACGAAAAAAGCATGAAACCAGAAACAATTAAAAAAGCACAAGTTACAATGTAAGCAACTGGACTTGTAAAATAAGATTTTAATTCTCTTTTCATTATTACACTTATCATTGTTCTCCTCCAGTTGTTAAAGTTTTAAATACATCTTCTAAAGTATTTGTTTCTAAAGTTAGGCCGTAAAGATTCCAACCATTAGAAATAATTTTTTGTGAAAGAACATTTCTTATTTCTGCGTTATCTTTAATTCCGATTCTTGCGATAAGAGGTTTTTCAATTTCTTTTGGAAGATTATTTTCTGTGTCATTTGTATCCAAAAATGAAATTGAACAAACGCCTTCAATTTTAGAAATCACATTTTCAAATTCTGTTTTCTCTGCTCCAGAAAGATTTACAATCACATTAGAATTTCCTGCGTATCTAGTTCGCAATTCTGAAGTAGGACTATCGGCAGCAATTTTTCCACGCGAAATAATAATTACTCTATCACAAATCATTTCTACTTCACTTAAAATATGTGTGGAAATAATTACGGTACGAGTTTTACCAATTTCTTTTATAAGTGAACGAACTTCTATAATTTGATTTGGGTCAAGTCCGCTTGTTGGTTCATCTAAAATTAAGATTTCTGGATCATTCATCAAAGCATGAGCAAGTCCAACACGCTGTCTATATCCTCTTGAAAGATCTGAAACATTTTTGTGCATTACATCAGTTAAGCCACATACAGAAGCAAGTTGTGGAACTTTTTCTTTAGGATTAACACCTTGCATTTGAGCAACATATTCAAGATAATCAGCAACAATCATTTCTCCATAAAGAGGAGCGGATTCAGGCATATATCCAATTTTTCTTTTTGATTCTTTTGGATTTTCGCGGATGTCTTTTCCATCAATTTTTATGCTACCAGAATCCATATCCAAAAAACCAGTAATCATTCTCATGGTTGTAGTTTTTCCAGCACCGTTTGGACCAAGCAATCCAACAATTTCGCCAGTTTTAATTGAAAAACTGATGGAATCTACTGCTTTAAAAGTTCCAAAGGTTCTAGAAACCTGTTCAACTTCAATCATATATCCTCCAAAATAAACATTAAAAAATTACTTATCTATAGTAAAATAAAATAGATTTAAGAAAGTTACAAGTACACAAAATAAAGCAAGTTGAAATTTTGTAAAATGAAGAATTTATACAAAAATCACATTGAAATTGTGTATAAACAGATTCGTACAAAAATCCTTTCGACAAAAAACGCCCCAAAGTCAGCTCGAGACTCCTTTCAGTCGTCAAGGCTGACTTGTGTCATTTTCTGTCTACGGATTTTTTACGAAATTGTAAATTCACATTTTGTTGCGATTTTTGGCTAGAATTTTACTTTAGTGCATTGTTTCTTGCTTTGTTTGAGTAAGTGGCATAGAATGAGGCTGTATGAGAAATGTGCGAAATCTCAAAGGCATTTGTAGACAGGTTGCACTTCTTCTTGTCATCCTGAACTTGATTCAGGATCTATAAACGCAAAAAAATTTCAAAATTTTTTCATACTTTTTGCTAAATTTTGCAATTTTTTCTCAATAATAAAGATGTAAAAAAAATTATTTTTGGGAGAAAGTTTATGAAACTAAAACCAATCGAAGAATTAACCTTTACAGATGACTTTTTATTCGGTCGAGTTATGCAAAATGCTGAAATTTGCAAAGGATTTCTTGAAAGAATGCTAGAAATCAAAATTGAAAAAATTGAATATCCAGAATTACAAAAATCAATTTCACCGCGTTATCAGTCAAAGGGAATTCGACTTGATGTCTATGTGCAAGATTCAAACAGAATTTTTGACATCGAAATCCAAAATTCCCTTGACGAAAACTTACCCAAACGTACTCGCTATTACCAATCCATGATGGACATCGACCTTTTACTGAAAGGCAAAAATTACACAGAACTTAAAGAAAGTTTTGTAATTTTTATATGCAAAAAAGATTTTTTC
>JAGBFB010000015.1 GCA_017936665.1 Spirochaetaceae bacterium | reverse complement strand
TTTGCATCATTTTTGAAAGTACATTCAACATAGCCACCTTCAAGTGGTGTGCCATCTTCTATATATTCACCATAACGACGGATAAAACTACCTGTTGCAACCAATCTACAGATTACTTCCAATCCATGACCAAAAACTGTTGCAGGAAGAACTTCCATAGTTGCGTCATCAATATTTGCACTAATGTAGTGTGTTTTGATTCCAGCTTTTTTCAATAATTCAAAATAGTGGATAGAAGTAATGAGATTAGCTTTTCCAATTCCTTCGATTGTTAAACCAACAGTATTTTCACCTGGATCAAAAACACCATCTTTTCCTGTACAGTCATCTTTGAATTTTAACAAAACATTGCCATTTTCAAGACTGTAAACGTTTTTTGTTTTACCTTCGTAAATAGTTTTCATTGATTATTCCTTTGAATGAATTAAGATTCATCTGTATTTTATAAAAATTATAAATGTAAATCAAGTTATTATTGATATTTTTGATATCATAACAAAAATTTTTTTATTAAAACTTTTTATGATTTTTTTTCATGCAAGGATTTTTTTGCTGATTTTGTTGCAAATTTAATGAGTTTCTTTCCCAAAATACACCGTCGGAATAACCTTGAATAGATTTGTCTGTATCTGCAATTTTAAGACGTTTTTCTGCCCACAAACAATATTCTTCATTTAATTCGATACCACAGTATTTTCTGTTGAGTTTTTTTGCCACAACACTTGTAGTTCCACTTCCAAGAAAAGGATCAAAAACAACATCACCTTCTTTGGAAGAAGCTAAAATTAATTTTGCATAAAGTTTTTCTGGTTTCTGAGTTGGATGGTCCGTATTTTCAGGCATGGACCAAAAAGGAATAGATATGTCATCCCAAAAATTTGAAGGATATGTTAAACGAAATTTACCCTCTTCACTTTCATCCCAATCTTTAGGATTTCCTTCTATCTTATAAGGAGCTAACACTTTTCGTTTCATCATTACAGATTCAACATCGAAATAATAATCATCAGAATTTTTTACTGCAAACCAAATATCTTCCATGCCATTTTTCCAATTTGATTTTGCTCCACGACCTTTTTCTCTCTGCCATGTAATTCGATTCATTATGGTTAATTCTTTCTCTATTGCTCGCTGTAATGAGGCAGTACATTTCCAATCCCCACACATGTACAAAGATCCATTTGGTTTTAATTTCTTACATACTTCAGGAAACCATGTTTCTAAATATTCATCATAACTATTTTCTGAACGAGAATTAAACTTCATTCCGTTAAAATTTTTTGTAAGATTATAAGGTGGGTCAATGATAATTAAATTTGCAAATTCATCAGGAAGAAATTTTAGCATTTCAATTACATCGCCATTAAGTGTTTTATTAATTAAATCTTTTGTTTCATTTATATTTTTGGAAGTTACCAAATTTGCTTTTAAAAAATCAATTTCTTCTGAGTTCAACGTTAAAGTTCTGTTATTACTTGCTCTTTCTTTTTTATCCATAATATATTTCCTAAAATAACCGATTTCTTAGCAAAACTTTTATTCATTTTAATACAGAATTCATTTATTTTCTACAAAAAAATATTACACAAAAATATTGTGTTTTTATCCTCCCCTACCCTATCAACTTTAAACCGTAAGTTTAATGCAAGTTATTAAATTATCGCTTAAAATAAAATCATGATTTACATTACTGGAGATTTGCACAATACAATTGATATGAAAAGCCTTTCCATAAAGAAGCTTAGAAATTATTGTTATTGGCAACAAAGCAGTCACGAAAAAATTACAAATCTCATTATCTTAGGGGATTTTGGTCTTCCTTGGTGCGATTGTGCAGTTGACGAAGAAGGTATTCATCCAACTGATAAACAAGATAAATATCTTTTAAATTGGCTAAATCAAAAACCTTTTACAATTCTTGCTGTAATGGGAAATCACGAGAACTACAACATGATAGAAAAACTTCCAGAAGTTGAAATGTTTGGTAACAGAACTCTTAAAGTAAGCAAAAATATTTTTTTCCTTAAACGAGGTCACTTCTATAACATTGAAGGAAAATCCTTTCTTGTTTTAGGAGGTGCAGAAAGTCAAGACAAGGAATTCCGAAAACTCAATGTAAGTTATTGGGAACAAGAACTTATGTCTGACGAAGAAGAAATTTCTTGCCTAAAGCGAATCGAAGAACATGGTACGCAAGTTGATTATATTCTTTCCCACACTGGACCAATCGAAGGAATTTCTTTGGTTGAATCAAGTTGTGATGACCCAAAATATCGTGAACTTTACAGAAAAGACAAAGCTGTTCGCTTTAACGACAAAATCAACGAAATAATGACCTACAAAAAATGGTTTTTCGGGCACTGGCACACAAGTTGGGGCTATGACAACAGAAAAACTAGTAAGTTTATTCCCTTGTACTACGCAGGAATTGTTTTAGAGTAAAGTTATCTTAACTTTTTCTTTGATTCCCTTCAAAATTTTAAACTATCACTTGAATGTCAAAATACGTTTTTTAGCATAAAATAATTATAGAAACTTTATCGGAGGTGAACTATGACAGAAAAAATTGATTTTAACAATGAAGATTTGATTGCATATCTTTTTTTGCATACAAATCTTGAACAAGTAATTTTTTCCAAAGAATTACTTTGTAAAGTGTTTTCATACGACGTTGTAAAATGCTGTTCTAATATTTATCTAAACTTATTAGAACAACATGAAACAGAAAAATTTAACAACCTTAAAAATGAAAACGTATTTGATTTTGAAGATGTTCTTAATTCCCTTTGCAAAGATTTAACCGAAAATTTCACTCCTTATTCTGTTGTTCTTTTTATACTTGAATCAAAATTAAGAGCTGAATATAAAGAAAAAAATAAGGATAAATCTTTTTCAAATCCATTAGAAGCCTCTTTGCAAAATCCCTTTCTACAAAACTTTTTTGAAGGCTTGGATTTAAATAAAACTGAACAAACTTTTTTTCTTACAAATATTTTAAATTCTCAATGGGGATGGCTTTATCCAACAAATGTACCAAATGAAGTCAAAGAAGAAAATTTTCTACACATTCTTGAAAAAGAAACTTTCACAGACCATCAAAACACAAGACTTTTAAACGAAAAGTTTGTAAATCTCGGATTATTTTCTGACTTTTGGGAACCAGCTGATTATGTTAATTCTTATTTTCAAAACCGAAATCAAACTTTTACAAAAAATAAAATCACTTCTGATTTTGAAATGGACAGTGTTGATTACAAAGATGTTCTAAAATTAAACAAACAAGATTTTTCAATTTTTTCAAAACTCATCTCTAAATCTTTTGAAAATAAAGAATCTTCTTTTGAACTTATTTTTGGAAGCAATGATTACAGAATAAAAAATTTTATAAATTATTGTTTTTCAGAAAAAAATTTTTCAATAAAAACTCTTTCTTCAAAAACTTTTTCAGGAAACAAAAAAGAATTAGTTTTTTATATTTATGCTCTTGCAAAAGAATGTTATATTGAAAATTCAATTCTTTCAATTGATTCAAAATATTTAAAAGAATTACTAACCGAAGAACAAGATGAAAATAATATTTTTAAGCAAATATTTTCTAAAAACAATAATGCCGTAAAAAACTTTGAACTTTTATCAAAGATAAAAACTCCGATAATTTTGTTTTACGATGAACCTGTAGAAAGTAATTCAAAAATTCAACAATTGATTGAAGCTTTGAACTCAATAACCATAAATATTTCTTTTTCTTGGAAACTAAAACTTCCAAAAGAAAACAAATATTTTTATTGTGCAAAGCGATTTTTTGCAAACAACAAAAATATTCCCCTTTCGCTTTTAAAAACAATAGTTGATGAATGCAAAATACATAAAATCAACCCAGAAAATTGGCTAGAAATTGCAACTCTTTTTTCTCATGGTGAAATCTTTTCCAAAAATGATGTAAAAACTTTGATTCATAATAAATTTAACTTAGAGGTTTCTCCTAAACAAAAGAAAATTTCTCGATATTCCTTAGAAGCCTTAAACACAGAACCAAAAATTTCTGAAATTGTAGAAGCTTTAACAAATGCAAAATCCTGGGAAGCAAATCAGGAAGAAAAAATTGGATGTTTAATCAAAAATTCTGGACCTAGTGGAACAGGAAAAACCGCCTTTGCAAAAGAAATTGCAAAAAAACTTGATATGCCACTTAAGATTGTTCACGCTTCCGATATTATCAGCACATATTCTGGCGAAACTGAACAAAACATCAAAAAAGCCTTTGATGAAGCAACCGAAACAAATTCAATTTTACTTTTTGATGAGGCTGATACTTTTCTTCATTCAAGAGGAGGCTCTCCAAATCGTCACGAAGATTTTAAGGTAAATGAATTTCTTACTCAAATGGAAGAATTTACAGGAATTATGATTTGCAACACAAATCTTCCAGAAAATTTTGATAAGGCAACAGATCGTCGTTTCAATTTTCATGTAAAATTCAATAACCTTACAAAAGAAGGATTTGATATTTTGTGCGATACGTATTTTAAAGATTTTTCTCTCACTGAAAATCAAAAAGAAAAGATTTTCATATCTGGAGAAGTTACACCAGGCGATTTTGGAAATCTTTTCAAAAAAATGCATTTTATCGCAAAAGAAAAAATCAATTCAGAATTTATTTGCCAAGAACTTATAAGATTGGTAAAACAAAAAAATCGTAGTTTTGAAAATCAAAATAAAATTGGTTTTTCAATTTAATAAGAAAATAAACTGACAAAAGGAGAAAATTATGAGTAAACAAAAATTAACTTCACCAATTCTTCAAAAATTAGAAGAAGTTTTAATCGAACTTAAAATTAACTATGAAATCTCAGATGAAGAATATTTTATTTTACCAGATGAACAAATCATCATTGATGAATCAAATAAAGTAGAAAATCATTTTTTTAAATCTGAGACTTTTGCACTTTTAGAAATTTTTCGTGATGGAAAAATTATTGATTTATATAACGATACTTATATTTTTAAGTTTTGTACAAACTGTAATAAATTCTTTTTAGAAAAAGAATCAGACTCAGAAGAATGTATTTTTTGCAAAGATACTAAAGTACTATATTTATCACAAGACGGAAAAATTCCAAACTGGAATTTTAATCTACAAGAAGAATATATACTTGCTCCAGATTTTTCGCTACCATCGATAAATAGTTTAAAAGCTGAAAAACAAGAACAAATACAAGAAATTGCAAAAAAACTTTCTGGTCCTGTAAAATATTTAACTATTTCTGATGAAAAAATAAAGGACTTAAATAATCTTGACAAAAATTATCCAAACATGAAAGTTTTTCAAACTTATATACGAGAACAAATTGAATTGTCTAAAATGAAAATCTATGGAGAATTTAGCATTAAGCCAATTCTTCTTTTAGGCAATGCTGGATGTGGAAAAACTTCTTATGTTTACGAATTTGCAAAGATTTTTCAAGGCAAACCTCCTATCAGAATTGATTTAGGAAACGATGTTCCAACTTTTACCTGTGTAGGAAGTGATCCTGGATATACAGATGCAAAACAAGGTTTAATTTTAGAATCTATGTTTGCAGAAGATGACGGTCATCCTATAAAAAATCCAATAATTCATTTTGATGAACTTGATAAGATTAATTCTGATAACAAATATTCTATAGAAACAATCTTTTATTCGATTTTGGAAAGAAGTACATCCAAAAATTTTAGAGACAATTTTTTTGGTGTTGATGTAGACGCTTCAGGAATTAACTATATTTTTACAGCAAATTCTATAGAAAATATTCCAAAACCAATTTTGAATCGCCTAAGAATTTTTGAAATCCCAGACTATACCGAAGAACAACTTAGAAATATTGTTATTGATAATTTTTATCAAAACTGGCTAAAAAACAACAACCTAAAAAAAGAATGTTTTCCAGAAGTATTATCTAATGAAATCAAAGATGAAATTATCAAAATATCAAAATGCGATTCAAGAAGCATAAATGATGCTTTCACAGAACTTTTTGCAAAAACAATGCGTGTTGATGACAAAACTGGAGAAAGAATTGCATTATTTTCTGATAGCGAACTTTATGGTGGCTGGGAACATTATAGAGGAAAAAGAGATTTTTCAAATCAAAAATGGAAACTTCCAGATTATTTTAGGAGAATTTCTTCTATGTAATTTCCACAAAAATCTGATACATACTTTTATTAGAGTTTTTTTCTATTATATCATGTAATTTTAGGAAAAACTCTAATAAAAAACAAACTTATTTACCGCAATAGAAAACTTAATTTTACTAAACAACTTATTCAATAAAACTACAATCCCCTACCCTTCCAAAATTTTTTTGAAGATTTTGAAATTAGATTCATCTCTCGGGTAACAGTTCTCTTAAAAACTTTCTAATATGAATTATCCAAACTACTAATATTCTGAACAATCTTTTATATAGTTAAAAATAAAATCATCATGAAAATTTTCTTTTTCCATTCGTTCTTTCATGTAACACAAAAAATGAGGTTCCAATTCAAATTCTAAATAATCATTATTTGTAATTTGTAGTAAATCTTCATTTATCAATTCTTCTAAAGATTTTTTATCCCACTCTGCCCTATCCGCTGCATACATTTTTTCAAGAAAATTTTTATATTTCTTAATTTGTTTTACCATTTCAATTTTGTATGCTTCGTATTCTTTTGCAAAACAATTTTTGTTATGTATTTTTTCGTACAAAAGTTCAAATTGTCTTCCGTCAAAAGGAACTTTTTTTGTAGCACAAAATGAAACTCTACAAAATTGAACAAAATCAAAGTTTAAAAATCTTGCAAAATTTAAAAGAGTTTCTGTTTTGGGTTTGCGCTCTTTTCGTTTCCAATTTGATACAGTTTGAACATTTTTTTCATTTAAAATAGTTGTCAAAATTTTTGGTTTGATTTTAATTTTTTCAATTATTTGAGAAACACTTTCTTTTATTTCTTCAGGATCTGTACTAGGACAAACAAAAACATCCTTTGGATTATTTGCACAATAATAAATTGGCTTTTCAAATTCATCGTAATTAAAATAATCTGAATTTATACTAATAAGGTCTTCAAATTCATTTGGATATTTTGATTGTAATTCTTCGATTGAAAGATTTTCTTCTTCAAAATAAATTGATTTTTTTACAGAATGCACCATTGTGCCTTTTTCATTTTTATCTTTTGATTTTTTCAATGGTAAAGATTCAACAAAAATATAGTCGTAAATAAAAATAGATTCTACAGGTTTTTGCAAAATTTGTGCCATCAAAAAAATTATATCAAGTTGTGGAAAGTGCTCTCCATTTTTCCAGTCATAATATGTTCTTTCACTAAACTTTGTATCTCTATTTAAAAAATTCTTATCTAATAAAAATTTATCGTTTGAAATATTATTCCCAGTTTCTTTTAGTCCATAGGGATTAAACAAAATTGATTCTACTTCCTCACGAGAAAATTTTTTTTCCTTAAAAAGTAAAAGGATATTTTCCATAGATTTTTTTAGGTTTACCCTTGGAGCAAAATAAAAATGTTTCATGATTTCATTATAATGCAAAATTCAAAATTTTCATTAAACATTTGGTTTAAATTTTTATTCCAGAAAATCCAGAGAAAATAAAATTTTAATTTCTTAAAACTATATTTTTTTTGAAAAAGTAAAATTTTTTAAAATACACAAAAACGCCCAAAACACGCCCCTTTTTGCTCAGTCGACATATTTATCAATTTTTTATTTTGAACGCATTCTGAGCAATCTGGTGAGGTCTTTACAAATCTACTATAAAATAGTAGATTTAGTATATTTTATAGTAGAATTAGTATATTTTTTATCATTTTTTTTAGTATATTTTATAGTAGATTTTATCTAACATATCTAACATTCTTTATTAGATATATTAGAATTGCAATATTTTTTTGTTGACTTTTTCTAATAAAAAATGATATAATTCTACTATCGCAAAATCAATGGGTTTGGGAGGACACTTTGAAAAAAATAGTTATTGCGATACAAAAAGGTGGAGTAGGAAAAACCACCGTAAGTGTATCACTTGCAGCTCAACTTGCAATGGAAGGAAAAAAAGTTTTACTTATAGATGCTGATAGTCAAGGCAACAGCACAAGCAACCTTATCGAAAGTTTTGAGTACGATTTAGGAGAAGTGTTATTCGGAAAAGTTGAAGTCGAAAAAGCAATTATTCCGACCACAGTTCCAAATTTATATTTAATTCCAACACTTGCAATTTCAGATGGTGACACAAATGATTTGAAATTGTATCGCTCAATGCAAGCAACTCGCGAACCATTTATTTTCGTTGACCTTGTAAACGTAATAGAAAATCTCGGCTTTGATTATTGTATTTTTGATACATCACCTGCATTTGAAGCCTTTGAAGAAAACATCCTTGCTGCCGTTGATGAAATTGTAGTAGTTGTAAAAGCCGATGGATATTCACAAGACGGACTTCAAATTTTTAGAAATAACTTAAAAGATTGTCAAAAACGAAAACGCATCAATCCGGTTTTCAAAACTATCGTTTTAAACGAAGTAAACAAATCTTACAAATTAGCAAACGAAATTATCGAAGCTCTAAAAAATACAGATTTCAATATCGTTGAAATTCCTCAGGACCAAAATTTCAAATCTGCAACAATTTTTAGAAAAACTATTCAGCAACAAGGTGCAAAACAAAACACATTAGACGCCTTCAAAAAACTTGCAGACTTGGTAAAATAAGGGGAATCAAATGGCGATTGCAACAAAAATAAAAACTAACACGCAAACACATTCATCTTTTTTGCCTGAAGATTTTAAAAATCAGATTGCAAATAATATGTCTAGTGTTAATGAACCAGAAGAAAAAATAGAAACTCCTGCAACAGAAAATATTCAGTCAGAAACTTCTACTAAAAGCGAAGCAAAAGGAAAATATAACGACGTTGCAAACTTACATTTTTCACGAGGAAAAAAAGCTGAATTTAAAGCTTTCTTTTCTGCAAATGAAGTTACTTTAGTTCAAGGTGTAGAAAACGCAGTAAATTACATCATGAAAGAAGTAAAAGCCGGACGATTAAAAGTATCTCGTAACGGAATTGAAAAAGTAGGGGAGTAGGGAAAGTTTAAGAGAACTGTTACCTAAAAAATGACATGGGAAGAAAAAAAATATCTGAAAAAACAGAACTTCAAGTTGTAGATAATTCAACTAATGAATTATTTAATTCTCTTGAAGAAACTAAACCAGTAAAAAGACAAATTGGATATCTTCCAAGTTTTTTTACAACGGCTTCACTACCTTTTAAAAATATTCACAAAACAACTTTCGTAAGAAAGGGAAGTAACGGCGTTACTTTAACATTGTCCTCTCCAAAAAATGTTCCTTACGGAAGATATGGAAGATTATTACTTTCAATTTTAACAACTCATGCTGTAATTTCTCCAAACAAAAATAATTCCTTAATGATTGAATATGCCTCTATGGCAGATTTGTTAAAAGAACTTCAATTACCAAAGCAACGAGGAAAAGACATAAAAGAACAACTTGAATGTTTTTCCAGTGCAGCTTTCACTTTTGACCAAGAAGTCAAAGAATTGAAAAATGGAATTTTGTTTCAAGATTTGTATGAAGATGGACAATATCCAAAAAAAGATGTAATTGTTACAACAAAATCTACAGGAAATATTCGTTTTACAACAGGAATTCAATATCAAGAAATAGATGATGGTTCTGAAACTAAACGAGTAGGGCGATTTAAAATCTTGCTTTCTCCAGAATTTTGTGATTTTTGTATTCAACATGCAGTTCCTATTAATTATGAAGTTTACAAAAATATTGATAGCCCAATTGGAAAAGATTTGTATGCTTGGCTTGTTTACAGAAATAATGGATTAACCGATTCTACTTTTATTCCTCGGCATAAACTTGTTGAACAATTTATTCCTGTTGATGAAGGAAAAGATAGCAATCTTGTTAATGTAAATTATGCTAGAATTGTTGAACTTCTTAAAGAAATAAAATTAAAGCATTATCCAGAAGTAAAAATAGATTTTTCTAAAGATGGTTCTGGAATTACTCTCTTTAAAAGTCCTACTCCTGTTTTAAAAGAAGATCCTAGATATGCTTTAATTACAACTGATATTTAAGTAACAATTCTCTTAAAGAATATAGGTAACAGTTTTACTAAATTATTTATAGTTTTCCACAATTTTTGGATACTATTATTAGTTTTTAAATATATTAATAGTTATTATTAGTATATATAGAAGATTTAAGAAAATTGTGACTCTTTTTTAAGAGAATTGTTATGATGTTTTTGTATAAAAAAGTTAATTCTTTGCAATATAAAGAAATATATAATTTGTGATTTTTAAGAGAACTGTTACGGAAAACTTGAGTTTTCCACAGGAATTTTGTTAATAACTTTAGGAGAAATGTTACTTTTAATTTAAGAGAACTGTTACTTTATATCATTTTGAAAAGTTTTGTTGACCAATATTCATAAAAAATATTAATCGTATAAAAAGAAAATTATTTTGTGTCGAATTTTAGTAGAACTGTTACCTTCCTTTCAGATAATATTATGTTTAAGAGAATTGTTACCTTGTAATAAAAGTTACTTTCTTTCCATTACTCTCTGCTTTTTTCGATTTAAGAGAACTGTTACTTTTTTTTTGTCCTCAAATCGATTTTTTTAAGAGAAGTGTGACCTTGAAAAGTAGTTTATTTTTTATAAGAAATGATTTTTTCAAAAACGCTGATAGGGTAGGGGGATTGATTGTGTTATGAAAAGCTGAAATTTGTAAATAATAAAAAAGTTTGACAAAATAATCTCTTTTTAAACCACAAGTTTAATGACAGCCCAGAAAATCAAAAGTATACTAAAAAAAGATAGCACCCACTTGAGCGTATAATCCGAGAAACTCAGGTGTGTAGTCATATTGAGCGATTACCGTAGATATGGCATCTATCGATTTTACCTTGTGCAGTGTTTGTTCGATGAAGTTCGGGCAACTTTGTTTTTTCACCTCAGCGGGATTGGTTCGCTGTTGAAAAACAGAGGCACAAGGTTGGCATTTGGAAAAGTGCTAACTCGCATATAGAGCGTAACCACTTTGGCAAGTGCTTTTTTTGGGGAAAATATTTGCTATCAATCAAACTTTTTGACATTTTTAGAAAAAACAGCTTCTTTCGCATTTTTTTGAAGCTTTTCTCAAATAGCTATTTTTCTGCTATGGAAAACATTCTTGCAATGCAAGAAGATGCCGAAAAAAACGGTTGTCAAAATATCACCCTAGAAGAAATAAACCGAGAAATCGCTGAATATCGAAGGGAAAATTAAATTTTGAATGAAGAAATACAAAATATTATAAAACAGTTTGTAAAAATTCTTGATCCATTAAAAATATATCTTTTTGGTTCTTTTGCACGTGGTAATGAAAATATAGAAAGTGATTATGACTTTTATATTATCATGAATAAAAATTTTCAAGTTACGAATGAAACTATTTCCAAGGCATACTTAAGTTTAAAAGGTATAAAAAGAAGACCTGTTGATATAATCATAAATAACGAATCTGTTTTTACTGAAAGAGCAGAATTTATTAACACACTCGAAAATACAGTTGTTCAAGAAGGAATTTTAGTTTATGAAAAAATAAGTACAAAATCAGCAAGTTTTACCATTTCTTCATTTCTTACGGAACAAGCAATTTTTCCATATTTTTCATAATCAGGAGGGAAATGCACTAGTTCGCAATTATGTTCCTTTGCCCATTCTCCTGCATAAAAATCTACGCCTTTTGCAATATAAGAATCACATGCCCATTGTCCACAAATACATGTGCATAAAACTACCATTTTGTGATTTTCGTCGGTTTCATCATCTTCATCGTCTAAAATATCCCAACAAGTCGCTGGTAGATAATTTGAACCAAAATCAAGTTTTTTATCATCTACAAGATAAAAATAGGCTGTAAACTCAATATCTTTGTAACCGTCATTTCCTACAAAATTTTCGGTTTTATATGAAAGTTTGTTCATCTTTTCGCCCTCAAAAGTTTCAATAAAAAGGCTTGTTTCTGAGAAAACGATAGCATCAATTCAGTATCTAGGATACCCCTTTCCCCAAAAGCGCCCAAATCCTCACCCGAAACAAGCCTCAAAAAATCGGGCAGGACACAACAAGTGCAATCTCTACGCCCAACACTTTACATTTTATAATTCCATTTTTAATTTGTCATTAAACTTGTGGTTTAAAAAAGTTGGGCAGCACAAGTCCTCCCCATTGTGGAACTCTTTGATGAAAAATCATCTCCGCTTCCTAGAAAAAAAGCTTCCGATTTCAGCCTGAAGAACAAAAAATTGTCTTCGAGTAAAAATACTTACGTCGGAAGCAAAAATCCAACCATATCATACTGAAAACATACTACAGTTGAATCGGTCAATTGGATAATTAAATTATAATCATACAAAGAAAATAAACAATAAAGTGATAGTTTAATTTTGTTGTTTTATCTATCTGCATATCAGGCTTAGAGCTTTTTTTTAAAATTATTTTTCTATGGTCCCATAAAGTTAATGAACTGATGATTTGGATAATATTTCATCATTTGTTCCATTTGAAAAATAAAACGATTATAAAAATCTATGGCAGTGTTAATTTCTTTTTCCGTCATTTTATCTTCAAGAATAACTGAAGAATCTGTGCCCTTATAGTTGCGTAATTTTTCTTGATTGGATGGCAAGTAAAATTTGCAATTTCTAGTTCTAAACCACAAAGTTTTTTCATTTTTGTAATCAGTTTTTAACAAGTGGCAAACTTCTTTTATTTCTTCTATGATTTTTTTGACTGTTTTGTATTCATAAAAATTCCATTCAAACTCTGGAATTCCATCTTCTGGATTTCTGCAAACTTTATAAAGAGAAGAATCAAAATGCTTTAATAAAAATTCTTTTAAATAATTAATAATATAATCTTCTTCAATAGAAAATTCTGCATTAGTTTCTTCTTCAACTTCATAAAAACCTTTTTCTTTGGAATCTAGTTCATTTACTGGCATAATCCAAAAGAACGAAGATGTATTATGACCTTCTTTAATTGGAATTTGGTTTATATTTTTTATAGCTGAAAAATAAACATCAGAATCAATTCTTGAATAGTGGTTATTTTTCATAAGGGAAATCATACTGTGATTTGTATCATAAAATTCTATTTTTAGTGAAAATTCAGAATCTGTAAAAAAAGTTATATTTTTATCAAGTTGAATATCTGTGATTTTTCTTCCGATTATTTTTTCAAAAAAAATATTTGTATCAATTTCGCAATGATTCATTCCATCTGTAATATCTTTTGAAATTTGATTTTGAGAGAAATAATATTCTTTTGCCCACATTAGTTGGAATTCAAAAGTTGAATCGTCTTCAAACACAAAAACGAAAGGTTCATTGTGTATTATTAAATGGGTATTTTCTCTAATAATATTACTTTCCATACAACAGTCGTGAAGAAGTCCAATGGCATTCAAAGCTTTTATTTTTTTTCCGATTAAATTTTTTACTGGGAATTTTTCTTTTAATTCTTCAGAAGATTTTGCAATTATTTTATTCCACTCAAATCTATTAAATATTTTTCCGTTTTCTTTCATATAAAATCCTAGTAGAAAAAATCCCCAAGCCTTGAGTTTTCAACAGCAAACCAATCCCGCCGACGTGAAAACTCAAGTTGCCAGACTTCACTAGCAAACGCTGCTTGGGGAAAGACAGATTCCATAAAAACGGTCAACGCCTTTGTGGATACGCACTTGAAGGCTCTTACTTCCGCCAACAAGTGGGTGCTGCCCAAAAAGGTCCTCAGACGGGATTATCCTGGCAACCAATTAGCCAACATAACCACTGTGTCTTTCTTCGAACCTTATCTTATTTTTATTTTATGCCGAAGTTGAGTCTTTGTCATTAAACTGATGGTTTAAATTAACTGTAACAAAATTAAATTTTACAACCAACAGTCTAACGACTTTATTTTCCGTTCTTGTAAAATAAAATCATGAAGGAAGAAAAATTATATCCAAAGCAAAAAATACTGACAGCGAGATTTTAGGCTGAATTTGTTTTTTGTTTCAAAGGGATATCCAACAGGATTTACAAGCAGGTTTACTTTCTTTTTGAAGATTCCAGTTTTTCTAGAGTAGATTTTTTTGCTAAAATCGTGGGCATGACCTGCCTGCCAAATTGAGTTGTTTTTCATTTTGTTTAAAAATCTGTTTGCATCAAAATAAAAAAAAGCGTTTGTAATTTCTGCTTGATATTTTTCTGGAATTCCCACCGCCGTTGGCAAAAAATGAGTCATCACAATGTCAGGATTTTGGCGAATTACAGACTCAAGTTTTAAAAGTTCTTGTTTTAAAATAATGTCTGGGTCGTTGTTTTTGTAGTGCCAATTCACATTATCAAACCAACAAAGCCATTCTTTTTTAAGCTCCGATTTTGTTTTTGGATAAATATTTGAGCCCACAGAAAAATCGTTGAATCCCATTGTGCCACCAATTTTAATATTTTTGTATGTGGCCACAGTTCCGTCTAACAAGGTAACATTTGGAAGTTCTGAAAGTTTTTCCTTTAGCCAGTTTAGTTTGTCTTGCGTTTTTGTAAAAGGATTTTGCAAAAAATAATCATGGTGCTGAACTGTTAAATCGTGGTTCCCAAAAATAAGAAAAATCTGATTATAGCGTTTTGAAACAAGACGATAAAAATCAACAAACAATTTTGGATTGTCAGATGTATCTCCAGCCACGCACAAAACTTCTGCTTTTGGCAAAAATTTTTCTACAAAGGCTGTAAGTTCAGAAGAAGAGTCGCAATAATGATCCAAATGTAAATCGCTTGTAAAATAAACTGAAGTTTTTCCCATAGGGTTATTATAATTGAATTTTGGGGAAAGTTCATTAAACCAATAGTTTAATGCTCATCCTTCTTTTCTGTGGTATAATAAACAAAAGAGGCGCAAAATGGAAGAATTTTTTCATGTTCATACAAGGCGATGTAAGCATGGTTCTGAAGAAACTGATGAAATCCTGGTAAAAAAGGCTATAAGTCTTGGAGCAAAAAGCATTACTTTTACAGACCACGTGCCTTTTCCGGAAAATCCTTTTGGAAATCGAATGGATTTTGAAGAATTAGAAGAATATTTGGATTCTTTTGAAAACTTAAAAAAACTTTACGCTACACAAATTGATATTAAAATTGGTTTTGAAGTTGAATATTTACCCAAATATTTAGATTATTTTTGGTTTTTGAAAAATCATCCCAAAGTAGATTTGTTAATTTGTGGTCAGCACATGGCTCAATATGAAGATACTTTCACTTGTTTTTTAGAAAGTGAGAAAAAAAACGAAATTGAGCATAGACTTTGTATTGAAGCTATGATTGAAGGAATAAAATCTGGGCTTTTTGATGTGGTAGCTCATCCCGATAGGTGTTTTAAGCGTCAAAAAGAATGGTCAGAAGAATTAACAGAACTTTCAAAGCGGCTTTTTTCTGCATCTTCGGAATACGGAGTGCCTTTGGAAATAAACATAAGTTCTTACACAAAGCCAAAAAAGAATGTGTTTAGAAAAGATTTTTGGCTTTTGCTAGAAGAGTTTAACAAAACAGCAAAAAAGAAAGTTCAGACTGTATTTGCACTAGATTCTCATTCCACAGAAGAAATGGAAAGCCGCTACAATGTGAAAGTTAAAATTTAGATTTCCGCTCCAGTTAAAACTCAATCAGTTCACTTAGTTTTAGAATCTCAAAATTATGTGCGTCCATACAGACATTTATGTATTTTTTTGGATTTACTTTCTTTTTGGGAAAAGTTTTGTTGTATTCACTTAAGAAAAAATCTTCTGTTACAAATCGATTATGAGTGTGTCCGTGAAGATTGATAAAATCCCTGTTTTCTGGAATAAAAACTGGTTCGTGAGAAAAAATATATTTGTTGTTAAAAATAATTGGTTTATTAAAAACCATATCAAAACCTGATTTTGTAAAATATTCAATATAAGTTTCGTCTTTTTCCTTTTTGCATTGCTTGTCGTGATTTCCCAAAATCAAGTTGATTTTCCGATTTTGTTTCATTCGCCAAATTACAGCGGAAGTTCTTTCTTGCAAAATATTTCGATTCAAAATCACATCGCCAAGATTCCAAATTACACAATCTTCTGGAAGCTCATCAAACTTTTTAAGCAAAAACTCATTCATTTTGCTGCAACCTTCCGGGGAAAAATCGAAAGGACGATTTACATATTTAATAATGTTCTTGTGAAAAAGGTGTAAATCGCTTGTGATATAAATTTTTTCTGGAGAGAATCCTTGTGTAATATCAATTTGATTTAATGAATCAAAATATTTTTCCATAATAAAATTGTAATTACTAAAGATTTGTATGTCATTAAACTGGTGGTTTAAGTTTTTTAGGAAAAGATAAAAAAAATTGTTCGGAAATATGAATAAATGGACTTTTTTATGCTAAAATTTGTTTGAAGTATAAATTTTTTGAAAAAGGTTTTTATGATAATTGATTTTCATACACATTTAGATTGGTATCAGGATAAAAATCAACTTTACAAGGAAATTGCAAATTTCTCTGGAATGATTGTGGCATCTTCTGTGGATTTAGAATTCTTTGAGAAAAACAAAGAAATTGCCAAAAACTGTAATGAAAAAGGGCTGAAAGTTGTTCCCACTTTTGGAGTACATCCTGAAAATGCAGAAAAGTATGAATATCACCTTGAAAAATTAGATGAGGCTTTGAATCAGTCAAAAATCATTGGGGAAATTGGCATGGATTTTTACTGGGCAAAAAATGTTAGTAAAACTGCTCAAGAAAAAGTTTTTAGATACATTTTGGCTCATTGTAACGAAACTGAAAAATATTGCGTAATTCACACCAAGGGGGCGGAAAAAGAAATTGCCCAGATTTTGGAAGATTATCCAAAGGTAAAGCCAATAATTCATTGGTACAATGGCCCAGAAGATGTTTTCCAACTTTTTTTGCAGCGAGGATATTTGCAGACTTTCGGTTGTGAAACTTGTAGAAATCCTTATTTGCAACATTTGCTAAAAATCACTCCTAAAAACTTGATTCTAGCCGAAACCGACAATCCAACTGCGGACCCTTGGCTGGGTGGAAATGACACAAGCGTCAATCTAATAGAAAAAATTTACGGTGATATTGCAAAAATCTTAGATATGCCTGTGGGAGAACTTGAAAAAGTGATTTTTGAAAATGGGAAACGGGTTTTGGAGATGAGGATGTTATAAACAAAAATCTTCTATTATGTTTTTTCATTTGACATAATTATTTTTCTCTAATACAATAAAACTGTTCCCTTGGTAGAGCATGCGGTCAGTGCAAAGATTTTAATCATACCATTTCAAATTCTTAATGATTACCAAAGAGCATCTATATGGATATTGCTGTTTTGGTACTGACAAAAAGCATTTCCAATTTTATGATGTTCAAGGAGAATCATTATGTCTAATATAAATTTTTTCAAGCAAGAATCAAAAAGTCTTTTAAAAGACTGGAAAACTCAATCAATTACAATAAGAGACGACGGAACTATTTCTTATCATTATGAAAACAAGTTCTATAATATGGACGAATTCTTTACTGCTCTCAATTGGAATGATAAAGATAGGTCGGAAATAATACTTGTCCGTGCTCAACATCTTATAGCTAAAATAACTGGTTTTAGAAATTGGAATGATTTAATTCATGCATCAGAGAGTGAACTTGAAGAGGCTGAAAAAATACTTCGTAGTAAAAAATCAAAATTACATGAAATTAATTTAGAATCTGATAAAAATCAATCTTTTTCAGGGTTTAGAATACGTTGTATGGGAGAAATGACATTAGAAGATAAGAAATCATTTAAAATTCAATTACCTAAAATTGTAAATAAAATTAAGAATTATATAAATACGGATTCTTGGTTAGAATCTTTTGAGTTGTGGGATACTCTTGATGATAATGGGAGTGTATATACTTTCTTTGAGCGAAGAGAAGATTTTAAAAAGTTGTTAAAAAGAAAACAAGAAGGTTACTCAAAAATAACTAAAAAAGCTTATAACAAATTTAGAAATGGAAAAAATTTACTTTATAATATAACGGATTTTGTTCAGCAATTAGGAATATCTATTTTTAAGGTAAATCTTGCAAATAACAAAATTGCTGGATTCTGTACTAGATTTTTAGTTAACGATGCTAATTTGGAAATTGCACAACCAATAATTGTCATCAATGAACAATACTGTAACACAAAAGAAAAATACTTAAAAGAAATTGCAAAGCAATTATACTATATGATTGCAAAAGATGATGAATTTAATTTTACATATGATCAAATCAGATATGAAATGGCATCTACACAAAATGAAGCAGAGAAATTTGTAGAAGATTTATTTATTCCACTAGATAAATTAAATGAATATATAAAACATTTTTCCCTTAATGATGACAGATGGACTCCACCGTTAACATTACAGCAAAAAGAAGTTTTTTTACGAGAATATAGAATTGAATTTATTGTAAATGAAATAAAAGCTTATTTTTCTGTTGATTATAAAACAGCTATCAAAAAACTTTTAGAGTCATGCTGGGAATATCAATTTATGTTTGAAAGTTATGATGAAGCTGAGAATTTTTATTTCAGTTGTTTGAAAAAACATGAGTAAATTATAAATATTACGTTTGATTTATAATCAGCAAAAAGTAAAACTGTCTTGTAAACTTCTTCAATCTGTATAGAATTAGATTGAAGAAGTTTTTTTGCTTTAACAATTTTTTAATTGAAATCTTTTGGACGTCTTTCAGTTCGTTTGCATTTTGAACATTCTGCAAGATTTTTAAGTCTGCCGTTGTCAAAAACTGTTTTCATTGAAATTTCTCCACCACATAAACAGAAAAATTTGTGAGTTGTGAAAGTTCTTCGAGCGTTTTTACTTGCTCCTGCCATAGTATTCCTCCTGTAATTTTGTTGTATTACATTTTTAAAAGGTGGGCGTACCAGAATCGAACTGGTGAAATCTTGGTCCACAGCCAAGCGCGTTACCTCTCCGCCAACGTCCACATAAAAATTTATTTAAACACTGATAGAAGCAGAAGTTTAAATTTCAATTTCTACAGTGTTTGTTACAAGTAAATCATTGATGGAAACTTCAAGAATTTCAGAAAGAACTATTAGGTTATCAATGGATGGCATATTTTTTCCAGAAAACCAATTATAAATAGTTTGAACAAAAGGAAAATTGAGAATGATTTGTACCTGACGAGGTGAAACGCCTCGTAGTTTCATGATTGATTTGATTTTTGCTCCTGTTGCTGTTAAATCCAAAACAGGTTTTTGATATGTTGTTTTCACGTTGATACTCCTTAAGTTGCAGAGTTCCAACGCAATAAAAAAGGAAGGTTACGCTAAAACTCCACTAAAAAAATTGGTTTTGTGCAGGACAAAAAACTGCACGCTTTAATGCTTTCAAAATTCTTAGACTCCGAATGTTTAGAGACTTCACGCGGGAATAAACAATGTTCACTATGATTGAGACAACTTAAAATGATGTTCTTAATTAAAATAGCGTTCATCTCTGAACCTCCTTGTAAGAATCAGCCAGCACAAGCCAACTTTTCTGCGTTTCAACGCTTATGTTAAAATTCTAACACAGATATATTTCTTTGTCTATTATAGCAAATCTTTAATTTAAAAGACTTCCTAGCAAAAAAAAGCGTCGGAATCCGTCCAAAAGAACTTCAACCGACGCCCAAATTTGCAGTTTCCATCTGATATATGAATAAGTGTTGAATTTTTACAACTTTGAATTATTCTTCAATTTTTAAACAGCCACATAAATTAAAAAGATAAAACAAACAATACGGAAAATCCGGTTCATAAAAAATTATAGTTTTATATTTTTAAAGGCGAATTTTCGTTGCCTCTGTTCAGGTAATATACCTGAAACCAGCTGTTATTCTCCTTGGGTACAATTCCCAAAAGCGGATACCAGATGGAACTTGATTTCAAAAGCATAAATCAGTTTATCTGAAATATTCTTTTAAAACCAAGTGTAGTTTTCTCCGCAAAAACTAAATTTACTGCAAATCTGTACTATAAAATACCTTCTGGCAATTCATAGTCAATTTTACGACTTGCATTAAAAGCAGATAGTTCATCACGAACTTCTTCCAATTCTTTATTTAATTTCTTCTTGTATTCAATCAATGATATTCCAAAAGTTTCATCTGTTAGCATAGCATAATTATAAGTTGTAACTTTTACTCGCTTAAAATTTCCTTTTTCATCCATGTGATCATAGTCATAATCAAGTCTTTCAACTTCAGGCTTAATAACTCTTTCAGAATTTATCTGATAATCAAGCAAAGAAATCTTTGATTTTATAGAAGCTTCTTTAAATAAAAGATTGTGACCTTCGCGGTTTGCTTTTTCAATTGCGATATTTAATTCTAAAATGATATCTGTAATTGTAAACATACGTTTAATTACATCTTCATAATTCATTCCATCAAGGCTAAGAGATTTTTCTTCTCTTTTTGCACGAAGCTCTTCTGGTTCTGGAATCCTATTTTCAAATGAAATTTGATGAGGATAATCGTGGATTAGTTCATTCAAATTACTGATTTCTTTTTTGAGTTCAGCTCTAATACGCATTGCTTTTTGTAAAGTCATTTTCTTTCCTCCATTCGTTTATGTTTCTAAGATAATACAGTATTGATAAATAATCATTAAACTTGTGGTTTAAAATTGTAGAACTAAAAAATAATTTTCTGTGGTATAATAAATTCAATGAGTTTGATAAAAATGTTCTTCTTCCAAAAAAATCATAGGGAAATATTGACATTTTGCTTTAATCTAAAAACATTCTTTTCAGTTTTTCTTAAAAGCAACACTTGTTGACAAATAATTTAATCCTAATACAATAACCTAAATTAAAATTATTTTTTACTATTAAAAGGTTTACAAAATGAAAGAAACTAAGAATCTTACTCAAGGGAATGTTTTATCTACTTTACTAAAATTTGCAATTCCTGTTTTATTGGCAATGTTTTTACAAGCCTTATACGGTGGAATTGATTTATTGATTGTTGGTCAATTTGGAACAACCCAAGATGTTTCTGGAGTTTCTACAGGAAGTATGCTTCTTCTTACTTTGCAAAGTCTTATTGTTGGATTAACAATGGGAGTTACAGTTTTTGTAGGACAAAAAATTGGGGAAGGAAAACCAGAGGAAGCAGGAAAAACAATTGGCTCTGGAATTGTGCTTTTTACAATTTTGGGTTTAATTTTATCAATAATAACAATAATTTTTACACAATCTCTAGCAAAACTTTTACACGCACCAGAAGAAGCCTTTATTGAAACTTGTGAATATGTAAAAGTTTGTGGAGCAGGATTAATTTTTATAGTTTTTTATAATTTGTTAGGTTCTATTTTCCGTGGAATTGGAGATTCTAAAACTCCTTTAATAACAGTTTCTATTGCTTGTGTTGTAAATATTGTTGGAGACTTGATTTTTGTAGCAGTTTTCAAACTTGGAGCCTTTGGAGCAGCTCTTGCCACAGTTTTAGCACAAGCTCTAAGCGTAATAATTTCATTGATAATAATTGTTAAACGAGGAAAAAAATCTAAACTTCCTTTTGCATTTCATAAAGATTATATAAAACTTGATGGATATTATTGTAGACAACAAATAAAACTCGGAGCACCTATTGCACTTCAAGATTTTTTAGTTGGTATTTCTTTTTTAGTTATTCAATCAGTTGTAAATTCCCTTGGGTTAATTGCCTCTGCTGGAGTTGGGGTTGCAGAAAAAGTTTGTGGATTTATTATGCTAATACCTTCAGCAATTTCTCAAAGTTTAAGTGCTTTTGTAGCTCAAAATATCGGTGGAGGATTTGAAAAACGTGCAAAACTTTCTCTAAAATGGGGAATTGCAATTTCTCTTGCTATAGCTTGTTTTATTGGAACTTTCTCATTTATTCGTGGAGATATTCTAGCTGGAATTTTCTCAAAAGATTCTGCTGTAATTTCTAGTGGACATTTATACTTAAAAGCCTACGCCATAGACACATTTTTAACTTCTTTTATGTTTTGTTTTATAGGATATTTCAACGGAATGGGAAAAACATTTTTCACTATGATTCAAGGATTAATTGGTGGTATAGCAATCAGAATTCCTATGGTATTTTTAATGAAAAATCTTCCAAACACAAATTTATTTTTAATTGGACTTTCAACACCAATAGCAACTTTTTCGCAAATTATAATGTGCGTTATTTATTATTTAATGTTAAAAAAACAAAAATCCCCAAAAATTTAATATCATCTAATTCCAGATTATCTTGTAGTAAAATAGTTTTTAATTTAAACTAAAAAATATGAATTACAATTTAGAAGAAATGGCAACTTTTGGTGTTGCAGGAAATTTTACAGGACATCTTGAACAAGCTGGAGAAGCTAAAGATTTTACAAATATTAAGACTAAGGAAGAAAACGCTCCAAAGGCAATTTTTCCAACATATATTCCATCTAAAAATATTTTGATTCCAGAATTTTTAAAAACTTTTCCTTTTAGTAGCGAAAAAATTATCTTTCCTAAAGATGAAGAAAATCTACAAATTGAACCAGAATGTGCAATTATTTGCGATGTGATTTGGAATAATGACAAAGTTGAAAAAATTATTCCTATTGTATTTGGAGCTTCAAACGATTGTTCCATAAGAAAAGACGGTGCAAAAAAAATAAGCCAAAAGAAAAACTGGGGTTCATCCTCAAAAGGTCTTGCAAAAAATTTAATTCCAATTGATGAGTTTTCAGAAAAGGGAATTATTAACAATTACAAAATTGCTTGTTTTTTAATTCGTAATGATAAAATTTTTCAATACGGCGAAACTTCATTTATAAAAGATTACAGTTATATTTACGAAAAACTTCTCAGTTGGATAATTGAAAAATTGAACAATCAAATTGACGAAGGTCCAACAGAAAATCTAAATTCATATTTGAACTACGATGATAAAATCAACAAAATGATTTTTTCTATTGGTGCAACCCGATACACAGATTTTGGAAAAACTCATTTCCTTCAAGAAAATGATAAATCCGTAGTTGTACTTTATCCAAATGAAAAATATTCTGATGAAGAAATTTTATCAGTTGTAAAAAACAAAGATTTTTCACATAAAGAAATCAGTTTACTCTACCAAGAAATTGTGATTAGTGGGAAGTAGCGTGTTCATTTTGTTCAGTACATCGAATGATATTTCAAATTTATCTAAGGATACTGATGTATGGGCTGTCTATATGAGACGCGATTTTAAATCAATTGTCTATCCAGATCTAGAAAAAATTTGCTTCCACAGTTTTAGACAGGGAATCAGCGAATTTGTATGATTTATTCAGGTCATAAAACTGATAAGTTTTTCCCATTATGTTAATCACATCAAAAAAGAATCAGCTTTAGAAACGATTGCAAAAACCAATGAGGGTGTATATGGAAAATTTGGGGAATTTGTGGTAGAATGGATGGGAAAGGAAGAAATAATATGTCAGATATAGATTATTCTGAAAAGGATTTTGAAAAATACATTGTTAATTTACTCATTTCAAAAAGTGGATATATTCAAGGTAACAACAATGAATATAATCCTCAAAAAGCTCTTCTTCCACAAACTTTCATTTCTTTTATAAAAGAAACACAACCTGATAATTGGACCTGCCTTTGTGACAAATTTGATTCTGAAAAAGAAGCTGAAGAAAAACTTATTGAAGAACTTCTAACTTCAAGAAAAAATCAAGGTACATTAGACTTATTTAGAAAAGGTTTTGTGTTTCGCTCCATTCAATTTGACACAGTATACTGGAAACCCGAAAATACCTTAAATCCAGAAACAATTAATCTTTATAAAAAAAATATTTTTACAGTTGTAAATCAATTAATCGGGGATGCAGGAAAGTCTGTTCATACTCCAATTCCAGATATTGTACTGTTTATAAATGGTATTCCAGTAATTACTGCAGAATTAAAATTTGAATTACAGGGGCAAGATTACATTGAAGCACAGACTCAGTACAAACTTAGAAGTATTGCAGAACCTCTTTTTAAATTTAAAACAGGACCTCTTGTTCATTTTGCTGTAGACACAACAAATGCCTCTATGACAACAAAACTCGCAAAATTAGGAACTAATTTTTTACCTTTTAATCTTGGCTCAAATGGTGCTGGTAATCAGGGCGGAAAAGGCAATCCAAAAGCATCTCAAGGGAAATTTGCAACAGACTATATTTGGGAAAAAGTTCTTACAAAAGAAAGTCTTCTTGATATAATCCAATCATTTATAACTTTAGAAGTAGATTCAAAAACAAAAGAAGAAACTTTAATTTTCCCTAGATATCATCAGTTAGATGTTGTTCGAAAACTATTAAATGATGTTGCTACTAATGGTTCACAAAAAAACTATCTTGTAGAACATAGTGCTGGATCTGGTAAATCTAACACAATTGCTTGGTTGGCATTCCATTTAAATAATCTATATTTTACAGATAAAAATGAAAAAGTATTTGATACAATAATCATTCTGAATGATCGCCGAGTTCTTGATAAACAGACTCGTAATACTATTATGTCTTTTAACCCAAAAGATGGAACTGTTAAAATTGCAAAAAAATCTTCTGAAATTATTGATTATATAAAACTTGGCAATGTAATTATCATAAGTACAATTCAAAAGTTCCCTATGATTTACAAAGAACTTGAAGAAATAAAAGCTAAAAATCCAAATCGTAGATTTGCAGTAATTGCCGATGAAGCTCATCAATCACAAACAGGAACGGCCTCTGGAAAGGTAAAACTTGGGCTTGGTGCAGATGCAGAATCTCAGATAAAAGCTGAAGATCAAGATGATACTCCAGAAGAAGGAGATGCATCTGACGAAGAACAGGAAAAAATCTTAAGACAAGTTGCTACAGGAAAGCAGTCAAATATGAGTTTTTTTGCTTTTACTGCAACGCCAACTGGACAAACACTTCAAATGTTCGGTGTTCCTTGTAAAGTAAAAGATTCAAAATCTGGAAAAGATGTAGATGGTTTTAGACCCTTTCATGTTTATTCAATGCAACAGGCAATTGAAGAAGGATATATATTAGATGTTCTTGTAAACTATTCAACTTATAAACAATATTATAATCTTCGCATAAAAAATGAAGATGATAATAATCAATATGACACAAAAGCAATTTACGGAATGACTGCAAAATATGTTGCAGAACATGAACATCGTATTGCTAAAATCACAGATATCATAATAGAACACTTTGAAAAGATTGGTTCAAAAACAATTGATGGAAAGGGCAAGGCAATGGTTGTCACTTCTTCACGAAAAGAAGCTGTTCTTTATGCCAGAACCTTGCGGGATAAACTTACACAAAAAGGACACACAAACTGGGGTGTACTTGTTGCATTCTCTGGTGATATTGATGGCAAAACAGAAAGCCAAATGAACTCTTTTCCAATTAATAATATGGAAGAAGAAGGAAAAACAATTTCAGAAAACCAAACTCCAGAAGTCTTTAAGGGAGATAAATACCGTTTTATCGTTGTTGCAGATAAATATCAGACAGGTTTTAGTGAAAAGCTATTAAGCGTAATGTATATAGACAAGCCTCTTCATAACATAAAGACTGTGCAGACCTTAAGTCGCTTAAATCGAACAATGTCTAACAATGCAAAACTTGCTGAACGAGATTGTTTTATTCTTGATTTTGTAAACGACAGAGAAGAAATAAAAGAAGCCTTTCAAACTTATTACGGAAAAATAGAACTAGAAGGTGAATATACAATAGAAGAATTAAAACAACTAAGAGAAAAAATTGAAAAGTATTCTATCATCGAAAAAACAGAAATAGAAGAATATATTTCAATTCTTAATAAATTGAATAATACAGATATTCCAAAAGACAATATTGCTCAACAAACTATGAATCTTGTTGCAGATTTTATCGCCCGCTATAAAAAATTAAGAGATGAAGACAAAAAAGAGTTTAAACATAAATGTATTCGATATGTAAAAGTATTTATGTTTTTGCAAAATATTGAAAATATAAAAGACGCAGAACTTGTAAAACTTGGATTATATTTAAGACTTGTTAATCCAATGTTGAGATTAAAATCAGTAACGCCGGACGATGTTATAAAACCTTCTGACATAAAAAAACTTATTGAACTTTCTGATTATAAAATTGATTTTGAAATGACAGAAGCAATAAAACTTGTTGAAGGTGATGGTTCTATAGTTCGACCTGGTTCAGATGGTGGAGCAAAAGAACCTCCTAAGCCAGCTCCTACTACAGTGCAAGAAATGGTAAGTCGAATAAACTCTCGCTTTGGAACAGATTTTGCAGAGGAAGATATTGTTCCTGCCCTTAGTGCATTTAAAAAGAGTTTTGCAGCAGATAAGTCTTTCTGTAACATTGGATTGATAAAACAGTATCCAAAATATGAACTAAAATATAATGGAAATGATGGCATGTACATTTTTGTAAAAACAACACTTGAATCATTGGAAATAACAGATAAGGTTCGGGATGTTCTTACAACAAATGAAGAATTTTTGAATTCTTTTAAGGATGAAATGAGAATGCCAATTTATGAGCATCTTACACACAAATTAAATATTGCATAAAGGATAAAATGGACGATTTTAATTTTGAAGACTTTGAACAATACTTAGTTCAAGGTGAACCAGATAAAAAAAAGAAAACATATGCTTGGCAGACCGCTATTGGATTACAGGCAGTTGATAACTTAAAACCATCTGCTTATTTAATTGAAACAGCAAAAAAAAATATTGAAGGTGAAATTTCAATAAAGGAAGCTCAAAATTTAATAAAAACATATTATGAAACAAAGAGTTCAAAAGATGAAGATGATGAAGCAAAAGAAGAAGCTGATATAGTTTCTTCTCACATAACAGAATTACTCAGCGAAGATACCTTTTCTTTTACTCCACTTGAATTTTTGAATATCCATAAGCGATTATTTACTGGCGTATTTAAATTTGCAGGAAGAATCCGTGATGTAAACATTACAAAAAAAGAATGGGTTTTACAGGGCGATACTGTTTATTATTCTGGTTATGATTTGATACAAAAGACAATAGAATATGATTTTGAACAAGAAAAGAAATTTAATTACATAGGTCTTTCTCAAGAAGAAATTATAAAACATCTTTCAAGATTTACAGCAAACCTCTGGCAAATTCATCCTTTTAGAGAAGGCAACACTAGAACTACAGCTGTTTTTATAATCAAATATTTGCGTTCACTTGGTTATGATGTTTCAAATGATATTTTTGCTAAACATTCTTGGTATTTTAGAAACGCACTTGTTCGAGCAAACTATACAAATATTCAAAAGCAAATCTACATGGATACCAGTTTTTTGGAAAACTTTTTTAAAAATCTACTTTTGAACGAAAAACACGAATTAAAAAACCGCTATCTTGTAATAAATTCAGAAGAAATATTGAAGAAATACGAGCAAAAAGTAGCGATAAATGATATAATTACTGGCGATAAAGTAGCGATAAAAGAGAAAAGTAGCGATATTATTCTTGAGTATCTAAAAAACAACGACAGCATAAACAGCTCAATTGCTCAAAATATAACAGGTCTTTCTCCTGCGGGAGTAAGAAAAATATTTGCTAAATTAGTAGAAGAAAATGTAATTCTTCCCAGTGGCGCAAATAAAAATAGAATATATAAATTGAATAAGATGGAGAAATAACATGTCTCTAACATCAAATGTAACTGAAAAAGCAAACCTTTTATGGAATATAGCAGAAAAACTCACTGGTTCTTATAAGCCACACGAATACGGATTGGTAATTCTTCCACTTACAGTAATCCGTCGGTTTGACTGCATCCTTGAATCAACCCATGAAAAAGTTTTGGAAAAAGCAAAACAAATTGAAAAGATGTCAGACGCAATAAAGAACATTCAGTTTCAACAAATAACAGGTTATCCTTTTTATAATACTTCAAACTTTACGCTTAAAACTCTTGTTGAAAATCCCAATCAGATAAATAAAAATTTTGAGAATTACCTTAATGGTTTTTCTGAAAATATTCGAGAAGAAATAATTGGAAAATTTAAATTTGAAGATCAACTGAAAAGACTAAAAGAAAAAGACTTGATTTATATAGTTCTTCAAGAATTTGTAAGTGAAAAGGCAGATTTTAGTCCAGAAAAAATCAGTAATATTGAAATGGGATATATCTTTGAAGAATTGATTAGAAGATTTTCTGAGGCTCACAATGAAGATGCTGGACAACATTACACTCCACGAGAAGTAATTGAACTTATGACAGAACTTCTGTTTATTGATGATGAAGATATTCAGAATAAAAAAGAATGTTCAAAATCTGTTTATGACCCTGCCTGTGGAACAGGAGGAATGCTTAGTGTTGCAAGCGAATATATAGAAAGCAGAAAACTTCCTGTAACCCTTGAAAGTTATGGCCAAGAAATCAACGATGAAACTTACGCTATCTGCAAAGCTGATATTCTTATTAAAAGTAAAGATGGAAAGCAAGCAGAAAATATCAGAAATGGAAACACCTTAAGTGATGATAAATTTAGTGGGCTTACTTTTGATTATATTTTAAGTAATCCCCCTTTTGGTCGTGAATGGAAAAATGAAAAAGCTGCTGTAGAAAAAGAAGCAGATTTAGGAGAAAACGGTCGTTTTGGACCAGGCCTTCCAAAAATCAGCGATAGCCAGATGCTTTTTATGATGAATATTATAGCAAAAATGGACAAGGAAAATGGAAAAGCAGCTGTAATTCATAATGGTTCTCCGTTATTTACAGGAGATGCAGGAAGTGGTCCAAGCAATATTAGAAAATATATTCTTGAACACGATTTGCTTGATGCAATTATAGCTCTTCCAAATGATATTTTTTACAACACAGGAATTGCAACCTACATTTGGATTTTTAATAATCACAAAGCCGAAAATAGAAAAAATAAAGTTCAGCTAATAAATGCAAATACACTTTTTGAAAAAAGAAGAAAAGCTCTTGGAAATAAACGCAATGATATTTCAAAAGAAAATATCAAACAGATTGTTAAACTATACACCCAATTTCAAGAAAGCGAGTTGAGCAAGATTTTTGACACAAAGGATTTTGGCTATACAACAATTACTGTAGAGCGTCCATTAAAAGATGAAAACGGAAATCTAGTTTTAAAGAATGGAAAAAAGCAAGCAGATTCCAGTCTGCGTGATACAGAAAATGTTCCATTGAAAGAAGATATAACCGAATATTTTAATCGTGAAGTTCTTCCTTTTGCCCAAGATGCCTGGATAGAAGAAAAGAAAAATGTAGTTGGCTACGAAATTCCTTTTACAAGATATTTCTATAAATATCAGGCTCCAAAGCCAAGTTCACAGATTATGGATGAAATTAAAGAACTTGAAAAAAATCTAATGGCAAATCTATCTGAGATTATGGGAGAGTAAAAGATGAAAGAGGAACTAAAAACTTACTTTGAACCAGATGTTATATTCACAGAAAATTATGTTTCAGATATAAAAGAAATAATTTTGCAGTCAAGGCAGTATGTTAAAAATCATATTAACTATGCAATGATTTATGCCTATTGGCTTATAGGGAAAAGAATTGTCTTGCAGGAACAGAAAGGTGAAATCAGAGCTGAATACGGAAAAGAAATAATTAAAAATCTTTCAGAAGAATTAACAAAAGAATTTGGGAAAGGATTTTCTCCACAAAGCTTATATAATTTCCGTATGTTTTTTGAACGTTTTACTGAACCAGAGAAATTCTCCGCAGTGTGGAGAATTTTGACTTGGAGTCATTACAAACTTATTATGCGCGTTACACAGAAAGAAGCCCGTGATTGGTATTGTAATGAAAGCTCTGCACAGAACTGGGATACAAGAACTTTAGAAAGAAATATAGGAACAAAATACTATGAACGCCTGCTAAGTTCTCAAGTAAAAGAGCCTGTAATAAAAGAAATGGAAAAAAAATCAAAACTTTTTCAAGATAAAAAGTTAGAGTTTGTAAAGAATCCGTATGTATTGGAGTTCCTTGGACTTCCAGAAAATAAAAGCTATGAAGAAAGTGATTTTGAACAAGCAATTATAGATAGTATTCAAAAGTTCCTTCTTGAAATGGGAAAAGGCTTTGCTTTTGTAGAACGCCAGAAACTTGTACGAACCGAAACCGAAGATTTTTATATAGACCTTGTGTTTTATAATTTTATTCTCAAATGCTTTGTACTTGTAGATTTAAAAATGAATACACTTACACACAGGGATGTAGGTCAAATGGATTTTTATGTCCGTATGTTCGATGATATTTACAAAAAAGAAGATGACAATCCTACAATTGGAATCTTACTCTGCTCAGAAACCGACAAAACTGTGGCAAAATATTCTGTACTCAAGGAATCAAAACAGATTTTTGCAAGTAAATATTTGACCTTACTTCCAACCGAAAAAGAATTAGAAGAAGAAATTGAACGCCAAAAAGAAATCTTTGCTGAAACTCACAACACTATTGATGGAGTGCAGAAATGAAAAACAGCGGCGTAGAATGGATTGGCGAGATTCCTGAGGATTGGGAAATTTACCGAAATAAAAATGCATTTATTTGTAATAAAGAAATTGTTGGCAAAAATTCAAATAGTACACAACTCTTATCATTAACAACAGGTGGTATTAAATGCAAAGATATAAATAATGCAGAAGGAAAACTCCCTGAAAGTTTTGATACATATCAATATGTTAAAAAAAATGATGTTGTAATGTGTTTGTTTGATCTTGATATGTCAGCTGTTTTCTCAGGAATCAGCCAATATGACGGAATGATATCCCCAGCGTATAAAGTATTATCTTGCCAAGATAGAGCAAATCCTCTTTTTATTCATTATTGGTTTTCATATATCTTTGATGGGCGAAAATTCAATCATTATGCAAAAAATATTCGATATACTTTAAATTATAGTGAATTTGCAGCACTACCAATTCTTCTTCCGCCAAAATCCACCCAACAGCGCATCGCCACATATTTGGATAAAAAATGTAGCAAAATTGAAGAAACAATCCAGAACCAACAGTATGTAATAGAAAAACTAAAAGCCTACAAACAATCTCTAATCACCGAAGCCGTTACAGGAAAAGTGAAAATTGTAAATGGCAAAGCCTGCGGTGCATATGAAAGTTATAAAGACTCTGGAGTGGAATATTTAGGCAAGATTCCTTTAGACTGGAATATAAAACGATTACGATATATTGGAAAATGTCAGAATGGAATAAGCAAAGGTGGCGAATTCTTTGGTTCTGGTTATCCATTTGTAAGTTATGGTGATGTTTATAATAACCTAGTTTTACCAGAAACTGTATCTGGTTTAATAGAAAGTACACCAGAAGAACAAGAAAACTATTCTGTAAAAGCAGGAGATATTTTCTTTACGAGAACATCAGAAACAATTGAAGAAGTCGGTTTTACTTCTGTTTGCTTAAAAACAATTGGAAACGCAACATTTGCAGGATTTGTTATTCGTGTTCGCCCTTTTACAGATGAACTTATTCCAGATTACTCAAAATATTATTTTTCAAGTGATGCTCACAGAAGATTCTTTGTAAAAGAAATGAATCTAGTAACAAGAGCCTCTTTAAGTCAGGATTTATTAAAAAGATTGCCGGTTTTAATTCCTTCAAAAGAGAAACAAAAAGAAATCGCCGACTACCTCGACAAAAAATGCACCGCCATCGATACAGCTATAGAACAAAAACAAAAACTTATTGTAAAATTAACAGAATATAAAAAATCCTTGATTTACGAATGTGTAACTGGGAAGAAGGAGATATAAAAAATGAATGAATTATTGAGGCGTTTATGACAAAAGAAGCCTTTATAGAAAAAATAAGTCCGATACTCGCTAATAAGCAATTCATTGGATGGAGTCTTGAAGATAAAGTTTTCGCAATAAGTAATAATCTAACAGATGATGAAAGAGATTTGTTTTATGAATTATTTAAGCAATATTCGATAATCAAATTCGATCAGTATGTCTCTTTATTCTTTTCTTTGCTTCAAAAATTAGATAGTTGTATTTCTTCAAAAATAAAAAGAATATTTTTTTTACCTATCATTGATATTGAGAATCCAAATAAGCAAAAAAGTGGTCATTTTTTATTTTCATTTCTAGATTCTTTGGAGTTTTATCAAAAGTCATTCTTTGTGAACACGAAAATTAACTTAGAAATTCAAATCGAAAAAGCAAAACTAACTGATATTTTTGTTTTTATTGATGATTTCATTGGTTCAGGAAATCAAGCTTTAGCTCATGTTCAACAAGAAATGCAGAAATATAAATTAAAACCTAATCAAGTTTATATAATTTGTTTTGCAATAATGAGTGTAGGTTATGATTTATTAACAAATTGTGGTTTTAATATTGTTTATTTGAATAAATATAACAAAAGTATTTCGGAAAATATGGAAGTGTCAGTACGAGATAAATATTTAGGAATATTAGATTCTATGGAAAAAAGATTTAATGTACCTGACGATTATCAACGAGGGTATGGAAAATGTGAAGGTGCGATCTCATTAAAAAAGACACCAAATAATACTTTACCAATTTTTTGGTATGATAATTTCTCTAAAAAACCTATTTTCCCAAGGAAGAAAAAATAAAATGAATGATTATCTCTTAACTTCTATTATTATGAACCTTAAGCAAACTGGATCATTAGAAAGAATTTTTCAAAAAAAATATACATATGGACAAATTGGACGAACTTTGGTTGAAGCTCTAAAATTAAATTATATTGCATATGAAAATGAAAGATATTCGGTAACTGAAAAAGGAAATGAATTTATAAAAAATATAGAAGTCTTTGAATTAAAACACCCAAAGATAAAGAATAAACATGAAAATCAATTATCACTTGAAGATATTTATATACCTAAATATAATGGAGGAAATTAAAGAGAAATATAGAGAACTAGCCATTTGCAGTAATGCATAGAATTACGAGTCGTAATTCGAGACGAGAACACCCTTTTAGCGTAGGTCAAAAGCCTTCGTATGATTTGGAAAATCATCTCAGTCTTTTGACCTACGTATAGAAATCTGACGATTTCTATACGAAATGTGTAAGAAGTAGTTCTCTATTTTCTCTTTTTTTATATATGGATTGGGGAAACTACCAAAAAAGATTTAAAATTTCTGCAAAAAAAAGAAATTTACCAGACTCATTTATTTCTGAATGTTTAGATTATGCAAAAAAATTATATGACAACAAAGTTCCTATAATCTTTGATACAGAACACTTATCTCTTTTATTGGGCTGTAAAATACAATTTCTTTATAAAATTACGAATAATTTGAATAAAAATTATAGAATATACAAAATTCCAAAACATAATGGAAAAATGAGAACAATTACAGAACCTTATTCTGATTTAAAAAATATTCAACAATGGATTCTTGTAAATATTTTGCAAAAAATGCCGGTTAGTATTTATGCAAAAGCGTATATTTCTAATACATCATTAAAATCGAATGTGCGTTTTCATGTAAAACAACCTGTTATTATAAAGTTAGATGTTCAGGATTTCTTTCCTTCTATTCATCAAATATCTTTGGTAAAATTATTCAGAAAATATGGATATGAATTAAATCTTTCACGAATGCTATCTAGACTTTGCACATATGAGGGCGTACTTCCACAAGGAGCTCCTACAAGTCCCTATATTTCAAATCTTTATTGTAGAAGAATTGATAATAGGATTGGTAAATATATTACAAATGCAGGCTTTAGATACACTAGATATTCAGATGACATAACCATTTCAGGAAATATTAGTGATAAACAAATTGGAACAATAATTCAATTTTGCAGGAAATGTTTAGCAGAAGAAGGTTTGAAGTTAAACGAAGGAAAAACACAAATTTTAAGATCACATCATAGGCAATTAGTTACAGGTGTTATATTAAATCAAAAAATTTCAGCAGGAACAAAAAAAAAGAAGGATATAAGAAAACAAGTATATTTTATAAAAAAATATGGATTAGAATCACATATAGAACACGAGAAAATTGAAAAACAAAATTATATCTATCATCTAGCAGGATTAATTAATTGGGTATTATTTTTGGAGAATAATAATAAGGAATTTCTTGAATATAAAAAATTTGTAAATGAAATAATAAAACAAATAAATTCATAAATTGAAAAATGAACTTATACTTCCTAATTAAGTTGGAGTAGTTTTATGCACGGAGAAGCCAAACTTTTACTAAAATTCCTCGATGGTTCTGATAACCGTTATATCATTCCGATTTACCAGCGAAATTATGACTGGCGGCCAAAACAGTGTGAACAACTTTTTAATGACCTTGTTCAAATCATTAAGAAGGACCGCAAGTCACATTTCTTTAGAAGTATTGTAACTTCAGCTGCAAATAAGGGCGGTAAATCTGACTATTTGGTAATTGACGGACAGCAGAGAATCACAACAATTTCTATTCTTTTTACAGCAATGGTAAATCTTATGAAGGCTGTACTCAAGGAGATTGGTTTAAAATAGATACAGATATTTACCTCTACACACATAACTCAACAAATGCAAAAATGAGAATATTAAATAAAGTATTTGATGCGTATGGAAAAGATAAGAATGAACTTGTATTTAATTTGAAGCCAGAAAAATAAATGCGATTCAGTAAATTTTCCCTAAAAAGTTATGACTTCAAAGAATTAGCCCTGTACAATTCAAGCATACTTTAATAAGGAGGCTGTTATGAAACTTACAGCAAACAACATTATTAAACTTTTTATTGACGCAATTGGACAGGATTCAATGAAGGATTTCTATGAGCACAACTGGGAAGCACGGAAAAAAGAAATTCAGAAATTACTAAAAAAAGAATATGATTTTGATATTATTCATGATACAAATTTTCAACGTATTATGGATATCTTAAATGAGTTTGCAGATTGGGCACTTAAAAAAGACTACATAAACACTTGGGATAAGTATGCTATTTTAGATTTACTTATTCCTTATCTGCATGCAATTCAATTTACTCCGCAAAATGTAATTCCTGACAGTGAGTTTTGTGAATATACAATTATGTATTCAATTTGTAATGCTTATAAACGTTCAGCTCAAGAAGTATTTACAAAAACAAATAGTCGTTTTGATTCTATTGTTGCAGCTGTATATCAGTTTAATTTTTACCTTCCATCTAATGAGTACACAAAAATTGTTGAACCGTTGGAAGGTGTATTTGATTTATTCCTTGCACTTGTTAAGGATAAAAAGCAACTTTTTCAATATTGGAATGATAAAAAATATGAAATTGATGAAATGGACTCTACAGACTTAAAAATCCTGATTAATAGATGGACCAAAAGTGAAAGTTCTAGACCAAGTTGGAAAGTAATTAAATTATTCATGAATGAAGATTTACTTCCTGATGATAATTTAATATATCAACCATTCCCTGACATGTCTGGAAAAGACCTATATTTAACATTTAGAAGAAAAATTTTCCCTGCATATTTTATTACTAATTTTTTTGATTCTTTAAGTAAACAAGACTTTATAAATGAAACTTCTAAAGAAATGATACAGAATGGAATCAGATTATTTTACAGACATTTTTTAGTAACAAAAGAAGAAACTCTTTCTCAGAAAGAATTACAGAATCCAATGTTTTGTATGTTGTATAGATTTCTTATGAAAGATGATATGGGTTATGACTTTAATACAGATACAGCACAGTGGTTTAAGCGTTATTTGTTTTAAAAAGAAATGAAAAAACAGCATCATTTCAAAAAAACTTTTATTACTCAAAAAAATAGCCAGATTTCTTCTGGGAAAACTAGCTGTAAATTTAATATTTGATAAAAAAATCAATGTAATTTATAGTGAATTTCAGACAGTAACTGTTTGCTGCCAGAAAAATAAATCTGTATTAAAAATTTTTATCACAGCCTACTGAATTCACTGAAAAGATTTCACAGTTTCAATTTCAAGGCAAAAAGTTTCACAGAAAGCTAGTTTCCGTAGACAAATTTGAAATTTACAAGGTCGTCTTATTCTCTATTTTTTCCCTGCACGCATATTTAGGTATCTCATCGTTTCATTGAAGTTATGCATAATATACCTTAATTGATCTTCAGTATAATAAAATGGTATTCCATCTTTTAATGTACCAGGATGAACAGCTTCATTCCCAGCAATTCTTACCTTATCATAAACTTTATATTCATTTGGCTTAAAAAGATTATAGGGTTTATCATTCATATTATCTAATAAATTGTTAAGACCAATATCAAGTGGTTTTCTATTTTTATTTTTCGAATGGTTTTTCTTTTTATAAATATCATTAATTTGGTTTACTTCTTTTTCAAAATAAGTCCATAAGCCAATTTCAAGACATGTCCTAAAGATAACGATAGCCATAGCAGGTTCTGATCCAATTCTGGAAACAGAAGATATTGCAAGATATCTTACATAATCATCAAGATTAGAATATGAATGAATATTAAAATACAAATCCCACTGAACATTAAAAATATTTTGATTAAAATTCAAATCATCGGAGAGGAATCCACCTCTTTCTAATCTGTTAGAGAAGTATTTTGCTCTTTTTCTCCAATGTGCAACAGGAAGTCCATTCTTTTCGTCGGAAGCTTTCTCATAAAACTCTTTTGCTTCATTTTTTTTACCGATACATTCTAAGGCAATGGCCTTTTCGAATAGAAGCATTTTATGCTTTTTACATTATCAGCAAGATGTCAGGGAAGTTCTCATAAGAAAGAAAACAAACCTCTTCAGGACTATTGTGCAGCAACCAGTGATAAACTTAAAACTTATGCTTATGCACTTGTTGCTGACGGTCATGGAGAAGAGAAGTACATTCGTAGTGAAAAAGGAGCACAAATTGCTGTAACCGTTGCTACAGAATGTACTAATGAAATTCTAAAAAAAATTATCCCTCTTATACGTGGAAAAAAGAACGATTTAATTGAGAAAAATTTAAAGCTTCTGTGTGTAAAAATATCAATTAAATGGAAAGAGACTGTTATTAGAGATTTCAATGAGAATCCATTAACTTCTGAGGAATCGGAATTGTGTGAAAACTTAAAAATGAATCTTCCATTACAAGAAGAAACAATTCCGTCCCTATACGGAACAACTCTTCTTGAAGCTGTTTATACGATTTAACCGACTCATTTGATACTAATAAATTACCAGGTTTTATTTTGAGCCTTAAAGACAATACTGTAAACGATAAACAGAAAACTATTGAAGAACTCAAAAGTTTTCTACCAATACTTTCAGAACAGGGTAGTGGAGATGATATTTCCATTGCAGCAATAATACCTAGAAGAGAATACATATGACTATTTATGAAAAGTTTGAAGAACTTATTTCAACACATAATATCCTGATTTTAGATAATCCAGAGTGGTGTAAAGCCTTTTTTAGAAAGGCTGGCTTTAATGAAGATAATCTAGGAAACCGATTATTTTTTATTTTGCTTGATAAAAACATCACACTGGAAATTAGAAAAGTTTCTTATAGGAAGAACTTGAAAACTGATTTCAATATTGCTGTTACGGTATACGCAAAGATGTTTTACAGTTTAACTGTCCATAATGATTGTGAAGATATTCTAATTAAACACATTATTGGAATTATTGATACTCTTATATAGAAGAAACATTATTTATTTTGAATATATTTCAGACTTTATCGATTACAGAGACTTTAGCAACCTAAGAGATGCAGTGAAGAAATGGTAAGGTATTTTTCTGCAAAAATACTTTCAGACTACATTCGAATTAAAGCATATCTACGGGATATTTCTAGAAACATGATTGAAGAGTTTGATATTAAATCTTTCATTGTTTTTCTTACAGCTTTGAATGCAGAAAATGTTGTCTTCTCATTTACAAACAAAAGGAATATTTATTTTTTATCGTTATTGGATAGTGCATTAGAAAAAACAGGAAATACGTATGCTCCATTAGAAAAGCAGAAACAATACTTACAGGAGCAAAAAGAATTTAGAAAAATTGTATAACTCAAAGTTAAAAGAAACACTAAATTACAGAATTTCACGAAGAGGGAATCTGGAAAAATAACACGTAGGTGGTTAAAATTTGACACTTACGCTTAAATAATAAAAATTTTTGTACATTGGTAGACAGAATTTTAATTATGGGTAGTAAGATATGTTACTTTATTTGGGTGTCCGTCAATTTTCGACCCTTTTGGACTAAATCCAGATGCCTTGTGGAATGAACGATGTGATTTTTATGTTCCAAGGCAGTAGGTTTTTCCAATCATCTTCAGTCCAACTATCAGTATTAGCGGATTGTTCAAATATACAACGAAGATAATCTTCTAGATTTATATTATGTATTTTACACTTTCCACCTTTGTTTTAAAATCATTTATGTAGATTATAAAATAAACACATATGTCTGCTAATCTTTGTTATATTTCATAGTTTTATATTAATGTCAATTTATTATTGACTATAACTAGCACGAATCATCTCCGCCAAATCTTCCAACTTAAAAGTCTTTGTTTCAGGTTTTCTTATATAATAAAAATAATAGAAATTTTCTCCAAAGTTCTTTGATTTTTTGGCATCCAGAGAAGCAATTTCTCCAAATTCTACTATAGACTTTTTATCATAATCTCTAAAAAGAATTTTTATTTTAGAAAAATCATCTTCACCAAAAGAACTTATAAATTGATCGCTTTGTAACAACACATAATCAAAATCTATACCATTTTTTTCAGAAAATTCTTTTAAAGGAGTTAATATTTTTAAGAAATCTTTTCTTTCTGCTTTTCTTTTCTTTATTTCTTGAGAACTCAACCCTAGAGTCTCCGTTTCTACACTATATTTATCATATTCATTATTAATTGCATCTATAAGTGTTTGATCAATAGAAGAATACCCATTTTTAACAATATATTTAATCAGTTTATTCATGGTATTATTAAACCATGTCGTTTGACTTTCAGTTAATGGAGGTAAAAAATAAGCTCTATACTCGGCTTCTGATTTCCATAATGGATGCCTTCGTTTATTTCTATCTAGATAGGTGTTAAAAAAATCATTTTTATACTTATTTTTTAAAAGATAAACAATATCATCATCACATAAATAATGAATAAATGTATCTTTATCAATAGTAACCCCTTCTTCTGTAAGAGCCTCATATGAAAACAACGATTCCAAGGGTATTCCATTAGCCCCTTTTACATTGATCTTTGCATTAAGAATTTTTATGGAATTCTGAACAAGATACATATCATAAATCACAGCAGGATGTAATTGTATCCATTTTTTTTCTAAATCACGTGCATAAACAACATTCTCTATAACACTTATAGCATTTTTTGAATAAACTAAAAAGGCTTCATCATTATCATTTTTAAATATCTGTAAAGAATTTAATAAACGCACATAGTCAATATTAATTGTATCAAAACCTGTCATATATGCATCTCTCATTAAATAATCTAATTTGTCTACATCAATAAATTTTGAATTCAATAAATCAATCAAACAGTTGAATAGATCACTTTCAAGAGATTCTGTCTTATATCTATACCCAACTATCGTTCTAGCAAAAAAACTCCGTTCTTTAGATGTTTTAAATAAATCAGAATATTGATTTAATCCAATAATTGCACTCATAATTTCATGAGGATTTGCTATTTCACTTTTTGTATCTGGAATATCTCTTGCAAAAGTTTCATCATCTACAACTTTCTTTAACAAGTCATGAATTTGCGTGAAATCTTTTGTTTGTTTTTCATCCTTAGGTTCAGGTAAATAAAATCCCTCCCCTGTATGAGAAAAGGGAGCATGTCCCACATCATGTAATAAACATGCTAAAAGAAAAATTTTTTTAACATTTGGAAAAAAATGAAATAAATTTTCAGATTTTGATAAAATAGATTCTATAGCTAATTTCCCAAGATGATATACACCTATAGAATGTGTGAATCTATTATGTAATGCTGCTGCATAAAGGGGCTCATAACTAGTTTGAATAATCCGTCTTAGTCTTTGAAAATTTGGAGTATCAATTACTTTTCTTATTAAGTCATTCTCTATTTCAATATATCCATAAATCGGATCCTTAAAAATTTTTACTTTATTTTTCAATTAATTTACTTCTTTATAACCACGAATAAATGCATTTAATAATTTTAGAGATAAATAACTTCTAAATTCATCCGATAAATCATCTATCGTTATTGATTCTTTTAAGTTAATTCCAAGTTGCCCGTCAATTTTTTTTTCTTCAAAAAAAGTCGAATAATCATGTAACATTTGATTAGTTTTTGATCTTGACAATAAAAGAACAACTTCTTCCTGTTCATTATTTAATATCTTAACAACCTTAGCTCCATAATTTTCAATATCCGAATATGTCAAAAACCTTATATCACTATTCTTTGATAAAGTCTGTATTAAAGCATTTGCAACCAAATCTTCAATACCTATCATATAAGCCATTACAAATCCCCCATAAATAATTATCAATACAAAAGATAATCAAATGATTAAATACACCCTATAGTATATCATATTTTATTATATTTTAATATACTTTTTTAAATCTTTTTACTCTATTTCTTTAACAAGTCAGCCAGAATATTCTGATTTGTATCACACCCTCTATACATATTTATATTAATCATGTAGAAACAAAAACAACTTATTTTTTTTACGAAGACACTGTTCGTTATGCTTATCAATAGTAAACTCACCTTGTAAAAATTTCTTTTCACAAACATTTACACATGATTTTTCGATAAATCAACATATCAATCTGACCCTAACATTATTTTCTTCAGCTTTAAGAAACCATGCAGATTCATTTGATAAACTCCTGATATTCCTAACTTATGTTTTGTCTGCTGAATATGGCTTTACATAATTGTTCAAAAGTAAAGCCTCCCTAGGCATTTGTTGATAAATTGCTATATAAATTTGAAAAATAGTTTTATCGTGCCCAGCATTTCACATAAAAACTTAAAATATAGATTTTTAAACATTATTTAAAAAGTTCAGACTTAAATCAAATTATTTTATCTATTACATCGATAGAAAAACTTTGATTTTGCTTGGAAAAAGAAATACTATCTTTATCCCATCTTTTGTAGTTTTGTAAATCTATAAGAGAAATCTCATCTTCTGTCACTACTCGTAAAAAAACATCTACACCATCTGTTTCAAATGCATCAGCAAAATATTTTTCATATTCTTCCTTTACTGCTTGTTCATTCAATTTTGAATTTTCTTTATACATTGAATCAAAATCTAAAACTATAAGTACATTCAACTCATAGTTTTCTTCAGGTGATAATTCAGAATCTTCAACATCAAAAAAGATGTGACTTACTTTTGATGAAAAACTTTTTTCAATAAATTTCGATACTCTGGATTTAGCTAAACTATTATTAAATTCATCTAGAAAAGCAGCTCGTGTGTATCTGTTACCAAGCCATTTTTTTAAGACTTTTGTATTATCTGTTGTTAATTTAAATAAAACATCAGTAAAGACAAATTCCACCAAAGAAGCTTTCTTTATAAAAAATCTATTATGAATAATAAATCTAGTATCTGGTTTTGATTTTCTATAGGAAATTTATCCTCCTTTGTTTTATTTTCTCCTACTAAAAAAGAATATATAGTTTTCCTATACTAATTTAATAATTGAATTAACAGTATTAATCGTCAAATAAAAAATTCTTATATATTTCTGCTTTTATAAAAATATCTTGACTCAATTTTATCAGAATAATTTCAAAATTTTCCTTTGTTATATCAGGATAGAAAGAGGCATTTTTATCTTCTTTTGAGAATAAATATTCTTCTTTCTGATATCTTCCGCATGAACAATGATTTGCATAATATCCCAGTTTTTTATCAAAATGCAAAACTTCATAAGCATTAAGAATTGTTTCAAAAAACTCATCACATTTTGTTATGTTTTTGAAAATAGTAAACGAATTCTGAGAGAAAAATAATTGTAAATCTGTTTCATTTTTCATAACAAATCTATTTGCTGCAATTGCATAAACAGGATTTTCTAAAGCACAAGCTTTATCCCAACATTTTCTTCCTCTTTTTATAAGATACATTGAATCTGTTATACAAATATTATATTCATCATTTGAAAAAAAAGATTCTATAACACTATTTATTCTCTTTTGTAATGAAATATCACGAGTTTTGTAATCAATAGGACCATTTAGTAGTAATTCTTGAGCTATTTCAAAGTTTCTATTTCCTAACCATAACTCTCTATCACCTACGATATATAATCGAAACTTTGCACGTGTTACAGCAACATTAACAATATTAGCATTCACCCAATTAACTGCACCCTTTGTTTTTAATGAACAACCTAAAACAAAAAAGACCTCTTCTGCCTGTTTCCCTTGGAATTTATGAACCGTTCCACAATCAATATCTTTAATATCATTTTCTTTTAATAAAGCATTAATTCGTTTTACAACTGTTGAAAAAGGAGATATTACATAAACCTTATATTTTTCATTTTCAGCTTTCTTGTTTTTTATTACATTAACAACAAATTGGGCTTGTTCCTCAACCGAATGATTTTTACCTTTATCTTCGCCCTTTATATTAAACCAGTAAGATTTATCAAACATTGCAACTTTTTCAAACTTATTATCCTTTTTTGTTTGATTTATCATTGTAGAATCATAGGAAAGTCGATTGGAAATAGAAAACATAGGTTCAAGACATCTTCGATGAACAAGCAATGGACATCCTACCCATAGTTTTCCACTATCAGTATTTTCATTACTGATATAACTGCCTATAGGATTCATTCTATCTGCAAAAGTCTGTACCGATTCTTTCTGACTAAAATATTGGTCTAATTCATAATCAGATATTATTTCATTAAAGTATTTTGGAACGGTGACTACTGGCTCCACCTGTAAAGGATCTCCTACTACTACAGCGTGCTTAGAACGATACAATACACCAACCATGTTTTGAGGAGTTGCTTGTCCTGCTTCATCAACAATTAACAGTCCTATTTTCTCTGGTTCATTTATATATCTTAAAAATGTACCAACAGAAGCAAAAGTTGTTGAAATTACTGGTATAACCATAGATAAAGTCTGAAAAAGATCATTATATATTTCATATTTAGTATCTTCAGAAAAGTTAATATCTTGTGCATCTTGATCTCGATAACCCCAAAAATGAAATAATATTTTTATATTATCCCTAACAAATCTTGAAGATTGCAAAAACTCTTTTCTTAAATTTAGTGCTTTTATAAAAAGTATTTCACGCTCAACATCTAAAGCTTCAATAGCCCATGGATTTTCATATTGACAAGTTTCATCTCCAGTTTGTAATCTTCCTAAATAATCATTTGTTATACAGGATGAATATTCATTTATTTTTGATTCTACTTTCTTTTTTTGTTCCAAGAACTCTTCTTTTGCTTCCTTAAATAAATTATTTTTTTGTTTTTCTTCAATATCTTTATTTTTCCTATATTTAATCTCATTACTTATTGAAGTTACAACATCAAAGATATTCTCTGATTTTCCCAATGGAGCTGATATTAATCCCCATGCATTACAATTCTCGCTTTTTGTCTTCTTCCTTAATAACTTTGTTGCACTTTCCGTGTAATAGATATCTTTTTTTTCAAAGAAATCTTTATAAGGTCTTCCATCTATAGAATTTTTTAATTCATCCAAATCAGGAAGTTCCAAACTAATATTTTCTACAGCAGAGTTATTACATGAACATACAAGTATTCCATATTTTGAAATACTTGCAGCAGGTTTATACCATTTTTTGAATACATCATTTTTCTGTGGGAATTCTGATTCTATGAATGCTTGGTCAGGAGTATCATATTCTGAAATTGCCAATGCAAATTCGTATACCTTTTGAGCAATGATTTCCTTTAATAAAGTCGTTTTACCAGTTCCTGGAGGGCCATTAACTGAAAGCAATGGATTTTCTCCTTTACACGAGTAATTAATTGCAATCTGTTGCATTAACGCTGGTGCAAATTTTCCTGGCCATTTAGCTCTTGGCATATAATCTGCCGATAGTATATCGTTTACCTTATCAATTTCCTTTTTAATATCAGTTTTATTGCTATGAGACATATTTAGAACTTCAATATATTCTTTCAATAACTGATTTCTTTCATAGTTTTCTAAAACCATTTCCAAGTCAGAAAGAAGAAAACTACTCATAAAAGAACTTTCGTGTTGTAGTTTCTCAGATTTGATTTCCTTTTCAGAAACATCTTTAAATCGAGACCAAAACACTGCAACATCCATATTTATCGAAGATGAATCTGCTATAAAAGCAAGGTACTTCTCCTTCAACTTAATAAATAGTTCTTCTATTCTCTTTTTGATGGAGTCATCTGATTCTAAAATATTTATATACTCAGAATTATTACATTCTTCCTTGTAACCACTTACTTTAATTGATTGTTTGGATATTAATTTATTAATACTCCAAATAAATGGAGAAATCCTAAAAGAGCCTTTAATATATTCTTCATCTTCTCCACTTGTAATAAACCCAAATAAACATAAATCCCCTTCTTCTTCTTCAATTGACGGATTCCTTTTATTTATTTTTTCAAAAAAAGAGGATATAAGAGCCTCTTTTGAAACCTTTCCAACACAATAATCAGATTGTTCATAAAGAATCGGAAACTTCTCTCGTAATTCATCCGATGCAGAAACTTCTAACCATGAATTGTTTTTATTTAAATATTTACCAAATCTCACACTTTTTGAAAGTATATTGTCCTTTACTTCAGGGAAACCATTAGGAGAAAGAGTTTCTATCAAATGCCAATATTGTAAAACCTTTTTTGCTAATTTCATTTTAACACCTTATTATCTAACTACACATACTTTTATTGAGATTGCTTTCTACAACTGTTATTAAATCCGTTTTTTAGTAAATTTCATAACTAACTGTAATTCACTTTCATAGAAAAATTATAACATAAATTTGTTACCTTTTGATGAATTTTTACGGTATTACCAACATAATTCAAAAAGATCAGTATTATCAAGACTTCTTAGTAAGTCATATTATTAAATATTCTGATAATGATATGCTCCAAAAAAAGGTGACAAAAATATTTTATCACAACACCTGTGTCAAAATATGACACAGGTATAAAAATTTTACATCAAGAATTCTTCTTTTTTTGTATTTTTATACAATAATTTTGTAATTTTATGCTTTTTAATCTAAAAAAATAATAATCTCAGGTAAATTTTGTCAAGTAATTTAGGGCGGGAATCGGTACACAAAAAAAACCAACGGTACACATCAACAAAACCTTATTCTATATAGCTTTGTTGGGTACGGTACACCCATTCTTTATCTTGCCTATCGGTCATACAAACCATTTTATTACACTTTTATGTCAAGTTTGGTTCACGAATTATAATTTTTTATTTTACGAAAAATCCAAAAAATACCTTCGTAGACGCGCGTAGAAGCTCTATGGGAAAGTTTTACGCAAAAAACGAAAATAATATCGATTTATAAAAAAATCGCAATATACAGCGTTTTTGAAGTGTTGTTTTATTCTGATTTTTGCACGAAATTGTTTCGTGTATATTTATACAGTTTTTGCAAAGAAGATAAGTCTAACGTTACAAATCTTGATTATTTTTTACGGAATCATAAATTTGAAAACGACGAAACACTTTTATTTACAATGCTAGAAGATGATTCTTTTGAAAATCTAAAAATCATGGTTTTATGTTCATAGATTATTTTTGAAATACAATGGACATTTGTTCATTATTGCCTTTATTTAATATAATTTGTTTACTATAGTAAACTTTTTTAAATGTATACATTGTATACATTTATCCCCCCTTTGTATATAGGATAACTCTATATAATACAAAGAGTTACGAACAAATGTATACACCTTTTATCTTGCCAGTGGTACATTTTGCATATTTTTTAATAAGTTCTTTCAACAAACATAGCAAATTCAGTCCAAGACATATCGGATTCTGATTTATATTTACTAATTACATCTGGTGGTGGCATTAAAAAATTATATTTTTTCCATAATCTTAAAGCGTCGTCTTTTTCTAATTCCATTGGAATTATTTTATTGAATTGTTCGATAAGATTTCTGTTGTATTGTTCTGTTCTTTCTTGTCCTTTTTTATATCGTTCTAATCTTCTTTGACGAATTTTTTTATATTCTTCTTCAAAATCTTGTTTAAGTTCTTCATATTTTTTTTGAAAAGTTTTTTCCATTTGTTCAATATCACTTGTTAAATCAACATAAATCTTTTGATGCGTTCCTGCACATTTGTTGTAAATTCTTCCCCAGATAATTTCTGTTAATTCGTAATGCTGAATTTTTGGATCATTCAAATCCTGTGTTACATAAACAACATTATTCTGATCGATTTTTTCCTTTACGGTTTCCCACTCTTCTTGACTGTACTTTTCAATTTCGTAATCTTTCCGATTTCTCTTGATTACATAATAATTCATTGTGTCCTCCTAGCAACTTTAGAAGATGATTTATTAATTCTTCTAAAGAAAAATTTTCAAGACTTAATCTGCTACCTTAAGTCTACAAGTAAAAAGTAAACCCATTTATAAAAAAAGTAAAGTAAAAATTATGAAAAAATTTTAAACCAATAGTTTAAAAAAAACAGGGCTTTAATCTAGTTGAATTTTTAGAAACTTATTATTCTTAAAAAAATTTTGATAAAGTCCAAGAAAAATGCTAACTTGGTTTTTAACAAATAATTTCAATATTTGTTAAATTTCATTAGAATCAGCAAATTTATGTGATATAATAAAAATCAAATCCAAGGAGAAAATTTTGTCACAAATTAACCTAAAAAATCTAAACAATGATAAATCAAAATCTTTTCTAAGAATTCTTAGCGGAGTAAAATTTACAAACGAAGATGGAGAGCCTTTTTCAAATATTTTATTTATTCCTGCAAAAACTATTGTTTGTATTTCAAATGGATATATTGATAATGACTATTTTGAAATAGATGGATTTTCTGACGCTGTAATTTACGAACATGGTTACGAACATTGGAAAGGAGGGAGACTTCTTTCTGTACATCATCGAATCGATCAAGACCATATAGATGAAATAATAGAAAAACACTTTTCGTCTAACGATTATAATCCTTATGAGGAATTTTGGTCATACAAACTAGAAAAAAAAAGTGATTATGATGATCCTTGTAAATGGAAAGACGGAACTCTTGCTGAAGCTTGGGAAGATATTTTTACGCTAGAGGATTTAGAATATTATCAGAATGAAGATCCTGAATTTGAAAAATTGATGTGGGCATTAGACAACAATATTTCACTAGATGAACTTTCTAAAAAAGAGGAAATAACTTTTTATAATATAGAAACAATAGAAGAAGCTTTATCATTTAGGTCAAATCTTTCTTTTCAGGATAGATTACGAGCCATCATGAAAATAAAGAAGAAAAAAAACACAGATGTATACAAGGACGTCCACATGTCAGAAAAAACTTTTAATAAAATTTTAAATGGGAAACCTGAAGACTCTATTTCCTCCGACAATGCAATTATGGTTGCCTATAGCTTAGAGTTATCTTTTGAAGAAATGGTTAAATTCATGAATTTTGCAGGAAAAGGTTTTAGAAATTTCAGTGAGCGTGATAAAATAATCAAATATTTTTTTGATAATACGATTTATGATATAGACAAGTTGAATATAGCACTTGCAATAAATCATCAAAAAATTTTCTTTGACACAGATTATAAAAAAGATTTAAAGAAAAAAGTAAAAAAGAAAGTTTTTGGATAAATACCTCCATTTTTGGAGAAGTTTTGTCATATAAAAGATGTTATGCTTACCTCATAATCAAAACAAACAAGAGGTAAGTGTATGTATAATTTTTTTGAGAATAAGAAAATCATAGAGTATCCTGTAATTGATATGGAAGCAACAGGAAATCACATCAAAAAACTTCGCAAAAATGCTAATTTTTCAGTAAAAGAACTTAAAGAAATTCTAGGATTTGAAGCTGTACAAACAATTTATCAATGGGAAAAAGGAAAGTCTCTGCCTTCTCTTGAAAATTTATTTTTACTAAGCAACCTTTTTAAAAAAGAAATCAACGAAATCGTCTTAATAAAAAATAAACAACAAGTTTAATTTTGAGCCTGTAGAGGCTGTTCCACCTTGTCCAAAATTTCCATAAAAAAAAGCACTTAAAGAAATCTTTTCAGAAAATATCCTACGATTTCAATAAGTGCTTTTATATGAATTCTGTTAAGAAAAATTTTATTTCTTAGCGGTTATTGATAAGTTTTGTTAATTCAACTGGATCAACAATTTTTCCGTCTTTGTAAACTCTCATGTTTCCTGAAGCAATTTCATCAATCAAAATAACTTCACCGTTGTTGTATCCGAATTCAAATTTGATATCCCACAAGTCAAGTCCAATTGATTTCAAATCATCAGCAACAATTTTTGTGATTTTTAATGTTTGTTCTTTCATGCTGTTGAACATTTCTTGAGTCATAACTCCAAGAGCAGCTAAACCTTCACTTGTTACTAAAGGATCGCCTTTTGCATCATTTTTGAAAGTACATTCAACATAGCCACCTTCAAGTGGTGTGCCATCTTCTATATATTCACCATAACGACGGATAAAACTACCTGTTGCAACCAATCTACAGATTACTTCCAATCCATGACCAA
>JAGBFB010000014.1 GCA_017936665.1 Spirochaetaceae bacterium | reverse complement strand
CCTATTATATCACAAAATTAAAAATAACCGAACCACAACTTTGGAGCATTGATAACTTGATTGTAATTAATTATATCACAAAATTAAAAATAACCGAACCACAACTAAGTCTTTTGTGGTGTGATGATATGGGTAATTATATCACAAAATTAAAAATAACCGAACCACAACACTGCTAGTTTTCCTGCTTCACCTTTTAATATTATATCACAAAATTAAAAATAACCGAACCACAACCAAGTCGGTATTATGAAGTTTTGAATTTTTATTATATCACAAAATTAAAAATAACCGAACCACAACTAGTCAACAGGCTATCTCCCTTTATCAAACATTATATCACAAAATTAAAAATAACCGAACCACAACAAATGGAATTCCTAAGTCCAAAAATCTTGAATTATATCACAAAATTAAAAATAACCGAACCACAACTTATGTTCAACATTCTAAACGAATGGAAAGATTATATCACAAAATTAAAAATAACCGAACCACAACCAGACGGAATTGAAGAACTCAAAAAAGGAAATTATATCACAAAATTAAAAATAACCGAACCACAACTGCACCTTGCACACAACCTTTTTCATCCAAATTATATCACAAAATTAAAAATAACCGAACCACAACTATGAATATAAGTTCTGCATTTAATTCTTTATTATATCACAAAATTAAAAATAACCGAACCACAACTTACTTATTCCAGATGTTGATTACACAATGATTATATCACAAAATTAAAAATAACCGAACCACAACCAGAAAAAGCATATTGTGTAAACACAAATAATTATATCACAAAATTAAAAATAACCGAACAACAACGATAGATTTCAACGCATACTTTTATTAATTATTATATCACAAAATTAAAAATAACCGAACCACAACTATAAAATGACATCACCAGTTTACAACATTATTATATCACAAAATTAAAAATAACCGAACCACAACATATAATTATCTTTGATCCATTGTTTTTCTATTATATCACAAAATTAAAAATAACCGAACCACAACAATGAGTGGAGCAGATTTTGAAGGAATAAAATTATATCACAAAATTAAAAATAACCGAACCACAACTGTTAGATAAACAGAATTCACAATACTTTTATTATATCACAAATTAAAAATAACCGAACCACAACTCAAAGAACGCACTTCTTCAACTTCTGTTGATTATATCACAAAATTAAAAATAACCGAACCACAACTAATTAGTCCACCAGAAAATATTGAAAGAAATTATATCACAAAATTAAAAATAACCGAACCACAACATTCAATTCAATGATATGTTTATGAACAAAATTATATCACAAAATTAAAAATAACCGAACCACAACTTGTCTTTTAGTTCTGCTTTTAATCGCATTCATTATATCACAAAATTAAAAATAACCGAACCACAACTGAATTTAATTTGATGTATGATCCACTTCAATTATATCACAAAATTAAAAATAACCGAACCACAACTAGCAGAATGACAGATGAAGAAGAAAAACAATTATATCACAAAATTAAAAATAACCGAACCACAACTATGAAAAGTTATACAGTCAACTTTATTTGATTATATCACAAAATTAAAAATAACCGAACCACAACACGCAACGGAAGTAAAGCAAAAACTTCTATATTATATCACAAAATTAAAAATAACCGAACCACAACCCGTAATTTTGCAAAGTTAAGATATAATTAATTATATCACAAAATTAAAAATAACCGAACCACAACTAACATCAAGACCCATTACTAAACCAATTAATTATATCACAAAATTAAAAATAACCGAACCACAACAGTTTAGATTCACGTCCAGAAATGCAAAGAATTATATCACAAAATTAAAAATAACCGAACCACAACTTCTTGACGCTGATATGTCTTTAACAATTCATTATATCACAAAATTAAAAATAACCGAACCACAACTATGATTTTAACAATGCTGAAAGAAAAGCAATTATATCACAAAATTAAAAATAACCGAACCACAACTCATCTCTTTTATTTTCTTCTGCTTTTTTGATTATATCACAAAATTAAAAATAACCGAACCACAACACGTCATAAAATAAACCACTTCCAGAATTAATTATATCACAAAATTAAAAATAACCGAACCACAACTTGTCCATATTTCTTTGGAGAAGTTACTTTATTATATCACAAAATTAAAAATAACCGAACCACAACAATCTTGATAATCAGATTAAAGATTATGATATTATATCACAAAATTAAAAATAACCGAACCACAACTGTGAAGATATTCTTAATTTAGTTGAAATTATTATATCACAAAATTAAAAATAACCGAACCACAACTTTGCAATTGGAATATGCTTTCACATTATTATTATATCACAAAATTAAAAATAACCGAACCACAACTTGTATCTACATCCATATTAGGATTAGCGAATTATATCACAAAATTAAAAATAACCGAACCACAACAAGAAGTTTCATTTATTGATTTTACTATATATTATATCACAAAATTAAAAACAAACTACAAAACACCATTTCTCTTTTTACATAAACATACACCAATATAATATAAATAATCACAAATTTACTCTATCAAAAAAAAGTGGCACTTTTTTTTAAATAAGTGGCACTTTTTAACAAAAAAACGGCACTTTTTTGATAAAAAAAACTAGCATTTTTTTGCATATATATACATTTTTCAAAAAAATACAAATTTTTTTAATTTTTTTTCTAAAATTTTCTTCAAAATCGATTTTTAAACACATAATAAGGATATAGAACAGTTCTTAGATGTTCGTTGAACATCATTTGTCAGAAAATGACAATGCTTATAAGCAAAAATAAAAACTAAGGAAAAGCCATGCAATATTCCGTTAAGACCATTAAATTAAAGAAAGAAAAAAAGAATGATGAAGGGAAAACTATAATTGATGAAAAAGGAAACGTTGTTTTCGAAGAATACTTTAAGTATTATGCAAGAGCAAATCAAACAGGAATGATTGATATATTAAAAATTGCAAAAGATATATCAAGTTTTTGTACACTTACTACTACAGATATTGTCGCAGTACTTCAAAGTTTCATAGAAAGGATTCCTGCATACCTTATGGATTCTAAAAGTGTAAATCTTAAACCTTTTGGAATTTTTAAACTTGCACTTAATTCCGAAAGTCAAGAAAAAGAAGAGGATGTTACAGCAAAAACTATTAAAGGAGTTCGAGTATTATTTAAACCTTCTGTTGAACTAAAAAAAATCTTTAATGATGTAACTTTTTCCAAAAAGTAGCTTCAATATAAAGGTTATAGTCATAAATTAACGAAAAGTAAAATAAATTATGTTAGATAATTAAGTTCAGAGTACTAAACTTTACAAATTATGTTAATTAATGACATTCTACAGATATAATTTAACTATCCTAGAAAGTTTTAATAATTATCTAGGATAGTTTCATTTTCCATTGATATAAAGAATGATATTTGTTATAAATTCTGTGGAGGCTATGACCATATGAAAAAGAAATTTTTTCTTGTTTTCTTATTATCGATATCATTATCACTTTTTGCAGAAGTAAAATGGATTTTTAACTTAAATCCCTATTTCTACTTTAATAATATTCCAAATGCACCTTTTTACTACAATGAAGATACAGCAATGTATTATTGGGATAGAGAAAATACTTCCACTTTCAATAATATTGAAAATGGATGGTGGATGAAAAGTCAAGATTATTGGCTTTTAGCATATGAAAAACCAAGTTTTTTAGACTTAGGTCTCGAAGTAAACACGGAATGTTTTAATTTAGTTACACGTTTTGATATTATGCAAGAACCATTTGCAAATATGCAAAATCAAAATTCTATCTATACAAATATTCCTTTCTTAGGTGCTGGAATCGATTTAACATTTCCCACAGTTGGATATGTTGAATATATTTCTCCTAACAAAAGTTTTCATTTATCTTTAGGACGCAGACTTATAAAATGGGGACCTGGTTTTTATGATATACAAATTGCAGATTCTCAACCTTACCTTGATAATCTTTGGGCAAATTATAAAACAAATATCACAGACTCTTGGATTTTTAATTATAATTACGTATTAGTTGCTCCTAAATTTTGGTTACAATACGAAAACTCTGTACAAAAAACTATTTTAGGGCATAAGTTTTCTTTTTATAATGATAACTTAAGATTATCACTTGGAGAACTTTCTAATATTTATAATAAAATGCCATCATTATTTGATTTATCACCTCTTGTAGTTTGGCACAATGGAAATCAAGATGAATTTTGTAACGTAACTTTATATCTTGGAGCAGAAGGGAAAATAGGTCCAGTTAGATTATTTGGAACTTTCAATATGGATGATTTTGCGTTACCTCATGAAGTTGATACTTCTCGTCCCTTAGCTATGGGATTTAGTGCAGGAATTGAGTATCACATTCTCGACGGAAATCCAATAATATCTACAAAATTTACAAAAACCGATTACACACTAAGAGAAGAAACATTTAAAAGCAATAATGGACTTAACATTGGTCTTGAATGGTATTATGTAACACCTATGATGTATAACAGACATGCAAACCAAAATGAAGGGAAATTTACAATTCCTTGGCAAGTTTGGGCGATGTCTGCTAAAAATTATGTTACAGATAGAGATGCTTTTTTCTTAGGATTTAGGTATGGACCTAATGCAAATTTATTTAGACTATATGCTGAATACAAAGATAATCCTTTTGATGCAAGTTTTGTTGCTGAAATTCTTACTAGAGGAAGTTATGGAATTGAAAGTGCCTATGGAGAATCAGAATATTTTGAAAACATGAATATTACGAATATGTTAGCATTAGCTGGAAATAAAACAACAGTTCTTTTATTAGAAAGTAGTTTTTCATATCACTTACAAGAATCATTAAAAGCAGTTGCATCATTAGATTTGCAATTTGATTTTACTCATAGTAAAACTGCATTCGCCTTTTCTCTTGGTTTTTCTTGTAATCCTTTCTATACAGATTGGAAAAATTTATTTTCAAATAAATATAATTAATTAAAAACCAGTATATTGTTTTGTTGCCCTAAGTTATTCCTAGGGCAACATATACACTATTTTTTACAATATATACTCTTTTAACAAATTTTCTATTTCGGTGTTTGTCCTTAATGTAAATTCAATACCATCTTCTTTGTTATTTTCAAAAATAATAAAACATTCTCTTTTTATTAAAGAAATTGTTTTTCCATCTTCGTAAGGTACAAAACATTTTATTTGATTTTTCATACAAATTTCAAAAATACAATTTTCTAAATCCTTAAGACCTTCCTTTGTTTTAGTGCTAGTACAAATTGCATTTTTAAAAAGTTCGGATAATCTAATTTTTGTAAAAGAATCAACTAAATCCCATTTGTTTAGTACAATGATTCGCTTATTTGTAGTTGCACCAATTTCATCTAAAACTTTAATCGTAGTTTTGTAATTTTCTTCTATATCAATGCTAGATGCATCCAAAACAATCAATAAAACATCAGAAATAACCGCTTCTTCTAATGTAGAACGGAATGCATCTACTAAAGTATGAGGAAGATTTTTTATAAAACCAACAGTATCTGTTAATAAGACAGAAAATTTACCATCACAAGAAAGTCGTCTTGTAGAAGTATCAAGAGTTGCAAAAAGTTCGTCTTTTTCATATACATCTGATGATGTTAAAACATTCAATAAACTAGATTTACCTGCGTTTGTATATCCTACTAAAGCACAAACTGGCAAAGGTATTTTTTCTCTTTGCTTGCGCTGTGTTTGTCTATTTTTACGAACTTTTTCTAATTCCTTTTTTATTGTATAAATCTTTTCTTGAATTTTTCGTCTATCAAGTTCAAGTTTTGTTTCTCCACTACCCTTACTACCAAAAGCCCCTCCTCGCTGCCGAGCCATATCACCATAAGAATGAGCAAGTCTTGGAAGAGAATATTCTAAATTTGCAAGTTGAACTTGTAATGTAGCTTCTTTTGTAGCAGCACGAGATTCAAAGATTCTTAAAATAACTTCGTGTCTATCAAAACAAGGAATATTTGCAAGTTTTTCCCAATTTCGTTGATGTGTTGGTGAAATTTCAAAATCAAAAATAATACATTCACAATCTAAAACTTCCACGTTATGTATTATTTCTTCAGTTTTACCTGTTCCAAGATAATATTGAGGATTAGGTTTTACCTTAGAAATTAAAATTTCGCCACCAACTTCCATTCCTAAAGTTTTTACTAAACCCTTCAACTCTGATAAATTTTCAAATCCTACTAAAAAAGCTTTTACAGGAGTATTTTCTTCTTGATAGATTTCAATCATATTTTATCGTAACATAAAATATTTTTTTTGTGTATTAATTTTTTTTCAATATTAATTCTATAAAAAAACAATCCCTACTTGACGGGGGGGGGTATGATGGTAAAATAAATTTATAATGTTTTCGTATGATAACAAATTCTTTCTTTTATGAGGTTTAATATGAAGAAATCTTTTATTTTTTTAGGATTATGTCTTGTAATTATGTTAACAGGATGCAGCGTTTATGACAAATTAATTCAAAATGGTAGATGGATTTACACAGAAGAAATTCCTATTTCTGAAACACAAACAGCAGTATCTGAGCTAGCATTTAGATTTCCAACAAAAGAAACACTTGAAGTAAACTATGTATGTTATATTCCTGATGGCTATAATGATGGAGCTGGAAATATATATGATGAAACAATTGAATATTGGAATGATTCCTTCGGAAAATATTACATAGATGGAAATAAAATAACACTCGTTTATAAAGAAGATAGCTATTATGGTACAGGTGGAACAGAAGTTAATGAAACATATACTTTTGAAGTTGATAAAGAAAAATTAGTTTTAACTGATAACGCTGGAAAATCAACTACATTTATTTACGAAGAACGGGTTGAAAATCCACCAAGATAATTTTTGTAAAAAAAGTAGTAAAAATATCAGTTTTTGTATAAAATGAAAGTATGCAAAAACTGATATTAATTACTGGAGATTTAGCTGCAGGGAAAAGTACTCTTGCAAAAAAACTTTCTCAAAACCTAAATGCCTTATACTTTACAAAAGATATATTAAAAGAAATTTTATCAGACACAGTTGGTTTTTCTAACAGACAAGAAAATAAAAAACTAAGTATAGCATCAGTAAATGTAATGAATCATATTTTTAATCAATACGCTTTTTTAAAACAAGACTTAATTCTAGAAGCAAATTTCCATAAAGATGAAATTGAAACATTACAAAATTTAGCAAATCAAAACAACTATAAAGTAACAATTTTATATTTACAAGGAAATCCAGATACACTTTTTGAACGATTTTCTAATCGCATTAAAAACGAAAATCGTCACCCTACTCACTGTACATCAGATATAATCGACAAAGAAAACTTTACAAAATATCTTTTATCAAATAGAAAAGAACTTGAATCATTTGATTATAAACTGATAAAAATCCAAGGTGAAAATTATTCAGAAGTTTTTGAAAATGCTGTAAAAATTATCAGCGAAAAAACAGCTGGAGATGAGGAAAAGCTTTAAAACATAATGTCATCCTGTTCTTGACAACAGTCATCCTAAACTTAACAGCAGTCATCCTGAACTTGATTCAGGATCTAAAAACTATATTTCCTTAGATTCCGAAACAAGTTCGGAATGACATTTTTTATAATCTAATCACTTTGCTGAAAATTTATAAAGCAAAGTTGATAAAATCTTCTACAGTAAAATTACTAAAATCTTCTATTACAATGTCAGATTTATCGATAATTGTTTCTTTGGGATTTGTAGTAGCAAGACCTACTACCTTCATATTTGCACTTCTTCCAGCTTGAAGACCATGAAAAGAATCTTCAAAAACTATACAGTTTTCAATCTTTGCGTTAAAAAGTTTTGCTCCTAAAAGATAGCAATCTGGATTAGGTTTCCCTTTTTCAAACATTTCGGCAGTAAGAATTTTGTCAAACATTGATTTAAATTCAGGAATTTTTTTATAAACGCTTTTCATTTTTGAAGAATCAGAACTTGTTACAATAGCAGTTTTTATACCTTTTTGTCGTAAATCCTGCACAAAATCTTTAGCACCTAAAACAAATGGTATTTTCATATTTTTTTCAAAATCTTTTAATCTTCTATTTATTTCTTCGTGCTTTGATTCGTCTTTAAAATATGTTTCAAAAATATTTACTAAAGTTTGACCTTTTATCAAATTGCCAAATCCAGTTCTTCCTAAAAAATCAATTCCGATAGATTCCCAAAGAGTTGTATATTGGCTTTCTGTGTCTAAAATTACGCCGTCAAGGTCAAAAAGGGCTACAATTTTGCTATATTCATAATTCATAAGAAAAATTACATCAAAATAACAATGTATTGTCAAGAAGTGTAAAAAAATGTACTATAAAATATAAAGTTGTAGATTTTTAAAATTTACACAAAAGGGGATAAAATGATTGAAAAAACAAATAATCTAAAAGCAGTTTTTGAAGAAAAACTTAAAACAGCAAAAGTGCTTGCAGATATTGAACAATTACGTATTGAATTTCTAGGCAAAAAAGGTCCTGTTCAAGAATTAATGCAGGATTTAAGAAATGTTCCAAACGATAAAAAGCGTGAAATGGGACAAGCTATAAATACTTTTAAACAATTTATTGAAAAATCAATCGAAGAAAAACAAGAAGAACTACAAAAATTAGAATGGCAAAATAAAATTGATAATACTCCATCTTATGATGAATCTTTAACATTAAACAAAGATGAAGGTTCTTATCACCCTATCACAATTATTCAAAGAGAAGTTGAAAGTATCTTTGCTTCTATGGGTTTTACTATCGAAAATTATTCAGAAATTGTAGATGACTATCACTGTTTTGAAGCTTTAAATATTCCACCTCATCACCCAGCACGTGATATGCAAGATACTTATTATCTTTCTACAGGTCAGTTGTTAAAGACTCATACTTCTGCAGCACAAAACTATATCATGAAAAAATATGGTGCTCCTTTAAGAGCAATTTTCCCAGGTAGATGTTTTAGAAATGAATCTATAGATGCTTGTCATGAAAATACTTTCTTCCAAATGGAAGGAATTATGATTGACGAAAATATTTCTATTTCTAACCTTATCTATTTTATGAAAACAATGCTTTCTGAAGTTTTTGGTCGTCCAGTAGAAGTTAGACTTAGACCAGGTTTCTTCCCATTTGTTGAACCAGGCTTTGAATTAGATATTAAATGTTTAATTTGTGGGGGAGATGGATGTCCTTCTTGTAAAGATTCTGGTTGGCTTGAACTTTGTCCATGTGGAATGATTCATCCTAAAGTTCTAGAATATGGTGGAATTGATACAGAAAAATACACAGGATTTGCTTTTGGACTTGGATTAACTCGTCTTGCAATGATGAAATACGGAATTAAAGATATTAGAACTCTTAATTCAGGTAACTTAAAAGCTCTTTCACAATTTGTAAATGCTTAAATTTTTAGGAAGGTAATAAAATATGTTTGTTTCAATGAATTGGATACAGGAATTTGTAGATTTATCTGGCGAAGATATAGAATCTTTAATTAAAAGATTTACTCTTTCAACTGCTGAAGTTGAAGATATTATTTATAAAGGAAAAGAAGTTCAAGGAGTTATTGTTGCTCAAATTAAATCAGTAGAAAATCATCCTAACTCAAAAAAACTTCACTTGTTAAAAATTGATACAGGTTCTAGTGTTGTAGACTGTGTTTGTGGTGCACCAAATGTTGAAGTAGGCCAAAAAGTTGCATTTGCTCCAGTAGGCTCACATGTAGTTGGAATGGAAATTACAGAAGCAACAGTTACAGGATATGTATCACAAGGTATGTGTTGTGGCGAAGATGAACTTGGAATTAGTGATGATCATTCTGGGTTAATGGTAATTGACCAAGATGCTCCTCTTGGAACTGATATTAAATCCATCTATGCCATTGATGATATTATTTTTGAAGTTGATAATAAATCATTAACTAACAGACCTGACCTTTGGGGACATTACGGAATTGCTCGTGAATTTGCAGTAATTGCAAACAAGCCTTTACTTCCTCTTTCTCTTACAGAACCAGTTTATAATGGTTCTGAAAAAATTGCAGTAGATATAAAAAGACCTGATATTGCTTGGAGATATACTTGTGTAGGTTTTAAAAATATTACAAGAAAAATTTCGCCTACAAACTGGAGAATCAGACTTTTCTATTGCGGAATGAGAGCAATCAGTTTGCTTGTTGATATTACAAACCTTATTATGCTAGAAATGGGACAGCCAACTCATGCATTTGATGGAACAGGAATTAAATCAATCGATATCGGAACAGAAGATAAAGAATACAAATTCAAAACTCTTGATGAAGTAGAACGCACAATCGATAAAGATACCTTGATGATTTATACAAACGGGAAACCTTCTGCAATTGCAGGTATTATGGGTGGATTGGAATCAGAAATCGAAGGAGAAAGTAATTCTGTTGTTCTGGAATGTGCTTGTTTTGATGGTGTAAACATTAGAAAAACTTCTCAACGATTGGCACACAGAACTGATGCAAGTATGCGTTATGAAAAAATGATTGATCCAGAATTAACTCTACTTGCAGCTAAACGATTTTGGAACATGCTTTCTTCAGTAGATTCTGGAGCAGAAGTATCAACACAAATCACAGATGTTTACGTAAAAAAATATCCTACAATCAATATCGATTTTGATAAAAATTATATCGACCGTTATACAGGAATTGATATTTCTTCAGAAACAATCAATCATACTTTAACTGCTTTAGGTTTTGATGTAAAACAAAATGGTGAAAATTTTTCAGTAACAGTACCTACATGGCGTGCAACAAAAGATGTTTCTTTAAAAGCTGATATTGTAGAAGAAGTTTCTAGAATTTATGGATACGATAACTTTGCTGTAACTTCAACAAAGAGTTTGCTATTACCTGTTGCAGATTCTGTTGAACGCTCAGAAGGAAATAAAATCAAAGATATTCTTGTAAAAAGATTTTCTATGCACGAAGTTCATTCATACATTTGGTATGAAGGAAAGAAAATGCAAGATATAAATCTTGAAATTGAAGAAAATCCAAAACTTCTTAACAGCGTGACTCCAGAAAATACTGTTATCAGAAATTCTATGTTGCCTACTCTACTTTGTTTTGCTTACGAAAATAAATCTTGGTCAGATAATTATAGCATTTTTGAAATCGGTCGTGTTGTAAAAGGCACAAAAGAAGATGGAACTTGTAACGAAAGAAGTTCTCTCGGTGTAACTCTTTATAACAAACACAAAAATGAAAAAGAACTTTATCTTAAAACAGTAAATATTTTACGCTATATCCTAAATGCTGTAAAACACACAAACAATATTTCTTTTGAAAAAATTGCTCCAGAACATTCTTGGCAACATCCAAAAAATACTTCTGCAATTTTCTGCGAAGGAAAAAGAATTGGTACATTATGTACACTTCATCCTTTTAACTTACAAAAAATTGATAAGAATGCTTCAATTGTTTGTTTTGAAATTGATATGGATGATTTTAACACAATTACAACAAGTGATATTTCATTCAATGATCCATCTAAGTTTCCAGCAATTGATTACGATATTTCTTTGGTTATTCCAAAAGGTGTTATGTTCAATAAAGCAAAAGAAAAAATCAATTCACTTGGAATTAAAGAACTTAACAACATCGGAATTATTGATGTTTACGACTTGCCAGAAGAAACAAGTGTAACTGTAAGATTTACATTCTCAGCATTTGAACGAACTCTTACAATGGATGAAGTTCAAAAAAATATTGAATCTATTACAGATGCATTAAAAGAATTTGGAATAAAAGCAAGATTCTAAGTTTTAAAATTAAATTTTAATTTACGCCACTAAACGTTAAAAAAAATGTTTGGTGGCTTTTTTATTTACAAAATTTTTGTTTCTTTCATTTTTCAATAGAAAATATTAAATAAATACTTTATAATATTTTTATGAACGAACAAAAAGATATTTTAGTTACAGGTTGTTGTGGTGGCATGGGAAGTGCAATCTGCAAAAAACTTATTGAACAAAACTACAGAGTTTTTGGAATTGATAAATCAATAACAAGCAAAAATTCTGAAAACTTTTTTCAATATGAATGTGATGTAACATCAATAGAATCAATTAAAAATACTTTTAATAAAATCAAAGAAAAAACTAATTCTTTATTTGCAATTATTCATACATCAGGAATTTATGATTTAGATTCTTTAATAGAAATAGATGAAAAAAGATTTAATAAAATTTTCCAAGTAAATTTATTTGGCGTATATCGAATTAATAAAGATTTTTTTCCACTTCTAAAAAATAAAAGTAGAATTGTTATTACAACAAGTGAATTAGCACCTTTAGATCCATTACCTTTTACAGGTTTATACGGAATTACAAAAACAGCCTTAGAAAAATATGCCTTTTCATTACGAATGGAATTACAATTACTTGGTATGGAAGTTGTAGTTATAAGACCAGGTGCTGTAAAAACAACTTTATTGAATGATTCAACTACAGCACTTGATAAATTTATTGAAAATACAAAAAATTATAGTTGCAACGCAATTCGTTTTAAGAAAATTGTAGATAGTGTAGAAGCAAAAAATATTTTGCCAGAAAAAATAGCACAAAAAGTTTTAATTTCAATTTCTTGTAAAAAACCAAAGTTCATTTACAACATAAATCGAAATCCTCTCTTACGGTTATTAAATTTTCTTCCAGCAAAAATACAAGTTGCAATCATTGGATTGATTTTGAAAGAGTAAATTAACAAAGAACTTATAAACAATCTAACATCAAAATTACATTTAGCAATACGCTAATCGCTGCAAAAGTAATACAAATAATTGAAATCACCATCCAAAAACCTCTAATTTCTTTTGATTTATAAAAACCTATACAAGAAAAAACTAAAGCAGTTACAGATACTACACAATAATAATCATAAAAATACTGTAAAATACAAAATACAATTCCTAAAATCCAGAAAGCATAAAATTCTTCATTACCTTTCTTTTCGGTATTGATTTTTTCTCCGCATTTAGGACAAAACTGAAAATTATTATCAAATTCATTTCCACATTTATTACAAAACATAAAATCTCCTAACTTCGAAAAACTATTAATTTTGAACAACAAACATTCAACTGTATAGTTTATTATTTACTAATTTACAAAAATAAATCTTCAATATAGGTATATTGATTATTTTTAAAAGCATTTATAACTTTTACATCAACTTCATTTCCTACTGACAATGCAAAACCTGCACTTTCAAGTAACTCTTCTAGTTCCCCATAAGTTAAATTCATATTTGCTGCAAGAACAACAATTTTATCTTTTTTTGTTTTATATCCTTTTCTTTTTCTAATATTAGAAAAAAGTTGTCTAGAAATTAATCTACTGTTTTTATAAATATCAGATTCTTTTTTATTTGGATTTTTTTTCAAAAAAGAAACTATATATTTATTTAATGTAGTCTGAAAATCACAGAATTCTTTTATTGTTTGCTGTTCTTTTGGTAATCCAGAATAAATAGTTTTATTAATTTTAGAATCGTCCTTCAAGCACTCCATAGGAGCACCTTTTTCTTTAAAAAATTGAAACATTTCTTCATTATTTTTTGCTTTTGCAATTAATACCAACTGTTGATTATTTTTTATATCTATTCCGGAATAGTATAATTCTTTAACAATTCCTAAATTATTACTAATAGCAGCCCGAGATAAAGCTCTATTTAAATCTTCTTGAGAAAAAGATATTTTATTTAGAATTTGTTTTACAATTTCTCTATCTTTTTTTTCAATAAAAAATGTAAGCATTTCATAATTTTGTTCGCCATTAAACGATTGATATAATTCTTTTTCAAATAAAAATTTTGCAGCCTCATAAGAATCTTTTATTATAGCATAATATAAAGCATTTAAGTATGTATCATGTGTAGTATTGATATCAACACCGTATTCTATAAGAAGTTCCAAAAAATCAACAGCATTTGAACCAGCTGCTAATAAAAAAGGATTTAATCCATCATAATTTCTAAGTTCTATATTTGCTTTATTTTTAACAAGTGAAAAAAATATACCTTCTCTATTTTGAATCATTATATCTGCACATAAATAATGCAAAGCTGTTGAACCATTATTACTTATTGCATCAACTTCAGCTCCATGTTCTAAAAGATAATTAACAAATTTTTCTGAACTATAAAAAGTTGCAATCATTAATAATGTATAATTATATTTTAATCTCATATTTACATTGAACGATAAATTGTCATTATCAAGTAAAGATAAATCTTCATAGTAAATCGCTTTTTCTAAAAAAGAAATTTCAGAAAAATCCTCTTCAAAAAAATTGAAATCCAACATATTATTATGTTTTAAACACATTTCATCATAATATTTTTCATATTCTGTAGAATTCATAATATTACCTCTTTTATATTTATAATTTTAAATTTATTTTATCATATAAAATTTCAAAATTGGTAAATTAAAAATTGACATTTTACAAAAAAAACTAATTTTCACTTATCTTTTTTGCAACATTTTCTCCGTCCATTGCAGATGAAACAATTCCACCTGAATACCCAGAGCCTTCTCCTGCAGGATATAAATTTTTTATTACAGGACTTTCCATAGTTTCTTTATCTCTTAAAATTCTTATTGGGGTTGAAGTTCTTGTTTCACTTGCAATAAGAATTGCTTCATCACAAATAAAGCCTTTCATATTTTCATTAAATTTTTTGAATGCTTTTTGTAAACGAGATTTTATAAAATCAGGTAGCCACAAATCTAATCGAGAAGAAATTAATCCTGGAGTATATGATGTTTCTGGAAAAGTATTAGTTTTTCTTTCTTCAATAAAATCAATCAACTTTTGAGCAGGAGCTTTTATTCCATTTCCATTTTGATAAGTTAATTTTTCTAAATATGTTCTAAAGTTCAAAGTAGAAAGTAAATTTTCATTATCATCAATTTTATTTTTTTGTAAAATTTCTTTTGCATCCTCTGGTCTTACTTCAACAACTATAGCAGAATTTGACCATTTAGAATTTCTACTTGAAGGTGACATTCCATTTACAACAATTTCTTCTTTACCTGATGAAGACGGAACAACTAATCCTCCTGGACACATACAAAAAGAATACACTCCTCTTTCATCAACTTGTGTCGTTAATCTATATTCTGCTGCACCTAAGTTTTCTGTTCTTTCTTTTCCATGATATTGAATTTTATCAATAACTTGACGAGGATGTTCTACTCTAACACCAACTGCAAAAGTTTTTTCTTGTAAAACTTTGTCCACTTCAAGATTATTTTTACAACAACAATCATAAATCATTTTATATATATCTGTTGCAGAATGTCCTGTTGCAAGAATAACTGCATCAGAATAAATTTTTTGTATTATAGTTTTTTCGTTTGAATCGATACAAATTATTCCTTTTGTAATAAAATTATTTTTTTCATCTTTTTCTAAAATTAAATCAGTACAAATTTTATCAAAGTAAACTTCACCACCAAATTTAATTATTGTATCAATCATATTATTTATAATTTTTGGAAGTTTATCAGAACCAATATGTGGATGAGCATCTGATAAGATTTTTTTATCAGCTCCATGATAATGAAATATAGAAAGAATTTTTGAAATATCACCACGCTTGTTTGAACGTGTAAAAAGTTTTCCGTCAGAAAAAGTTCCTGCTCCACCTTCACCAAAACAATAATTTGAGTTTTCATCTACAATACCAGTTGTACTAATTTTTGCAATATCAACTTTTCGTTTTGAAGTTCTACTTCCTCTTTCAATTACAATAGGTTTTATTCCAAATTCTAAAAGTTGCAATGCTGCAAAAAGACCAGCAGGACCAGAACCTACTATTACTACTTTTTTATTTGTGTTTACAGTTTTCCATTTAGGTATAAATTTTTCTTGTTCTGGATTTTCTCCAACATAAACAGAATATTTTAAATGAAATTTTATTTTTCCTTTTCGTGCATCAATTGATTTTTTCTTGAGAACAAAAGCATTTACACTTGATTTATTTTTAATATTAAGTTGTTTTAAGATTTTATTTTCAATTAAAGATTTATTATTTTCTTCTTCTGGTAAAATTGTAATTGTTGTTTCGTAAATCATAACTAAAAGTATATATTATATTTTATTGCTACATCAAGTCATATCTGATATAATTCAATTTATGAAAGTTGTTATTTTTCAATCACCACTAGTTCAATTAAATACACCTTATCCATCTGGAGCATATTTAAAATCATTTTTTTTACAACAAGACATTATTAAATTTTCTAGCGTACAATGGTTTGATTTATCAAATCTTCTATATAATAACATTTTTTCTAAAACTGGATTAACTAGACTTTTTGAATTAACAACAGAAAAAGCGTTACATATTGCACAAGAATCTAATGATGAAAATACTTCTTTTAATTTACACCGATATATTTTTCAAAAAGATTCATGGATAAATTGGATTGATAAAATAAAATCAATTCTTACAGATTCCAACGGAAGAGAATTTTGTCATGAATTTATTTTTTCTCCTTTTGCACCTCGTGGAAGCAGAATGGAAAATTTTCTTTCACAATTAAATAGAGAAGTTACAATAGACGATGCAAGATTTTTAGCTTCCTTTGCTTTAGCAGATTTAGCAGATTACATCAATGTTGTTTTTGATAAAAACTTTTCTTTAATTCGTTACGCAGAACATTTAGCAACTAGTGAAAAAGATTTTTCAAAATTTTTAAAAGTAATTGATTCACCAATTTTAAAAAATTTTCTTACCCCCTTATTAAAAAATTTATTTTTACAAATTAATACTTCACAAAAATCAGAAAATAAAAATTCAGAAAAAGAAAAAATTTTATTTTGTATTTCTGTTCCATTTGCAGGTTGTTTTGCATCAAGTCTTCATATTGCAAAAGAAATAAAAAATTATTTTGGAGACAATGCAATAATTTCCATCGGTGGAGGTTTCATAAATACAGAACTTAGAAATATAAATGAAGCAAAACTTTTTGATTATGTAGATTTTGTAAGTTACGATAGAGGGTACGGCTCTTATATCGACTTAATGAAAAATAATTTTTCAAAAGATGAAAGCAAATATTATAAAGCAACTTATTTTTCAAATAATAAAATTATTTACCCAAAAGAAAATGATTTACAAATTTCTAAAATAGAAAATGAATTTACAAAAAAAGTTTTTCCTGATTTTTCAGAAATTGATTTTTCACTTTATCCAAGACTTGCAGATGATATAAATCCAATGCACAGAATTTGGTCAGACGGAAGTTGGCTAAAATCTTATCTTGCTCATGGTTGTTATTGGCATCGATGTGCTTTTTGCGATACGACACTTGATTATGTTTGCAATTACTCAAGAATCGATACAAAACTTTTGTACAATTGGCTTTACGACCAAGCAAAAAAAACTGGTATTTACGGAATACATTTTGTGGATGAAGCCTCTCCTCCAAAATCATTATCAGAATTTGCTTTGCTAAATTGTAAAAATAAATTGCAAGAAAAACGATTAACTTTTTGGGGAAACATCAGATTTGAAAAAACATTCTCCCGAGATTTAGCAGACTTTCTTAGCTATGGTGGATTAACAGGTGTTTCTGGTGGAATTGAAATTGCTACAGGAAAAGGTTTACAAGAAGTAAACAAGGGAACAGATTTTGATTCAATTATTGCAAGCTGTGCTTCATTTAAAGAAGCTGGAATTTTAGTTCATGCTTATATGATTTATGGATTTTATTCCGAAACTCCACAAGATTTAATCAACTCAATGGAAACCTTACGACAACTTTTTGCCAATGGATTATTAGATAGCAGTTTTTGGCACAAATTTGTTTTAACAAAACATTCAACTCTTTTTGCAGAATATCAAAAAGGATTACATCCAAAATTAAAGCCAGTTATAAATAATGAAAATTCTTGGTTTGCACAGAATGATATAAGATTTGAAGGTGAAGAAAAATCACAACGCTACACAGATTATCTCGAATACGCATTAAACAACTGGATGCACGGAATTGGTTTAAACAAAAAAGTTCAATCTTGGTTTGATTTTCCTATGCCACAACCTACAATTCCACACAACTTTGTAGAAAAATCAATCGAAAAATATGAACAGAAAAAATTAAGTGAATTTAATGATTATCAAGAATTTATTGATTTTATACAAAATTCTTACTGTAAAAATAAAAATCAATTTTTCTGGTTAGGAGGAAAACCTATAATTGTTACAGAAAATACATCCAAAATACACTTAAAATGGATGTATTTTAACGAAATTCACAATGTATTTTTTCCAGATGGAACTTCTATCCAAACTGCACAAAAACTTGCTGACTCTTTATATTTACTTAGACCAGAAAATCACTTCATAATAGAAGAAAAACAAAATTCTCAAAAAAATCACTTTTCTTCTATTATTAATGCTAAAATTTACAAAAAAATTCGTGGAAATGGTCTTTGTAAAGTAAAACTTTAATTAAATATATAATTTTTTATCTATATTAAAACTAAATCTATTCACATTCTTTTTCTTTTGCTGTATAATACTTATAATTTTGAAATAATAGGGTTATTGTCTAAATTTGTTAATATTTTAGCGAAATTACAGTAAACCCAAATTAAATAATAAGGACGGTTTTATAATGAGAAACAAGGTTACGATTATCGGTTCAGGTAGCGTAGGTTCTACAATTGCTTATACAATGGCTATTGAAGGTATTGCATCTGAAATTGTAATGGTAGACATCAATGTAAACAAAGCTTTAGGTGAAGCTCTTGATATTAGACAAGGCTTATCTTTTTATCCATCATGTTCTATTTACGCAGGAAGTTACGAAGATGCAAAAGATTCTGATATCGTAATACTTACTTCTGGGGTTGCAAGAAAACCAGGACAATCACGACTTGATCTTGCACAAACAAATGTAAATATCACAAAATCAATTATTCCTGAAATTACAAAATATGCTCCTAATGCATTTTATGTAATTGTTTCAAATCCTATTGATATTCTTACTTATCAATTCCATAAAACAGCAGGTCTAAAAGAAAACCAAATTATCGGTTCTGGAACAGTTTTAGACTCAGCTAGATTAAGAGCAAGAATCGCTGAATATTATAAAATCAATCAAAAAAATGTTCATGCTTATGTTTTAGGTGAACATGGAGATTCTTCTTTCGTTCCTTGGTCTGTTGCAAATATTTCTAATATTCATGTTGATGATTATCCAAACTGTATTACAGATAAAGATAAGCTTCTTCCACCTTTAGTTCATGAAGAAGTTGAACAATATGTTCGAAAATCTGGTGGACGCGTTATCGAAAGAAAAGGTGCAACTTTCTACGCAATCGCAATGTCAGTTTGCCATATCTGTAAATGCTTGGTAAGTGGAGTTGATTCTTCTTTGACAGTTTCAACAATGATGCATGGTGAATATGGTATTGATGATGTTTGTTTAAGTACACTTTCAATCGTAGGTGACCAAGGTGCAGAAGGAAAACTTGCACTCAAACTTACAGATGAAGAAGTAGAAAAACTTCAATACAGTGCAAAATGTCTAAAAGACATTATCGCTCAACTTAACTTTTAATTTTTAAGGATACAATGATGGAATACAGAATTGAACATGACTCCATGGGAGAAGTAAAAGTTCCTGCAAATAAATATTGGGCAGCACAAACAGAAAGAAGTCATGAAAACTTTAATATTGGTGTTGGAATTGAAACAATGCCACGCGAAATTACAAAGGCTTTTGGTGTTCTAAAAAAAGCTGCTGCAATGGCAAATAATGCTTTAAAACCAGAAAAAATGACTAACGAAAAATTAGATGCAATTTCTAAGGCTTGTGACGAAGTTATTTCTGGAGAACTTTTTGACCACTTTCCTCTTGTTGTTTGGCAAACAGGTAGTGGAACTCAATCAAATATGAACGCAAACGAAGTTATCGCTAATCGTGGTAACGAAATTGCTTCAAACCTTCCTGCAGGTACTTTTTTTGAAGATGCTTCAAAGGTAAAAAAACTTCTTCATCCAAATGATGATATCAATATGAGTCAATCTTCTAACGATACTTTCCCTACTGCCATGCATATTGCTGCTGTAACAATTTTAGAAGATAAACTTATTCCTGCTGTAGAACTTTTAATCAATACTTTTGATAGATTAGAAAAAGAAAATGAAGGCATCGTAAAATCAGGACGAACTCACTTACAAGATGCAACACCTATCACATTCAGCCAAGAAATTTCAGGTTGGAAATCTTCATTGATTAGAGATGTTGAACTTATCAAACTTTCATTAAAACCTTTAAGAGAACTTGCTCTTGGTGGAACTGCTGTTGGAACAGGATTAAACGCTCCAAAGGGATTTGATTTTAAGGTTGCTGAAGCAGTTTCAAAATTAACAGGTAAAGAATTTGTAACAGCAGGAAATAAATTCCACGCTTTAACAAGTAAAGATGAATTAGTTTTTGCTCACGGTGCATTAAAAGCTTTAGCTGCTGATATGATGAAAATTGCAAATGATGTACGCTGGCTTGCTTCTGGTCCTCGTGTTGGTCTTGGTGAAATTAAAATTCCAGAAAATGAACCAGGTTCATCAATTATGCCAGGAAAAGTAAATCCGACCCAATGTGAAGCGGTAACAATGGTTGCTGTACAAGTTATGGGAAATGATGTAGCAGTTGGAATGGCTGCAAGTCAAGGTAACTTTGAATTAAATGTTTTCATGCCTGTATGTATTTACAATTTCTTGCAATCAGCACGCTTATTAGCAGAATCAATTGTTTCTTTTAATAACAACTGTGCTGTAGGAATCGAAGCAAATAAAGAAAAAATGCACAATAACTTGCACAACTCTTTAATGTTAGTAACTGCTTTAAATCCTTATATTGGCTATGAAAATGCAGCAAAAACAGCAAAAAAAGCATTCAAAGAAAATATTTCTCTAAAAGAAGCTTGTGTTGCACTTGGATTTTTAACTGCAGAAAAATTTGATGAAGTATTTCATCCTGAACAAATGGTTTAAAATTAACTCTTAAATTAATACGAGGGTCATTATGAATTATAGTTATTATCCAGGTTGTACTTTGCGTACAAAAGCAAAAGATCTGGATTTTTATGCAAAAGCAAGTCTCGAAGCCTTAGGTTCTTCTCTTGTAGAAGTTCCTGATTGGCAATGTTGTGGAGGCGTTTACTCAACAGCAAAAGATGAGATTGCAAATAAGCTGTCAGCTGTAAGAGCCTTGGTTGCCGCAAGAGATGCAGGACAAGATTTGGTAACTGTTTGTTCTGCATGTCATAATGTTCTAAAGCAAGTAAACAATGACATGAAAAATGATGAATACATCAGAAGTCATGCAAACTCTTACATGAAATTAGATACTCCTTACACAGGAGAAACAAATGTTATTCATTTTCTAGAACTTTTAAGAGATAAAATCGGTTTTGATGAAATTGCTAAAAAGGTTGTAAATCCTATTGGTAAAAAAATCGGTGCTTATTATGGTTGTCTTTTATTACGACCTGGCAAAGTTATGGAAATGGATAATCCTGAAAATCCAAAAATCCTAGAAGATTTTATTAAAGCAATTGGTGGTGAACCTGTAATTTACGCAATGCGCAATGAGTGTTGTGGAGGTTACATTACTATGGAAGATAAAGAAGTAGCAAACAAAAGAAGTGGCAAAGTTCTTACAAATGCAAAAGAACATGGAGCAGAACTTCTTGTAACAGCTTGTCCTCTTTGTTTATACAATCTCAAAAAAAATACTGACGGTGTTGAACTTCCTGTAGTTTATTTTACAGAACTCTTAGCTCAAGCTCTCGGTGTAAAAAAAGGAGATGCGTAATCTTATGGAAGCAAAAATCAGTAAAGAACAAATCATTCAAATTAGTGGTGTAAATCCTAGAAAATGTATGCGATGTGGAAAATGTTCAGCATCTTGTCCTTCTTACGAAGAAATGGAATATCATCCTCATCAATTTGTGTACATGGTAGAAAATGGAGAAATCGAAAGTTTAGTAAATTCTCCTTCTCTATATAAATGTCTTTCATGTTTTGCTTGTATTGAACGTTGTCCAAGAAATGTTGAACCTGCAAAACTTGTAGAAGCTGTAAGAACTGCTGTTGTACGACAGCAAGGAAATAATCACTTAAAAGCAGAACAGATTCCACAAATGTTGGATGAAGATTTACCTCAACAAGCAATCGTTAGTGCTTTTAGAAAGTATAAGAAATAGGAATTATATATGCAAAGAATCGGTGTTTTTGTGTGCCATTGTGGTACAAATATTGCAGCTACAGTTGATGTAAAAGCAGTTGCAGAAGCTCTTAGTCATGAACCTGGTGTTGTAATTTCTAAAGAATATCAATACATGTGTTCTGAAGCAGGGCAAAATCTTATAAAAGATGCAATTAAAGAAAATAAATTAACAGGAATTGTTGTTTGTTCTTGTTCACCTCGTATGCATGAAACTACTTTTAGAAAAACAGCTGCAGAAGCAGGTTTGAACTCTTACATGGTAGAAATTGCTAATATCCGTGAACAATGTTCTTGGATTCACAAAGAAGTTCCTGTAGCAACAGAAAAAGCAATTGCTCTTGGAAAAGCAGCTATTGCAAAAGTTCACTTGAATGCTCCTTTAACTCCAGGTGAAACTCCTGTAACAAAAAGAGCTTTGGTTATTGGTGGTGGAATTGCAGGTATTCAAACTGCTTTGGATATTGCAGATGCAGGATTCCCAGTTGATATCGTAGAAAAAGAACCAACTATCGGTGGAAAGATGACTCAAATCGACAAAACTTTCCCTACTTTAGACTGTGCAGCTTGTATTCTTACTCCAAAAATGGTTGACTGTGCCCAAAATGATAAAATCAGAATTTTATCTTATAGCGAAGTTGCAGAAGTAAAAGGATTTGTTGGAAACTTCTCTGTAAAAATCAAACGAAAAGCTCGTTTCGTTGATGAAACAAAATGTACAGGTTGTGGAGTTTGTACAGAAAAATGTCCTCAAAAGAAAGTTCCTAACGAATTTAACCTTGGAATGAATAATCGTACAGCAATTTATATTCCTTTTGCACAAGCAGTTCCTAAAGTTGCAACAATCGACCCAAATGCTTGTATGATGTTAAAAACAGGAAAATGTGGTGTTTGTTCAAAAGTTTGTGGAGCAGGTGCTATTGATTATAAACAACAAGATACATTCCTTGAAGAAAAATATGGTGCAATCGTTGTTGCAACAGGATTTAATCCAATCAATGTTGAAAAATATGACGAATTTGCATATACACAAAGCAAAGATGTTGTAACATCACTTGAATTTGAACGCTTAATGAACGCAGCAGGACCTACAAATGGAACATTGCTTCGTCCATCAGACGGAAAACATCCTCATACTTTAGTTTTTGTTCAATGTGTAGGAAGCCGAGAAGACGGAAATGGTTGTAAAGGCGGAAAAGAATATTGTTCAAAAATCTGTTGTATGTACACAGCAAAACATGCAATGCTTTGTCGCGAAAAATATCCAGATACAGAAGTTTATGTATTCTATATCGATGTTAGGACTCCTGGTAAAAACTTTGATGAATTCTATCGTCGTGCAGTTGAACAATATGGAGTTCACTATGTTAAAGGTATGGTAGGAAAAGTTGTTCCTAAAGCCGACGGAAAACTTGAAGTTCACGGTTCAGACCTTATCGATAACAAACAAATTTTAATTGATGCTGATATGGTTGTTTTGGCAGCAGCTATCGAACCAGATAAAACAGCTCGTCCTTTAGCTACAATGCTTACAGCTTCAATGGATACAAACGATTTCTTTACAGAAGCTCACCCTAAATTACGCCCTGTAGAAAGTCCTACAGCTGGAGTTTTCCTTTCAGGTACATGTCAAGGTCCAAAAGATATTCCAGAAACTGTAGCACAAGCAGGAGCAGCAGCAGGTAAAGTAATTGGTCTTTTAGTAAAAGATACTCTCAAAGGAAATCCTTGTGTTGCACAATCAGATCCAATGATGTGTAACGGATGTCAAGCTTGTGAAAAAGTATGTCCTTACGGAGCAATTACATATTCAGATACTGACTTTAGCCGAAGAAAAGATGGATCAATGATTCGTCATGTAGCAAATGTAAACCCTGCAGTTTGTCAAGGTTGTGGAGCTTGTACAGTTGCTTGTCCTTCTGGAGCTATGGATCTTAACGGATTCTCAACAAAACAAATTATGGCGGAGGTTGATGCAATATGTCAGTAAATACAGAATTTAAACCAAAAATCGTAGCATTTTGTTGTAACTGGTGTTCTTATGCTGGGGCTGACCTTGCAGGAACAAATCGTTTAAACTATCCTGCTGATGTAAAAATCATCAGAGTTCCTTGTTCTTGTCGTGTAAATCCAATGTTCATTTTAAGAGCATTCCAAAAAGGTGCTGACGGTGTAATCATGTGTGGTTGCCATCCAGGAGACTGCCACTACACAAGTGGAAACTACTTTGCACGCAGAAGAATGACTTTACTTTTTTCAACTTTAAGTTTTATGGGAATTGAAAAAGGAAGAACTCGTGTAGAATGGGTTTCAGCAGCAGAAGGTGCTAAATTTGCAAAAACAATGAATGAATTTGTTGAAACAATTACTGCCCTTGGTCCAAATAAAAGATTGGAGGACTTACGATGCAAGAATTAATTAATCAAACAGTAACAGATGCTGTTCTTGCAAGAGCAAAAGAACTTTTATCTAATGGAACAGTTAATCGTGTAATCGGATGGGAAAAAGGTCTTTTTGAAGATGACCAAACTCCAAGAATTTTTACTTCAGTTGAAGAACTTGATAAAAATTTTGTATACGATGAATATAGTGTAGCAACCGTTTCAAAATATCTTATAAAAGAAACAAAAAAAGAAGGAAAGATTTTAGCTTTCTTAAAAGCAAACGATACTTACAGTTTTAATCAGCTTGTAAAAGAACATCGTGTAAACAGAGAAAATGTATATATCGTTGCAGTTCCATCAAATTCAGAAGCACAAAAAGGTAAAATCCATGTTGTTTATGATGAAATTATGGATTCTGATGGAAAAATCACTTCTAAAAAAGAAGAATCTCAAGAAGACAAAGAAGCTTTCAACAAAGAAAGATTCGAAATGGTTGCAAAACTAGAAGCAATGACTGCTGATGAAAGATTTGCTTTCTGGCAAAATGAACTTTCAAAATGTATTCGCTGTAATGCATGTAGAAATGTTTGTCCAGCATGTACTTGTGAACAATGTGTTTTTGATAACCCTAAATCTGGAATTGCACAAAAAGCAGCCGCAGATTCTTTTGAAGAAAAAATGTTCCACATCATTAGAGCATTCCATGTTGCTGGTCGTTGTACAGACTGTGGAGAATGTTCTCGTGTTTGTCCTCAGCACATTCCATTGTATCTTCTTAATAGAAAATACATTAAAGATGTTGATGAAATTTATGGTGAATACCAAGCTGGAGAAGATACAGAAACTAGAGCTCCACTTAACACTTACAAAACAGATGATGTTGAACCTTCAATCGTTTACCAACGAGATGTAACTCAAGGAGGAATAAACTAATGGTAAAACTTCCTTTATCTAAATTAAATGATTTATTTGCCACAATAAATGGAAAACAAGATTTATATCTTCCTGTTGATACCGAAAAAGGCGAAGCAGAATATAAAAAATGGCAAGAAGGATTTTCATTAAGTTCTGCATTAAATACAAATCGTAGTGCAAAAGATTTTTTCTTTCCTCAAACTGAAAACATTGCAGAATTCAAAATGGAAGGAAAAAACATCGAAGTTATCGATACAAGAGAAGATACAAAAGATTTTGTTGTGTTCGGTGTAAAAGCTTGTGATGCAAAAAGTTTTGATATTCTTGATAGAGTTTTTCTTGTAGAACCAGTTGATACTTACTACAAAAATCGCAGAGAACATGGAACTATCGTTACATTAAGTTGTAATACAATGGCTCCAACTTGTTTCTGTTCTTTATTTGATATTGATGTTGCAAATCCAGCAGGAGATGTTTCATCTTGGATGGATGATGAAACAATCTGGTTTGAAGCAAATACTGAAAAAGGAAACAAATTTTTAGATTTAATTTCTTCTTTAACAGAAAGCACAAACGAAAGTGATGTTGATGCAGTTGAAGAATTAAAAGAAGCAACAACCGAATTGATGAAAAATCAAACTCTTGCTAATCAAAATATGGCAAGATTTAAACCAGAAAATCTTTTAGACTTGTTCAATTCACCTGAATGGGAAAAACTTTCCGAAACTTGTTTAGGTTGTGGAACTTGTACTTTTGTTTGTCCAACTTGTCAATGTTATGATATTCGTGATTTTGACACAGGAAAAGGTATTAAAAGATTTAGATGTTGGGATAGTTGTATGTATTCCGACTTTACAAAAATGGCAGCAGAAAATCCTAGAAAAACACAACTTGAAAGATTTAGACAAAGATTTATGCATAAACTTGTTTATTATCCATCAAAAAATGAAGGAATCTTTGGCTGTGTTGGTTGCGGACGCTGTCTAAACAAATGTCCTATTTCAATGAACATTGTAAAAGTTATAAAAACTCTTTCTGAATCAAAAGGAGAAAACTAATGGAAAACGAAGCTTTAATCCCTTATGTGGGAGTTGTTACTGATATCCGACAGGAAACTCCTGATGTAAAAACTTTTAGAGTTGTTGGAAAAGACGGAAAAAAACTTTTTGAACACAAACCTGGTCAGTGCGCTATGCTTTCTGTTCCTGGTGTTTCAGAAGCAATGATTTCTATCACATCTTCTCCTACAAATACTGAATTTATGGAGTTCAGTGTAAAAAAATGTGGTTGTTTAACAGAATGGTTACATTCAATGGAAGTTGGTCAAAACATCACAGTTAGAGGACCTTACGGAAACGGATTTCCTGTAGAAACTGCATTCAAAGGTAAAAACTTATTATTCATCGCAGGTGGTATCGGACTTGCACCTCTTCGTTCTGTTATCAATTATGTTCGTGATAAAAGAGATAATTACGGAACTGTTCAAATCGTTTACGGTGCTCGTTCAAAAGCTGACTTAGTTGCTTACAAAGAAATTATCGATGAATGGACAAATGATTCAGGTATCGAAGTTTGTCTTACAATTGATAATCCACAGGACGATTGGGACGGACACGTAGGTTTTATTCCAAATTATGTAAAAGAACTTAATCCTGATACAAGCAAAACTGTAATTATGTGTGGACCTCCAATTATGATTAAATTCACATTGCAAGGTTTGAAAGAATTAGGTTTTGTAGACACACAAGTTTTTACAACTATGGAAATGAGAATGAAATGTGGTATTGGAAAATGTGGACGTTGTAACATTGGTGATAAATATGTTTGTAAAGATGGTCCAGTTTTCAGTTTTGATCAACTTAGTGAATTGCCACCAGAATATTAAGAGAAGGAAGGAAAAAACATTATGGAACAAAATTTAGTTGATGTTTTCTTTTTTGGAAAAAAATATAGTGTACCAGAAAATCTTACAATTATGACTGCCATGGAATATGCTGGTTATAAACTTGTAAGAGGATGTGGTTGTCGTAACGGTTTCTGTGGTGCTTGTGCAACAATCTATCGTATCAAAGGGGATAACGAATTAAAATCTTGTCTTGCTTGTCAAACAAAAGTTGAAGAAGGAATGTATGTTGCAACTCTTCCTTTCTTCCCTCTTGAGAAAAAACAATATGATATGGAAAATATCAAACCTACAGAACAAGTGATGATGCAACTTTATCCTGAAATTTATAGCTGTATTGGTTGTAACGCTTGTACAAAGGCTTGTACTCAAGAATTAAATGTTATGCAATACATTGCTTACGCACAACGTGGCGAATTTGATAAATGTGCAGAAGAATCATTTGACTGTGTAATGTGTGGTGTTTGTTCTTCAAGATGTCCAGCAGGAATTTCACATCCACAAGTAGCAGAACTTGCTCGCCGTATCAACGGAAAATATTTACAACCACAAACACAACACCTTATTGATAGAGTAAACGAAATCAATGAAGGAAAATGTGAAGAACTTATTCAAGCAATTATGAATAAACCTTTAGAAGAAATTAAAGAACTTTACAACAGTAGAGATTTTGAATAGGAGAAGTGGAATGTATAATAACGAATTAGATGAATTAGCAAAAATTGTTGCAGAAAAACGAGAAGCAAATATTAAATTTGAAGCAACACGTTTAACAGCTGAAGAAAAAGATACAATTCTTAAAGAAAATCATCCTGATAACATTCCTAGTCAGTTTGAACAAATTAAGATTGGTCCAAACAAGGGCGAAAAAGCTCCTATCGAACTTACAAAAGTTTTACAAGGGAAACCTCGTCTTTCTTCAAAAGATGTAAACTTAGACAATGTTGATTATCAAGCTGATGTACTTGTTATCGGTGGAGGTGGTGCTGGAACTAGTGCTGCAATCATGGCAAGTGAAGCTGGTGCAAAAGTATTACTCGTAACAAAACTTCGTGTTGGAGATGCTAACACAATGATGGCAGAAGGAGGAATCCAAGCTGCTGACAAACCTAATGATAGCCCTGCTCAACATTATCTTGACGCTTTTGGTGGTGGACACTTTGACGGTGTTCCAGAACTTGTTTACACATTGGTAAACAAAGCTCCAGAAGCAATCAAATGGTTAAATGACTTAGGTGTTGAATTTGATAAAGAAGCTGACGGAACAATGGTTACAACTCACGGTGGTGGAACAAGCCGTAAACGTATGCACGCTTGTAAAGATTATTCAGGTGCAGAAATTATGCGTACACTCCGTGATGAAGCATTTAACAGAGCAAAAGATATTGAAATCGTAGATTTTACAGCTGCAATTGAAATTATCAAAGATGATAAAGGAAATGCTGCCGGTGCCGTTCTTAAAAATATGGAAACAGGCGAAATTAGAATTGCAAAAGCAAAAGTTGTTGTAATTGCAACTGGTGGTGCTGGTAGAATGCACTATCAAAATTTCCCTACTTCAAACCACTATGGTGCAACTGCTGACGGATTAGTTTTAGCATACCGAGCTGGTGCAAAATTATTATATCAAGATTCTTTACAATATCACCCAACAGGTGCTGCATACCCAGCTCAAATTTTAGGGGCATTGGTAACAGAAAAAGTTCGTTCCCTTGGTGCAAAACTTGTAAACGCCAAAGGTGAAGTTTACATCCATCCACTTGAAACTCGTGATGTAAACGCTTCTGGAATTATCAAACAATGTAAAATCGGTAACGGAATTAAAACAGCAATTTCAGAAGGAGTTTGGCTTGACACACCAATGATTGAAGCAATCCACGGAGAAGGAACAATCGAAAAACGAATTCCTGCTATGCTTCGTATGTTTGGTAAATACGGAATTGATATTCGAAAAGAACCAATTCTAGTTTACCCTACACTTCACTATCAAAATGGTGGTGTAAAAATCAATAAAGATTGTCAAACATCTGTACCTAACCTACTTGTTGCAGGAGAAGCTGCTGGTGGTATCCATGGAACAAACAGACTTATGGGAAATTCTCTCCTTGATGTTGTTGTATTTGGTCGTCAAGCTGGTATGGCAGCAGGAAGAATGTACAAAGATATTTCAATGCCAGAAAAATTAACATTAAAGCATGTTGATGATTTTGAAGCAGAAAGAAAAAATGCTGGAATCACAGATGAAACTCCATCACCAAAACTATTACCAAGTTATACACACGGAAACCCAAAATTAGAAGGAGCTAATAAATAAAATGGTACTAGGCGTTTTATCAATTAAGACAATTTCATTTTTAGTTTTTTGTGTATTTGCAATTGCTGGTTTAGGTTATCTTTTAGGAAGAGTTACAATAAAAGGCGTTTCTCTTGGAACTGCTGGTGTTTTTATCGTAGCACTTTTGTTTGGAGCATTATTATATAATCCTTTAGCAGAACAATTAAAAGTGGCAGGAACAACTTATGTAACAAATGCTCTTAAAATTGTAGAAAATCTAGGATTGATTTTATTCGTAACTTCCGTTGGATTTATTGCAGGACCTAACTTCTTTGGAGATTTCAAACGTAACTTCAAATCTTATATCGTTTTAGGCTTGATAATTATTCTAGTAGGTGGAATTTCTTGTTGGGCTTGTACATACTTTGACATTAAAGTTTACGGACGAGATGCAAAAGAAGCTGCTGCAATGCTTGTTGGATTGCTTTCAGGTTCTCTTACTTCTACACCAGCATTCTCAGCTGCAAAAGCAACTGTTGCAACAGAATCTTTAGAAGCAATCGTTGCTGTAGGACATGGAATTGCATATTTGTTTGGTGTTGTTGGTGTTGTACTTTTTGTACAGTTAGTACCAAAATTTTCTAAAGCAAATATGGAAAATGAAAGAGCAAAACTTTCAGAAAACAATCCTGAACAACCATCAAAATTAACAGGGAAAGAAATTGAACTTGATCCTTTTGGATTTTGTGCTTTCTCATTAGTTGCTGTTATTGGAATTTTAATCGGTTCAATTAAAATCGGAAACTTTTCTTTAACTACAACTGGTGGATGTTTATTAGCATCACTAATTTTTGGACATTTTGCTAAAATAGGAAAAATTTCTGTTACACCATCAACTCCAACTTTGAAAAATTTCAGAGAATTAGGACTTATGCTTTTCTTGATTGGAGCAGGTGTTGCAGGTGGTGCAGAATTTGTTAAATATTTTGAATGGGTATATTTCATCTATGGAATCATTATGACAATGTTACCAATGATTGTAGGTTATCTATTTGCAAAATATGTACTAAAATTAAATTTATTAAACAATTTAGGTTCAATTTGTGGTGGAATGACATCAACTCCAGCTTTAGGAACTTTGATTTCTACAGCAGGAACAGAAAAGGTTGCAGGTGCTTATGCTTCAACTTATCCAATCGCATTGATTTCTGTTGTTATTGTTTCACAAATACTAATTTTAATGTTTTAATTTAGGAGGTTATTTAATATGAAAATTGAAGTTTGTATGGGTAGTTCTTGTCACGCAAAAGGTGCTAGTAGAGTTTTGGATCTTTTAAGAGAAGCAATCGCTGCTAACAAACTAGAAGACAAAATCGAACTTGCAGGTTCTATCTGTCTTGGAGCTTGTAAAGAAAGTGGAGCAAATCTTAGAATTGATGGTGAAATTGTAACAGGAATTACAAAAGAAAACTTTTATGAATTCTTTAATACAAAAGTAATTGATGCTTTAAAATAATTCTATAACAATTTTATTGAAGGGGCTGTCTAATTTTTAGAAAGCCCCTTTTTTATTCCTGTCATCAAAACTGAAGAAATTAAATTATCTAAATCATCAAAAATTTTAATTTCGTAAAAGCATAAATTTTTTCCAGTCTTAACACATTCTGGTTTCGCAATTAATTTTGAGCCTTTACATACACCAATAAAATTTATTGTACTTGAAACAGAAACTGTAACAAAAGATTTATTTAAAGCATTTGCACAAATTGCAAAAGCGTAATCCGCAAGAGTAAAAATTGCCCCACCCATTACTCCACCAGCAGCATTTCTATGCAAATCTTCGATTATCATTTCGCAATTTACATTTGTTGCTTCACAGTCATAAATATTTTTTTCATCAACTGGTTCTGCCGAAATTATATTTATCTTAGCTGTCTTTGTTGCAAAAAAATCATTTGCAAATCTTATTTTTATTTCTTCTAAATAGGTCATAAAATAATTATAATTTATATTAAAAAATATTTCTATAATCTAAAATGTAATAATCAATTTTATCATTTAAAAATTTTTCTTCTATTTTGTGTGGAACGTAAATTGCAGAATAAAAACCTTTTCGCTTTACCAAAGTAATTTTTTCATTATTTTTTCCAGTTACATTTATTTTTTTCTGACAATTTTTTATGCAATCTAAATCACAATTTTCTTTTTTGCAATTTGTAATTTTCTTTAACAAACATTGTCTACTTTGCATCAATAATCTAAAAGAAGATTTTGCAAACCAAACTTGAATATCATTAGAATTATCTATTAAATTTATCATTTCATTTTTAGGAGTTTCAAATGAAGGTACAAAACCAGATAAATATTTTTTGTAAAATTCCATAGAGTAAGAATTTGTAATATTTAAATTTTGTCCACCAATTACTTTTAATCCTTTTGTAAAACCATAATACATTAAACCAGTATTCTCTGTAAAAATCATTCGATTAGATTCAAGATTATCAATTAAATTTTTAAATTGTGTTAATTGATTATCAAAAATTACAGACGGAAAATATGGAATTACATTTTTATTTTTTAGTGTAAATTCTTTTTTCAAAATAAAATCTTCACATTCACTTATACATGGAAATTCCAAAATTATTTTTTCGTTTTTTGATAAATGAACTTTTGATTTTTCAATATCTGAAAACATAAAAATATTTTTGCTTTGAATTTTTTCTTTAAAATTATTTGCAACAAAGAATTTTGGTATATCGCTAATAAAAATATTTTTTTTATGTAAATTATTTTTTTCTAAATATTCAATAGCATTTTTTTTAATTTCATTTAACTCTTTTATTGGTAAAAATAAACCTTCTTCAAAAAAATCATATTCAATTTTTGAAATTGCAAAATTTGTATTTCCAAGTTTATTTAATTTTTCAAAAATAATTTCTTTAGTTAGTGAATTATTTTTTGCACTTTGTAAAACTGAACAAGATTTTATTTTACAAGATAAATATAATTCATTACATTTAAATTCTGCAATTAAATTTTTATTCAATCTTGCATCTATCACAACTTCAATTTTATTTTTTGAAACAGATAAATTATTTATTTGATATTCTAAATCATATTTTTTTATAATATCTTTTTGAATGTATACTTTTTGTCCTGAATAAATTTTATTAAACTCTTTGCTATTTATTTTTAATTTAAAATCATTTTTATTTTTATCAAAATTTGATAATATTCCAGAACAAATAAATTTATCTTGTTTATCTTTTATTAAAATCTTATCATTTTCTTCAGCATAATCTTCCGAAATTTTTATTCTACAATTACTTACAGTATAAGAAATTACAGTTCCACATTCAACAAAAGAATGGTCTTTAGAACCAAATGTAAACATATTTGAACTTGAAAAACCTTTTAAATAATCATCTGAATAAGAACGATTCATAACTTTATAAACTAAATTATTTTTATTATTCTGAAAAATATATTTTTCATCACTTAGTGCATTTTTCCATTCTTTTGTAATTGCCCAAACATAATCAAAATTTTTTATTCTTCCTTCAATTTTTAAACTGATATTTCCTAAAGATTTTAATTCTTTTGCAAAATTTAACGCACAATTATCTTTTAAATTAAATGGAGTTAAATATTTTTTTTCAGCAGAACAAAATTCACGACGACAAGGTTGAACACACAAACCTCTATTACCTGCTTCTGAATATAAATAATTACTTAAATAACATTGTCCTGAAAATGAAATACAATATGCACCATGAACAAAAATTTCTGCAATAATATTTTTTGAATTAAGAAATTTTACCAAAGGTTTTAATTCAACTAAAGAAAGTTCACGGCTCAAATTTATTTGTGAAACTCCAACTTCAGATAAAAATTCACATTGTAAAATATTATGAGTTGTCATTTGTGTTGAAGCATGAATTTCTAAATCAGGAAAATTTTGTTTTACAAAATATAAAACTCCCATATCTTGAACTATCACAGCATCAATTCCACATTGAATTGCTTTTTGTACAGTTTCAAATAAATTAGAAAACTCAGAATCATAAACTAAAGTGTTTAAAGTAAGATAAGACTTTACATTTTTTGATTTTGCAAGATTTATTAAATCTGAAAGATTTTCAAAAGAAATATTTTCTGCCCGTTGACGAGCATTGAAATTTTCTACACCAAAAAAAATTGCATTTGCTCCAGCAAGAATTGCAGCTTTAAAAGATTTTGCATCTCCTGCTGGAGAAAGTAATTCTAGAAAGTTCATTGTTTTGATAGAAATTTTATTTCTTCAATTAGTTCATCTAATTTTTGATGAGTTACTAAAGGATTTAAAAGAGTAAACTTCAAATAAACTTTGTTTTCAAAAACAGTTTGACCAATAACTATTCCATCTTGGTGAATCAATTTTCTTCTAACAAGTTTATTAATTTCATCAGATGCACTTAATCTAAAAACAACAGAACTAATTTCTGGTTCAACAATTGTTTCAAAGGAAGAATCAGATAAAACTCTATCATAAAAGTATTTTGCATTTTCAATACAAGTATTTATGATTGAAGAATAACCTTCTTTTCCTCTAAGTAAAAATGACATCCATACTTTTAAAGCATCAAAACGTCTTGTTGTTTGCAAAGATTTTCCTACAAGATTTGTATATCCATCTTCTTCATCTTCTTCACGATTTAGATAATCTGCGTGTAATGTTAATGCTTCAAAAAGAGAATCATCTTTTACTAAAATTGCACTACAACTAATTGGTTGTAAAAACATTTTATGAAAATCAACAGTTATTGAATCACATAAAGCAAGATTTCCAATTCTGTTATTATATTTATCAGACATGATAACTGCACTTCCATAGGCAGCATCTGCATGAAGATACATTCCATATTCTTTACAAAGTTTGCTGATTTTAGCAACATCATCTATGCTACCATAATCAGTTGTTCCAATTGTTGCAACAACACAAACTGGCAAGTTTCCATCTTGAACATCTTTTTCAATTAAAGATTTCAAAACTTCAATATCCATTTTTTGATTTTTATCAACTGGAACTTTTACAACTGCATCATATCCCAATCCCATTAGGTGAGAACTTTTTTCCATTGAGAAATGAGAAATTTCGGAAGTATAAAATCTAAACTTTGAGTAATTTGCAGGTAATCCTTTTTTCTTTACATCATGATTTAACTTTGTATTGCAATACCAATCACGAGCAAGTAAAAGACCTGTTTGATTTGATTGACTTCCACCAGAAGTAAAACATCCACCAGAAGTTTCGTCGTAACCATAAAGTTTACAAAGACATTTTACAACTTCAACTTCAATTTCTGTTGCAGCTGGAGATTGATCCCAAGAATCCATTGACTGATTATATGTTGCAATAATAAGTTCGGCAGCAATTGACTCACACAAAGCTAATGTGTGCAAATGTGCCATATAATCAGTGGATGAAGTTCTGAGCATGTTTGGTAGAACTTTTTCTTGTAACAAGGAAAAAAGCTTATCCATGCCCACTCCTTGTTCTGGCAGAACTTGCTCTACATGAATAGCTTTTTTCAAATCGTAAGGAGTTAGACCTGCAAAGGCCTTTTTATCAACAAATGAATCAACAATAGCCTTTACAGTTCTATTTATTAATTCGGAATAATTCTTCTTTGATTCCTCAGAAGAAGTTAAAAACATCAATTCAGATATTTTATTTTCCAAATTTTCCTTCCTTTACTTCTTTATCTACTTCAATAACAACTTTTTCGAAGATTGTAAGCATTTGTTCAATTTCATCTTTTGTTACGTTTAAAGCACATAAACAACGCATTACAGCACCGTTACGACCACCTTTTTCCATAACAAGCTTGTTTTCAAAACAAAGTTTTTGAACACGAGCAGCGATTTCCCCTGAACCTAAATATGAACCAAGAGAATCTTTTGCAGAATTAGGATCGATAAACTCAGTTCCCATCATCAAGCCTTTTCCACGAATATCGCCGATAATAGAAACTTTTTCTTGAAGTTTTTCGAGACGGCTTCGCATATAATCGCCTTTTTCTCTAACTTCTTTTAAGAAATCAGGTTTTGAAACTCTATTCATTACAACGATTCCACCACGCATTGCAAGTTGGTTTCCTCTAAAAGTTCCTGCATGTGAACCTGGAGTCCATTTATCTAATTTTTTATTATAAATTACAACTGCTAAAGGTTGAGATCCACCGATTGCTTTAGATGTTAAAATTACATCTGGAACAATATCAGCATATTCAAAAGCAAAGAATTTACCAGAACGACCAACACCACATTGAATTTCATCAACAATCATTGGGATATCTAATTCTTTTGTAACTCTTCTTATTGTTTGTAAAAATTCTACAGGAGCAGGAATTACACCACCTTCACCTTGAATTGGTTCAAGAATTACAGCAGCTGGTTTTTTAATTCCACTTTCTGGATCTTTTAACACTCTTTCAAAATAAGCACAAGCAGCCTTTGTTCCTTCTTCTCCACCAAGTCCAAAAGGACAACGATAAGAATAAGGAAAAGGAAAGAAAGTTACTCCTGGCATCAAAGAATTTACATTACTCTTTGCACCAAGATTTCCTGTTAAAGATAATGCTCCATGTCCCATTCCATGATAACCACCACTGAATGCGATAACACCATCTCTTCCTGTTGCTGTTTTACAAAGTTTAATTGCAGCATCAACAGCATCTGTACCAGCAGGACTACAAAATTGAATTTTTGCATTGTCTTTTAGTTCAGTTGGTAAAAGATTAAAAAGAGTATGAACAAACTCATCTTTTACAGGCGTCGTTAAATCTAAAGTATGAAGAACTGCGTCTGAAGAAATCATATCCATAAAGGCCTGATTAATTTCAGGATCATTATGTCCTAAAGCCAAGGTTCCAGCTCCACACAAAAAGTCTAGATACTTGTTACCTTCAACATCAACAAGCCATGACCCTTTGGCACTTTTGAGAGCAAATGGAAATTTTCTTGGATAACTACGAGCGTTAGATTCTGTTTCGTTTTGACGCTCAATGTAAAACTGGTTTGTAGGCACCTGCCCATTCTTATCATTCATCTATTTTTCTCCTATTTTAAGGGAAAATAAACGGGCTGTTTTCTAAAATTATTAGAATTGACAACCTCTCTCACAAACTAGTGGGTAAGGTATTGTAGAATAAAAATTAAATTAGGGCAACATATTTACAAAAATATTATCCTTTTTTTTGAAAATAATTTATATATAAACTATATTTTTAATGGAGAAAGAGTATGAAAGAGAATTTATTAAAAAAGATTGTAAAATTTTCTTGGATTTTACCCTTTACATTCTTTTTTTTGCTTGTAATAGAAAACCTTGTATCACAAACTTCATTTAATCAAAATATACAAAATCCAGTGATTTATTATAACGGGGCAATTTTCACCCTTGAAAAAGACAATTACAATAAAGAAATTATTGAACAAGCCCTACGAACTGAAAATGGAAAAATCACTCATCTTGGAACAAATACAAATATTTTGAAGTTAAAATCCTCAAAAACAACTTTAATAGATTTAAATGGAAAATCAGTTTTTCCTGCCTTTGTAAGTATGGATATAGATGAAGAATTGATAATGAACGAAATTTTTTTACAAATGAAAAAATTAAAAAAAGATGGATATTGGAAAGCTTCAAATGAAAAATTAAACTTATTTTTAGACGCCTTTAGAACTTTAACGATAAAACAAGCTAAATTAGATAATGTGGATAAAATTTTAGGAACAATTCAGGTGGGAAAATTTGCTAACTTCATAATTTTGGATAAAAATCCCCTTTTATATAATCCTTCAAAAATTACAGATATCAAAGTATACAAAACAGTTAACGAAGGAAGATGAAACAAGTAGATTAAAAACAGCATTGACCTCAAGGCTCAAAAATGGTAGAATTAAGTAAATCTTTAATATTGGGAAGTAGTCATGCCTTATTCCGAACCAACCAATCTTGGTATTGTAGCCTGTCCAGGAGGACAAGCATTTGCATCAGAAGTAATTGCACATCTTAGACACATGTACAAACATCGTTTTAATCTTAAACGAGATGTTATTTCAAAGCGTTATAACATTGAAAAAGAAAATCTTGTAAAAGACATCAATCTTTACAATGATATGCAAACTTCAGATTTATGTGTAAAAGGAAATGTATCAAATTATCGTCCACCAGAATTTTTAGTTGATGCTGAATTTACATATTTTATGAATGGCGAGTTCAAAACAGAAATTAAAGATTGTATCCGTGGAAAAGATATTTTTATCTTCCAAGATGTAGAAAATCATCAGGTAATTTCACTTAATGGTGGAAAAAACAAGATGGCTTTATCTGTAAATGACCACTTAATGTCACTTCTTGTAACAATTGATGCTGTTCGCCAAGCTGGAGCAAGTGGAATTACTCTTGTATTACCAGTTTATCCATATAGCCGTCAACACAAAAAGAAAGGTCGTGAAGGTCTTACAGCAAGTTTACTTGGTCATATTTACGAAAACATGGGTGTAAAACGAGTTATCACTCTTGATATTCACTCACGAGAAATTGAAAATGCCTTTGGCAAAGCAAATATCGAAAACTTGCATGCAAGTTATCAAATTATTAGAGAACTTTCTAATCTTTTTGACTTATCACCAAATGGAGATGACTTAGTTATTGTTTCTCCAGATACAGGTGCCGTTGATAGAAATAAATTTTATGCTACAGGATTAAAAAAACCTTTAGCAATGATTTACAAAGAAAGAGATTATTCTGTTGTAACTCAAAATGCAAAAGATACAAATATTAAATCTGTAAAAATTCTAGGTGATGTTAAAGGCAAAGTTGCATTCCTTGCTGACGATATGCTTGGAACTGGTGGAACTTTGTTAAAAGCAATGGAATTCTTGAAAGAACAAGGTGCAACAAAAGTTATTGCTGCAATCAGTTTGCCATTCTTTACAGGAAATGCTATCGAACAATTTAACGCTGCCTACGAAAAAGGTCTTTTCTACAGAGTTATCGGTACAAACGCAGTTTATCACGAAGAACTTTTGAAATGTGAATGGTACATCAATACAAATGTTAGTGGTCTTTTTGCAAATGTAATAGCAAGACTTCACCATAATCAATCTTTAAGTGATCTTCTTGATAACAGAAATATTATAGAAAAGTTGGTTAAACACGATTAAAATGCAAAAAGAACTAAAAAAGGCATCTTTTTGTATAGACATTGGAACCTCATCTTTAAAAGCCGCACTCATTAGTGAATGTGGCTTTGTTTTTTCTTCAACTGTTGTACGATTTTCACCAATTCAAATTGAGAATCCTTATGAAATTTCAAATTGTTGGATAAATTCTTTTTTTCAAGCTGGAAAAAATTTACAAATTTCAAATTATAAAATCCAAGGAATTTCAGTTTCAGGCAATGGTCCAACCCTAACTGCCGTAAATGAAAATTCCACCTTTACAATTTTATGGAACAAAGAATTTTCAAATTCCAATATTCATGAAATTTCAGAATTGTCAAAAAACTCAAAATCAATTTTTTTACCAAGATTACTTTATTTAAAAAATCTTTTTCCTAAAATCTATGAAGACGCAAAAGCTATTTTGTCTGGACCAGAATTTTTTATCAACTTTTTAACAAATACCCAAGTTACAATTTTACCCGAAAAACGCTTTTTATCTGCATATTGGACAAAAGAAGATTTATCTGAATTTGATATTGATTACAAATTACTTCCTGATTTTGTACCCATAGGATTTAACTCTGGTTTTTTAAGAAAGGAAATTTTAGCAAAATTCCAAATTGACTCAACCGAAAAAATCCCAGTTTTTTGTGGAGGACCTGATTTTGTAACAGCCTTAATCGGAACAAACACACTTTCTGTCGGAAAAATTTGTGATCGCTCAGGTTCCAGCGAAGGAATAAATCTATGTTCAAATAAACCAATTTTTGCAGAAGGATTTAGAAATCTTCCTTCTGTAATTTCTGATTTGTACAATGTTAGTTTTCTTTTGAAAGACACAGGAACAAGATTTACACAATGGAAAAATACTTCAAAATGGAAAGAAAATTCTTATGAAGAATGTATCATTGACTTACTTAAAAGCAAAGAAAATTCAGGATATAAATTAATTTTTGAAATTGCAAAAGAAGTAAAAAATGCTTTTGAAAAAATAATTTTAGAAAAACAAAAAAATTTATCAATGCCAAATGAAACAGAAAATCAAATAGTTTGTACTGGTGGACAAGCAAAAAATCCACATTGGATGCAATTTAAAAGTGATGTTACAAATCTTGAACTTTGTGTAACCAATTGTCCCGATGCAGAACTTATGGGAAATGCAATAATTTCAAATGTAGGTTTACAAAATTATACATCAATTCAAAGTGCTGCACAAAAAATGGTAACTGTAACAACAAAATATTTTCCCAAAAATTCAAATTTGTGATATAATAAAGCCATGAAAATAGAAAATCTTGATAAAACTTTAACTTTAGAAAATAACGGTGGATTAACATTTTTCTTTGTTGGAGTTGGTAGTGCCTTTGCAAAAGCTCATTTTCAAAATAATATTTTAGTTATAAAAGGCTTTGATCATCTTTTAATTGATTGTGGAACTTTGTGTCCTTACGCATTGTGGAATTATGGAATAAATACTTCAAGTATAAAAAATCTATTAATCACCCACTCCCACGCTGATCACATTGGAGGATTAGAAGAAGTTGCTCTAATGGGAAGATATATTTCTAAAACAAAGCCTACAATGGTTATTTCTGATGAATACAAAAAAATCCTTTGGGAACAATCTTTAAAAGGTGGAAATGCCTATAGCGAATATAAAAACGGAGAATATCTAGGTTTTGACGATTATTTTTATCAAATTAAGCCAACTCTTATAAATAAAAAACCACGACCTATTTATCAAGCTAAAGTTGGTTCAATTGATATTAAAATGTTTAGAACAATGCACATTCCAGAAACTGCAAAATCTTGGAAAGAATCTTTTTATTCTATAGGAGTTTTAATTGATGATAGGATTTTATTCCCTAGTGATACAAGATTTGATCCTGATTTAATCTATGGAATGTTAGAAGCATACCCAACAATTGAATACATCTTTCATGATTGTCAATTTTATCCAGGTGGAGTTCACGCATATTATCATGATTTAAAAACATTACCTCCAGAAATTCGTAGCAAAATGTTTTTATGCCATTATGGAGATAATTTTAGCCAAGAAAATCCAATAAAAGATGGATTTGCAGGTTACGCACAACAAGGAGTATATTACAATTTCAATGAATAATTCAGATTTATTTGACAGGATACAATTTAAACAACAAGCAAAACTCAGATTAAGAAAATCTTGGACTTTGCCAGTAGTTATCACCTTAATTTTTTATGTAATGTTTTTTATAATCAATAAAGATTCATTTCAGTTTGATTTACCAGATTTTACGTCCATAGAAAATTTTTCTTATTCTTACAGTTTTAATTTAGTTCCAAAAGATGATGCAATTCCACTATCTTGGACAACATCAATTATTAATCAAATTTTATTAGGAATTTTCAGCATTGCCTTTGCAAAGTTTTTTTTGGATATGAGAAACAAAAATCCTATTGAATTTCAAGATTTCTTAAATGCACTTTCCCTATGGCTAAAAGGAATTTTAAGTCATTTATGGTTCATGTTATGGATAATTTTATGGTCATTTCTGTTTTTTATTCCAGGAATAATAAAAGCCTTTTCATATTCACAGATGAAATACATTTTAGCAGAATTTCCTGACGTATCAATTCCAGAAGCCATGAAAATCAGCATGAAAATCACAAAGGGATACAAGTGGGATTTATTTATAATGTATTTAAGTTTCTTAGGTTGGATGATTTTATCATCTTTAACTTTTGGAATTGGATTTTTATGGCTATTTCCTTACATGAATTTATCTTTTGCAAATGCGTATAAATTTTTACTAGGCAACGCTCTAAACAAAAACAGAATCACAATGGAAGAATTATATCATACACAAGGAGAAAAATAATGAGCGACGAAATGAATCAAAATCAAGAAAAACAGGAAGTTGTGAATAATCCACAAAAGTCCCCAAAAAAGAAAAAATCTAAAAATAAAGGTTTATTAGTTTTCATTATAATCATAGTTTTAGTTTTAGCTTTTGGAATTTTCAAGGATTTTTTTGGTGAAAATTCATCATTAAACCCTATTGCAAAAAACGGAAAAAATTATATTGCAGAATTGTATATTGAAGGAACAATTCAAGAAGAAAATGAAAGCTACAATCAAGCTTGGTTATTAGAAACCATTGATACATTAAAAAATGATGTTTCAAATGTAGGAATTATGCTTTTTATAAATTCCCCAGGTGGAGCAGTTTACGAATCAGACCAAGTTTACTTAGCCCTTCTTGATTACAGCCAAAATAAACCTGTTTGGGCATATCTTGGAGCAACAGCTGCTTCAGGAGGATATTACATCGCTTGTTCAGCAGAAAAGATTATTGCAAACAGAAATACCCTTACAGGTTCCATTGGAGTAATTGCTGGACAATCTATAGATTTATCAGAATTTATGGCAAAACATGGAATAAAAATGAATACAATTACTGCGGGAAAAAACAAAAATATGTTAAACATAGATCAGCCATTAACACCAGAACAAAGAGCTATTATGCAATCTGTTGCTGATGAATGTTATAATCAATTTACTCAAATTGTTTCTACAAGCAGAAATTTATCAAAAGAAAAGGTAACTCAACTTGCGGATGGTAGAATTTATACCGCACAACAAGCCTTAAAACACAAACTCATTGATGAAATTTTAACTTATGAAGAAGCAAAATCTCAAATGAAAATTTATTTTACTGATATTAAAGATTTAACTTTTACAGAATTTAGATACACAAAAGAAAAATCCTTCTATAACTACCTTTTTGATATGTACTCAAATGTACAAGGATTAACTTCACAAAGTAGTTTTTTAGAAAAAATAATGGCAGAGTCTTCTCAAATTGAATACCCTGCCTATCTTTACGTAAAATAGAAAAACTAATATATTTTGCAATGGATAATCGATAGGTTATTCATTGCAAAAATAATTTATAAACTTTTAATCAAATCCTTAACAGTATCTGATATTTCTACAAGATTTAATGGTTTAATAAAAAAGTTTTCAACTCCATTATCTTTTAATCTATCAAGAACAGTTTCATCCTTCAACGCAGTCATAACACAAACCACAGGTTTACCAAATTCTTCAGAAGCATTAATTTTTTTGAATAAATCTTCACCATTAACACCTGGCAAATCCAAATCTAGTAATATAATATTTGGCTTTTTTTCAGCCATAATTGCGCCAGCTTCAAAACCATCAAATGCTTGAAAAATGCTCAAATCAGGAATTTCTTTTTCGATAAATTTAGTTACTACTTGATTTAAGCCTCTGTCGTCATCTACTATCAAAATTGATGCAGAAATAGATTTCTTTTGCTGAGAAGCTTCTAAAAGTTCTGTAGGAATTTTCATATTTCTTTCTTTCATAAAATCAACTAAATCTTCAAGATAAATTCTATATTGACCACCAGGTGTAGAAAATGCTTTTAAATATCCGTTACGAATCCAATTAATTGCTGTTTGATTTACAACACCACATATATTAGCAACTTCGAGTGCGGAATAAACTATTGTTTTATTTGAATCCTTAGACATATTTCTCCTTAATTATTATACATATAGTATAGCAATTTTAAATATTTATTTCAAACAAAAAAAGAAAAATTTTAAGTAATTTATATTCTAATTTTTAAGATAACTGTTTTTAACTTCTTTTATCATTGAAAATGAAAAACCCCATAACAATAATTTTTTATCAATTTTATCTTCAGGTAAATTTTGTTTTAGACATTTGGAATATGCTTTTTCTAACATTGCAAATTCAGAAAATTCATCATAAAATTCATCTAAGGCATCCTCAGCAATTGATTTTGAAATTCCTCGTGCTAGTAAATGCTGAAAAAGTTTTTTTCTTCCTTCAGATTTAGAAATACGTCTATTTCGTAACCAAGAAATTGCATACCTTCTATCTGATAAGTAATTTTTTTGTTCAAGAAAATCTAATGAACAATTTATGGCTTCAATTCTATGTCCTTTTTTTTGCAATTTTTGAGTTAACAAAAATCGACTATGTTCACTCCTATTTAAATAATTCAAAGCATCACGTTCTGATAAAAAAGCATAACCAGCAGCCAATAATAACTCAGTTTCATTTTCATTTAATGACTGATAAGGATTAATCTTTGATTGCAATTCATTATCTACATAATCTAGCCTAATAAAAAAAGAAGGTCCCTTAGAAGGTATAACTTTCAAACAACCTCCAGAGACCTCTTCTATTGAATCAATAAACATATATACAGTTTCAGAATCTTTAGAATCTGTTTCAAAACTAGAATAATCTGAAATCTGCATAATGATATAAAATTAACGTTTACTGAATTGGAATCTTCTACGAGCTCCACGTTGACCGTATTTCTTGCGTTCAACCATACGAGGATCACGAGTAAGATAACCGTTTGCTTTCAATGATGCATAATTTGCTTGATCTACTTGTGTTAAAGCTCTTGCAATCCCATGTAAACAAGCACCTGCTTGACCGTTAAGACCACCACCTACAACATTGATAAGTAAATCGTATTTATTTTCTGATGATGTTACCATTAATGGCTGACGAACAACTTGAACTTGTTCTGCTGTAGCAAAATAATCTGCAACATCTTTTCCATTTACAACAATTTTACCAGAACCATCTCGTACAAAAACACGAGCTGTTGCTGTTTTTCTTCTTCCTGTTCCAATAGCAATATTTTTTACCACGATAGACTCCTAAACTTATACTTCCAAAGACTGAGGATTCTGTGCTGTATGAGTGTGTTCAGCACCAGCAAACACTTTCAAATTTGACAACAATTTACGACCTAAAGGTCCTTTAGGAAGCATACCTTTTACAGCCAACATAATAGGATCTTCTGGATGTCTTTCAATTTTCTTTTCAAATGTAAAAGATTTTAATCCACCTACATAACCTGTATGATGATAATACATTTTATCAGTTTTTTTAGAACCTGTTACTGCAACTTTTGCTGCATTGATAACAACTACATAGTCACCCATTTCTTCATTAGGTGTGTAAGTTGCCTTATTTTTTCCTCGTAAAACAGCTGCTGCTTTAGCTGCTACACGTCCGAGCGGCTTATTTTCCGCATCGATAACATACCAGTTACGTGTCTGGTTTTTTACATAAATAGTTTTCATGTATATACCTTATAAATATTTTGTAAAAAGAAAAACATGAGCATCTTGTTTTTCTTCAAGTTGTAAAAAGTGAGCAAACTTTGTACAACTTTAAGAAAATTCCTAACAGAACTTCTTACTATCTGTAGACTGTGCCTTTAGTCGTACAGAATTTATAATATACGGGATTAAATAATAATATTTTTTCTAGGTGAATGTCAAGCATTAAAACTATTTATCTTCACTAGATTTTAAGGCTGCTTCCTCTTCTTTTTTTGCTTCTTGTTTATCTTTGATATCAGCAATTCCAATAAACACTGCAATTAAACCTACAATAGCTGTTAAAACAGGAGCACATCCTTTCAAGAATGCAATAATTTCTACACCCCAGTTTAATCCGTTTGGTAAACTTGCAAAAACAGTAAATGCGATAAAAATTAATCCTAAAATTAAAGAAATCATAAAATACCTCTATTTCAAATTTATTTTAGTTTGCAACGCAAACCTTTGTTATAGATGCTGAAACAAGTTCAGCATGACACACATTTTATTCCGCAACATTGTTCGCTGCGCTAGCAAGTTGTACACATTGTTTCAATGCGTAATCCTACCGGCCGCAACATTGTGCGCTGCGCTATCAGGTTGTACGCATTGTTTCAATGCGTAAGGCTACCGACCACAACACTGCTTGTATTTTTTGCCGCTTCCGCATGGACATGGGTCGTTACGTCCTACTTTTGGAGTAGTTCTTACAACTGTTACGCTTTCGCCTCGGCTTTTTGCTGCCATTGGAGAAGATGCGGCTCTTGCCATAGCAGAATTTCCGTCAAAAGCCCCGTAAGCGTTATGCTGAGCATTAATCTGTCTACGAGGACCTGTTCTTCGTTGATTTGCTTCTTCACCAGATTGCACTTTTACTCTAAATACCCTAGAAGCAATATCTAAACGAATTTTATCCAACATATCATAGAATATATTAAAACCGTCAATCTTGTATTCTGTCAATGGATTTTTTGAACCATAAGAACGCAAATGAACAGCTTCCCGTAAACCTTCCAAAATTTCAAGATGATCTAACCACTTTTTATCAATTTCTTGTACATATTGATAACGGATATACATATTCAAGTTTTCTTTTCCTGCAAGAGTTTCTTTTTCTTGAATATCTTTTTTCATTAAATCTAAAATTGCATCTTTTAAATTTGATTTATCAATTTCAGAAGGAATAACGATATTAAAAGTTCGTTTTAAGTTATCTTGAAGTTCAGTAAAGGCAGAATTTCCTTGTTTTTTGGATTTGCTATTATATTCATCAAGATAATCTTCTAGAGTTTCTTCAGCTGTAGTTAAAACACGATTCTTTAAGTTTTCATCAGCAAGAATATCATCTCGTTGACCGTAAATAAAGTTTCTTTGTTCATTCAAAACATCATCATATTCAAGAAGATGTTTACGAATTTCAAAGTTGCGTTCTTCTACTTTTGTTTGCGCTCCCTCAATTCCCTTTGTTAACCAAGGATGAAAAATAGGTTCTCCATTTGGCATTCCTAAACGCTTCATCATGGATTTCATTTTTTCGCCACCAAAAAGTCGCATCAAATCATCATCTAATGAAATATAAAATTTACTCCTACCTGGATCACCTTGACGACCAGAACGACCTCTAAGCTGATTATCAATTCGACGGCTTTCATGACGTTCTGTACCAATAATGTAAAGTCCACCAAGAGATTTTACTTCTTCGTAATCTTTTTGCCACTGAATTTTTTCTTTTTCAAGAGCCTGTTCAAACTGTTCGTTACTTGCTTCTGTTCCAACTTTTCTTCTAGCTCGGAATTCAGGATTTCCACCAAGTTTAATATCAGTACCACGACCAGCCATGTTTGTTGCAATAGTTACAGCACCTTTACTTCCCGCTTCTGCGATAATTAAGGCTTCGCGAGCATGATTTTTTGCATTAAGAACTTCATGGCGAATTCCTTTTTTTGTCAACAAAGATGAAAGTAATTCAGATTTTTCGATGGAAACAGTACCAACAAGGATTGGCTGTCCTTTGCTATGACAAGCTTGAATTTCTTTACAGATTGCTTCCCATTTGTCAGTTTCGTTCATGTAAACTTCATCGTTTTCATCAATACGAGCAACAGGCTTATTTGTAGGAATTACAACTACATCTAATCCGTAGATTTTATTAAATTCAACGGCTTCAGTTTCGGCAGTACCTGTCATTCCAGAAAGTTTTTTGTACATACGGAAAAAGTTCTGGAAAGTGATTGTTGCCATAGTTCTGTTTCGCTGAGCAATTCTAATATGTTCTTTTGCTTCGATAGCTTGATGCAATCCATCACCGTAACGGCGACCTTCAAGAATACGACCTGTAAATTCATCTACAATTTGAACTTGTCTATCTTGAACAACATAATCAACATCAATGTGATATAAAGTATGAGCTCTTACTGCTTGAGTAAAATAGTGAATATACTCAAAGTTTTCTTCATCAAAAAGGCTACCAGAAATTAAATTATGCTTTTTAAGAATTTCTTCAATTTTGAGCATACCAGCATCAGTGAAAGAAACACGTTTGCTTTTTTCGTCAATTTTATAATCACCAATAACTTCTTGCCCTTGAGCTTCATCTGGATATTCATCTGTTTCAGGATTTTTTTCAACTTCTTTTAGTTGTCCAACATATTTATCAACTTCAAAGAATTTTGCAGTATCATCTTCTCCTTGCCCAGAAATGATAAGAGGAGTTCTAGCTTCATCAATAAGAATTGAGTCAATTTCGTCAACGATACAGAATGCAAATCCTCGTTGAACTTTATCTTTTGGATTGATGTGCATATTATCACGAAGATAATCAAATCCAAATTCGTTATTTGTTCCGTAAGTAATATCACAGGCATAAGCTTGACGACGAGCATCGTTATCCATATTAGAAAGAATAGTTCCTACAGAAACACCAAGGTAATTGTAAACCTTGCTCATCCAAGAAGCATCACGCTCTGCCAAATAATCGTTTACAGTAACAACATGAACACCTTCACCTGTAAGGCTGTTTAGGTAGGCTGCGGCAACACACATAAGAGTTTTACCTTCACCAGTTTTCATTTCTACAATTCGGCCTGAATTAAGAACCAATGAACCCATAAGCTGAACATCGTAAGCACGTTCACCTAAAACACGGCTAGCAGCCTCTCTTGCTAATGCAAAGGCTTCTGGAAGAATATCATTTAAAGTTTCACCTTTTGCAAGACGCTTTTTAAATTCAGCAGTTTGCAAAGGAAAATCTTCAGGTTTTAAAGACTTTGCCCAATCTTCTTTTTGATTGATTTTTTCTACAACAGGTAACAACTGTTTTACATCTCGGTCTCTTTTTGAGCCGAATAAAAAGGTCAAAATAGAATCTAACATAAATTAAATTTACTATCTTTTTTCCGTATTGACAACTATTCTTAACAACTTTATTCTCTAATATATGAAACAATTTATTAAATTTTTTACATCAGTTTTATTTATTACACTAATTTTATTAAATTTTTCTTGTTCTAGGAATCAAACAATTTCTACAATCAAGGAAGAAAACCTTTTTTCTCTAAATTACGGGAAATACGAAAACGAACTTCAACTTTTTAATCTAGCAAACCTTGGAAATATAAATACTAAAATTTTCATGAAAGATGGATTTTTCTTTATTGCAGATGATAACGCCAAGAAAATTATCCAAACAACTTCCTACGGAGATTTACTTGGAATAATTTACAATCCAGAAACAAATCCAGAACCATCATTTGTTCGTAAAATCACAAATTCAAATGCTATAGGTTCTAGCACAGAAAATTATTCCCAAAAGACTATAACTCAGTCAGCACAAAAACATCCCTTTAATAATATTTCCAATTTAGCAGTTGATTCGGAAAAAAATATTTTTGTAGTAGACCAAATTACAGCAGAAAGGCAAGAACAAGATTTACAAAGCAAAACAATTCTAAAAGAAGTTGTTTTACGTTTTACAAATGAAGGTAACTTCATTGATTACATAGGACAAGAAGGTCCTGGAGGAACTCCTTTCCCATTTATAAAAGATATTTTTGTTACAAAAAATAATGAACTAATAGTTACTTGTATCACAACTGAAGGAAACACAGTTTTCTGGTTTAATTCCGCAGGATTTTTGAAATATACAATTCCTATAAAAACAGAATCTATTCCTCTTGTAAAAGATGAATACGATATGGATTCAACCGAATATTTTGTAACGATTGATAAAATAATTCCAGATTTTACAAAACAAAAACTCTACATAAAAACTGACTATCACAAAACTGTAATTGATACAGAATCAAATGTACAATCAGGAATAGAATATTATCAAACATTGTTACATCCTCTAAATGTTGAAAATGGTCAATTTGAAGAATTCTTGGTAATTCCACCTTACGAAGATGTTGTAACAGATGGTTTTAGTAAATTAACATATAATACAGCATTTGACTTTTTAGGTGTAACAGAATCAGGCTGGTTCTTTTTTATGATTCCAGATTCTACAGGATATATCGTTCAAATGATTCAACCAAATGGACAAAGAATTATTAAAAGACACTTAAAATACAACAGAGATAAAACTGAATATCTAAATTTTACTTTATCTGACGATGGGATAATCTCTGCATTACTTGCTTCAAATGAAAAAGTCGATATTCTTTGGTGGAGAACAGATTCCTTGATAGAATCAATTTTATAAATTCATAAGGAAATATAAAATGCAAGATGATATTTACACAGATAATCCTTCTGAAAACGAACTTAATTTTAGATACAGCCGTGAAGAAAGACTAAAAAATGCTCCTGACACAGTAAAAAAATATTATGCTGGAGAAGGTCCTACTCCACCAAAAGGATTTTTCAAAGCACTAGTTCACACAAAATCTTCGAGATTTACTTTTATGGCATTGATTTTAGTTCTTGCATTAGTTGTCTCTTTAATATTTTTTGGTCCAAAGGCAAATGAAAGTTCTTTACAAAACACAAATTTTACATTATCAGCATTTTCTTTTGAAGAAAAAATTTTTATAAGTATAAAAACCGAAACTCAAGAAACAAAACAAATAAATCTTCCTTTGGAGATTACAATTTCTGTCTTTGATAATGAAAAACAACTTATAAATCAGCAAAAAATTGAGTCTCTTATTACACAAAAAGAAGAATTTATTAGGACAATTTTTACAGATTATGATATAATATCAGTAGAGGTTGAAGTAACAAATACCGATACAAAAGAAAGTATTTTGCTAACTTCCATGGTTGAAAAAAATTAACCCTAAAGGAGCAGTATGTTACAATTTTATTTTTTATCAATATTGTTAAATTGTCTTGCAGGATTAACTCTTATTTTTAATAGTTATTCCGAAAAAGCACAAGATTCTCTAAAGAATGTTCCAGAGTTTTTTACAAATAATACTTTTAAATTAATAATTGGAATTTTATGTTGTTTTACAGCTTTAATAAAATTATTAAGTTCTTTTCCAGGAGCAGTTCCTATTATCGGAGATTTATTACCTTCTGTAGCAGGTCTTTTAGGAGGAATTTCTCTTTTAATTGATTATTATAAACACACATCTCGTAGCGATTCTTCAATGAATCCAAAATTCGAGCTACTTTTTATTCAAAATAAAAAATATATCGGAATAATCTGTATTTTATCAGCTATTTTACACTTCTTATTTCCAAGAGTAATAATTCTATAGTTTTATAAATTATTTTTACATCGGAGGTAAAACATGATAAAACAATCTATCGCTGGAATTATTGTTATTGACGAGTTGGTGCTTATTGGAAAAAGATTACCTCAAGGACAAATGGGAAGCAAATGGGAATTTCCTGGTGGAAAAGTCGAAAAAGGCGAAACTCACAAACAAGCTCTAATTAGAGAATTTACAGAAGAATTTATGATTGATATTGACGTTGGAGAGTGCATTGCTAAAGCAGAATTTTCTCATAACGAAGATACAGTTCAGTTATTTGCCTACGAAGTTTTTATTAAAGATATCGATAATATCTCTTGGATTTTAACAGAGCATACTGATATAAATTGGGTTACTTTTGATAAAATTTCTGAATTAGATTTTGTTGATTCTGATTTAAAATTACTTGTTCAAATTAGAAATCATTATAGGTTATAAAATATTATGAAGTACAAACTTTTTTTTATTGGAATATGTTTTTTTTCAATTTTTAATTTTACTTCTTGCTCTAAGAATAAAATTTCAAATATCAATTTAGAACAAATTTCTCAAATTTCAATTAACGAAAGTTGGGCTGTAATTTCATCCCCATACACAACTTATAAAACTGAACCATCAGAAAACGCTGATGTTGCTTCCCATGGACGACGAGGCGATATCCACAAAATTCTCGGAAAAAAAATTGTAATGTCCGAAAAAAATAAAAAAACCATCTGGTATAAACTATCAGATGGTTGGATTGAAGAAGATGATATTTACATTTGTAATAATCAGTTACAAGCAAATACAGCTTCAAAAAAAATTACTGGGCAGAAATAATTTTTACTGCTTGTTCTACAGTACAATTATCAAATTGCTCTCTTGTTTCAAGATTTTTTAGAACAAAAACTCCTTGTTTTGCGTTTTCTGCGTTCATCAAAATTCCCCATTTGATACCTTTTTTGTCCGTAACATTGTATTGCTGACCAATCTTTTTGGCATCTGGAAAAACTTCACAAGAGATTTCTGCATTTCTTAGTTTTTGAGCAAGACCTTGATATTCAACTGCAAGAGAAGAATCCATACAGAAAATTTCTAAATCTACAAAACTTCCTTTTTTAGAAATTATACCTAACTGTTCAAGACCTGCAATTAATCTATCTAATCCGATAGAAGAACCAACACCACTGATTTTTTCTTTCATGTACAAACCAGCTAAGTTATCGTATCTTCCACCAGAACAAACAGAACCAATTGAAGGTAAATCATTTAAGAAAGTTTCGTAAACAACGCCTGTGTAATAATCTAATCCACGAGTAATTGAAGGATCTAAAACATAAGTAGAATCAATTCCACTGGCTTTCATCATTTGACGAATATCCTTCATTCTTTCTACAAAAGGATTTGCTTTTTCACCAGCCATAGAACCAATCAATTCCAAAGTTGAATCAAAATCATCTTTACCTGCAATAAAAGTTAAGATTTCTTTAGATTTATTTTCATCTTGAGTAATTTCATTCAATTGTAATGTAACTTGCTCTTCACCGATTTTTGCAAGTTTATCAACGATGCGTAAAACATCTTCTGATTTTTCTGATAAACCTAATTTTTCAAGGAAAGCGTTAAAAATTCCACGATGATTTACTTTTATTGTTATGTTATCAACACCAATTTCGCTTAAAGCACTTTTCATTAAAGAAAGAATTTCAAAATCACTTGAAGCACTATCAGAACCAACCATATCAAAATCGCACTGATAAAATTCTCGATAACGACCTGCTTGTGGTTTTTCACCTCGCCAAACTTTTGCAATGTGATATCGCTTAAAGGGAAAATATAATTCATCTTTATGTTCTGCAACAAAACGAGCAAAAGGAACTGTTAAATCAAAACGCATTGCAACATCACGTTTTCCATTGTCTTCAAATCTAAAAACTTGTTTTTCAGTTTCACCATTACTTTTTCTTAGCAAAATTTCTGAATATTCTAGTACAGGTGTATCAATTGGAACAAATCCATAAGAACGAAAAGTTTTTGTAAGTTTTTCAATCAACAAAGAACGTTGAATTTCTGATTCAGGTAAAAAATCTCTAAAACCTTTTAAAATTTTGGGTTGTATCAAAGTTTCCATATCTGATATACTACAAAATATGAGATAAAAATACAATTACTTTTATCCAGATTAAACAATGCCTTTAATTTAAGGAAAGGAAGGATTTTGTGCTTTTAGCTATCGATATTGGAAATACAAATATTGTTGTTGCTCTTTTTCATGAAGATGAAATTACCCATGAATGGAGAATTCACTCAGATCCAAATAGAACAGCAGATGAATACAGTTCAATAATTCTTTCTTTTTTTAGAGATAACGGAATTTCACAATCTTACATAAAATCAGGAGTTTTAAGTTCTGTAGTTCCTTTATTGATTGGACCTTTTATTCGTTTGATGGAAAACATCATCGGAAGAAAACCTATCATTTTGGGACCAAGCATTTACGATAAACTTCCTGTAACAATTCCTAAATCCGCACTTCACGAAATTGGTACAGACTTGGTGGCAAATTCAGTTCAAGCCTTTGTGGAATACAAAAAACCTTGCATCATCGCAGATTTTGGAACAGCTTTAACTTTTACAGCTATTGATGACAAAGGAAATATTCAAGGTGTTGCGATTGCACCAGGAATTAAAACTGCTGTAAATTCTTTGTTTACAAATACAGCCCAGTTGCCTTCTGTCCCTTTGGAAGCCCCAGAAAATTCCCTTGGAACAAACACAATTCATTCGATTCAAGCAGGAATTATTTTAGGTTATAAAGGATTAGTAGAATCTCTCATCGATAAAATAAAAACAGATTTATCAAAAAAATGTAATCTCAAATATGAAGACATAAAAGTAATTGCTACTGGCGGATTAAATAGTGTTCTAAAACCAATTACAGATGTGTTTGAATTTGTAGACAAACAATTAACCCTAAAAGGCTTAAAACGAATTGCAGATTTATTTTAGCAAATTTTATCTAATAGCAAGTTTTGCATAAACTGAAAAACTATTATCGTAGCCGTTGTTCCTTGGCATATTTTGCCAATAGCATCCTATTGCAGGGCTATATTTTGAAGATTCCACAACAAAGATGTATTCAGCAAGAAGTCTAAAACCATTGCTCCAATCAGAAACAACTGTTGCAGATTTTATATTTTCATCAGACGTAGAATAAACTTTTAAGAAATTTGATAAACCGCCACAAATATAGTCAATTCCAAAATTAAATCCATTTAAAAATGGATAAATTCTAATTCCTGCAAAAATATCGTATTTTAATAAAAATAAATTTGCATTTGTGTTTTTGAACCAATCAAAACCTAAAATTGAACCAATATTCAAAGATATATAATCATCTAAAAAAAGATGAGTTGAAACTTCCGTATTTAAAATAAAACGACTTGTATTTTCAGCAAAAAGTACAGATTTATATTCTTTGATTTGCTCATCTCCGTAAACTATAGCAGATGAGCCTAATGCAATATTTAAAGCAAAAGGTTTAGAAGATAAGGCCGAAATAAATGAAATACTAATAAATAAAACTAAAACAAAGGAAAAAAATCTTTTATTAAAATTCATCACAAAAAAAATTATAAGAGAATTAATAAAAAAAAACAATAAAAGTTTAAAAAATATATTGCTAATAAATTGTATTTGGAATATTCTAATAGACGGCGTTAAAAAATTGTAACTTGACAATAAAAATTTTTTCTCTAGGAGTAAAATATGAAAAACTCAAAGGTTTTCATGTTTTCTGTCTTTGCTCTTCTTTGTGTAGTATTTTTATTTAGTGGTTGCACAAAAAAAGATGCTGAAAACAAAAACGTGAAAAAAATCGGAATCTTACAACTTGTGGAACACGATGCATTAGATGCTTCATATCGTGGTTTTGTTGACGGACTTGCAGAAGCAGGTTTTGAAGATGGTAAAAACATCAAAATTGATTACCAAAACGCACAAGGTGAACAAGCAAATTGTCAAACAATCGCACAAAAATTAATAAACGATAAAGATGATTTGATTCTTGCAATTGCAACTCCTGCTGCACAAGCAGTTGCAAATTTAACAAAGGATATTCCTGTTCTAGTTACAGCAGTAACTGATCCAGCATCTGCAAAATTGATAAAATCAAATGAAGTTCCTGGGACAAATGTTTCTGGAACATCAGATTTAACACCAGTAGAAGCTCAAATCAACTTGATTAAAAAACTTGTTCCTGATGTAAAGAAAATCGGATTTTTGTATTGCTCAAGCGAACAAAACTCATACTTCCAAATTGATATTGCAAAAAAAGTTTGTGATGAATTAGGAATTGAGTATGTAGATGCAACTGTTTCAAATACAAATGAAGTTCAACAAGTAACACAAAACCTTGTTGGAAAAGTTGATGCAATTTACGCACCTACAGATAATATGATTGCTTCAAGTATGGCAACAGTAGCTATGGTTACAATTCCTGCAAAATTACCTGTAATTTGTGGCGAAGAAGGAATGACAATGGCTGGTGGTCTTGCAACTTATGGAATTAACTACTACGAACTTGGAAAACAAACTGCAAAACAAGCAGTTAAAATCCTAAATGGAGAAGCAGAACCTGCAACAATGCCTATTGAATATCTTGAAACTTGTACTTTAACAGTAAACAAAGATATGGCTCAAAAACTAGGAATAACAATTCCAGATAATCTTTAATAGAGAATTATAAACAATAACCGTATGGATGAGATACATCTAAACTTATTCATACGGTTTTTTTTGTATTTTTCTCGTTGACTTTTTATAGGAGAGCAAATGAATATTTTACTAGCGATGTACGGAGCGGTTTCTCAAGGTGTTCTTTGGGGAATCATGTGTTTAGGACTATATATCACATACAAAGTACTAGATTTTGCAGACTTAACTGTAGATGGAAGTTTTGCTTTAGGAGGAGCTGTAAACGCAGCCCTCATCGTTTTGGATTGTAATCCTTTAGTAGCACTTTTTATTTCCTTTATTGCAGGAGGAATTTCAGGAATAGTAACAGGATTACTAAATACAAAATTAAAAATCCCTGGAATTTTAGCTGGAATTCTTACAATGATTGCTCTATATTCAATAAACATCAGAATTATGGGAAGAGCAAACATTTCTCTTTTAGGCGAAACAACTTTAATGACACAAATTTCTTCACTGATAAATACAAGTACAACTACAACTTCTTTTATCATTGGAACAATTTTTTCAGTTATAATCATTTTTGCAATGTATTGGTTCTTTGGAACTGAAATTGGAAGTGCAATTAGAGCTACAGGAAACAACGAAAAAATGGTAAGAGCTCAGGGTGTAAATACAGACAACATGAAAATTTTAGGATTGATGTTGGGTAATGCCTTAGTTGCTCTTTCAGGTGGATTAGTTGCTCAAAGCCAAGGTTATGGAGATGTTCAAATGGGAACAGGAACTATCGTAATCGGGTTAGCATCTATAATCATTGGTGAAGTAATTTTTGGAAAAAGATTTTCATTCTGGTATATTTTAATGTCAGTAGTTATGGGTTCAATAATTTACAGAGTAATTATTGCCATTGTTTTGCAATTAGGTTTAACTTCATCAGATTTAAAACTTTTTACAGCAGTAACAGTTGCTTTAGCACTTTCAATACCTGTTATGAAATCAAAATTTGCAAATAAAAAGAAAAATTAATTTTTAAGGAAAATAAAATGCTTACTCTTAAAAATATACATAAAACATTTAATCCGGGAACAATCACTGAAAAAAAAGCCCTTTGTGGTATAGATTTACATCTTGCACCAGGAGATTTTGTAACTATCATCGGTGGAAACGGTGCAGGAAAATCAACTTTGCTAAACTTAATTGCAGGAGTTTACACTTGTGATGAAGGACAAATCCTTTTGGATAATATCGATGTGACTCATCAAAAAGAACATGTAAGAGCTAAATTTCTTGGACGAGTTTTTCAGGATCCAATGATGGGAACTGCTGCCAATATGGAAATTGAAGAAAATCTTGCTATGTCTTACAGAAGAGGAAAAAGACGAACATTAGAATGGGGAATAAAAAACGAAGAAAGACAACTTTATCGTGAAAAACTTGCAACCTTAGATTTAGGTTTGGAAGATAGATTACATTCAAAAGTAGGTCTTCTTTCTGGAGGACAGCGACAAGCACTTACTCTTTTAATGGCAACTCTTCAAAAACCAAAATTACTTTTGCTAGATGAACACACTGCAGCCCTTGACCCAAAAACTGCAAAAAAAGTTTTAGACTTAACTGAAGAAATTGTTTCTAAAGAAAAACTTACAACATTTATGGTAACACATAATATGAAAGACGCAATTCGCTACGGTAACAGACTTATTATGATGAGTGAAGGCAAAATTGTTTATGATGTAAGTGGCGAAGAAAAAATGAAACTTGAAGTTACAGATTTGTTAGAAAAATTTGTAAGCGTTTCTGGAGATTCAGATTTAAGTGATAAAATGATTCTTGGATAATTTTTACGATGAATAAATACTCTTTAATTCAGGCATTTAAAGTTACAATTCCCGTATTATTTGGATACTTATCAATAGGAATTCCCTTCGGTTTGATGCTCGTTAATGCAGGATATCCTTGGTGGTTAGCCCCTTTAATGAGCATTACAATGTACGCAGGTGCTGGTCAATATATGGCAGTAGGATTATTTTCCGCAGGAACACCTCTTACAGCAATTCTTGTAACAATGCTAATGGTAAACATAAGACACATCGTTTACGGACTTTCTCTAATTGAACCTTTCAAAAAAGTAGGAAAATGGAAACCTTATCTTATCTTTGCCTTAACTGACGAAACCTACGCACTTTTAACAGGAACTGCTGTTCCTAAAGGATTAAATCCAGGAAAATTCTACGGAGCTATTGCTATTTTTGATCACCTTTATTGGATAATTGGAAGTATAATCGGAGCTATTGCAGGTTCTTTAATAAAATTTAATTTTGACGGAATTGACTTTGCTTTAACTGCACTATTCATCGTACTTTTGATAGAACAATTAAGGAAAACAAAAAATCCACTTCCACCAATAATCGGAGGAGGGTGTTCAGTTATCGCGTTCTTCATTTTTGGTCCAGACAATATGCTGATTGCTTCCCTTGCAATTGGAATTGCTTTCTTAATGATTCTTCAAAAACCTTTGCAAAAAGTTTCAAATTCAAAAAAATCAGAAGGAGAAAATGATGCTTAGTTTACAAGATGCCATGATTGCAACAATTGGTTGTGCACTAGTAATTTTTTTAACAAGACTCTTTCCTTTTGCCCTATTCTCAAAACGAAACCCGCCAAAAATATTACAATTCGTTGCTAAATATCTTCCTCCAATGGTTATGGCAGTTTTGATTTTTTACTGCTTACGAAACATCAGTTTTACAACTTCACCTTATGGATTGGCAGAAATTATATCAATAATCTTCATTGTAATTGCTCATCTTTGGAAAGGAAATTCCATGATAAGTATTTTTGGAGGAACAATAATTTACATGGTTCTAAAAGCAGTTTTGTAAATTGCCTTTTTAAAACATCTTGCAAAAATTAAATTCTATATTCAATATATTTTACTCGCTTGGATTCAATAGCTTTTTTTACTTCCTTTTCTCGCTTTGTTAAAGTGCTACTTCCAGATTTTACCTCTATAAAAAGAATTTCGCTTATAGAACGATCTTCTAAAGGTAAATCTTCATCTTTTTTTGAAGTTACAAAACCGATAAAATCCACAGGACGACCTAAAAACTTTGCATCTTCAGGATTACAAGGAAAATTCGGTAAATATGGAGCAACTTGCTCTAAAATTTGTCCAGTTAAAACTGCCCTAGAACGATTTACAGCATCTTTTCGTAATTTTTTATTTTTAGTAAAATTCACAAAAGAAACAATCAAAAATCCAATCAAAAAACCCGATAAAAAGATAAGTATAGTTATAAAAATTTGTGAAATTTCATGTTGATTAAAAAATTGAATTATGTAATTTTTCATAAAAAAAATCCTAAAATGTAACAAATTTGATTTTAAAAAATTTACATTACAGATTATAATTTAACTTGATAAAAGGAACAACATTTTAATAGGAGAATATATGAAAAAAATTTTATTGTTAAGTTTAATTTTATCACAACTTATTTTTAATTTAACAGCAGAAAAATTTGAATTTAAGTATACAAAAGGTGAATCTTACAGAATTTTATCAACCGTAGATGAAGATGTTTTTGTAAACGGAATTTTAAATCATCAAGCCAAAATTATAAACCGAATTTCAGTTGAAGTTACTGATGTTACACCAGATGGAAGTGGAATTCACAAAGCAAATTTTATGACAAGCGAAAATTCAGTAGGACGTAATAAAGTAAGCACTTGGGGACAAGAATATAATAGTATTTTTACAAGAAGCAAAAACGGAACTTATGATATTGCAGATGAATATTTTATGCCAGTAGTAAGAAATGTTCCTGTTTTTCCTGATAAAGATTTAAAACCTGGTGATAGTTGGCAAGCAGAAGGACACGAAGCTCATGATTTACGACAAACTTTTAATATTACAACACCTTATAAAGTTCCTTTTACAGCATATTACACTTACCAAGGTGAAACCGAAAAAGATGGGCAAAAACTTCATGTTATAAAAGCAATTTACAATTTATATTTTGCAAGCCCAAAACCAGACATGAATTCAATTTCGCCTGCAAAGGATGAATATTTTGATTACCCGATTTCTACCATGGGATATTCTGACCAAACTATTTACTGGGATAACCAACGAGGAACAATTCAATCTTACACAGAAAAATTTAGGATTCAACTAGAAACAGTTTACGGAAACACATTTGTTTTTCAAGGAACAGCTGGGGCAGAAATTACAGAATTAAAACAAGTAAACAATGTTGCAACCATCGAAAAAGTTCAAAAAGAAATTGAAGATTTAGGAATAAAAAATACTGCGGTTTCTGCTGACGAAAAAGGAATCACAATCAGTATTGAAAATATTCAATTTAAGCCAGACTCTGCAATTCTACAGGAATCAGAAAAAGAAAAACTTATTAAAATTGCAAAAATTCTTTCTGCCTTCCCTGAAAATGATTTATTGATTTCAGGTCATACGGCTTTGGCTGGAAATGCACAATCAAGACAAAAACTTTCAGAAGAAAGAGCAAGTGCCGTAGCAGAATTTTTAATTGATTTAGGAATTAAAGATTCTCATCATATATTCACACAAGGCTTTGGAGCTACAAAACCTATTGCCCCAAACACAAATACAGAAGGTATGGCTCGTAACCGTCGTGTAGAAATTACGATTATGGAAAAATAAATTTTTATAAAAATTTTCTGGAAAATACATCAAATTTCGTCACTTTAAACACATAATATAGTTATGAATGATGAATATTTTGATGTACCAGAAAATCTTGACGGAACTCCACTATTTTACAATCCCAATCCAATTTTTACAGAAGATACTGAAATTGATGAGGTACAATTAACTGCAAAAAAAGCCTTTGGAATAAATTATTTATATCCATGGCAACGAATTGTAATTGCAAATATTTTAGATGCTGTAAAAGCCCAAGAACTTTCAAATTTCTATCAAAAACAAGTTGAAAATGGGGAACTTTCAAAAGAAGAATTAAATGAAATAATTTACGACCAAGACGGAAACGAACGAGGAAAGCAAATTGTGTTACTTCCCACTGGAGCAGGAAAATCACTTTGTTTTTTAGTTCCTTCACTTTTAATTGATGGACCAACTCTAATTTTATATCCACTTCTTGCTTTAATGAGTGACCAACAACGCCGAATGGAAGAAGGAAATATGGATATAGTTGTTTTCAAAGGGCAACAAACAAAAGAACAACGACAAGAAAATTTTGAAAAATTAAAAAATGGTGCTAAAGTAATTTTAGCAAATCCAGAAGTTTTACAATCAGAAAAATTACTTGAAGAAATTGCAAAATTCAATATCAAACATATCGCCATTGACGAAGCTCATTGTGTTTCTGAATGGGGAGACACTTTTAGACCTGCCTATACAACCGTAGGAAATATTATCAAAAAATTAGGAAATCCTGTGGTTACAGCCTTTACAGCAACTGCGTCTCCAACCGTTTTAGAAAGAATAAGCCAAATCATGTTTGATGGGAATGCTCACATTTTACGAAGCGAATCTGACAGACCTAACATTATTTATCATGTTGTAAAAACTGCCACAAAAGAAAAAACTGCTCTAAAATACGCTGAATTATCAGAAAAACCATTAATCGTATTTTGTGCAACACGAAAACGCTCAGAAAATCTATCTAAAACTTTTGCTGAATATTTTGGTTACGATAAAGTGAAATTTTATCACGCAGGATTAGAAAAATCAGAAAAAGACAAAATTGAAAAATGGTTTTATCCAAAAACAGATGCAATTCTCTGTTCAACTTGTGCTTTTGGAATGGGAGTTGATAAAAAAGATATTCGCACTGTTATTCACTTAGATCCGCCTCCTACTGCCGAAAGTTATATTCAAGAAGCAGGTAGAGGTGGTAGAGATGGAAAAATTTCAAATGCAATTTTACTTTGGAGTTATGAAAACAAATTTGATTCATTAAAATTTAGCGAAAATTCAAGAGAAAGAGTTTTGCATAAGTTTGCAGAAACTACAGATTGTAGACGGCAAATTTTGCTAGATGCACTTGGAGGCGAAAAAACAGTTTGTTCCGGATGTGATAATTGCAACGGAAGTTCAATTCATTATGCAAATGATGAAAAAATCGCTTTGAAATTTATAAAACGATTTAACAAAAATTTTTCTGTAGATGAACTTGAAACAGAATTACAAGCTTTATTCAATAAAATTAATTTTGAAAATAATAAACTTCGTTTTTGGGAATTTTCTGATATGAGACAAATTATAAATTCATTGCTTAAACAAGAAAAAATTAAGATGTGTAAATTTCCTTGGAAAAATAAAGTAAAAATCCTTTCAAATTAGAAAAAAGAAAATTTTAAATTTCAGGAGCTTCTTCATTTGGATCAACTTCTTTCTTTTTTGGAGTTTCATCAAGAGTAATTCTTTTTTTCTTAGGAGCAGGTGGCTTTTTTCTGTAGCGAGTTACATAAATAACAAAATTTAGATACAAAATCACTAGCACAAAAATAGTTATAACTCGAGAATCTTTTAATACAGAAAGAAACACTTCTAAAACTTTTGAGTAGTCCATATTTATTTTATCGGAGTAAAAAAGTTTTTTCTTTAGATATTGCTTTTTTGCCCCGTAATATTGTAACATTAAGTATGATTGGTATTGTAGATTATAACGCAGGAAACATAAAAAGCGTAGAAAGGGCTTTATCCTTTTTAAATTGCGAATATGTAATTTCTAAAAATCCTATTGAATTAAAAAATGCAGATAAATTGATTTTTCCAGGAGTTGGAGAAGCAAAATATGCCATGGAACAACTTAATAAAACAGGATTTGATGTTTTTTTGAAAGATTTTGCGGATTCACAAAAACCACTTTTAGGAATTTGTTTAGGCTCACAAATTATTTTTGATTATTCTGAAGAAGGTGATGTAAATTGTCTTGGTTTAATCAAAGGAAAAATAAAACACTTTGACAACGTTTTAGAAAAAAATTGTTTAAATGAAAACGGATTAAAATACAAAATTCCTCACATGGGTTGGAATAATCTCGAATTTATAAAACCAGAAGATAAAATTTTTACAAATGTAGATAAAAATGCTTCTTTTTATTTTGTACATTCCTATCTTATTCAACCTGATGAAAAAGATGTTATCCTTGCAACAGCAGATTATGGCGTAAAAGTTCCATCTGCAATAAAAAGCAATAATATTTACGCTTTCCAATTTCATCCAGAAAAATCTGGCGAATGGGGACTAAAACTTTTACAAAACTTTATCAATCTGTAAAATTAGGAAATACTTATGTTAAAAAAAAGAATTATTGTTTGTTTAGATGTAAAAGACGGAAGAACCACAAAAGGTGTTAAATTTCTAAACAATGTTGATATTGGCGATCCAGTTGAAATGGCAAAAGAATATTATAATCAAGGTGTGGATGAATTAGTTTTTTACGACATTATGGCATCTGCCAATGGAAGAGGTCCTATTCTTGATTTAATTTCTAAAGTTGCAAGCCAAGTTTTTATTCCATTTTGCGTTGGTGGTGGAATTGGCTCTATCGAAGATATTCGTTCTACAATTTTAGCAGGAGCTGAAAAAATCAGTTTGAATTCTCAAGCAGTAAAAAATCCTGGATTAATTTCTGAAGGAGCAAGGATTTTTGGAAATCAGTGTATTGTTTTAGGAATGGATGCTGCAAAAGATTCTTCAATGCCATCAGGATACAGAGTATTTATAAATGGTGGAAGAGTTGCTACAGAACTTGATGCACTAGACTGGGCAATTAGAGCAGTAGAACTTGGTGCTGGCGAAATCGTTTTAAATTCAATTGATGCAGACGGTACAAAAGAAGGGTACGAAATCAACCTTACAAAAATGATTGCAGATAAAGTGAATGTTCCTGTAATTGCTTCTGGTGGAGCAGGAAAAACTGAACACTTAACCCAAGTTTTAACTGAAGGACACGCCGATGCTGCCTTGATTGCCTCAATGGTACATTCTGGAGATTACACAGTAGGAAAAATTAAGCAAGACTTACGCACTGCAGGAATTCCAGTGAGATTTTAACTTAAAACAGTCTTATTTTATTGATAATATCTAGCACGGCTTGTGGGAGTTTCAAAAACATCTACAGCATAAACAAATTCGGAATGTTTATTCCAGCCAGAATTTGATAAATCTTCTTTCACTTTATCAAAGATAAATTTTGCAATTCTTTCTGCACTTGGATTTTGATTAAATACTGATTTTCCATTTTCTTGCAAATCATTTAGATTTGTATGATCTAAAATCTTACAAACATTACGCAAACTGTTTTTTAAAACACCAAAATCTAAAAGCATTCCACCTGCATCTAGTTCATTACCTTTTGCGTGAACATATACTTTGTAATTGTGTCCGTGTAGATTTTCGCACTTCCCATGATAGTCTTGCAAAAAGTGTGCAGCGGCAAAATCAGATTCAACTCTTACTTCAAACATAAAAATCCTTATATTAAATTATTCTCGATACAGAGCACATTGTAATTCGTACCAAGTATCAATTTTATCATTACCATTTTCATTTGCGGCTTCTATACAACCATAACCTAAAACGCCTTCTTCTCCAGCTTTTTTGTTGGTATAAAATCCTTGATGTGAAAAATTGTCTTTATTTGAAAAGAAAATTGAAATTCCATAAGGAATATTTTTTTCAAAAACTAAAGCTTCTTCTTTCAAATTTTTACTTTCTCTGTAAGCATCTCCATAATCACCACCAAGCCAAGTTTTTAAAATCATTTTTTGTAAAACAGTTTGAATTTCAAAAGCAGCACTTGCAGTAGAAATACTAAATTTAATTTTCAAATCATTTGATAAAACTGGATTTTCATTTCTAAAACATCGTAACAAAGAACCTAATTCATAATAAGGATATTGCAAAAGTAAGGAATTAATTTTTTTATCATCTTTTTGATGCATAAAAATAGATAATTGTTTTGCTTTTTCAATATTTTCTTTTAAAGAGGTAGGATCTGTGTTATATTCAATTCCTAAAGTATAAGATAATTTATCAATCGAGTTTTTTAAATCTTGAGCATACTGTAAATCTATAGCAGTTAGAGTATTTGGATAAAGTGAATCGTAAGCAATTTTGTACCCATCAACTGCATTTATTGCAAAATCCTTTCCAGAATTTGCTGTATTTTTCTGGCTAAAAATATGTTCGTAATTCCAACCACCCCACTCCGTTGCAGCAGAAAATGACATATATTTTGCAACATTTCTAAACTGATAAGCAATCTCGTACATTCCCATAAAACAAGCATCCATTCCTAAAAACTCTAATGGATTTTCTTTTGAATATAAAGATTCTAATAATTCTTTAATTTCTCCGATGTAAAGTGTGTTATCTAAACTTTCAGAAGTTGCACCAGATTCTAAGTCAGTACAAATATTTTTTTGAGGTTTGTAATCACTATAAACTCCACCACCATGATTCCATAAAATGAGAGATTGCTTTTTATAAAATGGATAAGTTTCGCTTGCCCAAAGTATAAAATTTTTTAGAGTTTGGATATTTCCCATATCTTCTTCATCATCAGAACCTGTACGCCAAGTTCCAAGAGAATTACTTGCTTTTTCAATCACCTTAGAATGAATTTTATTTGAAGATAAATCTGTATTATAAGGCTGAATTTCGTACAAGCGAGAACCAGTCCAAGTTTCATTTCCTATAGAAATATCTTTATCCACCAAGGCAACAACTTTTAAATTTGAAATACCTTGTTGCTTTGCAAGAAAAAGACCTTTTTCCATGGAATTTATATCCATTATAACTTCTTGATTTAATGAATTTGCACCTGCAACATAAACCATTACAAGCATAGTATCATCTAGACAATCTTGAGCAAACTTAGAAACCGTACCAAAATTATCACAAGAGAAAACCAAAAATAGAGAACAAATTAATAATAATTTACACAAAAACAACGAAAATTGTGTTTTTTGCTTATTAAAATAATCCTGAAATAACTCCATTTTCATCCACGTCTATATTACAAGCCGCAGGAACTTTAGGTAATCCTGGCATGGTCATTATATCTCCAGAAAGTGCAACTACAAAACCTGCTCCAGCGTAAAGTTGAACATCTCTAACAGGGAAAGCATATCCAGAAGGAGAGCCAATTAAATTTTTATCGTGAGAAATTGAATTTTGTGTTTTTGCCATACAAATTGGAAGATTTCCATAACCTGCTTTTGTAAAAGAGTCTAATTTTTTCAAAGCTGTACTTGAAAATTCCACATGACTTGCTCTGTAAATTTTTGTAGCAAGAGTTTCAATTTTTTCTTTAAGCGGCATTTCCAATGGATACAAAAATTGGAAATTTGATTTTTCATTTTCAACAATATTTGCTACTTCTTTTGCAAGTTCTTCAGCACCTTGTCCACCTTTTTCCCAGCCTTCTGTGATACAAACTTTTGAACCAAGTTCCTTACACATATCAACAAGAAGTGAAGTTTCTTCATCTGTATCTGTAATAAATTTATTTACAGCAACAACAACAGGTACTCCAAAGTTTTTAATATTTTGGATATGAACTTTTAGGTTTTCAAAACCTTGCTTTAAAGCATCAATGTTAGGATTTGCTAAATCTGTTTTTTTAACGCCACCATGCATTTTCAATGCTCTAATTGTAGCAACTATTACAACACAAGATGGTTCAATTCCTGCATAACGACATTTTATATCCATAAATTTTTCTGCACCTAAATCAGCAGCAAATCCTGCTTCTGTAATTACAAAATCTGCTAATGATTTTGCACAGAAAGTTGCATTAACACTATTACATCCGTGAGCAATATTTGCAAATGGTCCACCATGAACAAAAGCTGGTGTTTTTTCGAGAGTCTGAACTAAATTTGGTCTAATTGCATCTTTTAACAAGGCTGCTACTGCCCCAGTACAATTTAATTCTGCAAATTTTACCATTTGTTTATCATAAGTATATCCAATAACGATATTGTTAATTCGTTCTTTTAAATCTGTAATTGTTTTTGAAAGACAGATAATTGCCATAATTTCGCTGGCAACAGCAATAGAAAATTGCTGTTCTCTAGGAACGCCTTCTACACTTCCACCAAGTCCGATAATTGTATTTCGTAAAGCTCTATCATTAAGGTCTACACAGCGTTTCCAACTTACTGTGCGTGGGTCAATATTTAAAGGATTTCCTTGATGGATTGAGTTATCAATTAAAGAAGCGATAAGGTTTGTTGCAATAGAAATTGCATGAATATCACCTGTAAAATGAAGATTAATATCTTCCATCGGAACGATTTGAGCATATCCACCACCACAAGCGCCACCTTTTACACCAAAGCATGGTCCAAGTGAAGGTTCCCGTAAAGCGATAATTGCATTTTTACCAATGCGATTTAATCCGTCTGCCAATCCGATAGAAACAGTTGATTTTCCTTCACCTGCTGGGGTTGGAGTGATTGCTGTAACAAGAACAACTTTTCCACTTTTAGAAGAATTTTGAAGTTCTTTTAATTTTGAAAAACTAATTTTAGCCTTGTAATCTCCGTACAATTCTAAATCATCTGAGGCAAGTCCGATTTTTTTAGCAACATCGGTAATTTTATCCATTTTATTTTTTTGTGCAATTTCAATATCTGTCAACATACTATAAGTTTATCACAGGTTAAGCAAAACATCTAGAGAAAATTTATACTTATTTTCGTAAAAGAAAGTAAGACTAGTTTTGTAGGTAAATATTCATACCAAAAACACATATTTTTTTTACTAGCAAATATTTATAAAAAATGCTCTCAGCCAAAAATGCTCCACGACCTGCTGGTGCTGCGCTATCGCTTGCAAGGCAGGTGTGTTTCATTTTTTGCTTACGCATTTTTTTACATATTTTCAATTTAAATTATTTTGTGTTTTTGCATTTGATTTTTTATATGGAACAAAGTTTACTTTCTTTTGGTAATTAAGTTTTTGTAAATTTTTTCTAGCGTTTTTTAGAGGATTATGAAGGTAGTAAAATTTAACTTGGGCAGAAAAATAATTTAAAAAAATAGCCGAGATATATTTTAATACCTCGGCTTAATGTAAAATTTTTATAAACTTATTTTACACGAGTAAGAACCACTTTTTCTGTTTCACCATCTTCTGTCACTGTAAGAGTCAACTTATCACCATCAATTTCTGCTGTAGCTGTTTCTGTGATAGTATCCACACCGTCAGTATAGCTAATAGTTAATTGATCACCATCAACTGACCATGATCCTGACATAGAAAATGATTCTTCAATATCGTATTCAGGCATAGAATATGAAACAGTAAGAACTAATTTACTCTCTTCTTGGAAATTAAAAACAAGTTTCTCAGTAGCACCATCAACAGTTTCTGACATTTCCCATTTTGTTCCCTCTAATTGATTTGCAAGTCCACAACCTACAAACAATACCATCATTACGAGTGCTAAAGTAATAGCAATTCCTTTTTTCATACGAAAACTCCTTTGAAGTGAACAATAGATTTTTTTTTAGTTCACTACAAAAGTAGCATATCACGATCCCCCCCCCCGTCAACTATGAAAAAATATTTAATACAAAATTGTTTAGTAAAACTATTAACTATACATTCATATCAAAGTAAAAGCAGTTCATCAAAAAATTCTCCCCTACTTTACTAAATCAATAATACTTGCTATATTTACTCATTGAAACTTTTTAAAATTCAGTAACTGTAAATGGACAAGATTCCTGCATACAATTCTAAATAGGAGATTTTTATGGCATATTATTTTGAAGAACCATCTCATACTTTTGGAGAATACTTATTGGTTCCTGGTTATACATCTGCAGAGTGTATTCCTGCAAATGTAAATTTGAAAACTCCCCTTGTAAAATTCAAAAAAGGTGAAGAACCTTCACTTTCAATGAATATTCCTTTGGTTTCTGCAATTATGCAATCTGTTTCTGATGATAAACTTGCAATCGCTTTAGCAAAAGAAGGTGGAATTTCTTTCATTTATGGCTCACAATCAATTCAAGACCAAGCTGCAATGGTTGCTAGAGTAAAAGGACACAAAGCAGGATTTGTTACTTCAGACTCAAATATTAAACCTGAACAAACTTTAGCAGAAGCAGTTGCTCTCAAAGAAAAAACAGGACATTCAACTATTGCTGTAACAGAAGACGGAACAGCAAACGGAAAATTATGTGGTATTCTAACAAGTCGTGATTTTAGAATTCATCACACTCCACCTGATGCAAAAGTAAAAGATTACATGACTCCTTTCAAAGATTTGATTACAGGTCAAGATGGAATCACTTTATCACAAGCTAATGAATTAATCTGGAAGCACAAATTAAATTCACTTCCTATCATAGATAAAGACGGAAACATGAAATACATGGTTTTCAGAAAGGACTATGCAACTCACGAAGCTCATCCACTTGAATTATTAGATTCAAAACAACGCTATATCGTTGGAGCTGGTATCAATACTCGAGACTACATGGAAAGAGTTCCAGCACTTTTAAATGCAGGAGTTGATGTTCTTTGTTTAGATTCTTCTGAAGGTTTTACAGAATGGCAACGAAGAGCTCTTCAAGATATTCATAAAAACTTTGGCGAAAATGTAAAAGTTGGAGCAGGAAATGTAGTTGACCGAGATGGATTTATGTTCCTTGCAGAAGCTGGTGCTGATTTTGTAAAAATCGGAATTGGTGGAGGCTCTATTTGTATCACTCGTGAACAAAAAGGTATCGGGCGTGGTCAAGCAACAGCTACAATCGAAGTTGCAAAAGCCAGAGATGAATACTATGCAAAAACAGGAATTTACATTCCAATCTGTTCAGATGGTGGAATCGTACATGATTATCACATGACACTTGCTCTTGCAATGGGTGCTGATTTTATCATGTTAGGTCGTTACTTTGCCCGATTTGATGAAAGTCCTACAAACAAACTTATCGTAAATGGTAATTATGTAAAAGAATACTGGGGAGAAGGTTCAAATAGAGCAAGAAACTGGCAACGCTATGATATGGGTGGTGCTACAAAACTTTCATTTGAAGAAGGTGTTGATTCTTACGTACCATACGCAGGACGTCTACACGATAATGTTAATATGAGTATGAGCAAAATCCGTCATACAATGTGTAACTGTGGAGCTATGACAATTCCAGAATTGCAAGAGAAAGCAAAAATTACTCTTGTTTCACAAGCTTCTATTGCAGAAGGTTCTGCTCACGACGTTGTAGTTAGAACAACTTCAATTCAGTCATAATTGAAAGATAATCGAAAATAAATTCGATAAAAAAAGGTTTTTGATTTTAGTGAAAATTCACTTTATCAAAAACCTTTTTTGTTTTAAACCTTGAATTTGTAGATTAGATGCTGAATCAAGTTCAGCATGACATTCCGAACTCGTTTAGCATGACATAAATATTGTCATTCCGAACTCGTTTAGCATGACATAAATATTGTCATTCCGAACTCGTTTAGCATGACATAAATATTGTCATTCCGAACTCGTTTCGGAATCTAACTAAATTTCTTTACTTCAATACTTCAAGACCTTTTTGTGGATCTTCAACTTTGAAAATAATAATTGCAGTATCACCTGTTTTTTCAAGAGAAGCATAAAGATATTCGATATTGATACCATTTTTTTCAAAAAGTTGCATAACATCATGAAGGCTTCCTACTTTATCATTGATACTAACTGCTAAAACATCAGTTGTTCTAGTTGTAAATTTAGCATCTGAAAGTAATTTTAAAGCCTTTTCAGATTCATCAGTAATAATTCTTAAAATACCAAAGTCAGCAGTATCTGCAATCATTAAGGCTTTTAAGTTAATTCCGCCTTCTTTCAAAATTCTAGTTACATCAGCGATTCTTCCTGCTGTGTTTTCCAAAAAAACTGAAATTTGCTTAATAATCATATTTCCTCCCATAAAAAGTTTTGAGGAAGTTTCAACTTCCGACTAAACTTTTTACGCTGTTTCGCAGCTTGTGAGAAACAGCAGTTGATAAGAAAGTTTGCAACGCAAACTTTAGATAAAAACTTCGACACTATTTCAGGAGAAGTTTTTATCAATTCTTCCTCTTAATCAAAATAAATTATAGTTTTCTATTATCAATTACGCGTTTAGCTTTTCCTGTTGAACGTTCGATAGATTTTGGTTCAACAAGTTTTACTTTAAGCATAATACCCAATTTGCTCTTCATTACAGAAGAAATTGTATTTCGTAATGCTTCCATTCCTTTTGTTTCATCTGTAAATTGTTCTGCGCTTACCTCTACATGAAGTTCAGCTTCGTCAAGGTGAGTTTCTTCGTTTCTGTTTACTACAATTAAGTAATTTGGTTCTACACCTTGAATATCAACTAATGCATTTTCAATTTGACTTGGGAATACATTTACACCACGAATAATAAGCATATCATCAGTTCTACCAAACAAACGATGAATTTTACGAGTTGTACGACCACAAGCACAAGGTTCTGTAATGATAAATGTAATATCTCTTGTTCTATAGCGAATTAAAGGAGTTCCTTCTTTTGTGATTGTTGTAATTACAAGTTCTCCTTTTTCTCCATCAGGAACAGGTTGTTCAGTTTCTGGGTCAATGATTTCTGGGAACCACAAATCTTCGTTTACATGCATTCCGTATTGTGCTTCACATTCAAAAGCAACTCCAGGTCCTGTAATTTCAGTTAAACCGTAAATATCGTAGGCTTTAATTCCCCAAGCACTTTCAATTTGATTACGCATACCTTCTGACCAAGGTTCAGCTCCTAAACAAGCGGCTCTAAGAGAAAGTTTCTTTACATCAACGCCCATTTCTTTAGCTTGTTCTGCCATATACATTGCATAAGAAGGAGTACAAGTAAATAAATTTGATTTAAAATCTCTCATCAACATAAGTTGTTTTTGAGTATTTCCAGAAGAAATAGGAATTACAGTTGCCCCAAGTTTTCTTGCACCATGATGAACTCCCATTCCTCCAGTAAAAAGTCCGTAGCCGTAAGCATTTTGGATTGTATCATTATGAGTTGCACCTGCTCCTGACAAAGTTCGTGCCATACCTTCAGCCCAATCATCTAAGTCTTTTGCAGTATAAGCATCAACTACAGGAGTTCCAGTTGTTCCAGATGACATATGAATTTCTACAATTTCTGACTGAGGAACAGCTAAAAGACCATAAGGATAAGTGTCTCTTAAATCTGTTTTTGTTGTGAAAGGCAATTTGCTAATATCAGCTAAGCATTTGATATCAGAAGGTTTTACACCTGCCTTATCTAATTTTTCTTTGTAAAATGGAACTGTGTTATACACTCGTTCTACAAGATTCTTTAAGCGTGCAAATTGTAATGCTCTAAGAGAATCTACATTCATACATTCATGTTCTGGATTCCAAATCATATTAATATCCTTTTATTTTTTTGCCAAATAGCATATTTTGATAACAGCGTAAACAACCAGGGAAAATTCCACCTTCACATTCACTAATTGCATGACGGAATTTATTAGCTCTCTCACCGTTATAAATTTCCTTAAATGATTGTTCTTTGATGTTTCCAAGAGGATATTCTGAGTAATCTGCACAGAAACAAACATCTCCATTGTAATTGATATTTGCCTGACACCATGGAACTATACAATGATTTCTAACAGGAACGTCAAGTTTTGCATAATATTCATGTGTTTTTTCTGGATTTAAGGCTGGAACTGTGATACTTAAATATCCGTAGTTTGTAGAATGGATTGTATCCAAAATCTTATGAAGTTCTGCACCATCGATATTTTCGTTGTAACCAGTATTATACCCTTCCAAACAGTAAATATCTGTTCCTAGTTTTTCTTTGAAATAAGCTTTGTGTTTTGCAAAAATTTCGTCGTTGGTGTATGTTCCAAGATTGTACATGTGTAAGTCAATTTCTAAATCCTTACAGGCAACTGCTAAATCTGCCAAACTTTTGTAGTTTTTGTTTGTAACAGTTGTAACAACGCCCATAACAGGAAGATTTGAACCTTGTTTTTTCTTTTCACGATTGATTGCTTCAAAACCTTTGATAACTCTATCGTAACTACCTGGTCCACGCATTTCATCATTTACATCTTTGAAAGCATCCAAACTAACAAAAATTACATTCCATTTATCTTTTACAATTTGTTCTGCATATTTTTCTAGCAAAGTTCCGTTAGTGTTGATAGAACAGAAACTTCCTTTAGATTGAATATAGCGAACAAGTTCAAATAAATCTGGATAAAGGAAAGGTTCACCTCCCCAAAGATAATAAACTGGCTTTTTTTCTGCAAGTTCATCAATCATTTTTTTGTATGTTTCTACAGGAACGATTGATTTTGCTTCGTTTGCGGCAAATTCACCTTTTAGAACACCTTTATCTCCACGTTGACCACACATAACACAACGAAGATTACATAAAGGAGTCAACTTCATATAAATAAGACAAAAGTTTTTCATGTGGTCATAATTTTCAAAATGACGTTTCATCAATTTTGTTCTTTCCATTTTGAAAAACCCACGAGCCATTTTAAAAGCAAGACCTAAGTTTTTATGCAAAAGCATAGGCACTACTGACATATTAAATTTCATTTTCTCTTCCCCTAAAAAACTTAAATTATTTTGTTAATGATGATATTGATTTAGACAAAGTCCAAGCTAAAAAGTTTTTAGGAATTAATCCTGAAAAGAAAGCAAGGATTTTGTTTGTAAAACCTGCTCTAACATAAGAGCGTTTTTTTAATACTGATTTTACAGCAACTTTTGCAACTGCTTCTGCGGTCATTCCGTTTTTATATGAAAATTTTTTGTATTTTTCACTTTGGATTCCACAGTTTGCATCAAAATCTGTTCTGATGTAACCAGGCTGAACACATGTTACATTTACACCGTATTTTGAAAGTTCATGGCGTAATGCAAGTGAATAATTTAACACATAAGCTTTACTTGCGGCATAAGAAGCAAACATTGGTGTAGGTTGATTTCCTGCAATAGAACCGATATTCAAAATTGAACCAGATTTATTTTCTTGCATTTGTTTACCAAAAATTGCACACATTTGTGTTAAAGCAACAATGTTTAAGTTAAGCATTGGTAAAACTTTACTTCCTAATTCAACACTTGAACCAAAAATTCCACACCCTGCATTGTTTATAAGTAAATCTACAACTACATTATTTTCAGAACAAAAATCAAATACTTTTTTAGCAGAATCTTCAGAAGATAAATCAACTGAACAAACTTTTACATTAATTGAATTAGCTTCTACAAGTTCTTTACTTAAATCTAAAAGTTTGTTTTCAGAACGAGCAACTAAAACTAAATTCCACCCTTTTTTTGCTAAAATTTTAGCAATTTCCTTTCCCACTCCACCAGAAGCTCCTGTAATTAAAGCCCACTGATTTTCTTTTTCATTTAATTTTTTCATAAGTGAACATATTATATCATAATGTCAAATATTTATCTACTATAGTCAGAGTAAAGCTTTTACCACTTGAACATATCAACAGAATTTTATAAAATAAAGAGAATAAATTTAATTCATTGCAGAAAGTTTTTTTAACTGCAGAAAATATTTTTTTGAGAGGTACAAATAGTATGGCTTATGATATTTCCAAATTGAGAAATATCGGTATCAGTGCCCACATTGACTCGGGTAAAACTACACTGTCCGAACGTATTCTATTTTATTGTAACAAGATTCACGCAATTCATGAAGTTCGTGGTAAAGACGGTGTTGGTGCCGTAATGGATAACATGGAACTTGAAAGAGAAAGAGGAATTACAATTGCTTCTGCATCTACACAGGTTCAGTGGAAAGACCACACTTTCAACGTAATCGACACACCGGGCCACGTTGACTTCACAGTAGAAGTTGAACGTTCTCTTCGTGTTCTTGACGGTGCTATTCTTGTTCTTTGTTCAGTAGGTGGTGTTCAATCACAATCTATCACAGTAGACCGTCAGTTAAAACGCTATCACGTTCCAAGAATTGCATTCGTAAACAAATGTGACCGAACAGGTGCAAACCCATTCAAAGTTCGTATGCAACTTCGTGAAAAATTAGGTCTAAACGCATACATGATGGAAATTCCAATCGGTCTAGAAGATAAACTAGAAGGTGTTGTTGACCTAGTAACAATGAAAGCTATCTACTTTGAAGGTGATTCAGGAACAGAACTTCGCTATGCTGAAATTCCTGCACACTTAGTAGATGAAGCAAACAAATATCGAGAAGAACTTCTTGACGCTGCTTCTATGTTTGATGATGAACTTATGGAAGCATTACTTGAAGGAAATCCTACAGAAGAACAAATTAACAGAGCTATCAGAAAGGGAACTCTTTCAGAACAATTTGTTCCTGTTTTCTGTGGTTCAGCTTACAAAAACAAAGGTATCCAACCACTTCTTGATGGTGTTGTAAAATACCTTCCTGATCCAACAGAAGTTAAGAACGTTGCTCTTGACCTTGATAACAACGAAGCTCCTGTAGAACTTTCTTCAGAAGAAAAAGATCCATGTGTTGCTCTCGGATTCAAACTTGAAGATGGACAATATGGACAGTTAACATATGTTCGTGTTTACCAAGGTGTTCTTAGAAAAGGTGAAGAACTTTACAATACACGTTCACGCAAGAAGTTCAAGGTTGGACGTCTTGTTCGTATGAACTCAGCTTCTATGGAAGATATTAACGAAGGTTTACCAGGAGATATTGTTGCTCTATTTGGTATTGATTGTGCATCAGGAGATACATTCTGTAGTGCAGGTTTGAACTACGCAATGACATCTATGTTTGTTCCTAATCCAGTTATTTCTTTATCAATTACACCAAAAGATAAAAAATCAGCTGACCAAATGGCAAAAGCTCTTAACCGCTTTACAAAAGAAGACCCAACTTTCCAAACTTATGTTGATCCTGAATCAAACGAAACAATCATCAAAGGTATGGGAGAGTTACACCTTGAAGTTTATGTTGAACGTATGCGTCGTGAATACAACTGTGAAGTTACAACAGGTGCTCCACAAGTTGCATACCGCGAAACAATTACACAACAAGCAGACTTCAACTATACACACAAAAAACAATCTGGTGGATCTGGACAATACGGTCGTGTTGCAGGTTTCTTAGAACCAATTGAAGATAAAGATTACGAGTTTGTAGACAATATTAAAGGTGGTGCAATTCCTAACGAATTTATCCCATCTTGTGATAAAGGATTCAAAGCTTCTATGCAAAAAGGTGCTCTTATTGGGTTCCCTATTGTTGGAATTAAAGCAACAATCAATGATGGACAGTCTCACCCTGTAGACTCTTCTGATATTGCATTCCAACTTGCAGCAATTGGTGGATTCAAAGAAGCATACATGAAAGCAAAACCAGTTATCCTTGAACCTATCATGTCAGTTTCAATTGAAGGACCTACAGAATTCCAAGGAAACATTTTTGCATTAATCAACCAACGAAGAGGAATTATCGTATCTTCAACAGAAGATGGAAACTTCTCTCGTGTTGAAGCAGAAGTTCCACTTTCAGAAATGTTTGGATTCTCAACAATTCTTCGTTCTGTAACACAAGGTAAAGCAGAATTCTCTATGGAATTTGCAAAATACGGTAAAGTTCCAAATAGCGTTTCTGAACAACTTATCAAAGATTACGAAGAAAAACGCAAAAAAGAACAAAAATAGTTTAGAAAATAAACTTTTTTGAACTACCAAAAGGTCGCCGATAAAATGAAAATTTTGTTAGCGACCTTTTTATTTTTAAAAAATAAAGTTTGCATTATTCAACTTTATATAGTAAAATTGAATATATGAAAAATACTTTTTAAGAAAAAAACTTTAAGTCTTAAAAAGCGAATCAAAGTTTTACTTACAATATTGTTACAAGCAAAACTTTGTCACTTACTTTTTACTATTCATTGGAGGAACTTATGGTAAAACAAGAACTTGTAGATAGAAGCCCTGTTCGTTTTTTTGAAAACGCAACAAATGGCGGATTAAAATCTGGTGAAATTGGAGCTTTAACTTCAAAGAAAGGATTGGGAAAAACTTCTGTTTTGGTACAAATTGGATTGGATAAACTTTTTCAAGATAAACATGTTGTTCATATTTCTTTTAACCAAAATTCAGATTTTTCTATGACTTGGTACGAAGATATTTTTAATGAAATCACAAAGAAAAAAAATATCAATAACGCAACAGAATTAAAAGCAGATACATTGAAAAAAAGAGTTATCTTAAACTTTAACCAAGATAGCGTTACAGGAGAACAAATTGTTAATACACTAAAAGCTTTAGCTGCAGGTGGGATTGCAACAGATTGTATCCTTATTGATGGACTTGATTTTTCTAGAGTATCAGCTGATTCAATTAAAACATTAAAAGATTACGCAATAGAAGCTGGAATTGTACTTTGGTTTGGTGTAAGTACAGATGCGGAAAACTTAAAGGATATGCTACCAGAAAATGTTGCAACTTATGTTGATGCAGTTATTTATCTTGAACAAAAACCAGACGCAATCGAAATGAAAGTTTTAAAATTAAGAGATGAAAAAGTTGAAGTTTCAAATCTTAAATTAGATTCAAAAACACTTTTAATTGCTGAAAAATAAGTTTACCTTGTGATAAACTATGAGGACTGTCGATTTGTTGGCAGTCCTTTCTTTTTTTTCAATCATTTCTTTTTTTAAAATTTCCTTGTGAATAGCTGTAAAATGTGATATAATGTATTCACTATGAATATCAGATCTAGCGGCATTTTGCTGCATCCTACATCGTTACCGGAAACACCGGGTATTGGAACTATTGGTAAACAAGCATATAAGTTTGTTGATTGGCTCGCCTCTGCAAATCAAACATTGTGGCAGATTCTTCCTATCGGACCAACAGGATATGGCGATTCTCCTTATGCATCATTTTCTACCTTTGCTGGAAATCCTTTAATGATAGACCTTGATATGTTAAAAGAAAAAGGTTGGATTTCACAAGAGCAAATTACACCACCAGATTACATAAAAAATTCAGGTTATGTTGATTTTGGTTCAGTTGTTTGGTGGAAAATTCCTGTCTTAAAAACTGCAGCTTCTCAATTTTTAGATTCTTGTGCAAAAGAAGACAGAGATTTATACGAAGCATTCAAAAATGACAACGCTTCTTGGTTAGATAATTATGCAATCTTTATGAGCATAAAAGAATATTATGACGCTAAAGCACAAGAAGAAGATAGATTTGGTGCAATGTGGAGTAACTATTGGCCAAAAGATTTAGCAACACATCAGCCAAAAGCAGTTTCAGATTGGCATGCAAGTCATGTAAAAGAGACAGAAGTTCACAAAGTAATTCAATACTTTTTCTTCTCTCAATGGAAAAAATTAAAAGAATACGCAAATTCAAAAGGAATTTCTATTATTGGTGATATTCCAATCTTTGTTGCATCTGACTCAGCTGACGTTTGGGCTAACCAAAACTTATTCCAACTTGATAAGGATGGAAAATCTACAGCAGTTGCAGGAGTTCCACCTGATTATTTCAGTGCTACAGGTCAGCTTTGGGGAAATCCTCTTTACAATTGGGATGAAATGAAAAAAACAGGTTACAAATGGTGGATTGATAGAATAAAAGCCATGACATCTGTTGTTGACTTTGTAAGAATTGACCACTTCCGTGGATTTGAAGCTTACTGGTCAGTTCCAGCAGGAGAAGAAACTGCTATTAACGGAAAATGGATTCCAGGTCCAGACCATGACTTATTCAACAAAATCAAAGAAGAACTTGGAGATATTCCAATTATTGCAGAAGACTTAGGTGTAATCACTGATGGAGTTGCTGCTTTAAGAGATGATTTTGAACTTCCAGGAATGAAGGTTCTTCAATTTGCATTTGATGTAAATGAAGAAAAAGCTGGTGCTTTGACAAATGCTTTCCTTCCTCACGAATACGGAAGCAACTTTGTTGTTTACACAGGAACCCACGACAACGAAACAATGCAGGGTTGGTTAAATAGTGCAAAACCAGAAGAAAGAGACTTAATCAGAAAATATCTTGGAGCTTGTACACCAGGAGTTACAATTACTGATGAACAACTCTGCCCTGCTTTAATTAGAGCAGCCTTTGCTTCTGTTGCAAAATATGCTGTTATTCCAATGCAAGATATTTTTGCAATCGGTAGCGAAGGAAGAATGAATGTTCCTTCTACAACTGGTGGAATCAACTGGCAATGGAGAATGACTCCTGAAATGTTTAGTGCAGAAAAAGCTTTATGGCTTAAAGAAATGAGCGTTCTTTACGGAAGAAACAAAGCATAATTTTTTGCAAAAATGATATAAAGAGCTGTCTATTTTTTAGATGGCTCTTTTTTTTAGATGCTGAAATAAATTCAGCATGACAAAACTCTTAACAAAAAAAACTCGTCATTCTGAACTTGATTCAGAATCTAACTAAATCTAGCATAAAAAACATTGTCATTCTGAACTTGATTCAGAATCTAACTAAATCTAGCATAAAAAACATTGTCATTCTGAACTTAATTCAGAATCAAACTAAATTCAATTTAAATAAAAAAACACCTACCAAAAACCGAAAAATAATTCAATTTTGGTAGGTGTCTTTATCACTTTTTAAGGTGATATTTTTTTTAGTAAAAACTAAATTATTTTACACGAACAACTGTACATGTTAAACCATCTACAGTAATAGAAGTATCTGCAACACTTACACCTTTTGGTGAAGCGATTGCTTTGCTTCCTGCTTTTACGCTATCAGCAAGAACTTCTGCATTTGCCATAGAAGCACCAACATTTACAGTAGCACTATCTTTTGTTCCGTTCATAACAACGTAATATGTATATCCATCAGCTTTAACTGAGTATGCAATTACATTGTCCAAACCAGCTGTTACTTCTTCAAGAATTACTGAATTTGCTTCAACTGCTTCTCTTGTTCCTAAACGGAAAGCAGAAGTATTTTTGCGCATTTCGATAAGACCTTTTGTATAGTCAAGAAGACCTTGATAATCAGAATCTAATTTCCATACAATTTGGTTGATATTATCAGAAGCATCATAACTATTTCTTACAAAGTTTCCTGTTAATTCAGTTGTAGCATTTAGTTTTGGTTTTGAACGACCTCTTTCTTGTCCAGCATGGAAGAAAGCAACACCTTGTACAGTTGTTGAGATGAAGTTACCCATCTTAATTCGCTTGATACCTTCTGCTTTTTCTGCAGGAATTGATTCATTAAGTGGAGTGTTATTGAAAATATTATCATGAAGAGTTAAACCATCATGACAAACAAGATATTGAACGCTATCTCCTGGATCGTCAGCTTTGTAGTTTCGCTTTGGAATACCAAGAATATTTGAAACAAGGTAAGAAGGAGCTGTTACTTTTCCTGTAATAAATCCTTTTCCACCTTCGTTAAATCCACCTGCTTTTACAGCGTCACGAAGTTCATCGTTGAAAACTGAAATGCTATCTGTTTTTGAAACTTGTTTTTGTTCCATACCGAATGTTCCAGATGGACCATTGTACATTGACCAACCTTCACCTACAAATAATGTATCTTTGTTGATTTTTGCACATTCTTCGTATGCTTTGAACATTGTTTCTGTATCAATAAGACCCATTAAGTCAAAACGGAAACCGTCAACTTTGTATTCTTTTACCCAGTAGCTTGTTGATTCAACAATAAGACGACGAACCATTGCTCTAGTTGATGCAACGTCATTTCCACATCCTGATTTTGATGTGAATTTTCCGTTAGCTGTTCTAAAGTAGTAACCTGGAACAATATCTTCCATAAGAGCTGTATTTGCCATGTGGTTGTATACAACATCAAGAAGAACACCTAATCCGTAGCTATGAGCAGCGTCAACAAGTTCTCTTAATTCACTTACACGTGAGTAAGGATTTGTAGGATCTGAAGAATACCAACCTTCTGGTGTAAAGTAGTTGTGAGGGTCGTATCCCCAGTTATAGTTGTTATTATTAGCTGTTCCATTTCCTTCATATTTTTTGTTTGTTTCATCTGTATAATAGAAGTTAAGAACAGGCATGATTTGAAGGTGAGTTACACCAAGTTCTTTCAAATAAGGAAGTTTTTCGATAAATGCTTTGTAAGAACCTTTTGCATTTTTTACACCTGAATCAGGACTGATTGTAAAGTCACGAACTGAAACTTCGTAAATAACAGCATCTTCTCTTTGTGCAAGTTTTACATAGTCTTTGCTCATTTTTCCAGCTTTTGCACTGTTGATATCTACAACAGCAGCACGTCCACTTCCGCCTTCGTTGCGGTAAGCAGCCATAGATTTTGCATAAGGATCTAATGCTTTATTTGTTCCACGACTATTTGTAACTGAGTAATCATAGAACCAACCATTGATATTATCAGTTGTATTAGCTGTCCAAACACCTGTAGCAGCATCAAAAGTCATTGCAACAGTTTTTGTAGGTTCTTTTAATCCATCTTTGTTGTAAAGATTAAGAACTACATCTGAACTTGTTGGAGCCCAAAGAACAAAAGAAGCTTTGTTTGTTGAAGCATCATAAGTACAACCAAGTTTTACATCACTACCTGGAATTGTTTTTTCAGCAGCTTTCCATGCAAATTCTGAAGTATCAACTTGGAAAGCAGATTCAAATACAGGATGAGAAATTTCGATTGGATAGTTTACATTAACATTTTCAGCAAGTGTAACACGAATACGAGTTGCAAAGTTGTTTTCACGAGTTCTATCTGCGTTTACAACATCTTTAATTTCGTATGTTTTTCCTGTTTTAGGTTCTGTAACAACAAAGTTTGATGTACCTGGTTTTAAATCCAATCCATAACCATCGCTAAGACGAGCAACGATTGTATCTTCTGATTCAAGACGAGCAGCAACAAATCTTGGTTTGTATTCACCAACATTATATGTTTGTTGATCTCCTGAGAAAATTACACAAGTGTTAGAAACTGATTGGTCCCAAATACGGTCATCGGCACAGTCTTTATCCCAGCCAGAATCTTTACGAACGATAAGACCTGTTTTTCCATCTGCGTCAATGAAAGTTGTTCCACCAGTTGTAGAACCATCTTTTTTGAAACGCATATATGCAATTCCGTCTTTTACTTCGAATTTTTGAGAATAATCCCAAGCCTTACTTCCGTCACCATCTTTTATAGCCCAAATCCACAAGGCCCATGGTTCATAATCTTTGTCTGGACGAACATAGAAAACAACAAATTCGTCGTCTCCAATATTCATACTATTTTTTAATTCAATAACCTTTGCTAATTCAGGTTTTGCATCTGACTTCCAGTAGCCAGGTTCAACAGTTGTTGCATTTCCACCTGCAGCATTACTTGTTCCAAGACAACCTGTCAAAAGAGCAAGCAATAAAGCAACTGCAACAACACAAAAAGAACGCTTCATGTTCTCTTCCTCCTAAAAAAATATCGTAGATTTATTATATCATACATTTAAAAAAAAATATAGAAAATTCTATAGTTACACAAAAAATGTCATTGTATAAAAAATTGTAAACATTTTGTAAACACAAAAAATTACAAATTAAGCATTTTTTTAGTTTCATCTTCCAATAAAACTGAAAGATTATCGCACAATTCATTTTGAATTTTCAAAACATCATTAAACATTGTAGGATTCCATGTTGTGTATCGTTCTGTCATACTTCCAAGACCAGAAGAATGCCCCATAATAGTTTTTATTTTTCTTTCAGAAATATCATTTTCTGTTAGATATGTGTTGAAAAAATGTCGTAATGAGTGAAAAGAAAGTTTTTCTTGTCTATGAATATTGAGTTTTTTGAAATTCCGTAAAAATGCACTTTGTATAGTAGAATTTGCTAATATTTTGCCATTCCCATTATCAAATAAATATTCTGAAGATGAAGAAAAAAATGAAGATTCAAGCAAAACACTTAACTTTTTAGGAATAGTAACATAACGGGAAGTACGAGTTTTTGGACTTGTAATTTCACCAAAAACAGTATGCTGCTGACTAACATCAATATAATTTTTGTAAATATTTTTTCTTTCAAGCCCCAATACCTCCCCTAACCTAAGACCAGTTAATGCAGAAAGATAACAAGCAAGTAAAGTTTTTGGAGAAGAAGTTAGGTTATCTAAAATTTTTACCAATTCAAACAAAGTGAAAGCTCTACGAGTTTTTAATCCCACACCTTTTATGTGTACAAATTCCATTGGATTTCTGTTTATAATTCTTTCTTCTACAGCAGAATTTAAAATGATATTTAAAACCCCAGAATTTACCTTTATGGAAGAATCTATCATACCTTTAGAATCTTTTAATTCAAAAACCCATTGACGAATAACATTAGGAGTAATTCTTGAAATTTTATATCCTCCAAGAAAAGGTAAAATATTATTTTTTAAACTGTATTCATAATTTGCAAGAGTATTTTTTGACAAACCTTTTGCTTGATTTGTTTGAAACCAAATACCATCTTTTGAAAAAAAATTATTAGAAAAAGATTTGATTGTAACATCTGATTTATCCAATCTACCTGAAGAAATTAAAGTTTCGCAATATTTTATTGCTTCATTTTTTTTACGTTTTCCAGTAGAATGAGGTACAGAACGACTTCCATCAGATTTTCTAACGTAGAAATAGTACATTTTTTTTCCAGTTTTAAGTTTTCTGCAACTTAAATAATAAGATCGATAATCCATAGTAAAAATTCCTTGTATAAAATAAGATTAAAATCATTAAATTTTTTTTGTAAACATTTTGTCAACATATTAAAACAAAAGAAATATAATCCATTAGATAATAAGAAAATATATTTTATTAGACCTTGGTGCCATGAGCATTGTATATATCCTTTAGATATTTTTGATTTTTCTAAAATGCCTTCAATTTTGACTACTTTTGTAATTTTCTTGCGTAGATTTAAGAGTTTCACTTTATTTTTCTACGAAAAGTTTAATTATTTGTAAATTTGAAGGTGTATTTTGTCCACTTTTATTGACTGAAAATAAAATTATATTGACAATATATCATAATATATAATAAAATTATAGTAACTAACTACGATTTTATTATAAAGGAATGTTATGTTTTTTGAATTTTTAAAACTAAATTACAAAGAGAATGAACCAATTTTTATCTCTGAAATTCAATATAAAAATTTGAATATGAATGCAATTAGACAGCAAATTTTAAATCTTACAAACAAAAATTTACTGATTCGTTATGATACAGGTATTTATTTTATTCCAGGAAATTCAATTTTTAAAAGTTCAAATACTTTAAACCAAAATAAAATCATCGAAAAAAAATATATATCAAACAATGATGTAGTTATTGGATATTTTTCTGGATTAAATTTTGCAAACAGGATAGGACTTACAACACAAGTACCAAATTTGTACGAAGTTGTTTCAAACAAAGCAACTTGCGATTATCGTGAAATAAAAATCGGAACAACAAAAGTTATCCTTAGAAAACCTAGAACAGTGATTACAACAGAAAATCATCTAGAATTACAATTTTTAGATATGATTAAAGAAATTGATAATTTATCTTTTCTAAATAAAGACGAAAATAAAAAAATTGTTTTAAATTATATGAATAAAGCAAAAATCTCATTTGAAAAATTACAAAAGCTACTTGAATTTTATCCAGATAAGATTTATAAAAACTTATATCAAGTTGGAGTCTTAAATGGAGTTTCTGCATAAAAATTCAGAGTTATTTTTACAAGCAATAAATATTGCATCCAGTGAAAAAAATATTCTGCCAGAAATAATTGAAAAAGATTATTATGTTACATTGATATTAAAATTTCTTTCAGAAAAAATTCCATTTATTGTTTTTAAAGGTGGAACTTCACTTTCAAAATGTCATAACATTATTAAAAGATTTTCGGAAGATATTGATATTGCTATTGATACAGAAATTTCAAAAAGTCAAAAGAAAAACATAAAGCAATCGATTATTGAAGTTGCAAATTTTCTAGAATTAGAAATTACAAATATTGATGAAACCAGAAGTAGAAATAATTACAACAAATATATTTTTGCGTATAAATCTGTTTTAGAAAGTGAAAATACATTTTTGAAATCCGGAGTTATTTTAGAAACTTCGTATATTACAATTTCTTTTCCAACTGAAAAAAAAGAAGTTTCAAGTTTTATCGGGAATATGATGAAAACAGAAGCTCCTGACTTTATTGAAAAATTTGGCTTAGAAAATTTTTATATGAAAACACAAAGTATCGAAAGGACTTTCATTGATAAAGTTTTTAATTACATATCCATTTTCCGTTTTTGTTACCACCAATTCTACTGATTAAATTTTTTTCTTTTAAGAATTTTAAATTATCTTGAATTTTTCTTTCGGAAATTCCAATTTTTTCAGAGAGAATTTTTGCAGTTACAGAGGAATCATTTTTTATTTCTTGAAGTATTTTTTCTTGATTTACAGAAAGATGAATTTTAGTTTCAGATTCTTTTTTTGTGTTAGCATCAAAAGAGTAGTTGTTATTTAACGGAACAATTATTTTAAAAATATCATCTTCCAAAATTTCAGGAATTGTTCCTGAGTACAATTTTGTGTATTTAAAAATATTTCTAGTTCCAGAACCAAGTTCATCTGCATTTCCGATGTTCGTAAAAAATGAAGCTATTATCGGATTTTTAGAAATTGGAATAAAATTTTCTGGGGTAAGTTTTTCTTGTTTTGAAGCACGACATGCATTTTCTGTGTACATTTTATTTTCTTCAATTACAAATTTTGCAATGTATGAACTTGTAAATTCTCTGTGCATAAGAATATTTGAAATCATTTCTCTAACAATTTTATCTCTTAGACTTACCGTTTGAGTTTCTTCCATAAAAAATTTATCATTTAAATGTTTACGGGCAAAATTAATTAGTAAATCATAACTTTCAATTAAATTTGTTTGAATTATTTCACGATCATCATATCTATCTAAATTAATTTTTCTTACAAGAGCATCAGTTTTATACGTAGGACAAACAGAACCAATAACTTCATCCTTCCCCAAAAGAAGAATTGCAGCTAGATTAAACCCCTTTTCACCTGTTTCATAATCTTCTGTATATAGTTTTGCACTTTTTAAAAGTTCCATATCAGAAAGATTTCTCCATGGATGGTCACTTCGTTTATTTATAGCTCTTTGTCGACATAATGAAATGATATCAGAACGAAAATCATCAATTTGAACATATTTATAAACTTTTTGTTCTGTAAAAATATTTTGCTTACGAATGTATAAAGAAGCAATTCTACTTGTTGAAGTTACTTTTACATCAGATTCGTTAATTCTATCATAAATTACTCGCTTATAAGTATGAACTTCAGAAGAAACTGGAACATGAATATGAAGTATTTTTTTTCCTTCAATTTCAATAACTTCTGGAATTAAAAACAAAGTGGGATTAAACATCGTTGCATCAGAAATTATAGAAATAAAATTTTTTATAGTTGATTGCAATGAATTTTCATTTAGCCCTTGGATAGAACCATCATCAAGAACTCCACAGAAAATATCACCTCCAAAACGATTTGCAAAGGAGCATACAGTTTCGTAAGTATCGCTTTCAATTCCATTCCCACATCGCTTAAATTCAACGCCAATGTTTTCGCCAGTTTTTAATAGAGATTTGATTTGTTCTAAGTTCATATTTCTATTGTATTTTATTACGACCCAAAAGTCAATTTATTACGACCTTATTACGACCTTATTACGACCTTATTACGACCTTAGGTGTTTTGGGTTTAGAGGGAAAAAAACTTCGCTCAAGAAAAATTCCTAAACGAAGGCAAAGTTGGTAAAAATAAATTTATTTTGAATTTATATTTTCTACTGAGCTAGATAATATTCTACTACTGCTAATAATTGTTTTGAAAATTTATAGTTTACCATCGATGTTGTTGATTTGTCACATACATCTGCTAAATACGATTTATGTAGTTCAACTATGTTATGTGTATTTCTAAAACTATCAAGAGCTTTGTATGATGTTTTCTGATTTTGCTCAAAAGGATGACATGCACAAACTATTGTATCAGCATATTTTGATAAATTATTTATAGATTGTCTTAATTTTTTATATCCATCACCATAACTAATAATAGCGATTCTTTTATTTGAATTAAATCCAATAATTTTTTCTATATCGTTCTTAAAATTGATAAATAAAGGACAAGACTTCCCTTTAATATGTTTTATTTGATTAGGTTTATATAGAATGTTTTTGAATTAAATTTACATAAAATTCTTTTATACATGTTGTTTTTCCTTTATTACGAGGAGCAATAACCACTATAATTGTTTTTATTTTATTTTTTTGTTGATTATACTCATTTAAAATTTTATTAATTTTTCTTTTATAATATTTCAATTTTTCAAATAAAACTTCTTTTGTAATTATATTTGATTCTAAAATAAAAAACGTTTTCTTTAATTTATCTTTTAATAAGTCTTGTTTACTTAAGAAATTTATCAATAATTTTTTTTCTTGTTTATCTAAAATTTCAATATGTAGTTTTAAATCCCCATTTTTATATTCAAAATGCAAAAGAGAAGAAAACTGCAAAGATGCTTGTACCCAAAACCAATTTTTATCTTTATTGTAGTGTATATAACATTGAGGAAATTCTTTTTTACAAAAAATAAAAAAATCATCTAAGATGTCTTTAACTTGTATATTTGTATTTTTCATAAAACAATTTTTCCAAAAATTTTAATCATTTACTTTTACAGTAAAATTTTTCCAAATAAACTCAAGATAAGGTTCAACAAATTTAAAATCTGTTTTTATATAAGCCTGTCCTAAATAAGGATTTGCTGTAATCAAGTCATCTAAAAAACATATGGTTTCATTACTCATATTTATGGTAATTTTACTTGTGAAGTTAGCGTATACTGTTCTTCCTATATACAAATTTATTTTTATTTCTTTATCAAGCAAATTATTACTTCGTAGATAATTTTGAAAACTGCTTAATTCAATTAAATTATCACTCATATTTTTATCCTTATTTTTCATTTTGAATAGAAAAATGATTTTTTCCTTCTTCCGTTAAAACAAATTCGTAATTAAAATAATCCACATAGTTTATAACATCATCATTTTTTAGAATATCTTTATATTCGTAGTCAAAGTTTATACTAGTTTTTAAAATTTTCTCCCTGCGTGTTTTTTGTATAATATTTTGTTTTTCAAAATTATTTAATATTTTGCAAATATTCTTGATTGATTGTTTGATAATTTCAATAAATGAAAGATAATCTTTACAATTATATTTAACTAAAACATTCTTTGATAATTTTTCTACATATATTTCAATACCATTGTTTTTTTCAATATAATGAATTGGAATTGCAGAAAATAAATTAGATGAACACAATAAGTTATATAAAAAAATAGGTTTATTAGTATCTTTTGTTATTTCATTTATTACAAATTGTATATAACACATAATATTCCATCCTTCTATTTACACCTAAAAATGCACAGTCTCAAGAAAACTTCTCAAGACTGTGCAAATTGATAAAATTAATTTATTTTGAATTTATATAAAATATGTAAATATTTTATATAAATTCCTAGTGTAAAGTTTTATATTTTTTTGTAATATCTATAATAATTTTTCTTTGTATCAAAATTTTCTTGCCTTAAATGTACAGTTTCTTTTAAAAGTTTTCCGGCATCTTTCCCTGCTTGAGTATGTGCTTGTTCCTCAGTTTTTCCAGAATTTATATAATTATCGCGTAAAACTTGAAGAGGTGTGCCGTTCCAATCCTTATGTTGCTCAATACCAAAATCTAATAAATCATTTATACAAAACCATTCATTGTTTCTGTCAGTTAACCATTTTGTAATAATATCATCAAAAAATGTAATTATCTTTTGTTTTTCTTTATTGTCAACAATTCTTACATTTGTAATTGTTATATTTTTTATTGACATAATATTATCCTTCAGTCTTTAATATGGAAAAAGGTTCGCTGATTACTCAAGCGAACCTTTAAACTTTAGATTAACTAGATGTTACTCAACAACCCAGTCACATATGTAAACTTCACCATCAACAGATTTGAATGTTCCCTTTAATGTGTTTTTTTCTGCAGTAAGTGTAAATTTAATGTTTCCACTATCATCTTTTGCTGTGATTTCTGGTTTAGTCCAACCAGCAGAAGCAAATTTACCTTCTACGGCAAATTCAGCTTTTTCAGCACCTTCAAAATCTTTTTCAAATTTTGGTAGTGTTACACTAATTTCACCATTAGCAACAGTTGCTTTAATAGACCCTTCCTCACCTGGTTTTACCCAATTATTGAAAGTACCTGTAAAGTATAAGTCTTTACCATTTAAATCAGCTGGTAAATCTGTTGCTTTTACTGTTGCACCATCGATAACAACAGCATTTAAAGTAACAACTTTTGCATATACCTTTTCATCTGGAGTTGTTTTGATGTAAAGACGATAAGTTTTACCTGCTTTTGTTCCCTTTAATACAGCATTATTTGTATCTCTTGGTTTACCCTTATCAGCTCCCTCTGTATGAAGTAATTTTTCATCAGTTGCTGTATCATAAGCTACACCATCTACGCGTTTTTCTTTGAATTCAACATAATCTGCTGCATCTAGAGTAAATTCTGTTCCAGCCCAACCATTATTCCAGTCAGCAGAAGCAATTTTAAACCCTTCATCATCACTAGAAGCAGTAAAATCTTTCTTGTAAACTACAACACCATCTTGAGAAGATGTTTCAAACTCAAGTAAAGCACCAGCTAGAACAGCACCCCAGGATGCATCATACATTCCACCGTGAACAAACATACCACTTAATATATATGGTACTGGAATAATATCAAGACCTAAGTCTTCAACTTTAGCATAAACAGCACCGTCTTCGCTATAAACTGTCAATTTATAGCTATTCCCTTTTGTTAACTCAGTAATGCTTGCATTTGTTCCACCACCAGTTTTGTCATCAAATGATAATTTTACAGGATTACCATCTGGTTTTACAACTGCGTTGATATAAGCACCAGAGTTCCAATCACCTGCAATTGTGATAGCTTTCCAATCTACCTCTGCAGCATCTGCTTTAAATTCATAAGTATAAACACATTTATCATCATCTACTGTTGTCCAAGCAGTTGTATTGTCCCATCCATTAAATGCACCAGGTACAGCCCCTGCACCTAAAACAGGATTTTCTGTATAGTCAATGTGTTCACCACATCCAATAAGGCTAAAAATCATCAACACTGAAAGTGCTGCAAAAATAATTTTTTTCATTTCTTTTCACTCCTTACCTTAGAAATCCCAGCGAAGAGCTACACGGAATGCACCTGCACCAGCGTAGTTATTTACACCAGAATCAAGTACGTATCCATCATAGTTGATGAAGTCTTGTCCATCACCAAATCCTTTGTAAGGATCCATGTTCCATACAAATTGTGTGTAAAGAACTGGTTTTTGTGGGATATTAAGTTTCATATTAGCACCAACAAAGAATCCTAGTTCTTCGCCGTTATATACTTTTGAAACTTCTGTTTTTCCGTCTTTTGTAACTTCTTTTGCTACACGATAACCAAGACCTGCTTGAGCATTGATTCCAGCAGGTAAACCTAATTCAAAGATTCCTGTAATAAAATCTGCTTCTGTATTATCTGGATCATATCCAACTGCTAAAGAAAGACCATTTAGTACAAGTGGTGTTGATACTTTAAGTCCGATATCACCAATTGTGAATACGCCTTCTACTGCGTCTCCTTCTTCTGGTTCATATCCTGTTAAGAATTTTGCGTTTGCATATGCATCAAATTTAACTACATCAAAGTCATATCCACCAAAAAGTTTTCCACCAATTTCCATTTGACTTGCGTTATCAAAGAAAAGGGCAGAATCTTTTGCTAATGTTGTAACCATGTATGGTTCAATTCCTACATTTCCATAAGGAAGTTTGTAGTTGTAGTTCAACCATACTTTCATTGTGTTTGCATCACCTAATTGATCTGTTACATGGTTGTGATCGTCAGCACCTTCTTCTACGTACATCATTCCAGTTTGTGCTCCACGTAGTCTGTATGCTAAAGTTGCATCCATGTAATCATCTGAATATGAAACTTGTACATTAGCTGCAATTGTGTCTACAAATGCAATGTCATCTGCAAATGTTGCATAGTCATTCCATAATGCATTCAATTTTGCTGTTACAGGTCCAAATGTTCCTTTGTATCCTAAAATGATATCTGTTTTGAATGAATCATTGTAAACATTGATTTTATCAAATGTGTTACCGTAAGCACCATTGTATTGTACATCAATATATTGTCCTGCAAAGTCAGCTGTTGCATAAGTATATAAACCATATTGATTTCCTGCACGGTCTGCTGTGCGGTTTGGTGCTACAACAAGATTTACTTTTGCTCCAAATAAATTATTTGTCCATTCTGCAAATCCATTTCCTGTTGCAAATTGTGAATATCCACCTACTGCTGCATATCCTGCTTCCCAATCTTGGTCTACTGTTGTCCATGATACGTTTGAGTGTGGTGGCAATTTTGCGTATTTGTATCCTGTTTTGTATGCAAAATAATCATTTTCAAATCCTGCTACAAAGTGTCCAAGATATGTCCAACCTGTTGCTCCTACAGCATTACCTTTTGTAATATCACCATTTTTTTGTCCACCAAGCCAATATACTGGGTCAAAAAGTAAATCTGTTAAGAAGTTTTTAGCTCCGTTTCCAAATGACAATACTGGATCAGCTTTTTTTCCACTTGAAAAAGCTCCTTCTTTGTAAAGATTTTCAAATCCTTCATTTTCTACGGCTGCTATTTCCAAATATACAGGCATGTTAGGAACAGCTTCTCCTGAAACTTTCCAATATGATTTAATTCCAATTCCAACAGAATCTAAACCTGCATCTTCTGTTTGAACGCCTTTTAGATTTTTTGTATCAACTGTATCAAATTTTGTTTGGAATCCAAGCATTGACCATGTAGCAAATTTAAGTCCACTACCACCACCAGCTTGTGCCATAAGAGCAGCAGCTCCTGCAGCGTCACCTGAAGCAGCGAGTTCTGCTGCTTTTTGTTTTGCAAGTACTTTTGAAACTTCGATAAGTCCGTTGTTTCCACCGAAACCGTCATCAATTTTGTCTGGTGATTTGAAGTCGTAAATATATGTTCCTTTGTACCAGAACTTATATTTTAGGACTCCGTCCATTGTTGATTTTACGGCTACTTCCCATTTTCCATCAGCATTT
>JAGBFB010000013.1 GCA_017936665.1 Spirochaetaceae bacterium | reverse complement strand
AATTGATACGCCGAAGCATTGCAAGTGAAACGCAGCACTAGCGAGGCGGAGCAATTTTGGCTGAGAGCATTTTTTGTACGAATCTGCTAAAAACACAATTTCTATGCGATTTTTGTATCAATTTTTGCATTTACAAAATTTTCATCTTGCTTTGCTTATACGAATATATTTTATGTCTGTCTTACTTGACCATACTTCTATTTTACTTTACATTAGATGTAATTACCGTCAGTTTTTTACGGTATTTTAACAATGACTAGGAAAAATAATTGCACAACTAGTGCTACTTTTCTACAGGAGAAATTATGCAATTTAATGCAAAAGAATTTAAAGAAAACCTAACATCTCGCTTAAAGCTTCAGTATGGTAAAGATTTATCACAAGCTACAAAACATGATTTATTTGATGCTGTTTCTGCTTCTGCACTTGAGTTGATTATGGACAACTGGATGAAAACTCGTGCTGCTTATGACAAGAAGCCTACTCGTCAAGTTTACTATCTTTCTGCAGAATTCCTTATGGGACGTGCAATGAGCAATAACCTTATCAACGCTCAAATTAAAGACGCTGTTGTTGAAGTTTTAAAAGATATGGACATCGACTATACAAGTATTGAAGATGAAGAACCAGATGCAGGGCTTGGAAACGGAGGACTTGGTCGTCTTGCTGCTTGTTTCCTTGATTCTCTTGCTACTTTAGATTATCCAGGACATGGATATGGTATTCGTTATCAATATGGAATGTTTGAACAACACATCGAAGATGGATATCAAGTTGAATACCCAGATAACTGGTTAAAACACCGAGATCCATGGGAAATCAAACGTTCTGATTTAACTGTTCAAGTAAAATTTGGTGGACGCGTATGTGTTCGCAAAAATGAAAAAGGCGAAGATTCTTTCTATATCGAAGATGCAGAAATCGTAAACGCAACTCCATACGATATGCCAATCGTTGGATATGATACAAAAACTGTAAATACTCTTCGTTTGTGGCAAGCTTCATCTCCAGATGGATTTGACTTACAACTTTTTAACGATATGCAATATCATCGTGCAGTTGAAAGACAAAATGATGCAGAAAATATTAGCCGAGTTCTTTATCCAAACGATAATGGTCCTCTTGGTAAAGCACTTCGCTTAAAACAACAATATTTCTTCTGTTCAGCAAGTTTGCAAGATTTGATTAACAAATACAAAGTAACTTACGGAACAGATTTCTCAAAATTTGCTGATTTACACGCAATTCAATTAAACGATACTCACCCAGTAGTTGCAATCCCTGAACTTATGAGACTTTTCATGGATGAATACGGAATGGGTTGGGATGAATCATGGGCAATTGTTACAAAAACTTTTGCTTATACAAACCACACAATTCTTGCAGAAGCTCTTGAAAAATGGCCAATTGATATTTTCCAAGGATTACTTCCAAGAATTTATCAAATTGTTGAAGAAATTAACCGTCGCTTCCTTATTGAATTAAGAGAAAAATTCCCTACAGATTATGACAGACAAAATCGTATGTCTATTATCCACAACGGAATGATTCACATGGCTTGGCTTGCAATTCATGCAGGTTTCAGTGTAAACGGTGTAGCTGCTCTTCACACAGAACTTCTTAAAACACAAGAATTAAAAGATTGGGCAGAATTATATCCTAAAAAATTCAACAACAAAACAAACGGTATTACACAAAGACGTTGGCTTGTTTCAGCAAACCCAGAACTTTCAAAATTCATCACAGATAGAATTGGTCATGGATGGGAAAAAGATTTATCAAAAATCAAAGAATTGGCAAAATTTGCTGATGATGCTGCTAGTCAAGAAGAATTCCTTGCTATTAAACAAAGAAGCAAAGAAGCATTGTGCAAATATCTAAAAGATACACAAGGTGTTGAACTTGATCCTACATCAATTTTTGATGTACAAATCAAACGTCTTCATGAATATAAACGACAACTTCTTAACATTTTACATGTTATGTATGAATATAACAAAATGTTGGAAGATTCTTCTTACAAACCAGCTCCTCGTACATTTATTTTCGGGGCAAAAGCTGCTTCTGGATATCGTAGAGCAAAAGCAATTATCAAATTGATAAATACTGTTGCTGAAAGAGTAAACAACGATCCTCGTGTTGAAGGAAGAATTAAAGTTGTATTCGTAGAAAACTATCGTGTTTCCGTAGCAGAAAAACTTTTCCCAGCTTCAGATATTTCTGAACAAATTTCTACAGCAGGTCTTGAAGCTTCTGGAACAGGTAACATGAAGTTCATGATAAATGGTGCTTTAACACTTGGAACTATGGACGGTGCAAACGTAGAAATCGTAGAAGAAGTTGGTAGAGAAAATGCCTTCATCTTTGGTCTTACATCTGATGAAATCATCAAGATTGAAGAAGAACACACATATAATCCACAAAAATACATCGAAAGAAATCCAGGGCTTGCAAAAGTTCTTAATCAACTTGTGGATGGAACATACGATCCTACACATCAACTTTTCAGAGAACTCTACGAATCTTTGGTTTACGGAATCGAAGGAAATCGTGCTGACGTTTACTATGTTCTTGCTGACTTTGATGCTTACTGCGAAGCTCGCAAACTTTCTGGAGAAACTTTCCAAGATAGAAAAGGTTGGGCAAGAAAAGCAATTCTTAATATTGCTTGTTCAGGTAAATTCTCTTCAGACCGCACAATCGAAGATTATGTAAAAGATATTTGGAAGGTAAAAACAGTTAAAGTAAAATAAGTTTTACTTTATAACATAACTTTCTAACAAAAGGCTCGTTGCTAGATTTTCTAGTGACGGGCTTTTCTTATGTCCATCTTTTCTTTTATTTATTCCCTTTTGCACGATTGTGAGTTATGCACAACATTTGACAATTAGTAATATCAGTTGAGCCACCTTTGCTCCAAGCAGTTACATGGTCAGCATCCATTTCAGAAAGTTTCCAAATACGTGTTTTATTTACATTATCAGAAATTGCACACAAAGGACAGTTTGATAATTGATTCTCATTTGCAAGTTTAGTTTGATTTTCATAAACAATCCGCTTATCACGGTCTTCAAAAACACGGATTTCTAGAAGTTTAGTATCAACGCACCCACCCAAAATATACTCAAAAATTCCACTACGCTTTTTTACACTACCATCTGCGTAAAGTTCTTTTAGTTTTTTATCAACTTCATCTGGATTGTATGGATTTTTTCCATATTTTTCGTAAAGTTCACCCCATTTTAAGCCACACATTTCTTTTTCTACAGATTTGAAAACTCCAGAAATCCAATCGATAACAGTTGTAAAATGAGTTTTTAACTCATTGATATTGTCGCTATTTCTGTGTTCAGACATATATTTTTCTTTTTCGCCCTTGCTTACCCAGTCAAAAGCACAAGACAAAAAATCTTGTCGTTTTACATCACCTTTTACATAAGCCTTCCATTTTTGCACATTTGAATTTTGACTATTTGAAAACTCACGTTTTGCTTCTGTAACAAACTTTCCAGAATAAATCGCATTCAAAAGTTCTTGCTCGTTTAGTGGAATTCCCGCAATATTTATAGTTTTAAACCATTCTTTTATTTCGGTTTCTGTACCTTCACATTCGTAAATTAAAAGTTTTGTATCAAGGATTTTTTGTTGCAAATCCTCATTAAGCCCAGAAAAATAATTTTCCATTCCATCAATTTTTACAGCAAATTTTCCAATTACATAACGTCCAAAGCTTGTAATTCGTTGTTGTCCGTCCAAAACTTCAAAAGTATCTTCGCCAGTTTTTACAAAATATAAAATCCCAAGAGGATAGCCTTTCAAAATCGATTCGATAACAGCAACATCTCGTGTTCCGTCTGCGTAAATGTAGTTTCGTTGATATTCTGGCTGAATTGTAAGTTTTCCAGAAAGTCCATAAAGACCTTTTCCTTCAAGTTCGTTGTAGGTAAAACCTTTACAAATATCGTTGATAGTAATGTCTGTTTTTAATGTTGTTTTCATTTATTTATTCCTTTGATGTTTTATTGCCACACGGATTTGTTCAGGACTAACGTCCTTCACTTTTCTTTTTTATAAGGATACGAAAATATGGACATTTTCCATCTATACATAAATCTTTATCATCATTTCCTTTTCGAAATTTGATTATCTCGAATTGTTCTGGACAGTATTTATCTAAAAATGAAATTGGAACTCCCATTACTCCGTCATAATCTGATGGAATAGCGTCTGAAAAAGGAACTTCGATTGCATCGTAGTTGTCGTATTTTTGATATCCAATTCCTTGAACTTCTTTATGTTTGGAAAACTTAATGTTATCTTCCATTGTCATAAGAGAAAGTGGTTGATGTCGTCGTCCATGTTCAAAATTCGTAAACCAACGAACTCCTTTTACACGAATAAATTTCTTCCCACTTTCATCAATTCTAAAAGATGCTGCAGTTAGAGGATAACTTTGAGGAACACCAAATTCTCTATCACCACTATGAATACTAACACCAAGCCACATTTTATTTTCTTTTATCAAAGGGAAAATTTCCTTGTATGTAATCGCATTCATATTCCCAATAATCAAAAACTTCTTGTTTGCTTCCATAATCCACCCTACAAACTCCCGAAACAAACTAAATGGTGGATTCGTTATGATGATGTCGGCTTGGTTACGCAATTTTTTCACTTCATCACTTCTAAAATCCCCATCTCCGTCAAGATAATTCCATTTTAAGTCGTCAATGTTGATTTTTCCGTCCTGGTTTTCATCTTGAGAAAGAGTAAAAATTTTTCCCTTACATCGTGTCTTAGATTTATCAAATCTTGGGTCAATGCTTTCAAATAAAGTTGGCTCGTAATCAATATCCATTTTTTTTGATTCCACCGCAAAACTTGTAGAAATCAACTTTTTTATCCCAAAGTTTTCAAAATTCTGAGCAAAAAACTTTGTAAAATTGCTCCACTCTGGATCGTCGCATGGAAGTAAAATTGTTTTTCCTCTAAAAACATTATTATCATATTCAAGATACGCATTTACTTCTTTTTGAATATCTTGATATTGTGTATAAAATTCATCATTTTTTTGTTTCTTTGCATTTTTTAAGTTCGCATTTGCCATAAAATAATTTCCTGAAAATAAATAAAAATTGAGTAAATTGTTTTTAACTCAGTAATTACTTAGTTTATCGGATATTGTCAGAAATTACTTAGTTTTTAGTGAATTAGTCAGAAATTTCTTACACTATATATAGAGAATGAGTAATTTTTGGGAACGCGTGGTTGATGAACTAGATTATTTAGGAATCACTCGTACATATTTAGCAACAACTTGTAATTTTAGTCTCACGAATATAGGTCAAGGAATAAAACTTGGAAGTACCCCTTCCGCCGAAACTGCCGTAAAAATCGCCCAAGTTTTAGGTGTGAGTGTTGAATATTTGGTAAATGGAACAGAAACCACAAAATCCCCATCACAAAAAGAAACAGAACAAAAACAACTTCGCTTATATCGCAAATATCATGATTTAATAGAAAAGTGTGAAAACTTAGACTCTGATAAAATACAGTTAATGGAACAATTAGCAGAAAATTTAGAGAAAAAAGACTGTGATAAATAATTTGGTAAATGATTTAGCTAAGATTCAAAAACTTTCCATACTCTAAATAATAAGGGTATGGAAAACTTTTAGATTATAAAAAATTTTTGCAATCTTGAATCACAGAAAAAACATTATTTTCTTCACATGCGGCAGAATATTTTTTTGAAGTTTCTTCTATGCATCTTACAAAATCTTTACTTTTAGATTTTTGCGTAATATCTTCAAAGATTTCAGAAAGTAAAATAAAATCATCTGCTAAACAATCACTACAAATAAAAATAATTGTTTCAAGAATTTGCTCAGACATAAAATCTGAAACATTTTCCCACCATTGTTCGGTTTGCCAATCATTTTCTAATCCGATTTTTTTTCTTAGACTAATCAGCAAAGTCATAATCGTAGAAAAAGATTCTTCATCTTTTAAATCAAAAATCTTTTTTTCAAGTTTGGAATAATCTGAATCAGAAATGCCATCTTGAGTTTCCCAACAATCTTTTATTTTATCCAATTCTTGTTTAATTTCTTCAAGCATTTATTTACCTCCGTTTCTTTTTATCAGATTGATTACTATCTGGAAATACTGTTGCAATATTGCCATGAGTTTTCTTTACTCCAACCCAAACGCCTTTGTACTTTCCCCACATTGTTATTCCGTCTTTTGTTCCTTTATTATTTTTAAGACAAACAAACTGTTGTAAACAATTTGATAAACGATTTAGAAAAGATATAAAAAAGAATCTTGCAAAACTCGGTAGCAAGTCGAGAGTTTTACGAAGAAAAACTACAATTCTACTGATTACTTTTACGCTAATTTTTTATCAGTTTTTATATTTGACTGAATTAAGAGGTTTGGTACATACAAATCTTCATCAAGGGAATCCCAATGGATGCCTAATCCATTTCCACTTAATTCATAATCATTTAATTCTTTTGGAGATGCTTTTTCTAATTTTGGGAAATAGGCTTTAGGGATTGAAAGTTGTCTTCCATCAACTAAGAAAATCCAAAAATTATTTTCATCGAACCAAATTTTTTTTGCTCTAGCATTTTCCATTGAAAAATTCATTCCAAGTCTCCTTAATTAGTGTAATATTGTCGTTGGCAATATTTTTTATTTTAGCCAATTCTGTGGCAGAAAAACCATAATTGTCTGCAAGTATTGCTGAATCTAAAATCCAAAATTTAGCCAAATTTTCAGATTTCCTTACATGAATATGACAGGGTTCTAAAGGATTTCCTTCGTTTGAAAAGAAAAAAAATTTATATCCATCTAATTCAAATACTCTAGGCATAGTAAAAATATACTCTAGTTTTTTTCTTATGTCCATCTTTTCTTTTATCTATTAGTTTTATCTTTTTTCCCTTAATTGAATTTTTCACAATTTTTCTGTAACATAACATCATGACAGAAAAAACTCGTTCTTTTATTTGTGCTTTAGGATTAATTTCGATTACAATAATTTGGGGTTTTGCCTTTGTTGTTGTAAAAAATTCAGTTGATTATATTCCTCCAATTTATATGTTGGCTTTTAGATTTACAATTGCTTCTGTAGTTTTGGCTTTGATATTTTTATCTCGCTTAAAAAAAATGGATAAATCAACTTTTTTTCATGGAATGATTTTGGGCGTATTTTTATTTTTGGCATACGCTTTTCAAACTGTGGGAATTCAATTTACAACAGCAGGAAAAAATGCCTTTCTTACCACAACTTATGTGATGATGGTTCCATTCTTACATTGGATTTTTAATAAAATAAAGCCATCTTGGTATTCAGTTGTTGCAGCAATTATTGCTTTAGTTGGAATTGGTTTTCTTTCTTTGCAAGGTGATTTTTCTATAAACATTGGGGATTTACTTACAATCGTCTGTGGATTTTTCTTTGCAATTCACATCATTTTTATTTCAAGATATACACAAAATCAAGACCCAGTTTTATTAACAATTCTACAGTTAGGTTTTTCTGCTTTATTTTCCTGGATTTTAGCACCTATTATGGGAGAAAATTTTCCTTTGCAAGAAATTCAACGAGGAGATGTAATCGTTTCGATGTTGTATCTTGGATTATTTAGCACCCTGTTAGGATTTTTGTTACAAAATGTTTGCCAAAAATATGTTAGAGCATCAACGGCTTCTTTGCTTTTATCCTTTGAAGCGGTTTTTGGTGTACTTTGTTCTATTATATTCTTAAAAGAATATTTAACTGGTAGAATGATTTTAGGTTGCTGTTTAATTTTCTTTGCTTTGATTTTATCTGAAACTCAATTTTCATTTTTGTCGGGAATTTTTAATAAAAATTTTAAAAAGAAAAATTTGACAGATAAGCAAATATAATGGAAAATATGTTTATACTATTTGATAGTAATTTTATTTTTAAGAGGTTGTTGTATGGCAAAAAAATCTAAAATGAGTTGGGGATTAAAAATTCTTTTGGTATTATTGTATGATATTTATGGAATTTATCGCCGATTAACAAGTGGAAAAATTCTTCCAATTATTGTTGGGCTTTTACAAATTTTTACAGGTGGATTTGTTGGAATCCTTTGGCTTATTGACTTAATTTGTGTTCTTGCAAAAAAAGAAGTTACTGTTCTAGTTTAATTAAAGAACAACTTTTTTTACAAAGTCGGTTTAAGGTTTCTGTTGAGAAATTGCTTAGCCGACTTTTTTTATTAAAGTGGAAATCCAAAGATATCTTTTTTAGGTGTGTTAGAATTCTTAATTTCTTCTATTTCTTGGTGAAGTTTATTGTAAAGAATATCGTTTTGTCTTTTTATTTCAATCATCATATTTGTAGTAACTCTTGAAACAATTTTATTTACTAATTTTTTTGTAGGAGTTGTTTCATCTAAAATTTCAAATAATTGAGAAGGATTTAATTCCAAAATGTTTGCAATTTTTGAAATCAACTGGGCTGATGCAAATTGATTTCCCGTTTCAATTTTAGAAAGATGTTTTTGACTTATTTCTAATTTTTCTGAAAGTTGTTCCTGTGTTAAGTTTGCTTCTTTTCTAAGTTTGCGTAAATTTTCTCCAAAAAGTTTAGCAATATCGATTAATTCATTTTCGTTTTGTTCCACAATATAATTATTATGTAAAAAAAAAACAAAATAAACAGTTATTTAAGTAATAAATATACCTAAAAGGTTATCAAATATACCTTGAAAATAAAAATATTAGTGTTATAATAAACTTAATCAGTAATAAATATACTTTTAACGAGGTGAATTATGTTTCGTAAAATAAATTATTTTTTGTTAATGTTGGTTTTTTGCTTTTTATCATCAAGTTGCGTAATAAATATGTATTTTAGATAATTTTAAGGAAGGTTTTTATGAAAAATTCTATTAGTAACAGGTTTTTTAGTATTATTTTTTTTATTGTTTTTAGTTTGGGACTTTTTGGTTGTCAAACTTTTAAAGAAATTATATATGATATTTCTTTTGGATTGGAAAGTTTTGGAGAAGCTTTTTCTAAAAGTAATGAAAAATCTCAAAAGGATTATCCTTCAATGGAAGGAACTCGTTTACCAAGTTTACCAAAACCACAATCACAAACTTCTACAAAAATAACGAATTTTTCAACACCCTCATCTTACGAAAAAGCCTATTCTTATCGTACTGATAAAGCAGACGAAAGTATGAAAGCAATCAAAAAAAATTCTACAATGGAAAATTTGAGAAAAACAAATCCTGAAAGTTACATTAGAGAAGTTTGTAAAAAAATTAATGAAGTTGCACAGAATGATTTTGAAAAAGCAAAACTTGCTCATGATATCACAGCTCTTTTGATAAAATATGATGCTGCAAGTTTTTGGGCAGGAAAAATTCCAAATCAAGATTATTATTCAGTTTTAAAAACTGGACTTGCTGTTTGTGAAGGTTATGCAACTGTTTACAAACAATTTTGTGATGAGTTAAAAATTCCTTGTCATAAAGTTCATGGATATGCTCGTGGTGTTGGAACTTCATTAGAAACTGAAAAAAATATTTATGATTCAAATCATGCTTGGAATATTGTACAAGTTGAAGGAAAGTGGTATTTGGTTGATGCAACTTGGGATTCAGGATATATGAATGGTCGCACTTCTGTTCAGCGATATAATACAGATTGGCTTTTCTTAAAACCAGAACATTTTATTTATACTCACTTTCCAGAAGAAAAATCTTATCAACTTTTAAAAGATGTTTTATCTTTTGATGAATTTTTTAATTTACCAGATTTGCAACCTAAGTTTTTTGACTTAGCAGAAAATTTTTCGCCTGATTTAAAAAAATATAATTTAGCTGATGGAACATTTGTTTTAAATTATAAAATGAAAGATGGATATAGTTTTACTTTTGAAATTGCAAATTTATCTTCAAATCAAATTGTTAAAAACAGAGTTTTAGTTGAAGATGATTGTGCTACATTTAGTTTACCACAAGTTGCAAAATATTCTGTTTCAATTTTTTATTGGAAGAACGGTGAACAACGAGGAAACAGTTGTGGTTCATTTTTAATTGAATCAACTGGAATAAATTCTGTTCGCTATCCTACTTTATATTCGATTACAGGAGGTACAGCAAAAATCCTTGAGCCAAAAACAATGCCTCTTGTTGCAGGGCAAACTTACAACTTTAAAATAAAAGTTGAAGGTAAAAAAATTGTAACAGTAATCTGTGGAAATAAATATAATAAATTAACAGACGATGGAACTGGATTTTTTTCTGGTGAAGTTACAATTCCAAAGAATGTAAAAGAAATTTCTATCGGTGTTTCAAATAAAGAGAATAGTAGCTATCAAATTTATGCAAACTATGTTGTTAAGTAGAAAATAAATATTTATTAGGATTGAATTATGAATAAATCAATTATTAGCGTTGATAAATTAAAACTTCAAAAAGAATTTTTAGAAAATGAAATTATTTTTATCAAGCGTAAATTTAAAATTTTAGAATCTGAAAATATTTTATTTTCTGTTTGGACAAATAAATTTTTACATAATGGTTTTGTCTTTACTGAAAAGGGATTGTATTGGAACTTAAATTATAAATATTCAAAAAATAATTTATCAAATGAAATAATAGATTGTATTGAAAAAAAATATGTAGAAAACTGTGAATTTACTTATAATAAAATATTACCAGAAGTAATAGATTTTAAACCAAGTGAAATAAAAACAGAAGATGTTTATAGAATAGAAATAAAATTCCCAGAAAAAAATTATATGTTTAATTTTATTTCTTTAAAAGAAGTTGAGGTTAATTTATTAACGGAAATTTTAAAATATGGATTTATTTATAATGAAGTTCCAAAAATCAAACTTGATTTAATATCTGAAGTAAAAAATTCTAAGATAAATAATTTTTGTTGTATGGTAAAAAATAAAATTTATATTATCAAAGAAAAATTTAGTAATAGTAAAAAATCTAAAGTAAAAAAAATTAAAGATAAAAAAAGTAAAATGGACAAACCTGAAAAAACAGAAAAAATAAAAGTTGCAAAGCAAAATAGTTCTGTAGTAACAAATTTTTTCGCAAATTTTTTTGATTTTATTTCCAGTGTGATTTTTATCTCTTCTGCAATTATGTTGCTTTGTAATTCTCTTTGGTTAAATTTGCCAGATAAAGTAATAAGTATTTTTGCAGATCCTGAATATTATGAATTTATTGAAAAAGATGGAAGAAAATTAGAATTTAGCATAAAATCCTCAGGTGAAAAATTTGATTTGGAAAATATAAATTTCAATTTAAATGTTAATGCTGTTGAATATAAAAATCTTCCACCTAAAATTGAAAAGTTTAGAAATGTAATTTTAATTATGAATTTTATTTTATTTTTCATTTTAAAATTATTAACAGTAATCTTAAAAAAGGGAAATAAATTTATTTCTATTTTATCAAGTATACTTTCAATAACTAGTTGTTTTTTAATTACAGTAAAATTTTCATTATTTATAGGAATTTCAATAATTTCGTTTTTACTTTTTCAGCTAATATCAAAATTTACTTGGAAAGAAATTTTAATAAAAATTTGTTTAATGATTATTTCATGTTTTATAGTATTTTTCTTGTTGAATATATTGTTAAATGATTCAGTTAAATCTGATGTATTAAATCTTTTGAGGGATTTTAAGAATATTTTTATTCAAGTTGGATTGCCAAATATAATTTGGTGGTAAATAATTTATACTAATTTTCTTCTAAAACAATCTTTTCTCTATACAAAATGATATTTTGTGTGTTAGTATAAAAAAAAGATTGTTTTTGGAGATATTTTATGAAGTTTAAATTTTCCTCAGTTATTTTTTTTGTCTTATTTGTTGCTATTTTTTTTGGTTGTAAGCCTTCGCAAAAAGTAGAGGCTACAAAATTTGAAGTTACTACTAATTTATATGAACCAGCAATTTATTTTACTGATACTAGTACAGAACTTAAATCACCTTTAGAAATTGCATTTTCTTCATCAGTTGCACCTATAAATTATAGCGAACAAGATTTGTCTAATCTTATAACAATTTCACCAGTTATAAATGGAACTTGGTCATGGGTAAATGATAGTTATTTAAAATTTGTTCCCAAAGAAAATTGGTCTCTTGGAACAAAGTATAAAATCAATTTTAACACAAAACTATTTTCTGATAATGTAATTGTTGATAGTTCCTGCTCATTTAAAACTTTAGATTATAAACTTTCAATGACTGATGCAGAATTTTTTATTGATCCAGAAAATACTTCAATTAAACGTGTAACATTTTCTTTGGAAGGAACTGCACCATTTGACACAGAAAATATTTCAAAGAAAATTTCACTTAAATTAAAATCTGGTAAAAAAGATAAGTCTTCTAGTAATTCTAATAAAGTTGAAAGTATAGAAAAAAATTATAATTTTAAAATTTCATATAATGAAAATAAAACCATCGCTTATGTAGTTAGTGAACCAATTCCAATGCCTCAATATACTTCTGAAATGAACATTGTAGTTGATAGTGGAATAAAATCACTTTTTGGAGGAGCTCCTTCCTCTAAGTTGACTGATTCAGTTACTGTTCCTGGAATTAGTGATTATGTAAATATTCAAAACGTAAGTCATTCTTTGATTAAAAATGATAAACAAAATTATGACCAAATAATTTTTGTTGAAACTAAAGGAATGGTTTCGGCAGAAGAATTAGAAAAATATATTTCAGTTTACGAACTTCCAGATGATAGACCAAAAGAACAAGGTCATAAAGAAATTAAAAATTATGATTGGTACGATACAACTTATGTTACTGATTTAGTTTTATCACAATCAAAAAAAATTGATTTTACGATGATTCCAACTGCGGAAAAGAATTCATCTGTAAATTCATTTAAAATAAAAACAACTCCACAAAAATATATTTATGTAAAAATTGCAGGTAATATAAATTTTTACGGTGGTTATAAGTGGGATGATGTTTATGAAAAAACTTTGCGAGTAAAAAACTATCCTAAAGAACTTGGAATTTTATCAGAGGGTACAATTCTTTCATTGTCTGGAAGTAAAAAAATGTCATTGTATTCCAGAGGTGTAAACAGAGTAGAGTATTCAATTTCACGAATAATGCCAAAAGATATTAATCATCTTGTTGCCATGTCAAATGGTGATATGAAAAATTTTAAATTTTCAAATTATCGTTTTGATGAAGATAATATTTCTGAAAAAACAACAAGCAAATATTATATTCCTGGAGCAAACTTAGAAACTGTTTCATATTTTTCTTATGATTTTACAAAGCAACTAAATTCTGTGCCAGAAAAAAATCTAAAAAATGGTTTATTTATTTTTTCTGTTGAAGATGATAGCAATTCTCGTTTAAAAGATAAAAGATTGATTCTTGTAACAGACTTAGGATTTTTTGTAAAACAAAATTCAAACAGAACAAAAGATATTTTTGTTCAATCAATTTCAACTGGAAATCCTGTTGGAAATGCAAGAGTATGTGTTTTAGGAATTAACGGAAATCCTGTTTATGAAACTTTTACAAATTCATTAGGTCATGCAACAATTTCAGATTTATCCGGATTAGAAAATGAACATGAGCCAATTGCATACATTGTTGAAAAAGCAAATGATTTATCTTTTATGCCTTATTCAGCTAATGGAAGAAGATTGGATTATTCAAACTTTGATGTTGGTGGCGTTTATGGTTCTTCTGATCCAGAAAAAATTAACGCTTATCTTTTTAATGATAGAGGAATTTATCGTCCTGGGGAAGAAATTAATGTTGGTATGATTTTAAAATCTGGAGATTGGAATAATAATTTGTACAACATTCCACTAGAACTTGCTGTTGTAGATTCTAAAGGAACTGAAATGTTTACAAAACAATTTTCTAATTCCGCATCTGGTTTTAATGAAGTAAGTTTTTCTACAAAACAATATTCTCCAACAGGAAAGTATACTGTTACCCTGTACTTATTAAAAGAAGAAAATGAGAAAATAAAAAGAAATTATCTTGCATCAAATTCTTTAAGTGTGGAAGAATTTTTACCTGACACTTTAACTTTGCAAACAGGATTTGAACCTCTTCCAAATTCTGGATGGATTGATACAGATGAATTAATTGGAACTGTAAGTTTAAGAAATCTTTTTGGAACTCCTGCTAGTGGAAATGAAGTTAGAGGACAAATTACTTTAACACCTGGTTTTCCATCTGTAAAAAAATATTCTGATTATAATTTTTCAGATCCATATTTAAAAGAAAACTCTTATGATGAATTTTTAGGTGAAGTAAAAACAAATGATGAAGGTAAAGCAAATTTCAAGATTAACTTAGAAAAATTTGAGAAAGCGACATATCAATTAACTTTTTATGTAGAAGCTTTTGAAAAAGATAGTGGCCGTAATGTTTCAAAACAATCACAAGTTATAGTATCTCCGTTAAAATATATGATTGGATATAAAGCAGACGGTTCACTTTCTTATGTTAATAATGATTCAGTAAGAAAAATTTCTTTAATTGCTATTGATAAAAACTTAGAAAAAATTTCACTTGAAAATATCACTTTGAATATTGAAGAACAAAAATATGTTTCATCATTAGTAAAACAACCAAACGGTTTGTATAAATATCAGTCTGTAAAAAAAGAATATCCGGTTTCAAGTCAAAAAATTTCTATTACAAAAGACGGATATGATTTTGTTGTGCCTACAAATATCGAAGGAGAATTTACTGTTTCTTTAGTAAATGAAGAAGGTTTGGTGTTTAACAAAATTAACTACTCTGTAGTTGGTGATAAAAATATTACAAGAAGTTTAACAAGAAATGCAGAACTTGAAATAACTCTTGAAGATTCTGATTTATCAGTAGGAGAAACTGCAAAACTTTTTATTAAATCGCCTTATCCAGGAAGTGGTTTAATTACAATAGAACGAGATAAAGTTTATTCTTATAAATGGTTTAATACTTCCGAACTTTCTTCAATACAAACTATTGATATACCTTTCGGTATAGAAGGTAATGGATATATAAATGTAATGTTTACTCGAAGTTCAACTTCTGAAGAAATTTTTATGAGTCCATTCTGTTATGGTACTGTGCCATTTTCTGTAAATAAGGATAATCGGACAAATAAAATAAAATTAGATGTGCCATCAGAAATAAAATCTGGTGAAGAATTTACAATAAATTATTCAACTTCAGAAAAAGGAAAGATTGTGGTCTTTGCTGTCGATGAAGGAATTTTACAAGTAGGAAGATATTCTACTCCTGATCCTCTTTCATTCTTTTTTCAAAAGAAAGCATTAGAAGTTGGAACATTACAAATTTTAGATTTGGTTTTACCTGACTATAATGTATTAAAATCAGTTTCTGCTTTTGGTGGTGGGGCTGGAATGGATATGCTTAAATCAAATTTAAATCCATTTAGTAGAAAAGTAAATAAACCTGTTGCTTTCTGGTCTGGAATTTTAGATGCAGATCAATCAACTCGATCTGTAAAATATAAAGTTCCAGATTACTTTAACGGTTCAATTAGAGTTATGGCAGTTGCAGTTTCTCCTGATACTGTTGGGTCTGCACAAACTTCAACAATAGCAACTAATGCTTTTATCATGATTCCAAATAATCCTCTTGTTGCAGCTCCCGGAGATGAATTTGATGTTTCTGTAACTGTAACAAATAATTTTAAAGGAAGTGGAGATAATGCAGAAGTTACAATCAATCTTGAAAATACAGAGCATCTTTCTGTGTTGACAGACAAAACTGTCAAAGTAAAAATTCCAGAAGGGAAGGATGAAGTTGTGCGCTTTGTTGTTAAAGCAGAAAATAAATTAGGGGGCGCTGAATTAAAATTTATTGCAACTGGTAAAAATCTTTCTGGAGTAGAAGAAAAAACAGTTTATACTTCTACTTTAAGTGTGCGACCTTCAATGCCTTATCAAGTTTGGATTGAATCAGGTTTAACAAAATCTAAATCTGCAAAATTAAATGTAGAACATAAAACTTATGATGAGTATGCTCAAAGGACTGCTTCTGTTTCAAACATGCCAACAACATTTGTTGACGGATTAAAATTTTATTTGGAAAAATATCCTTATGGTTGTTCTGAACAAGTTGTTAGTAAAACCTATCCATATATTTATCGCGATGTTGCAAAAGTTGCTGGTATTACTCAAGAAAAAGTTAATGGAATGGTTGAAGAAACAATTTCAATTTTACAATCAAGGATAAAACCTGATGGTAATATTGGGTATTGGACAAATAAATCTCCAACACAAGATATAATTACTTTGTATGCAGCAGAATTTTTAACTGACGCAAAGAATCATGGCTTTTCTGTTCCTTCAACTTTTATGTCTAAAGTTTTAAAAGCAGTTGAAGTAATTGCTTCTGATTCTGAAGAAAAACGAGAAGCTCATATTCGCGCTTATGCAATTTATATTCTTACAAAAAATGAAGAAGTTACAACTCATTACATTGAAGATTTAGAAAAAGATTTATCAATTTTTGATTCTTCAAGTGAATATGAAAAATTATATCTTGCAGCAAGTTATAAAATGATGATGCAAGAAGAAAAAGCTAATAAACTTTATAACGCCGCAAAATTTGATATGATGTTCGATTCGTCTTGGGATTATCAAAATGAATTACATTATAATTCAACTTATATTGATATTGTTTCAACATACTTTCCAGAAAAAGTTAAACACATTACAAAGGAACAAGTTGAATCATTCTGTAATAGATTAAGATTTAATTTTTTTAATTCCTTTTCAACGTCTGCTGCTTATAAAGCATTGTATTCATATTCAAAATTAATTTCTGCTGAAAATAATCCTTATGAAATTTATCAATTGATTAATAATGAAGAAAAAAAATTACCTTTTGAATCTGAAAGTGAAAATGTAAAATCACAATATGCAAAAAAATCAAACTTTGATTCTGATGCAGAAAAAATTATTTTCAAAAATGATTCAGAATTGTTGATGTATTATCAAACTGTTGAAGGTGGATATGAAACAAGTATTCCAACAAAACCAGTTGATGATGGAATTGAAGTTTTTAGAGAATTCTGCAAACCAGATGGAAGTAAATTATCTGATATTAAAATTGGTGATACAGTTATGGTAAAAATAAATATTCGCTCTTCAAAAGAAGGATATTTAAACAATGTTGCTGTAATTGATCTTTCATGTGCAGGACTCGAAAGTGATATTGAATCAATAAGAACTTCAGATTCAATGTGGAAACCAGACTATATTGATATTAGAGAAGATAGGGTTGTGTTGTACGGAACTGTAACTGATAGAATAAATAGTTTTACTTACTTAGCAAAAGCGATTAGTACAGGAACTTTTGTTGTTCCTCCTTTGTATGCTGAATCTATGTATAATGGCGAAATTAAAGGAATAGGACCGCAAAGTCCAATTAAAATTTCTAAGTAGGAAAAATTTTAAGTGCAAGGATTGTGTAAAATAAATTTTAAGAGATTTCATTTTTCAAAAAAACAAGTTTTGCTTGTTCTCCTTTCAATTTTTGTTTTATCAATTCTTGCATTTTTTGTTCATGTGCTTTATGTAAAAAACAATGGTGATATTTTATCTGGAATTTATTTTTCTTCATCTTATGAAGATAGAAACGGAAATTTAATTCAAGTATTTTTAACTGAAGATGATAAATATCGCGTTTACAAAAATGTTAATGAATATCCCCAAGAATTTATTGATTTATTATTAACACAAGAAGATAAATTTTTTTATTCACACAATGGAATAAATATTGTTTCAATATTTAAAGCATTTAATGAAACTTACATAAAAAAAAGTAGGCGTATTGGTGCAAGTACAATTACAATGCAAGTTGCAAAGTTAAAATATAATCTTTACACAAAAAATATTCCTGGTAAACTTTTACAAATTATTTTTGCATTGTATTTAGAAATGTGTTTTTCAAAACAAGAAATTTTAGATGCGTATGTAAATCTTGTTCCTTGTGGAAAAAATATTGAAGGATTTGAAAGTGCTTCTTGGTATTATTTTTCAAAACCAATAGAAAAACTTTCTCTTTCAGAAAATATTATGTTATGTGTTTTACCACAAAATCCTACAAAACGTGCACCAGAAAAATTTAAAACTCCAAGTGAACTGATCAATGCCAGAAAGGTTTTATTTAATAATTGGATAAAGGAACATCCTGAAGATGCAGATAAAAAAAATTACATGGATATGAAAATAAATACAGTTTGCGATTTTCCAAACGAAGCAATTCACTTTACTCAAATGTTAGCACAACAAGAAAATATAAATTTAAAAGATGAAAAAAAAATTAGACAAATAAAAAAAACAACAATAGATTTATCTTTACAAAAACAATGTGAAGAATTTTTAGAATCACATATTGCAAAACATAAATCTTTTGGAGTTCACAATGGTGGTTTACTTTTACTAGATTGGCAAAATATGGAAGTGTTAGCAAATATTGGTTCGCTAGATTTTTATAACAACGAAATTCAAGGTCAAGTAAATATTACTACTTCTAAACGCTCTCCAGGCTCTACTTTAAAACCATTTATTTACGCATTGGCTTTAGAACAAGGATTAATTCATTATCGTACAATGTTAAAAGATACACCACAAGCATTTAATGAATATGCTCCAGATAATTATGGAAATACTTTTAAAGGACCAGTACAGGCTTGGTTTGCATTGGCAGATAGTAGAAATATTCCTGCTGTAAGTTTAGCACAGCAAATACAAAATCCTGATTTATACGATTTTTTACAAAGTGCAAATATATCAAATTTAAAATCAAAAGAGCATTATGGACTTTCCATCGTTTTAGGAAGTGCAGAAGTTACAATGTTAGAATTAACAAAGTTGTATGCAATGTTAGCAAATAATGGGAAATATAAAAATATTAAATTTTATAAAGAAGGATTTGCAACAAAAAATTTATCAAGCGAAGATTTTGAAAAACAATTATTAACAGAAGAAAGTGCTTTTATCGTAAGAAAAATGTTAGAAGCAAATGTTCCACCAGTTTCATCAATTCCAATAGATTTAAAAAATATTCCAATAGGATATAAAACAGGAACTTCAATTGGATTTAAAGATAGCTGGACAATTGGTTTTTTTGATAAATATATTTTGTGTATTTGGATTGGTAATTTTGATGGGCAGGGAAATAATTCATTTTTAGGAAGAAGGATGTCTGCTCCATTATTTTTTGAAATTGCTTATTCAATTTTATCACAAATGAATAAACAAGATATGATACTTGTAGATTGGCCTCCACGCAAAGTTTCTGAAATTGAAGTTTGTTCCGTTTCGGGAAGTATTCCAACAGAAAATTGCGAAAAAAAAGAAAAGACTTACTTTATTCCCGGAACTTCACCAATTGAAAAATGTAAAATTCACAGAAAGATAAATATTGATTTACGCACAGGTTATCGCACAGATGAAATAGATAAGCAATATGTAAAAACTGTAATCCGAGAATTTTGGCCAAGTGATTTACAAATTTTGTTTGAACAAGCAGGATTGCCAAGACTTGTTCCACCTTCTTATCCTCCAGAAAGTTTTAATATGTGGAATAACCGTGATGGATTTCCTCCACAGATTCTTTCACCTATGACGGGAACTGATTATGTGTATCGTACTAAAGATGAAAACAGAAACAAAATAATTTTAGAAGCCTCAAGTGATGCCGATTCATCTGAACTAATTTGGTTTTGTGGTTCAGATTTTATAACCCGTACAAAACCCAACGAAGTTTACGAGTGGAATTGTCCTTTAGGAAAACATGAAATTACTGTAGTTGATTCAAAAGGAAGAAGTTGTACAGTTAATGTAAATGTTATCTTGCAAGGTGAATAATTTAGTTTAGTTTTAATTCCTTTTTACAATAAAGCTTTCTCATTACATAACATAATTTTTCTAGTTGACGGGGGGGGGTGATTCATGTACACTGAAACTACAAAAGAAAATAATATTTTTTTGTAGTTAAGGAGAGAAAATTGAAACTAAATTTTACAAAGAAATTTTTAACAGTATTATTGTGTTTTATGACTGTTTTAGGAATGATGTTTCTTGTTTCATGTGGAGACAAAACTGGTGGAGATACAACTGGTTCAGGAGGTTCTTCTAATGAAAGTGGAAGTGGTTCAACTGGTGATAATGATGTTTTGCCAGAGAAATTGCAGTTGGATGATTCTAAAAGTGTTATAAAATCAGAAAGTCCTAACACAGTTGCAAGTCCAGTAATTTCAGAAGAGGACTTATCTCAACTTTATACAGTAAAATTTACAGAAGAATTAAATCCTGAATATGATTCTCGAACAGAATCTTTGGATAATATTTTTAATCCAGATGCACTTGGTCAAATGGTTTTAGTTTTTGATCGTTCTGAATGGAATAAACATCTTTCATATTGCGATTATTCTCTTTCTCATGAAGAAAGTGTAGTTGTAAAAGGTTTTTATTTTACTAAAGACAATAAAGAATGGTTTTTCAATGATATTGGATTTAGAATCCGTGGAAATACAAGCCGTCGTCGTCCTCAAGAAGGAAATGAAGCAGGAAAAAACGATTATGTACAAGCTCATTTTGCTTTAGATTTTGAAGAATGGATTCCTAAAGGCGAAGATAAAAAACTTGCTGATTGTATGAAAGGTATTATCTTAAAAAGATTTAAAGATGATGCAACATATAGCCGTGAAGTTTATGCTTACAATCTTTTCCGACAAAACGGAATTTGGATTGCACCTCGTGCTGCTTACACAACTCTTAAAATTCAAATTATTGACGATTTAGATTTAGATGCAGACGGTAATACATCTGAATTTGAAACTGTAGATTATGGTGTTTATGCCATGGTTGAAGAAATCAAAAAGCAATTCCTAAAAGAACGCACAGAAAAAGAAGGTGGCGGATATCTTTCTTCAAATAAAGGAAATCTCTGGAAATGTCTTTGGAAATCAGAATCAGAATATGGTCCAAACTTTGTTAAAAATGATGCAAATTCAATCGGTGAAGAAGATGTTTCTTTTACTTTCGCTGATGAAGATAGAACAATTATAAAGGACTCAACTAACAAAACTTATGATTACGACTACAAAGGTGATAATGACTTAGAAGAAGGTAGAACTCAAATTTTGGCTTTTATGGAAGAGTTAAATAATCTTCCAAATTGTACAGATGGTGTAAATGATTCTGCTGATAAAGAAAAAATCACTAAGTTTTATAACGAAAAAATGGCAGGAGATTTATTCTTACGCACTTATGCTATCAATGTTGTTCTTGGAATGTGGGATGATTATTGGATAAATAAAAATAATTTTTATTTCTATTTTGACGAAGATGAAAAAGCTTATTTTATTCCTTATGATTATGATAACTCTTTAGGGGTTTGCCACTTAGGAGTTGATGCTGGTAAAGCAAATCCTTATACTTGGGGAAATTTAACAGACGGAAAACATCCTTTAATTCAAAAGATTCTTCAAGTTCCAGAATATATGAAGTTGTATCAAAAATATCTTCTTGAATACTCAAATGAAAATAGTTTCTTTGATGACGATAACAGTATTGCTAGAATAAAAAAATGGCATTCAATGATTGAGCCATATATTTTTAGTGAAAATTTAGTTTATAAAGATACAACAACTGAATTTATTGATAAACCTGCTGAATGGGGTGATTCATATAAAGACTATACTATCTACACACCAGGAGAAATGAATTATTTTACAGTTCGCCAAAAATCAATAAAAGATGCAAAACTTCCAACCTTAGAAACAACTGGACTTGTATTAACTTTAGATGCTGGAGATGGGTACTTTTGGACAGGAAGTGGTGACGGAACTCATAAACTATATTGTAGTTTCAAATCTGGTGATACATTTAGTAATATATTGTCTTCAGGTGGTTTTAAAGGTTGGACAGTATGGCTTAATGGTGATGGTTTAAAGTATGGTTACGAAAGAGAAGGTAGATATTATTGGCCTGATTGGTTCTGTGATGCTAATGGGGATTCTGTTAGTAATAGTACAAAATTCTATGAATCAGAAACTATATATACAAATTGGGTTGATTTTACAGATGTTGTAGTTCCATATTGTTTTGAAGATTGGGGAACTATCACTTTTACATATAATCCAGAACATTTTGATTCTAATGTTGTAGGTGCTTACTCTGAAAATGCAGAAGTTTATTTAATGTTCCCTGGTAGTAACTGGGATGTATCTGATGATTATAAACTAACCAGACAAAATACTGGAATTTATACCAAAACATTTAATTGGGAACAAGATATAAAACCTGGTTTTGATTCTTGGAATGGATATAAATTTTTCATTAAAGAAGGTGACCAAGATAATTGGTTAGGTGCTGATGTTTTTACCTCTGAGTTACCAGATATTTTTGCCCAACCTGATGGTGATAGAAACTTTAGACTTGTGTACTAATTTTTCCATTTATATTCTTTTTTCAAAGTCCCTAGCAATTAATTTTTCTAGGGGCTTTTTTTTCTAAAATAACCGCCGTTGCGAATTAATTTCGGAATCTACTCTATGTATACATCAAAACTTCTTAAAACAAGTTCAGAATGATACTGTTTTTTTATGTACAATTTTGTTGTTCTGTGGTATAATGAAATCACTTTTAGGAGGAAATATAATTATGAAAAAAATTATTGCAGTTTTACTTACACTTCTTTTAGTTTTCTGTGTAACAGGATGTGCTAAAAAAGAAAAAGTTGTCATCAATAGAGCTGACGACTTAGCTGGTAAAAAAATTGGTGTTCAAGCTGGAACTACAGGTGAATGGTGGGTAACAGATAACGTAAAAGACGCAACCGTAGTATCTTTTAAAACAGGAATTGATGCAGCAATGGATCTTATGAATGGAAATATTGACGCTGTTGTTCTTGATGAACTTCCTGCAAAAGAAATTGTTGCAAAAAACAGAAAATTAGATATCGTAAAAGATAAATTTGCAAGAGAAGAATATGCAATCGCTATTAAAAAAGGAAACACAGAGTTAGTTGATTCTATTAATAAAACAATCGAAAAAATTAAATCAAATGGTGATTATGAATACTTAGTTGCTTCATTTATGCCAATTGATGGACAGGTTGTTATTCCTACAGATTTAGAATTAACAGGGAATAAAACATTAAAACTTGGAACAAATGCTGCTTTCCCTCCTTTTGAATATGTTGAAGGTTCAAAAATTGTTGGATTTGATATCACAATGGGACAAAAAATTGCTCAAGATGCTGGTACAAAACTTGAAGTAGTTGATATGGCATTCGATAGCCTTATTCCTGCTTTAGCTTCTGGTGCAATCGACTTTATTGCTGCTGGAATGTCTGTAACAGAAGAACGCAAAAAGAATGTAGATTTCTCTGTTCCTTATTTTGAATCAGAACAAGTAATTATTATCAGAAAATAGTTTATACGTATTTTTTATGGGCAGTCTTTTCTCACCAATAGAATAAGATTGCCCAAAATTTATTTTTGGAGAATGTAGTGTTTCAATCATTCTATGATACTATGATTTCAGGTGATAGATGGGTTCTTATTTTACAAGGACTTGGTGTTACCGTACTAATAGCAATTTGTGCAATCCTTATTGGAACTGTTCTTGGTTGCATTTTTGCTCTTTTTAAAATTTCTTCTAGTAAAATTTTACGTGGAATTGCAAATTTTTATACCACAGTAATTCGTGGAATTCCATTAGCAACTCAATTAATGATTTTTTATTTTGTAGTTTTTGCCCCTTTGGGATTAGATAGACTTTTTGTTGCAATTTTGGCCTACGGAATAAATTCTGGGGCTTATTGTACTGAAATATTTAGAGCTGGAATTCAAGGAGTTGACATCGGTCAAACTGAAGCAGGACGCTCCTTGGGATTAAGTAAGGCTCAAACTTTAATAAAAATTGTATTACCTCAAGCAGTAAAAACCGCTTTGCCTACATATACAAGTGAATTTATTGTTTTAATCAAAGAAACATCTGTTGCAAGTTTTATCGCTGTTACCGATTTAACAAAAGCAGGAGATATGATTAGAAATGCAACATACAATGCTTGGATTCCATTGTTAACATGTGCTGTAATTTATCTATGTTTAACTTTAGGACTTACAAAATTATTTGCAATTTTAGAAAAAAGGTTGGCTAAAAGTGATAGACACTAAAAATCTAAAAAAGAACTTTGGGGATTTAAAAGTTTTAAAAGGCGTAACTCAAACCATAAAAAAAGGCGAAAAGGTTGTAATAATTGGACCATCTGGTTCTGGAAAAAGTACTTATTTGCGCTGTTTGAACTTACTAGAAACTCCAACATCTGGTGAAATTTTTATTGATGGAATAAATATTCTTGATAAAAAAAATGATATAAACAAAATTCGTCAAAAGATGGGAATGGTTTTTCAGCATTTTAATTTGTTTCCTCATTTGACAGTTTTAGAAAATATCACACTTGCTCCTGTTACTCTAAAATTAAAAACTAAGGAACAAGCAACCTCAGATGCCTATGCGTTGTTAGACAGAGTAGGATTACGAGATAAGGCAGAAGTGTATCCTTCAGCTCTTTCTGGGGGACAAAAACAGCGAATTGCCATTGTTCGTTCTTTGGCGATGAATCCTGAAGTAATGCTTTTTGATGAACCTACATCTGCTCTTGATCCAGAAATGGTTGGTGAAGTTTTAGCAGTTATGGAACAACTTGCCGAAGACGGAATGACAATGGTAGTTGTTACTCATGAAATGGGTTTTGCAAGAAAAGTAGCTGATAGAGTTTTGTTTATGTATGATGGAATTGTTCTTGAGGAAGGAACTCCAGAGGATATTTTTGAAAATCCACAACATGATAGAACAAAACAGTTTTTACAGAGTGTTCTTTAGTTTTTTAAAAATATGTTAAGTTATCGTCACGCTTTTCACGCAGGAAATCACGCTGATATTTTAAAACATCTTTGTTTAGTTGGTGTTTTAGAATCTATGACAAAAAAAGATAAAAACTTTACAGCCATTGATGCACATGCTGGTGCAGGAATTTATTTTCTTGATGATGAGAGAGCTATTAAAACTGGCGAAAGTCAAGTTGGAATTTTATCACTTTATCAAAAATTTATAGCAAATAAAGAAAATTCTGAAATTCCAAATCTTGTAAAAAATTATCTTCACTTTGTAGAGCCATATCTAAAAAATAATCAATATCCAGGTTCCCCAGAGATAATTCGAAAATTTTTGCGCTCTGGTGATAAGGAATTTTTATTTGAACTTCATAATACAGAAATTGAAATTCTAAAATCAAATATAAAAGATTCTCGAGTTACAATTTTACATCAAAATTCATTTGAAAATCTAAAATCTGTTGTGCCTCCTTTAATTAAACGAGGTTTGCTTTTAATTGACCCAAGTTATGAAGTTTCTTCAGATTATGAAAATTCAGCAAATTCACTTATTTTAGCTTACAAAAAATGGAATGTTGCTGTTCTTTGCTTATGGTATCCTCTTTTAAAACATCGCAAATCCGAATGTGAAATGATGTTGGATAAAATAAAAACTTCTATAGAAAATCTATCAAAAGAAAAGGAAATTCAAATTGATAATTTTCAGTTACTCGTAGATTCTCCAGAAAAAGAAATGGGATTGTACGGTTCTGGAATGTTAATTGTAAATACTCCTTGGCAACTAAAAGAAAAAATCCTAGATTCAATACTATTTTTAGAGCAAAATTTATAATTTAAACTTTGTTTTATTAAAAAATGGGTGTACAATATAATTGTATGTTTGTAAATGATTTGAAAAATATAATCTCTGAGTTTTTAGAGTCAGAAAAAGAAAGTGTTTGTTATTTATCTTTAACTGAATCAATAATGAACAATTTTTCTTCATTTTTTAACGAAGATTTCTTGATTTTGGATTTAAATAATCCTACCGTAAGATTATCTCCTATAGCACCTTTTATGTCTGCCTTGCAACAGCAAAATCTTACTTCCGAGCAAATTCAAAAATATACATATTCTTTACAAAATGAAAGTTTTATTTCATATTTTAAAAACGGAAAAACTGAATTTAGAAAAGATGTAGTTATTATAGAAGAATTATTTTACGAAAAAAAGCGTTGTTTGCAAACTGTTTTTGACTTAACTAAAAATTACATACAAAAGCCACTAGTTATTTTAAATGCTCAAGAAATAAAAGATGAATCAATTACTCTTATAAAAATGTTTAACGAAAAATCAACTTCTAACAAAATTATTTTGTGTTTTGATTTTTCAGATTACAATTTTGATTATGAATCAAATTCATTTTTTACAGAACTTACAGAACAATCTAATTATTTTGATTTATCAAGTTTAAATGATTCTGTTGAAGAAAAAACTCAATCAGATTTACAAGTTAATAAAGTTGCCTCTTACACAGAATTAAATAATTTTTTTGGCGACTGTATAAATTTTTTATCCATAGGGAACGGAATTTCCGAAGCCGAAAAATTTCTTAAAAATCAGATAAATTACAACTTTTCAATTCCTCAAACCAGAAAAATTTATCTTCAAATAGCGTTGCTTTATCTTTACGCAAATCGTTTAGATGATGGAGCAAATTTGATGAATTCAATTTTAGAAGAAGATAATCATGATGAAATTGAAGATGAAGTTTTCTTTTTTATGGGACAACTTTTATACGCAAAAAGTGCCTTTCAAGATGCACTGAAATATGTATCCATGGTTAGAAACAGAAATACTTCAGGAAAAAATTCAGTTTGGTATACTTTATCTTCAATGATTTATTATATGATTATTCAAAAAAATGATTCTCATCGTGTAGAAGAAGAATATTTTAGAACTTTAAGTTTATTGCAAGATAATTATCCTAACAATTATGTTTATACTTCCTTTATTTTTCCAAAATCAATCAAGGATAATAGAGAGCGTTTACCAGGTCAATTAGAATCAGTTGAGCGTTCATTTTCAATTGCACAAAAATTAAATAATGAATTTGGTCTTTCTGTTGCATGTCACTGGAAAGGAATTATCCTTGCCGTAAAAGGTGAAACTGAACAAGCATTTGAATATTATCACAAAGCTGATAATATTAGATGTGCCATTGGTGAAACGCCTTCAATCATAAAAATTAAAAACGGAATTTCTTATGAATATTTTTTGCGAGGTGATTATCTAAAATCTTTTGAAATTGTAAATTCTTTTGTAGATAGAATTACAGAAATAAAAGATTATTCTGAAGTTTTGTGTACATTAAAAAATATTTCAGTTTCCTTGTTGTTTATGAATCATTTTAAGGAATCTCAAGAAGTTCTTTCTCATTTAGTCAAAATTTGTAAGTTATTTGATTTAAAAGATTTTATTTTCTGTCCACTAAATGATATTTTGTTTCAACGAACTTTATGCGATTTACTTACAGGAAGATTTACCCAAGCAAAGTTGACTTATTATAACTTGCTTGAATCTGATTTGATGATTTCTGATAATTTCAAAGCGATGCTTCCTTTTGTTCCTGCAATTCTTGCTTTAGCAGAGGGAGATTTAGATACTGCAAAAAATAATATTAATCAGATTGTAAATGAATTTGAAACAAATATATCTACGTATGCACATCAAATTCCTTTTGTATATTATCAGTTTGCTTATGCCTTACACAAAAATAATTTTACTAAAGAAGGTGAGTATTATAAAAATTTAGCAACTGAATTTGCAAAAAAACATTCTTTAGTTTTTTATGTTGATTATTTAAGTAAACTTCCAATTGAATCATACAATTCAGAATTAATTCCTTGTAGTAAAATAAATGTAAATTTGAATTATCTTGAAGAACTAGCTGCAAGAGAGCAACTTTTGAACACTTTACACAAGCGAGTTAGAGATTCGCTGTTTTTGAATAAACTTACAGATTTGTCTTCTGTTTCAAAAAGTAGAGAAGAATATGTAGGGGATGTTGCTCAATCAATTTTTGAATATATGTTATGCGATTCAATTTATATTGCAGAAAAAGTTGATGGTGAATGGAATTTACTTTCTTCAATTTCAAAGAATGATACAGTCTTTTTAGATTCAGATGATTGGGAACAATATGTAGATTTAATTCCAAACTATTCAGAAAAATTTATTAAACTAGGTGAAAATTCCTTGTTTTTTAATTTGTCTAAGTTTGATTTTATCGGTGGAGTTATAATTAATTTAAGTCCTTCAAGGTCTTATTCAATGGAAGATATAAATATTTTGAGTGTTGGACTTTCTTCGCTTTCTTCTCAATTAACAATTCTTAATCAAAATGAACATTTGCTTATGATTTCTTCCATGGATCAACTTTCAAAACTAAAAAATCGTCGTGCTTTGCAAGAAAAACTTTCTACAGAAAGTGAGATGATTCGTCGTTACCAAGGTAAACATTCTGCTCACTTTCAAACTTCAGTTACCTTTATCGATTTAGATCATTTCAAATATTACAACGATAATTTTGGTCATGAAGCAGGTGATATTTTGATTTCAGAATTTTCTAACTTGTTAGTACATATTTATCGTCGAGTAGATTTTATTTCTCGTTTTGGTGGAGATGAATTTGTTATCCTTCTTCCAAACACAACAGATGAAGAAGCTTTGCGAGCCTCAGAACGATTGCGAGAAGGTTTGGATAAAGAAAATTACTTTTTACCTATTTTAGAAAAACGCCTTGGAATAAAACTTAATGTTCCAAAAGAGCATTATTTAAATTTTAGTGCAGGAATATGTTCAAACTTTGTTGTAGAAGATAAAACAGATATGAATATTGTAGTTCAAAATGCGGATAAAGCATTATTTGCTGCAAAAAATTCTGGTCGTAGCCGTACAGTGTTATGGACTGAAATTTGTTAATGTGATATAACCATAAGTGGAGTAAATATGGCTACACTTATAAAACCAACTGGTTATAAATCTATTCTTTCTGTAAAAGAAACAGAACATGCAATTGTTGCAATTAAAGACTTTTTTCAATTAGCATTATCAACAGAACTAAACCTTACTCGAGTTACCGCTCCTTTATTTGTAAAACGCGGTATTGGGTTAAATGACGATTTGAACGGAGTTGAACGCCCAGTTTCTTTCCCTGTAAAAGATATGAACGAAACTGTTTTAGAAATTGTTCACTCGTTAGCAAAATGGAAGCGTGTAAAAGTTACGGATTTGAATCTTGCTTCTGGCTTTGGAATTTACACAGATATGAATGCTATTCGTGCAGATGAAGAATTAGACAATATTCATTCATTATATGTTGACCAATGGGACTGGGAATTGGTACTTTCTGAAACTGATAGAACTATTCCTTTTTTGAAAGATGTTGTTAAAAAAATATATCGCTGTATAAAGCGAACTGAATTTTTCTTGTATGATAGATATCCAGATTTGGCTCCTATTTTGCCAGAACAAATTACATTTATTTATGCAGATGATTTGCAAAAAAAATATCCTAACCTTACTGCAAAAGAAAGAGAAAATTTAGCTGCAAAAGAATATGGAGCAATTTTTATAATTGGAATCGGTGGTCAATTTGAAGACGGTTCTATTCATGATGGACGTGCTCCAGACTATGACGATTGGATTACAGAAACAGGTGATGGTCATCGTGGTTTAAATGGCGATTTATTGGTTTGGAATCCTATTTTGGAATCTGCCTTTGAACTTTCTTCTATGGGTATTAGAGTTTCTCCTGAATCTTTGAAAGCTCAACTTGAACAACGAGGTTGCATGGAACGCGCTAAGTTGGAATTTCACTCAAAATTGCTTAAAGGAGAACTTGCTTTTACTATGGGTGGAGGAATTGGTCAGTCTCGTCTTTGTATGTATCTTCTACGAAAAGCTCATATTGGCGAAACTCAAGTTAGTGCTTGGCCACCAGAAATGTTAGAGGAATGTAAAAAAGCAGGAATTCCTCTATTATAGTATAGAACGAGAATTATCAATTTTATTCTATGGAAGATTTGAATTTTTCACTTTTAGAACTTGAAAAAAATCCAAGATTTTTATTAGAAAGGGATATAAAGCAAGTTACAATCTCGGATAAAGAATATTTTTCTGATAAATCAAGGTTTCTAAAATTAATTAAAATTATTGAAAATGAAGTTCCTCAAGTGCATTTTACATTTTATCTTTTGCCTTCGGTTTTGGATAAGGATGTAATAGAATCTTTATCTACGATTGCTTGTACTTTACAATTTGATTTTTTAAGTGAATATCTAACTGAAAAGCGTAAATTTTTTAGTAAAAAAATTAGAATGCTAAATGATTATGGATTAGTTTTTGGTTTTAATATTGATTCTTCAGATTTTCCAACAATAAAAGGTTTTAAAAATGTTTTGGACGAGGCAATTAGTTATTATCCAAATCATATTTATATTGAAAATCAAAATTTAAAACCATCCGATAAACTTTCAACTCAAGATATAAAGAAAATTAAGGAACTTTCTTTTGCCCTAGAAGTTTTTTATTCTTTTGGAAGGGCAGTTCCTTGGTTTTTAGCTTCGATTCAGCCTTTGAGATTACGTCCTTCTCAGTTTTTTTCTGATTTTGCTGAGTGGCAAAGGTGTAATAATTGCTCAAAAGAATCTAATTTTTTGCCAGAAAAAGTGAGTCATCAAGAAATTGAAAAAATGCAATTACTCTTTCTAAAATTAAAATGTGAAGAAAAACATTTACATTCAATTTTTTTGCCTCTAAAGGATTTAGTGTGTATTCATGGGGCTTTTTCACGTTCAATTTTTGAACAAGAAGATACGATTTTAGAATTATCTTATCATCCTGAGGATATTTTAAGTCCAATGGCTATGGATTTAGTAAAATTTACAGAAGAAGTTTGCCTTGAAAATCATAAAATAAAGATTTTTTTAACAGATTTTGGTCCAAATTACGAAATTTTGTAAAAAAAGTTTAAAATTTTTCATTATTTTCTTGACGATTATTTACCATAATATTATCTTCAAAGTATGGGAAAAGATACAGAAAAAAATAATGAACAAACAGAAAATGTAGTAACAGAAAATGAAAAAGAAACTACTGATTCTTGTGAAACTAAAGTAGAAGAGGCAGAAAATAAAGAACCTACTTTGGAAGAAAAACTTGCAGATTGTGAAAATCAAATTGCACAATTAAAAGACCAATATTTAAGAAAATGTGCTGATTTTGACAATTATCGCAAAAGAATGATAAAAGAAAAGCAAGATGCCTTTGATTATGCCAACGCTAATTTATTGACAGATTTGCTTTCTTCTCTAGATGATTTAGACAGAGCATTAGCTGCCGCCGCCGATACAAAGGGTACCGAAAGTGCATCTGCTTTGGTTGAAGGCGTAAGTCTTATTCAAAAACAACTTCGTACTATGTTAGAAAATAAGTACAATCTTGTTGGTTTTGGTGAAAAAGGTGATGCTTACGACCACGATAAATATGAAGCCATTGCAAGTAATCCTGCTGCTGTAAAAGAACCAGTTTGTGCAGAGATTTACTTGAAAGGATATATGTTGAAGGATCGTGTTTTGCGACCTGCAAAAGTAATGGTACACATGCCAGATGGAAGTGTAACTGAATAGGAAATTATAGTTTGCAAAATGCAAATTTTTAATTAGGAGAAATAATGAAATGTTACGCACAAATAGTGCTTCACATTTCATTTCAAGTTTGCAAAAATGCAAACTTGTATATTTACGGTCGTTTCTCATTGCATTACGAAACGACAGCTTAAAAGATTTGTTCGGAATTTGAAAATTCCTCACAAATTTTTAATTAGGAGAAATAATGAAATGTTACGCACAAATAGTGCTTCACATTTCATTTCAAGTTTGCAAAAATGCAAACTTGTATATTAACTGCTGTTTCTCTCAATGTTCGAAACAGCAACTTGCAAATTTATTCGAAAACTGAAGTTTTCTTCATAAATTTACAATAGGAGATATTATGGGAAAGATTATTGGAATTGACTTAGGAACAACAAACTCATGTGTTGCAGTTATGGAAGGTGGGGAACCAGTTGTTATTCAAAACTCTGAAGGAGGAAGAACAACTCCTTCTATCGTAGCTTTTACTGCTAAAGGTGAAAGAATTGTTGGTCAACCAGCAAAAAACCAAATGGTAACTAATCCAGAAAATACAATTTACTCAATTAAACGTTTTATTGGACACAGATATAACGAACTTACAGGTGAAGCAAAACTTGTTTCATATCATGTTGAACCATACGGAAATGATGATTTAAGAATTGACGTAGATGGTAAAAAATATTCTACACAAGAAATTAGTGCTTTCATTCTTCAAAAAATGAAGAAAACAGCCGAAGATTACCTTGGTGAAGAAGTTACAGAAGCAGTTATTACTGTTCCTGCATATTTTAATGACGCACAACGCCAAGCAACAAAAGATGCTGGAAAAATTGCAGGTTTGGATGTAAAACGAATTATTAACGAACCAACTGCTGCTTCTTTGGCTTACGGATTTAACAAAGATCAAAAAACAGAAAAAATGATTGCTGTTTATGACCTTGGTGGTGGTACTTTCGATATTTCAATTCTTGAATTAGGTGATGGTGTTTTTGAAGTAAAATCAACAAATGGTGATACTCATCTTGGTGGAGACGACTTTGATCGCCGAATTATTAACTGGTTAGTTGATGAATTTAAAGCTGATACAGGAATTGATTTGTCTCAAGATAGAATGGCATTACAACGCTTAAGAGAAGCTGCTGAAAAAGCAAAGATTGAACTTTCTGCACAATCTTCAACAGAAATTAATCTTCCATTTATTACAGCAGACGCAACAGGTCCAAAACACCTTCAAAAATCATTAACAAGAGCAAAATTTGAACAAATGACAGATGACTTGTTTGAAAAAACAAAGGAACCTTGTAGAAAAGCTCTTGCAGATGCTGGTGTTACACCTGACCAAATTGATGAAGTATTGTTAGTTGGTGGATCAACTCGTATGCCAAAAGTTTTACAAGTAGTAAAAGAAGTTTTTGGTAAAGAAGGTTCTAAAGGTGTAAACCCTGACGAAGCTGTTGCAATTGGTGCAGCAATTCAAGGTGGTATTCTTGGTGGAGATGTAAAAGATGTTCTTCTTCTTGATGTTACACCTCTTTCACTTGGAATTGAAACAATGGGTGCAGTATTTACAAAACTTATTCCAAGAAATACAACAATTCCTACAAAGAAAAGCCAGATTTTCTCAACTGCTGCTGACGGACAAACAGCTGTATCAATTCACGTTCTTCAAGGGGAGCGAGAAATGGCTGCACAAAACAGAACTTTAGGAAGATTCGACTTAGTTGGTATTCCAGCTGCTCCTCGTGGAGTTCCTCAAATCGAAGTTACATTTGATATTGACGCTAATGGTATTGTTCACGTTTCTGCAAAAGACTTAGGAACAGGAAAAGAACAAAGCGTAAGAATTGAATCTTCAAGTGGTCTTAGCGAAAGTGAAATTGACCGCATGGTTAAAGAAGCTGAAGCAAATGCTGCTGCAGATAAAAAAGAAAGAGAAAGAGTTGATGTTCGTAACGAAGCTGACTCAATGGTTTATGCAACAGAAAAAACACTCAAAGAATTGGGAGATAAAGTTTCTGCTGCCGATAAACAAAAAATTGAAGATGCTGTTGCAGCTCTTAAGAAATCTTTAGAATCTGATAATACAGAAGAAATTAAGGCAAAAACAGAAGAATTAAAACAAGCATCATATAAAATTGCAGAAGAAGTTTATAAACAACAGGCTGCAAACGGTCAACCAGGACCAGATATGGGTGGTGCTGATGGAGCTTCTGCAAATACATCAACAGGTTCAGAAAAAGGTACTGCTGATGATGTTGACTACGAAGTAGTTGATGACGATAAATAAGTTTTTTATCGTTACCTAGTTTTATAGCCACAGTGGCAGTTTTTAGAATTTTCTAAACTGTTTTACTGTGGCTTTATTATGTATTGCTTGTAATTTATGCTTTTTTTATGATATAGTAAAAAATCCTGATTTTCAGAAGGTATTTTAATGGCAAAACGAGATTATTATGAGGTTTTAGGTGTATCAAAAGGTGCCTCAAAAGATGAAATTAAAAAAGGATACAGGAAATTAGCTATCCAATATCATCCTGATAAAAATCCTGGAAACAAAGAAGCCGAAGAAAAATTTAAAGAAGCAACCGAAGCATACGAAGTTCTTTCAGATGAAGAAAAACGTAAAATTTATGACCAATATGGCTTTGCAGGTCTTGATGGTATGGCAGGTGGTGGTGCTGGCGGTTTTAACGCTGGAAATTTCCGAGATTTTGATGATATTTTTGGTGATTTTGGAAGCGTTTTTGAAAATATTTTTGGAGGTGGTTCTCGTCGTTCTTCAAGGGCATCAGAGCCAGGTCAAGGTGCAAATTTAAGATATGATTTAGAAATTTCTTTTCAAGAAGCTGTTTTTGGAACAAAACGCGAAATTTCATTTAATCATGATGAAACTTGTACAACTTGTAGTGGAACAGGTGGTGCAAATGGTGCGTCAAGAAAAACTTGTCCTACTTGTCAAGGTACGGGGCAAGTAAGACGAAGTGCAGGTTTCTTTTCTGTGGCTCAACCTTGTCCAGCTTGTCATGGAGCAGGTTCTGTAATTGATAACCCTTGTACAGATTGTTCTGGAACAGGTGTAAAATCTAAAAAACGAAAAATCATAGTTACAATTCCAGCAGGTGTGGATGATGGCAAACGTATTGCAATCCCTCGACAAGGTCATGCAGGTAGAAATGGCGGTGCTCCAGGAGATTTATTTGTATTTATTCATGTTTCTCCACACGAAAGTTTTGAACGTGATGGACAAGATTTGTATTGTGCTATTCCTGTAACATTCTCACAAGCCGCCTTAGGTACAGATTTGTTTGTTACTTCACTTGATGGAAGAAAAATTAAGGTAAAAATTCCAGCAGGTATTCAAAATGGAAAATTGCTAAGATTAAAAGATGAAGGTGTGCCTATTATAAATTCTAGCAAGAAAGGTGATTTATATATAAAAGTAATAATTCAGTCTCCTTCAAGACTTTCTCAAAAAGAAAAAAATCTGTATGAGGAAATTTCTAAGTTGGAAGGTGCTTCAACTTCGCCGAAATTGATAAAACTTTCTGAGATACGTAATTCATAATTTGAATAAATTGAGACTAGATGGTTTTTGTACTGTCTAGTCTTTTTTTTATATATGTAATTTTTAACTTTTTTTACTTTTTTGAGAAAATTTTCTACCTATTTTTTAAAACCTATGTTATAATAAATTGATATGTCGTCAAATTTTGGCATATATTTAATTTTTTTAAGGACTGTTTTATGTATAAAGCTCAAAGACGTTTAGTGGTGTTCGGCGTTAATGTTATTACGGGGATACTATTTGTTCTTCTTTCTTTATTATTATTACCTGAAGGTTCGTTTCTATCTGCGCTCATCATAGGTATAATAGTTTTTGTAATAATGCAAATTGTTGGTGCTCAAGTTACAAATTCCTTAGTTACAAAAGTAAAAAGTAGGGCTATGAATACAAAAGAAACAGCTCTGATTACTTCTTTTATTAACAAATTGCGTTTTAGTTATACAGTTGATGACTTAATTGATGCAATTCATACTGAATTGGAAGATAAAGGGGATTGTTCTGTTCTTTATGTGGATAGAGAAAATAACTATGTTATTTACAATAGTCCAGACAGATTAACTTGTTCAGATAATACAACTCGTGTTCTTGAATTGAACTATTCAGAACGTTGGGATGATGGTATCTTCTTTATTGATGGTGAATTTGGTATCGTTTCTTCAATAAAAGATGCTCGTGGATTCTTTCTTGTTTACGGAAAAAAACATTTGTATGTATTCTGTCGCTATACTCGCTTATTTGACCCAATTATTTATAAATGGCTAGAAAATGAATTTTCTCGTTTTGAAGAACGACGAAAAACTATTGCAAATTTAAGTGAAATTGCTGAACTTTCAAAAGAGTGGGCTTTGCTTGCAGAAACTCAGGTTTCTTTTTTGCCTCACTCGATGCCTAATGTTCCAGGAATGGATTTTGCTGCTTACTTCCGTCCTCTTGTAAACGTATCTGGAGACTATTATACAATTTTACCTATTGATGAACATAAAACTCTTGTTATGTTAGGTGACGTTTCTGGAAAAGGTCTTGCAGCAGCCTTGGTTATGGGTTTGGTTATGAATACTGTAAAAATCATGCAGAATCCAGAAGATTTAGCTACAACTATTACTGCTATCGACCGTGCTATTAAAGGAATGCACTTACAAGATAAATATACAGTTGTTTTTATTGGAATTATTGACACACAAAAAATGTGTATTCGATATATCAATGCTTCTATGTCTGACCCAGTTGTTATTTCTAATCAAGGTGATGGATACAAGATTAAAGAATTAACTTCTAACTGTTCTGTTGTTGGTATTATCGAACTTGACGAATTAGTTGTGGCAGAGCATCCACTTCACAAAGGTGATGTTATTCTTATGGCTTCTGACGGTGTTTCTGAAGTTATGGATGAAAGTGGTGAAGAACTTGGAAATACCCAATTATATGCGGATACTCTTATGTCAAGTGCAACTAAATCTGCATCACAATTTGTTGATGATATTGCAAATCTTGTTCTTACATATAATGGTGATAAAAAACTTCGTGACGACGTAACAATGCTTGTTGCAAAGATTGAGAGGTAAAAGATGATTTTTGTTATATTAAATATTTTATTTGCAGTTATTCTCATCTGGTTTACGATGATGATTGATGTTAAGACTGATGAAGAAAAAATCCGACCATTAATCAATATTACATTGTTTGTATCAGTAGTGGCTTTGTTTAATGCAGCTAGTGTTATGATTTCGTTCTTTAACAATACAAAGATTTCTTCCGTAATAGGAACTTTGATGTTGTTAATGGGTGCAATGTTATCAGTAAACTATGCTTTGTATTGTTTGATGTATCCTAAGTTTAAGTCAAACTTTTTAACAATTGCGTTCCAAGTTATATTTATAGGTTGTGCTGTATACATATTGTTCTTCCAATTTGATTCATTAGTTGTTACTTCTGAAAACGGAATTGTTATTACTGGAAAACCGATGGATCTTCCTATCACTATTGAAGGTGTCTCTCAAATTACATGGATGGATTTGTATTACGTGATTTATATTGCACTCCTACCATTAATTGGAGTTTTATCACTTTTAGTTAAAATGGCAACAGGAACACAAATTGTATATAGACAACAAACATTGTTTACAATTTTGAGTGCTGTAATTGTATGGGGAATTTTTGGACTTCTTTTCTGGGTTTCAAAATCTTATCCTGCTTTTGCAATGTACGATACATTATTTACAGCTGGATTAGTTTTAATGGTATTGATGTTGTACAAATCAGTTACTCTTTCAGAATCCTTTGATGTAAAATCTGTATTAATTTCTTTGGGTAAATTCTTTTATACTTTCCTTTTTGAAGCAATTTTAGCTGGTGTATTATTTGCTTTATTATTACCTTTAAGACAAGAACAACCAGTTCAATTTGTTTTATTTTATCTTTTAGGTGTATTGGTAATCCTTCTAATTGGATACAACTTAGCAAAATTTCTACGGGGAAGAAATAAAAATTATGATAGTAAATATTCTCGACGATTAGAAGAAAAACTTGCAAGTATCGATTATGAAGACTCTTCTGATGTTGTAACTCAAAATGTAGTTGATATTTTGCAGGAAACTTTGGATGTTTCTTCTGTAGAAATTTTAATAGAATTAAAAGAACGCTTCCTTTCTGTTGCTTACAGTTCAACTGGATTGGAGGTAGAACTTCCTCTTGATACAAATACTTTTGATCTTTTGCTAAATGCAAATCGTTCTGTAGTTTTCAAATCTCATATCGAATCTGACCATATTTATCAAGGTGTTCAAAATGAGTTAACAGGATTATTTGAAAAAACAAAATCAGAAGCACTTATTCTCTTGAGGGAAGGTCGACATATTTTTGGTGTATTATTCTTAGGTGCAAAACGAAACGGTGGTGCTTATTCAGATTACGACTTTGACACTTTCCAGAATTTGTATTCATATTTCTTCGTTATTGGTTACTATATGAAGAATATTGCAAACGAGTCTGTTGTAGGTACTGTTATTAGAGAACTTCAGATGTCTGGTCAGATTATTCAGTCTATTCAGGAAAATATCGATATAATTAACAATCCAAAAGTAGATGTTGGATATATCTCTGTTTCTGCACATAACCTTGGTGGTGAATTTGTGGACTTCATCAGACTTACAGATGAACGTTATATCATGGTAATTGGTGACGTAAGTGGTAAAGGTATTAACGCAAGTATGTCTATGGTTATCTTGAAATCTCTTATTAGAACTTTCTTGAGCGAAACAAAAGATTTCAAAGAATTGGTACAGAAAGTAAATTACTTTATCAGAATGAATCTTCCAAAGGGAACTTTCTTAGCTGGTCTTTTTGCCTTAGTAGATTTCAAAGAAAATACAATGTACTACATTAACTGTGGTGTTCCTGCGTTGTTCATGTATAACCAAGCTTACAATAATGTTATTGAAATTCAAGGTGATGGACGAATTCTAGGATTTGTTAAAGACGTATCTAAGATTGTAAAGGTTAAAAAGGTAAAACTTAACCCAGGTGATATTATCGTTGCTTGTACTGATGGTCTTATTGATTCAGAATCTTTGCGTGGTGAACCATTTGGAAAGGATAGAGTTCAAAAATCTATTCATGAAAATATGGCATATCCTGCTGATAAGATGGCAAAATTCTTACATTCAGAACTTCTTGAATTTACTTCAAAAGAACTTGAAGATGACTTGAGTGTTATCGCAGTAAAATATCTTAAGAATGTAAAGGCTTAATTGGAGGATTAAATGGATCAGGTCACACTAGTTGAAAAAAAAGGTGCTAACTACGTTTTATTAGAAGTTGCGGGTACTATAAATTCATATACTTTTACAGATTTCCAGACAAAAGTATACTCTTTGGTTAAAGATACTAATCTTGTTTTAGATTTGTCAGAAATTAACAAAATTGATTCAACAGGTATTGGTGTTATTTTAGCAGCCTATAATGATGCAGAAGATAGTAATTACAAGGTTTACATAATGCGACCTTCTAGTGCTGCTCGAAAAGCTATTGAATCTACAGGATTTTTGGATATGTTTCCAATAATTCAATCTGTAACGGAAGTTGTGTAGAATGATTCAAAAAAAAATATTTTCTCGTATTACTTCGCCTTTGGTGTTTATTACGGTGTTGATGTTTGTAACTTTATCTGCTTCTTGTAAAACTGAAGATGAAAAGAAGTTAGAAGCTCTTTTTGCTAACGGAAACTATCCTTTTACAAACATTCAAGGTGAAGCTCCCGAAGTTGCTGATTTTATCTTGAAAAATAAAGAAGCCTTTTTATTAGATTTGAACTATGTTTTACAAAATAATCATGACGATTTGTTTGTAATAGCAGATAAATCCCATTTTTTAGAAAAGGATTATAAGCCTAGCGATGTTCTTCCTTTAGAAAAAAATGATGATTATGTTTTTTACAGAAATGATTTATCTTTAAGAACTCCTGCGGAAAAAGCGTTGCGTGTTATGGGTCAGGCTGCCAAAAATGACGGAATTACTTTGGTGGTTAGTTCTACATTTAGGTCTTATGATTATCAAAAAATTGTGTACGAACGAAATGTGAAACAGATGGGACAGGCTGCCGCTGATAGAGAATCAGCACGACCTGGAACAAGTCAGCATCAACTTGGAACTGCTGTAGATTTTGGCTCAATAACTGACGAATATGCTGAAACCAAAGCAGGAAAATGGCTTGCTGCAAATGCAATGGATTATGGTTGGTCTTTATCTTATCCTAAAGGATACGAGGCAGTTACCGGTTATCGTTGGGAATGTTGGCATTATAGATATATAGGAAAACCTGCCTGTGCTTTCCAAAAAAAATGGTTTAAAAATGTACAACAGTATATGATTGAGTTCATTCATAATTGGAATCAGTTATCTATCGAATAATTTTTTTATAAATAAAAAAATTAGGTCGTCCGTAAAGTTTATTTAATTAAAAACTTTGTAGACGACCTTTTTTGTGTAATCACATTTTTTATTTGATTACGATATTTACTAGTTTGTTTGGAACAACAATTACTTTTACTGGAGTTTTTCCTTCCATAAATTTCTTTGCACCTTCAGTATCTAAAGCAATTTTTTCAAGTTCTGCATTTGGTGTATTCATTGGAGCAATAAATTTATCTCTCATTTTTCCGTTGATAGAAACCATAATTGTACATTCATTGTCTTTACAATATTCTTCATTGTATTCAGGCCATTTTTCGTAAGCAATTGTACCTTCTGGCTTTGCTGAATCTCCAAAACCAAGTTTTTCCCAAAGTTCTTCCCCTAAGTGTGGAGCGTACACAGAAAGCATTTTTACAAAATCTGTCCATAAACTTTTTGGAATTTTATCTAGTTTTGAAACATCATTTATAAAAATCATCATTGCACTAATTGCTGTGTTAAAATTCAATGAAGAAGTATCTTCTGTAACTTTTTTGATTGTTTTGTGCAAAATTTTTCTAATTTCGCCAGTTGGTTCTTCATCAACCAGAGGTTTTTCTGAAACTGCCCAGATTTTTTCAAGAAATCTGTTTACACCAATCAATCCTTGTGTACTCCATGGCTTTGAAATTTCAAGAGGTCCCATAAACATTTCGTACATACGAACAGAATCTGCACCAAATTCTTTGATAACATCATCTGGATTAACAACATTTTTAAGGGATTTTGACATTTTTGCAATAACACGTTCTAGTTCTTCATCTGTTCCTTTTTCAAAGAACTTTCCATCTTTTTCTTCAACACAGTCTGTAGGAACTAAAGTTTTGTTTTTGCGTTGGAAAGCAAATGAAGTAATCAATCCTTGGTTAACTAATCTTTGGAAAGGTTCTTTTGTGTTTACAAGTCTTAAGTCAAATAAGACTTTGTGCCAGAATCTTGCATACAATAGGTGAAGAACTGCGTGTTCTGCGCCTCCAACATATAAATCAACTGGCATCCAATAATCCACAGCATTTTTGCTTGCAAATTCTTTGTCATTATTTGGGTCAAGATATCTAAGGTAGTACCAACATGAACCTCCCCACTGTGGCATTGTATTTGTTTCTCGTTTGGCTTTTCCACCACAAGTTGGACAAGTACAATTTACCCATTCGTCGATTGCAGCAAGAGGACTTTCTCCTGTTCCTGTAGGTTGATAAGATTTTACATTAGGAAGTTCAACAGGAAGTTGGTCTTCTGGTACAGGTACGCAACCACATTTTTCACAGTGAACTAGTGGAATTGGTTCTCCCCAGTATCGTTGGCGACTGTAAACCCAGTCTCTTAGTTTATAATTTACAGCTTTTTTACCACATTTGTTTTCTTCAAGCCAGTTAAGCATTTTTGCAATAGCATCTGCCTTGTTCAATCCATCTAAAAATTCACTGTTTACATGAATTCCATCTTCTGTCCAGGCTTGTTCTTGAACATCAACTTCAGATTTTAGAACTTCGATGATAGGTAAATTGAATTTTTTTGCAAATTCCCAGTCTCTATCATCGTGGGCAGGTACTGCCATAATTGCACCTGTTCCGTAAGAAATAAGTACATAATCTGCAATCCAGATAGGAATCAATTTTCCATTTACAGGATTGATTGCGTAACTTCCTGAAAAAACACCAGTTTTATCTTTTGCTAAATCTGTGCGTTCTAGGTCAGATTTTTTTGCAGCAGCATCAATGTATTCTTCTACACTTTGTTTTTGTTCAGCAGTTGTAAGTTTTGAAACAAGACGATGTTCAGGAGCAATTACCATATAAGTTGCCCCAAAAAGTGTATCACAGCGAGTTGTGTATACAGTTAATCCATCATCTGTTGGATTTCCGTCTTTATCAGCAATTTTGAAAGTAACTTCAGCACCTTCACTGCGACCAATCCAGTTTTTTTGCATCAATTTAACTGACTCTGGCCAATCTAATCCATCAAGATCTTCCAAAAGTCTATCTGCATAAGCTGTGATTTTCAAAATCCACTGGCGGATAGTTTTGCGAGTTACAATTTCACCACATCTATCACAGCGACCTTCTTTTACTTCTTCGTTTGCAAGACCTGTCATACAACTAGGACACCAGTTGATAGGAGTTTCAGCTTCGTAGGCTAATCCTTTTTTGTATAATTGCAAGAAAATCCACTGAGTCCATTTGTAATAATCAGGAGTACAAGTAGAAACACATCTATCCCAGTCATAAGAAAAGCCTAAGGCTTTAATTTGACGAGTAAAGTTTTCTATGTTTGCATTTGTTGTAATTGCAGGATGAGTTCCTGTTTTAATAGCGTAATTTTCGGCAGGAAGTCCAAAAGCATCATATCCCATAGGGTGTAAAACATTATATCCATTCATACGCAAATAGCGACAATAAATATCTGTTGCTGTGTATCCTTCAGGATGTCCAACATGTAATCCTTGTGCAGATGGATATGGAAACATATCCAAAACATAACGACGCTTTGCTTTTTCAAATTTTGTGTCTTCTGTTACTTTGAAAGTCTTATTTTTTTCCCAATAGTTTTGCCATTTTGGCTCAATAGTTTCAAAAGGATATTTTGCCATTTTTTCAACTCACTTGTAATATAAAATTTATTCTATTATACCAAATTCTGTTATATCGGGCAATAGATAAATTTTTTATAAATCGATATACTTATTTTAAGGATTTTTTTATGAAAGATAGTCTTAAAAATAAAATAAAATTGCTTTTTCAACTTTTTTTTACATTTTTTAAAATTGGAGCCGTTACTTTTGGTGGAGGTTTGGCAATGCTTCCAATTTTAGAAAGAACTTTGATAGATAAATTAAAATGGACTACAAAAGATGAAATGATGGATTATTATGCCATCGGGCAAATTACTCCAGGTATAATTGCAGTAAATGTGGCAACCTTCATTGGATATAATTTGCAAGGAATTTTAGGAGGAATTATTGCAACCTGTGGAGTTGTAACTCCTTCTGTAATAATCATTACGATTATTGCTTACTTTTTAGAAACTTTTTCTGAAATAATTTGGGTTCAAAAAGCACTTGCAGGAATAAATGTTGCAGTTGCAGCCTTATTAACAAGTATTCTTTGGAAATTCATAAAGAATTCTGTAAAATCATGGAAAAATATAGTTGGAATTTTTTTAGTGATAGGTTCTTTTGTAGCACTTGTTGTATTTAAAGTTCCATCTCCTATAGTGATTATTGCTGGAGCTTTTATAGGTATTTTATCTTATGTAGTAACAACCACAAAAAAATGTGACAAAATAGAAGGTGAAAAATGAGCTTGGTAAGTTTATTTTGGACATTTTTTTATATTGGATTGTTTACTATTGGTGGAGGGCAAGTTGCAATTACTTTGATGCAGCAATCTCTTGTTGAAAAAGGAATTATTAGCCCAGAAAAATTTTTTAACATGGTTGCAATATCAGAAAGTACTCCAGGGCCAATTGGAATAAATATGGCTACATATATTGGCTGTGAATTGCATGGTGTTTTGGGTGGAATAATCACAACTATAGGAACTGTTTTACCTTCGTTGATTTGTATAATTATGATTGCTTCTTTCTTTGGAAAAATTCAAGATAAGCCTTTAGTAAAAGCGGCTTTTTCTGGAATAAGACCTGTTGTAACAGGATTAATCGGAGTTGCTGCTTGGAATGTATTTGAACTTTCTATGCTAAATTTTAATAATTATAATGAAAGTGGAATTTGGTATTCTTTATTTAATTTACCAAGTGTATTTTTTTATTCTTTGGCAGTTTTTACATTGATAAAAATAAAACCGCACCCAGTGATAATTATGCTTTTAGGTGCGGTTTTTGGAATTATCTTTCTATAAGATTATTTTTTTGCTAATTCAGAAATTGAAGTTACAAGACCACTCATATCCTGTAAGTCTGATGGAATGATGATTTTTGTTGCTTGACCATCTGCTACTTTTTCAAAAGTTTCTAAACCTCTAAGTTTGAGAACAGCTTCGTCCATTCCAACTGCTTTTATCATTGCAAGACCTTCGGCAGTTGCTTTTTGCAAGGCTAAGATTGCTTCTGCTTCACCTTCAGCCTTTCTGATTGCAGATTCTTTTTGACCTTCTGCTTCCAAGATAACTGATGCTTTTTTTCCTTCAGCAACAAGAATTGCAGATTGCTTTTGACCTTCAGCAATAAGGATTGATTCTCGGCGTTCTCGTTCGGCACGCATTTGTTTTTCCATGGCTTCTTGGATTGATTCTGGCGGAATAATATTTTTTACTTCCACACGGTTTACTTTAATTCCCCAAGGATCAGTTGCTTCGTCCAAAATACTACGCATTCTAGTATTGATAACATCTCGGCTAGTTAAAGTTCCGTCAAGGTCAAGTTCACCAATGATGTTACGCAAAGAAGTTGCAGAAAGGTTTTCGATAGCATTCATTGGATTTTCTACACCATAAGTGTAAAGTTTTGGATCTGTAATCTGAAAATAGATAACTGTATCAATCATCATTGTTACATTATCTTTTGTGATAACTGGCTGTGGTTTGAAATCCAAAACTCGTTCTTTTAATGAAACTTTGTTTGCAATTCTATCAATTAATGGAAGTTTAACATGAAGTCCAACTTGCCAAGTTGTAAGATAACCTCCAAGTCTTTCTAGTATGAAAGCCTGTGATTGAGGAACGATTCTAATATTTGTTACAACTAATAAAAGAACTACGATAATTAAAGCGATAATTACATAAAGCATAATTTACCTTCCTTATGTTTTTTAGTTTATAAGTTTTACGATGGCTGTAACACCTTCGATTTTTACGATTTCACACTGACTGTTTTCTGGAATTGATGAGCCATCTTCGGTTTTTGCACTCCAAACAATTCCGTTAATCTTGATTTCACCTTTTTCAAATTCACTGATGCTTTTTACAACAAGAGCTTTTTTCCCTATTAAACTATCTGTATTTGTTTTTTCAGTTCCGACTTTCATTTTTTTCATTAGAACTGGACGAGTTAATAATAATAGGATAATTGAAATAATTAAGAAAATAAAAATTTGTACTGCAAACGGGATAGGAAGTCGACCTAAAAAAATCATGATTGCAGCACCCAAGGCAAACCAAAGTGTTGTTAACCCCATAGTGAAAATTTCAATCAAAGTGAAAATTACAACTAATGCTAACCAAAACCAACTAATATTTTGTAAAATAAATTCAATCATGAGTATATTTTACCATACTCTACAGAATTTTGCAAAAATAATTAGTACCAGAAAAAAAATGGTTTGAAATATTTTTTTTAATAAATGTTCCCAAAAGACTCTCAACTAAAATTTCCCCACGACCTGCTCGAGCGTCGTTTCACTCCGCAAGGCAGGTGTGTGTCAATTTCAGTTTACGCCTTTTGAAACAATTTCGTTAAACTCATTTTTTACGCCAGTTTTTTTCTGCACTAGTAGGGATTTTGCGAACTTCTTTCGTTCTGGTTAGAAAGGGCTATTTTACTAGGGCTTGAATTTCTTCAATGGAAAGTCCTGTAAGTGTCGAAATTTGTTTTATAGGTAAATCCATTTTTAGAGCATTCTTAGCAGTTTCGATTGCTTTTTGTTGAGCACCATCTTCGTAGGCTTCTTGTCGTTGAACAGCGATATCTGTGTCATAGTCGTATTCTGTTAATAACATATTTTCAACCTCCGTGGATTTTCGGCTAAGATAATCTGAAAGAAAGCCTTGTTTTATAGATTGCTTGATTGCGACTGTAAGTGCCTCTGGAATTTCGTTTTCGATGTTGAATTTCACTTGCTCCATAAATTCTGAATATTCCTTGAGAGCCTCGCAACGATTTAAAACAGGATTTTCTTTATCTACATTAATATTAATCACTTTTACAGATATTT
>JAGBFB010000012.1 GCA_017936665.1 Spirochaetaceae bacterium | reverse complement strand
TTATAGAACAAAAAAAAGTGGTTCATCAAATCCAACATTTAAAGATTTTGATGATATAAAATATGCTTTGAACACAGAAGGCTTTAAATTTAATAAACTTTATCAAGAAGATAAATATGTATTTACAGAAATTGATGCCGAACCTATTACATATAAATTAACTGGAGAAAAAAATCGATATCAATTGAAACCTGAACAAAATAAATTTAAAATTACTAAATTATCAAAGACTTCAAATCCCAATGTTATTTTTGAAATAACTCTAATTGGAGAACAAAATAATAGAGATTTAGAAAAATTTAAATCAGAATTTATAGACTAAGCTGTTTTTATATTAGGCTCTGAAAATAGAGCCTTTCCAATTTCGATGGCAATATACTGTAACACATCAACAACCACAGAATTTCCTAGTTGTTGGTAAGCCTGATTTTTGTTATCACTTAATTTATATTCATCTGGATATCCCATTATTCTAGCACATTCGCGAGGATGTAATTTTCTAGTTTTACCATTAATAAAATATCCACCTGTTTTTGAAAAAACACCCCCTCCATAAGCTGAAAGAGTAATAGCAATTCCTTTGGTACTATAAATTCTTTCACCTTGACCACCTTTGTTTACTATTCCCAACCTAATTGATTTATTACTATATTCATTATCTAACCTTTGATTAAAAAAAACATCACTTCTATAAACATATAAATCTTTTACTAAATTTTCATCTTTTAATAAAAAATCTTCAACATGTTTTAACAATTTAAATGGTTTAGGAAAAGAAAAAGATGAAAAAAATAAATCATTTCTAAAACAAACCATATAGATTCGTTCTCTTTTTTGAGGAATTCCATAATCGACTGCATTTAACACTTTATAATAAAAAACATATCCTAATTCTTCCATCGTTCTTTTTACAACTGAAAGTGTATTTCCGTTATCGTGAATTTCGAAATTTTTTACATTTTCCATAAAAACTACTTTTGGTTTTTTTGCTTTTACAATTCTAGCAACATCAAAAAACAATGTTCCACGACTATCTTCAAAGCCTCTTTGTTTTCCACTTATAGAAAAAGCTTGACAAGGGAAACCTGCACATAAAATATCATGACTAGGAATTGTATTTTCATCAACTTTAGTAATATCATCATCAGGTACAATGGAGAAATTACTTTTATAAACATCTTTAGCATATTTATCCCATTCATTAGCATAAACACACTCTGCTCCTAAAGATGAAAGAGCAAGATGAAAACCACCAATACCAGCAAAGAGATCTATAAATTTATATCCTTTTAAAGTTTTCTCAGAAATATTAATCATAATAAATACACAACATATTATAAATAATTTCTTTGTTTTTTTCAATTTCTAATTTTAATAAATTATTCATTTCCTTTTTGACACAGCCACTCCATCTCCAATTTCGTAGAAAGTTGTTTCAAATTCTGTATTTGCTTTTAGAAAATCTATGTAGCGTTTTAGTTTTCGTATCAATTTTATTGTACTATAGTTTTGTGTTAACTTAGGATTTTCTACCATTCCATGAAAAAATAAATTATCACTTATAAAAACGCCATCTTTTTTTAAATTATTTTTGTATTTTTCAAAAAAATTTACATATTGAGATTTTGCACCATCAATAAAGATTAAATCAAATTTTTCTGTAAAATTAAAATTTAGGGCATCTCCTAAAAAAACAGTAATTTGGTCATCTAAATTAAAATTTACAATATTTTTAACTGCCTCATGATAGCGTTCTATATCATATTCAATAGTAAAAACACGAATATTAGGATTTATTTGTGCAAATTTTATTGCTGAATATCCAATTGCAGTACCAATTTCTAAAATAAAACTTACATCATTTTTCTTTATATAATCTATAATGAATTCAATGCCTTCATCAAACATAATAGGAACTGAATTTTTGCTTGCATAATCTTTTATTTGTGATAATTCCTTCATAATCAATATTTTATTACTTATCTTTACCATTATCAATATTTATGTTATATTTTCATTATGAATTTAGAAGCATTTGTTTTAGGTTGTGGCGGAATGATGCCTTTGCCTTATCGTCATTTAACATCAGTTTTAGTTAGACGAGAAGGAGATTTATTTTTATTTGATGGGGGAGAAGGCACACAAGTTTCATTAAGAAGACTTAATCTAAAATGGAAAAAGATAAATGCTATTTTTGTTTCACACACACACGCTGACCATGTAACAGGACTTCCTGGAATTTTGATGTTATCATCTCAAGTTGATAGGGATGAACCACTTTACATTTATGGACCTCCTAAAATTGCTGAATATATTGAATCTAGCCGAAAAGTTTTAGATATGTACATCAATTATCCAATCATTGTAAAAGAAATTACTGCTCCTTGTATTTGTCACGAAGGAGATGGATTTTGCATTAGAGCATTTCCTTTAGAACATACAAAAACTTGCGTAGGATATACTTTAGAAGAATTACCTCGACCTGGGGAATTTCATCCAGAAAAGGCAAGAGAACTCAAAGTTCCTTGTGGACCACTTTGGGCAAAACTTCAAGCAGGTTGTGAAGTAGAAGCAGAAGATGGCTCAATCGTAAAACCAGAACAAGTTTTAGGACCACAAAGAAAAGGCCGAAAAATAAGTTATGTTACAGACACATTGTATTTAGATTCAATTGCAAAAGAAGTTGCAAATTCAGATTTATTATTTTGTGAAGGAATGTTTACAAAAGAATTTGAAGATCAAGCAAAAGAAAAAAAACACATGACTTCAAGTCAGGCTGCACAAATTGCAAAAGATGCAAATGTAAAAAAAATGGCTTTAATTCATTACAGTCCTCGTTACAATGATTATGATTTAAAACCATTACTTACAGAAGCACAAAGTATTTTTCCAGAAACAATACTTTCTAAAGACAGAATGACTTTTGAAATTCCTAATGAAGACTAAATGATACAGTTTGATAATATTTCTAAAATATACAACGATCCCAATTCAAAAGAAAAATTTTATGCAATAAAAAATATTTCTTGCACAATAAATTCTGGAGAAATAACAGGATTGCTAGGTGTAAACGGAGCAGGAAAGTCTACATTTTTAAAAATGCTTTCAGGAAATTTATCTCCAACTGAGGGAAATATTTTTATCAATAAAACCAATCTTTACGAAACAACTTTTAAAGATAATACAACTTTATTAAAAGAAAAAATTGGATTTGTACACGAGCAACCTTTTTTTTATGATGAAGAAACTGTTTTTGAAATTTTACTTTTTGCAATAAACATTTGTAATCAAAATAAAATCGAAGCAAAAAATAATTTTGAAAAAATCATAAATCAATGCAACTTAACAGAAGTTTTGAATAAAAAAATAAAAACACTTTCAAAAGGATATAAACAACGACTTTCTTTTGCCTTAGCATTATCAAATAATCCAGAAATATTACTTTTAGACGAACCAATTTCTGGACTAGATCCAATTCAAATAAATGAAATACGACAACTTATCATAAATTTAAAACAAGAAAAAACTATAATTTTATCAACACATTTAATGCAAGAAATTGATGCACTTTGTGATAAAATAATTATTTTAAATAAAGGTAAAATTGTTGTACAAGGAACGGAAGAAGAAATTTGTAAAAAGAATTCTACAGAAAATATTGAACAAGCATTTTTAAAACTTGTAAAAAATACAGGAGAAAAAAATGTACAATAGCACAAAACTACATAGATTTAACACATTATTAAAAAGAGAATTATCAATTTTACTAAAACAAAGTACAACATATATTTCCTTTATTTTATTAACAATCATTTGTGGTTTATATTTTTTTATCTTTACAGGATTTTTTACAAATCAAACCTGCGATTTAAAATACTTTTTTTCGATTTTTCCTTATATCTGTATTATTGCAATACCATGTTTATCTTTTAATATATTTAAAAATGAAAACTTTTATAATTCAGTTGCAGTAAATGATTTAACAAAAATCTTTGCTAAATTTCTTTCTTTATTTATCATCTACAGTTTTACAATTTTAGTTTCAATAATAATCCCAATACAAATAAATTTATTTGGACAAATTGAACTAGCACAATTTTTTATTGGATATTTTTCTATACTTAGTTACGGATTATTAGTAATTTCACTTTCAATATTTGTACAAACAATATTTAAAAATAAAATTGCAAGTTTAATTTTAACAGTATTAATTTTATTCATTTTTAATAGTATTCATATAATTCCAAAATACATAAACATTAATGATGGATTTCTATTAAATCTATTACAAAATATTTCGTTTGCTTGGCATTATGATTCAGCATCAAAAGGAATTTTTAACACAAAAGATTTTTCATTTTATATAATTTTAAGCATCTTATTTATATTTTTATCATCAGTAAATTTTCAAAAACAACAAGATAAAAAAATTTCAAGACAATCAATTTTAATAATATTAATTTTAATTTTTCTATTTTTTGATACAACATTATTTTACACAAAAATTGATTTTACAAAATCAAAAAAATATTCTCTAACAAACCAAACCGAAGAAATTATAAAAAATATTTCTACTCCAATAAATATTACTTACGCATATTCTCCAGAATTAGCAAATTTAAATTCACAAATAAACGAAATTCAAGACTTTCTAAAACTATATAGCGATTTATCTAACAACATAAATTTGTACTTTGAAAAAGTAACCGAAAATAGCGAAATAAAATCTAAACTAAAAAATTTTGAAATTACTCCTTTACAAATTGAAACTGAAAATTCTCTAAATAAAACAACTGCATCAGTGTATTCTTCAATAATTTTAGAAACTGAAAATAACTATAAAATCATTCCTTTTGCATATTCAACAAATCAACTTGAATATATGTTAACTTCAAATATTTTGGCTTTAGAAACAAATCAGAGTCAAAGTGTAATTGTTCTTGTAGGAAACAATTTATCAATTCAAGATGATTACTTTGATATTGTAGAATGGCTTAAATTTTTAGGATTTAACGTTTTTACTGAAATTAAAATTGCAGATCTGAAAAATACTAACATTGAAATTCCTGTACTGCTACTTGGAACTTCAAATTTAAAAGAAGAAGATTGTATCCAACTTGAAAGTGAATTTTTTAGAGGAAGAAAATTATTAACCACAACTTCACCTAATAATATAAATATAAATACAGATTGGTTTATCAATAATGAAAATGAAACTGATTATTTTATACAAATGATAAATCAGTGGGGAATTTTTATCGAAAATAATCTTGTTTTAGATAAATCCTGTTATGAAATTACACTTAAAAATTCAAATTATCCTGATGATTATCAAACATTAGAATATCCTTTCTGGATAAAAACACAAAATGGAATTTTTTATTGGCCAAGTCCAATTACATATCAAAACAAAGATTTTAGTGCAAAAATTTTACAAAAAAGCAGTGAATTAAGCTGGTTAAAAAATATATACACAACAGATGGAAATTTTATAAACACAAGCCCTCTAAACGAAAAAAATCTTCAACCTCAAATTAGTAGCCAAGGAGAATATATTTTAGCATGCGAATTTAATGGAGAATTTGCAGGAAAATACAATTCTAAAAGTGTAAAAAACAAATTTATTTTAATTAGCGATCAATATTTTACATCAAAAATGATAAATTACACAAACAATATAGAAAATCTAAATTTTACAAGTGATTTATTATTAAACCTCACACAGAAAGATTTTTTGATTGAATTAAAAAATAAAACAACAGAGAATTACGCTTTTACAAAAATTTCTAATATTTCACAATTAGCATATTTAAGCGTTTTAACAATATTTTTAACAATATTTATTCCTGTAATAATAATTATTTGTGTACTTGTCATTACTAAAATCTATAATCGGAAGAAAAAAATATGAACAAAAAAAATTTATGTCTTTCTATAATCTTAACAATTTTAGTTATTATTTTTGTAGTAGGGTTAAATAATTTAAAATACAAAAATAGTTCAAATAAGTATATATCTACAGCATTGGTAAATCCAAAATATAAATCAGAAATTTCAAAAATCACTTTTAATAATTTTAATTTGATAAAAAAAGCAAACTTATGGAAAGTAGAAATAAATAACAATTATTACCCAGCAGATAATAAAAAAATAAACGATTTAATATCAAACCTTACAAAAGTTATTAAATTGTATAAAAAAGAATACAGTAAAAATAAAAAAATCGATAGAAAGTACAATAACAGTCTACTTTTTTATACATCTTCAGAAAGTTTTCAGTATAAAGAAATTTCATCCATTGGTTTTGGATTAACAGATTTTACAAATACAAAAATTGAAGTTATAAATCTAAAAAATAATGAAGTTTATCAAACAGAAAACATTTATACAGAATTTCTAAATAAGGATTACACATTTTTTATCCGTAAGGAATTTTTTCCAGGAGAAATTACAAATAATTATGATACAGTTCAAGAAATTAAAATAGAAAACTTTATTACAAATAAAACAAATTTTTACACAAAAACAACTAACAACAATGATTCATTTTACAAAAAACTAAATCAAATTTTGTTATTACGTAGCGAAGATTTACAATTAAACTTATATGAAAATCTTACACAAGAAAAACCAATAACAAAAGTAAATCTAGAACTAGGAAACAATACCTCAGCTAGTTTTTCTGTATATTATTTTAACAACGAATATTACGTAAAAACACAAGAAAATCTAATTTTTAAAATTTCCCAATGGACAGTGAATAGGATAGTAGAGTAGTGGAATATATGTAAATTAAACACAAGCGTGCAAGGGCATATGGATTTGAAGAGTAATAAAAAAAGTTAGGCATACGACCTAACTTTTTTTTATAATCTAATAAAATTATAATGACCGTTCGTTCATCATCATATTGGTTTGGGTTAGCGGTGATTTTACTTCATCCATGGCATTAACAATGGTACCTTGGCTTTCAAGAGATACGCAAGAACTCATACTATGTAAAGCTTGTGCATGAAGATCGTGTTTTGCGTCTAGGTATTTGATGATATTTGATCCGCTTTTAATAATAGATAAATGTTTTGCGGTTACACCATGACCGATATTAGCTGCAGCTTCTTCAAGTGAACGATACATATATTGCGAAATTTCTTCGTAACCACTATTCATATCTACTTCAATATCAAAGAGTTGTGTAGTTCCAGTGACACGGTGCATACCTGCCCATTTTCGAATTACTTCTGATTTTTGCGTTTCGTATGTTTCAACAGCATCATTAATAAAATTAGATCCATATCCATCTTTATAACCTTTAGTATCGAATGCCTCATTATATCGAATAAAACGATCTTGGTTAAGTGGGTCATTAATGTTTTTAACAATTTCCACAAAAATTGTTTTGTGGAAACGGTTAAGTTGGTTAATTACTGGGTCAATACCAGTAGTATTATCTCGTTTATATTGAATACTTTTTAAGTTGTTAATGTAATCAGCGAAGTATGCTTGAGCTTCAGTATTGCCTTTTAATGATTCATTTAAATCACCCAAGATAACATTCATATAACTTTTTGCGTTGTTTAAAATGGTTGCAGCTTGTTGGTCAATTATGCCGGTTTCTTCCGGAAAATTAGGGAATTTGTAATTGCCAATGGTTTCGATATCTGATGCGCTGATTTCTTTGCCCCCGCATTCGGAACCATCAACACAGGTGTTATCAATTTTTTCGTCATCACAATGGACGCATTGATCTTTAATTTCTTCAACCGGGTTGCCGCCGTGGATTCGTCCAGCTTCGTTGCCGCCGCAGCTGTTGAAACTTAACACGCTGCCCGCAAGCATTGTTACCAATGCCAATTTGTTAAAAATTTCTTTCATCTTGTTAAATTTTACCATGACTAAAATTTTAAGTCTTTTTTTGTCAAAAGTCAATGTTTTGGTAGTGTATAATTAAATGTTATAAATACCTTTTTTTATTACAACATCAACATAAATTTACCTTAACACCTTACTACCCATAATGTATATTCTGTCTACCATAATACAAAATATGTTCATAAAATAAGCGTCATAAGTGAAAGTTCTATTATTTTATCGCATTTAATTCTTTTTGTAATTCTAATGAATATTCCTTCTGTTTACTATTGTCATATTCATCAAAGTAAGCTCCGAAAACCCATCCAAATTGATTTCCGCCGCATCCGTCGTTTACTCTTATATAACACCAGGAACCTGTATCACCGGCAATAGTTTCTTTTTGAGGTAATTCTGCTAATACATGAACTACGGTTCCTTTCTTAAATGAGTAACTATAAAGTTTTCCATTCGTTAATTCATTGTATAAACCTACTAGAATTAAATCAGAAGATAAATTCGGTTCACTTCTAAATTTTACAGTATCGTTAAAAACATAATTTTTCATAATAGTATTTACAGTTATACCATTTATTTTCGCCGATTCCCCATATCCTTTTTCACTTCCATCAGGAAAATATTTTACACCTTGAATTTCTAGTTCATGTTTGTAAATAAAATGTTCAGATGAAAAATTAATTGTACAAATGCACTCATCTCCTGTTAGTGTATAACCAACTCCGTTTTTATCATCGTGATTGTAATTAAATAGAATTAATTTTCCATTTTCAATTTTATATTTTCCTTCTATTGATTTACCAGCTGTTGTTGTTCCAATTCTAAAAACATCATCAGTATAAAAAACTAAAACAGCATATGGATTTATTTCAAAATTCATTCGCCATATTGTTGAAATTAACTTTTCTTTGGATAAATTAGTATCAGTTATATCATAATTAATTTGTCTTTGTCGCCAAGAATATCCATCCATTGGTCCCTTACTGAATGTAGAAACAAGGACATTTTCAGTTGCAAAACAATTTATAAATATAAATAAAATTAATAAAATAAATACATTCTTTTTCATTTTTACTCCTAAATTTTATAAATTTAACTACTCTATTCAACCTTCTTTAGAAAAACAACGCATTTTACATAACTTTCAGATTTCTCTTCTTCATATGATACTGCTATTCCACCTTTATAGAACCAAAATTTTCGTTCTTTAAAACCAACACCTTCGCCGTAAGTCCAGAAAAAAGGTTCATTTGAAGAAGTTTCAATAAAATCTAAAGTCCAATTTCTAGAATTTTCTTTAACAACAATATTAGATAAATTACTATATTTAACTGATAAACATTTTTTTATATCGTTATAAGTAATATCAATTTTGGAATTTTGAACATTCAAACTAGGAAAAATATAATTTTCATTTTTGATTATTTTAAATGAATCAAATTTATACACACCAGCAAAATTTTTTAAAACATCAGTTGTTTGATTTACCAACTGATTATAATTGATATTAGGTACTTTTGTATAAGGTTTATCATATTCATAAGTTCCTAACCATTGATTTTCAGGAACATTTTCAAGATAGAAAATATTAATTTGATTTTTATCATTTATTTTTATATTTGATTTATTATGAGCAAAAGTTTTTCCATTAAAAACAAATTCATTTCCTTTTAATGTTAAAATTTCACCGTTTACAATATCAATTTCTTTTACAAAAACTTTTTCATTATCAATAACAAGTTGTAAAATTTCGGGGGCACGGCCGGAATTTTGAAATCCTCTACTCTGCTGTTGAATATAATATCCTTCACTTCCTTGAAATTCCAAAATCGAACTAATATTTTTTAAATTACTTAATGAATAATTGTTTGAATAAGCCCCAGCTTTAACTTTTTCAACTTCTTTAGCAAGGATTTCAGAAACATCTTTTTCAATAGGTTTTAAATATCCTGCAAAACACCATCCAGAATAACCATTTGCTGCAATAACTTTTACCCAATTAGATTTAATTCCATCAATAGTTTCTTTCTTACCTTTTGCAATGATTTCTACTCCCATATTTGGTTCTAATACTGTAATTATTTGGGAATTAAGATTATAGTCATTTCTAATTCGCAAATAATCCGAAGTATAGTGAGTATAAGGTAATGAATATAATAACGAAGTTACTAAAAATAAAATACATAGATAAAATTTTTTTTTCATTTTTATCTCCACACAATCGTTTTTCAACTAAATCCTAATGGAAATCTAATCGGCGTAATTTTACAGATTCTAACAAACCTATAGAAATCATGGCTGTCCATAATGAAGAACCACCGTAAGATAAAAACAACAAAGGAATACCTGTAATTGGCATAATTCCCATAACCATTCCAACATTTACGATAAAGTGATAAAAAATCATTGCGCAAACGCCACTTGCTATATAACAACCAAAAACATCTGTTGTAGTTCTAATTACAGAAAATCCACGTAAAATAATAACTAAATATAAACCAAAAACCAATAAACCACCAAAAAAGCCAAGTTCTTCGGATAAGATACTAAAAATAAAGTCGGTACTTTGTTGTGGTAAAAAACGGTAATGGCTCTGAGTTCCTTGTAAAAAACCTTGACCAAAAATATTTCCAGAACCAATAGCAATTTGTGATTGAATAATATTCCATCCTGAACCTAAAGGATCAGTTTGTGGGTCTAAAAATACAATCAAACGTTTAATTTGATAATCTTTTAAAACCTTCCCTGCCCCAATTGATAAAACCAAAGCAAGTGTAATTATTGTAAAAGTATATGCAATCCAATAGTAATATTTTTTCTTAAAAAAGATTGAACCAAAAAGACTTAAAACTGTTATGGCACTTGAAACTGCAATAAGAAACAATCTTAACTTAGGTTCTGTAATTAAGTTTACTAAAGTAACATCTTTTTGAACAATTTCTGATTCCCAAATCGGTAAAACAGTAATAATTACAGTCAACATACCAGTAGCAAAGAATAACATCAAAAATCTTAATGGAATTCCAGCTAAATAACACATTAATAAAAATATTGGAATATAAACGGTTGCAGTTCCTAAGTCTGGTTGCAATAAAATCAATCCCATTGGAACCAACATAATGCAAAGGGAAATTAAAAATCTTTTTTTAGGTTCTGTATTTTCTGATTTTTCTAAATACCAAGCTAAAAATAAAATAAAGATTATTTTACCAAATTCTGATGGCTGAATTCCAAATCCACCAATTCCAATCCAGCTTTTTGCTCCGTTTACATATCTACCAAATAATTTTGTATAAATTAATACTAATATTAATGCAACAAACAACCAAGGGATAATTCGTCTTAACTTTCTATAGTCAATTAAAGATACAACAAAAATAAGAACAATTCCAGAAACACCCCAAAATATTTGTTTAATATATTCATTAGATACAAGTACTTTTTGTGAATTTACACCAGAAGAGTAAATAAAAAATATACCAATGATTGTCAAAAGTAGTACACAAATTAATAAAACATAATCAAATAATGAAAAAAATCTGATTTTCATTTTGTCTCCTAAAAAAAATTACTCTTGACGACCAACTGGTCTTGATAAATATCTAAATCCAAGGGAATCAATTGCTTCATCATAAGTTTGATTTGCAAATATTCCTTGTAAAATAATATTTGAAGCATAAGGAGCCCACCACTCCCACTGATTTGCAGCTTCTACTAACACACAAACAACAACAGTATCTTCTACAGGTGCATCATAAGGTGCATAACATACAAACCATGAATGCCAAGAATTTTTGTATTGTGCAACTTCAGCTGTACCTGTTTTTCCTGCAATTTTTACAATTTTATTTTTTAGTGGAAATTGTGCAGAACCATCTGTAACAGTGTATCGTAAATCTTGTTTTACTTCCTTCCAAACTGACTGAGGAATATTACTAGAAAATAAAACTTCTGGTTTAGTAGATTCTATAACTTCGTTTGTAACAGGATCTCTAACTTCCTTTAAAAAATGAGGTTTATAAATTTTTCCTTCATTTACAATCATTGCCATCATATCTGCAACTTGCATTGGTGTTACAAGTGTATATCCTTGTCCAATAGACATATTCATTGTATCTCCACCTAGCCATTTTTCATGATAACGACGTTCTTTCCATTGTGACGTAGGAACAAATCCTTCAGATTGTCCTGGCAGGTCTATATCAAAGGGTTGACCATATCCAAATTCTTTTGCATAAGAAGAAATTTTATCAACACCAAGATAATCTCTACCAATTGTCCAATAATAAACGTTGCAAGATTGAGCTAATCCATTTTTCAAATCCATATACCCATGGCCAGGGACACCAATGTGACATTTAAAAGTTCTATCTCCATATTCAATTCTACCTGAACAATCTACTGTTTTTAAGGGAGAAAAAGCTTCTTCTGCAAGTAAAGCAGTAGACATAACAACTTTAAATGTTGAGGCAGGGGAATATGTTGCATTCACTGCCCTATTTAACAAAGGTTTTTGTGGATCATTTAATAATTTAGAATAAAGAGCGGATCCATCTTCTAAATTAAAAATATTAGCATCAAAATAAGGATATGAAACCATAGCCAAAATTTCACCTGTAGAAGGCTTTAATACAATTGCAGCTCCTATACGTTCACCTAATGCTTTTTCAGTTAATGTTTGAATATCAGTATCGATGGTAAGTACTAAATTTTTTCCCATTTCTGGAGTTTGAATTATAGGTTCCTCAGATAAATATCTACCTCTAACATCAACAGTTCTAGATTCCAATCCTGATTTGCCTTGTAAAATCATATCGTATTGTTTTTCAATTCCAGTTTTTCCGATAATACTTGTATTAGAATACCCCTGATTATATAATACTTTTAATTCTTCTTTTGTAATATCACCAACATAACCTACTATATGTGATAAAGAACCAATATTTTCTACATAATTTCGCATTGGTTTCATACGCCATGAAACACCTGGTAAATCATTTAAATTTTCTGCAATATTAGCAACTTGTTCAAAGGTAACATTAGATTTTATTTCTATAGAACTATAAGATTTTCTTAAAGATAAGGGAACTTTTTTGTCAATAACAGATTTTTCAATTCCTAACATTGAAGAAAGTTTTAATGCAACCGTATCATATTTACCAGAAGGTATTTCACCTGGAATAATATCTATAGCAAATGAATCAGTATTAACAACGATTGGCAAAGTAACGTTTCTATCGTAAATTTCACCTCGTTTTGCAGGTAAAACTTTTGTACGTTGTGAAAGTTCTCTTGACTGCTTTCGATATGAAGAACCAGAAATAACTTGCATCGAAAATAATTTCATTGTGTAAATAACAAAACTAATAACAACAATAATCGTTAAAATAAATAGTTTACGTTTTTTTGATTCTGAACTGCCTTCTTTATTTCTAAAATCGTTTGATTGTAATGTTAACATTAAAGTCGTGACTCCGGTTTTACAATTAAAAATTCAGAAAACAAAGACAAAAACTTAAACATAATTGGTGTAAAAATTGCATTTAGTAATAATTCTGTTAAAAATAATTGGGAAAATAAAGAATAAGGAACAACATTAACAAAAAAGAATGATATAAAATAAACAACAAGAGCTTTAATAATTGTTGCAACTATTCCATATAATATTTGTAATAATATACTTGATGAATTTAAAATTCCATGAAAAAGTCCCATTACAAAGCCCATAACAGTTCTTAACAATGCGTTAAATCCAAAAGGTGAAGCACTCAAAAAATCCAATAAAAAACCAGAAACAAATCCTGTAGATTCTGCAAGCAAAGCTCCGTTATTTAGTGCAATAAATAACGTAATCATTAATAGAAAATCGGGAATAGCAGGTAAAAAAGTTAAATTAGAAACAACGGCAGTTTCAAAAAGTAAAAAACAGAACATCATTAAAATTGTTGAAAAAAAAGACCTAATCATACCCTACTCCTGCTCAGTTTTTACATCAACAATCATAACAGTTTCCAATCTTGCAAAATCAATAATTGGTGTTATTTCAATTATTAAAGAACTATCATAATCTACTGTTTTTATTTTAGTAATACTTCCAATTGGAATATCTTTAAGATAGTTTTCGTTCTCACCTGAAGTTACAACCACATTACCATATTGCAATTCATTTAAAACACGTTTTTTAATGTATTGCATCTGTAAAGGACTATCAGCGTTACCTTGTCCTACAACTAACCCAAGATCTCGTGTATGTTGTATCCGTGCTGAAATATTACACTGAAAATCGTAAATAGGCATTATCTGACTTGTAAACGCCCCAACAGTAACAACTTTACCAACAAGACCTATATCACCATTTTGAACTGCAATAACTGGCATATTTTTTCTTATACCATTACGACTACCTTTGTTTACAGTAATCGCAGAATATAAACTATCAGGATCACGACCTATAATTTGAGCAACATAATTTTTGTTTACGATAGATTTTGAAATTCCAAGTTGTTCACGCAAAAGTTCATTTTCTTTGCGAATTTCTGCATTATTACGTTGCAAATATTCATAATCTTCTAGTTGCTGAACCAATTTATTATAAGATTCTTTTAATTCTGCAAGTTCTTTTACGGCGGAAACACCATTACCAACACCTGTAATTACAGAGTTAACACCTTTTTGACCAGCAGATAAAATAGAAAAACCTACTTCTTTAACACTAATAATAAAACCACCAGAAGATAACGCCAAAGAAACTCCCGAAATTATAACTAATATCAGGAATACAATTAGAGAATATTTAAAAGAAACAGTAGATTTTTCTTTTACCATAATCTATTAAGAATTAATACTGTCGTAAATACTTCTATCTGAAGTCATATCGCTAAATACTTCAAATGCTTGTCCTGCACCTACAGCAATACACTCTAAAGGTGATTCTACAAGAATAACAGGAACACCAGTTTCTTTAGAAATTAATTTAGGAAGACCTTTTAGTAAAGAACCACCGCCTGCCATAACAATACCGTGTGTAAAAATATCAGCAGCTAATTCTGGTGGAGTTTGAGCTAAAGTATGCTTAATTTCATCAACAATTTGAGTAACAGGATCTTTTAATGCTTCTCTAACTTCAACTGAATCAATTTCAAGTCTACGAGGTAAACCTGTAATAGCATCAGTTCCTTTAATTTCCATTGTTTCAATATTTTTATCTGGTGTTGCATTTCCAATTTCAATTTTGAGTTTTTCAGCAGTTTGTTGACCAATTATCATATTATGGACATTTCTAACGTGTTTTATGATAGATTCATCAAATTCATCGCCACCAAGTCTGATTGCATTTGTTACAACCATACCGTTAAGAGAAATTACAGATACTTCTGTTGTACCACCACCAATATCGCAAACCATATGACCTGCAGGTTCATGGATAGGAATTTGAGCACCAATTGCTGCAGCTAGTGATTCTTCAATAACACCAACTTCTTTTGCACCAGCTTTTAAGGCAGCTTCTTGAACTGCACGTTTTTCAACTTCAGTAATACATGATGGAATACCAATCTTCATTCTTACTGAACTAAAAAGACGGTGTTTTGGAACAATTTTAGAAATAAAATATCTAATCATTTTTTCTGTGCTATCCATATCTGCAATAACACCGTCCGCTAAAGGTCTAATTGCTTGAATATCACCTGGTGTTTTATATAACATACGTTTAGCTTCTGCACCAACAGCAACAACTCGTTTTGTTCCTCGTTCTACTGCAACTACTGAAGGTTCATTGATTACAATTCCCTTTCCTCGTACATAAATCAATGTATTACAAGTACCTAAATCTATTCCAACATCTGTTGAAAACCTATCAAAAAAACCCATTTTAGCCCTCCAAAAGAAGTATTAACGCTTTCGCATTAATTTATAAACCTAATTTACTTATTGCACCAGAATGATTTATCTGAACTTTTAATGTTTTTCGCCATTCTGATCGAGCCTTAGCAATATCACCTAATTTTTCATAAACATTACCAAGTCCGAAATATGCATCTGCTATTGAATCATCTTTTAACAAAATTGATTCATATTCATTTTTTGCTTCTGCATAATTATTTTCTGCAAAATATATATCTGCAAGCAATAGTTTGCTTTTTAGAACCAAATCATCATCTTCACTTTCATAATTTACTCTAAATAAATATTGTTTAGCAATATCATATTGTAAATTTTTATAATATTGTTGAGCAATAGCTAAAAGTAATACATCTGATTCTCTAACAAGCAAAGCTTCTGTAAAAGATGACAAACTTTGCTCTGTTAATCCTAAATCAGCATAACATAAACCAAGATATTCTGGAATATCTGAAGACACATATCCTGATTGTTTTGCTAACTCTAAATACTTTACTGCTAAATCTGAGTAATAATGATATGAAGAAATTGTATTTTTTTGAAAATATGCCTTTCCTAACATATAATATATTTGTGGTAAAGTGTCTTCATCTGCATAATATAACGAAATTCGTAAATGATTAACAGTTTCGTCTAATAAAGTTTGAGAAATACTAATATCTGTTTGTGATAAGGCCAAAAAGAAGGAACTATATCCTTTAAAAACATTTGCTGTGATATTTAAAGGATTATTTTCGATTATTAAAGAAGATGAATCGTAAACATTTTGATAATCACCTTCTTTCCATAAAGAATATAATTTATTTGTAGTAGGAATATCTCTTCTTGTTCCAGAAAAAGCTCTTACAAAAACGTAAACTAACAGAGTTACCAAAATAACTACTGCAAGAACAACACAAACAGTTGCGAGAATTTTTGACTTCTTTCTAACAATACCATTATTGCCGTACTTTACGTTTTTCATACCCACCCAAAAAAAACAGAAGAGAAAATAAGCCGAGTTCTGTCTATGTAAAAACTACATAATGATCATCTATCTGCAATATCCATTACTGAATATCTGTAGCGATCTACCCGTAATCATAAATCGGAGTTAGATTACTGCTTGATCTTGCTCCAAATGAGGTTTACACTGCCACTTTTGTTACCAAAAGTGCGGTAGGCTCTTACCCTGCCTTTTCACCCTTACCTTTTTCAAGGCGGTTTATTTTCTGTTGCACTATCTGTCAAAATAAACTTTCGTTCATTTTGCCCGGCAATTAACCGGCATTTTTTCCGAAGGAGCCCGGACTTTCCTCTGTTTTATAGGAATACTACAAAACAGCGATCATTTCTCTTCTGAAAAATTACTAATTAATAGTCCAATTCTTTTATAGAATCACTATCATCGTAGTCTTCACTGTCTTCATCATACTCGTCATCAAATTCATCACCAAGGTCAGCAAGACTACCTGTATCATCCATTTGAAAGTATTCTTCATCAGCACCATCAACTTCTTGATAGTAAAGAATACGGCTACAATATGGACAGAAAACAATTTTATCACCAACATGTACGTCATTAGCAAATTGTGCAGGTAAAATCATATGACAACCATCACAAACATTTCCCTTTACAGCTACAATACCTTTGCTATGTTTACTTCTAATGATTCTTTGAAACTTAAAGATTATTTCAGGATCAATTCCAGGAACAAGTTCTTCTTCTTGCTTCTTCAAATCATCCATTTTTGCGTTATATTGGTCGATTTCATCTTGTAATGATTTTTTACCATCACTTAATTCTTCTTCTTGACGTTGAATTAAAACTTCTTCTGTTTTAAGATTATCGTTTAATTCAGCAAGTGATTTTTCTTCTTTCTTTAAATCATTACGAATAGTTTGTTCTAACTCTCTAGCGTCATTTATTTCTTTATCAAGTGCTTCATATTCTCTATGAGTAGTAATAGAATCCATACCTTTTTCGCTTTTTTCTATTGCAGCATTAACATCAGCTAATTCTGTCTTTAAGCGAGCAACTTTTTTACGAACTTCTTCGTAAATGGCATTTTTTTCAATATACTCTTTTTTCAAGCGAGCAAGAAGCTCTTCTTGTGTCGATAGCTTTTTTGGAGCTTCTTCAATTTTTGCTTGTAATTCATACTTTTCCGCAAGTACATCTTGCAATGTTTTTAATCTGTCAAACACTTCTAACATATCAACCTCTTATCGTACACAAATCTAATATATTCTATACTATTGTAAATTAAATGTCTATATAATCGCGTAAACCACTAGAACGTCTAGGATGTCTTAACCTTCTTAAAGCCTTTGCTTCAATTTGTCTAATACGTTCTCGAGTTACATCAAAATACAAACCAACTTCTTCCAAAGTTAATGAATATCCATCATCTAAACCAAATCTCATTTTTAGAACTTCTTGTTCCCTCGCAGGTAATGTTGCTAAAACAGAATGAACTTGTTCTTGCAACAATGTATATGCAGTAAGATTTGCTGGATTTTCAACTTCTTTATCCTCGATAAAATCTCCTAAAAGAGAATCTTCTTCTTCTCCAATAGGAGTTTCAAGTGAAATTGGTTCGCGTGCAACATTCTTAACCTGTTTTACTCTTGAAACAGGCCATCCTAATTGTTCTGCAATCTCATCATCTGTTGGTTCGCGACCAAGTTTTTGCATTAACTGACGAGATTCCCTTACAACTTTGTTTATTTGTTCAATCATGTGAACAGGAACACGTATTGTTCTTGCTTGATCAGAAATTGAACGCGTAATTGCTTGTCTAATCCACCAAGTTGCATAAGTAGAAAACTTATATCCTTTACGATACTCAAATTTTTCTACAGCTTTTATAAGACCAATATTACCTTCTTGAACTAAATCAAAAAATTGCAATCCTCTATTGGTATATTTTTTTGCAATAGAAACTACAAGACGCAAATTTGCATTAATAAGACGATTTTTTGCAATTTCCATCATTTTACGTCCACGTTGAATTTCTTTTGCCATATCAAGAATTTCTTGAACATTATTTTCAAATTCATATTCAAGACGACGTAATTTTCTATCAATTTTTTGAATTTGTGTGTAAATATCACGGATTTCATCTGCTGATAATCCTAATTCAGATTCCAATTTTACACATTCAGATTTAATTGCAATTTTTCTACCAAGACTTCGTAAATCAGAATAATCAGTAATTCTAAGTTCTTTTGCTTTTCGTTCTTGTCTGTGTTTATATTCAGCAATTTTTTTTGTGGCATCAATAAATTTATCAGAAAATTTTTCAATTTCTTCTGATTGAATATCGATTTTTTGCAATTCTGGTAAAATTTTATTTCTTAATTGCAACAAAGATTCATCTTCAAAAATATTTCTAGAAGAATCAGTTTCATACAATTGTTTTTTTAATTGCATATACTGCTTCATATCTGATAAAACTTGTTTTAGAATATCGCTATAAAATGCTCGAAGACGACGTCGCTCTGCCATTTCTTCATTAATTTCTTTGCGAGGTTTACCTGCTTCGTGTAAATCGATTCTAGAAAAAGCTTTTTGTGCAACAGCATAAAATTCAGGAATCATCATTCCAGAATGTTTAATAACATCCTTAATGATATTCTCTCCATCTTCCATTTTTTTTGAAAGCTCAACTTCCTGCTCAGCGGTTAAAAGATGCTCTTTTCCAATTTCTCTGAGGTATAATTTTATTGGATCATCACCAGTAGAATTTTTATCATTATAAACTAAACGCTTGCGATCAGATTCAACTTCTTTTACAGCATCATCATCTGCATCGTCATCTACCAACATATCATCATCTTCTGCATCTCCAAGTCCATCATCTTCAACATAAAGAATGCTATGTTCCTGAAGTGCATTATAAATTTTTGACATTTTTTCTGTATCTTTGATGATATCGGGAGATAAAAGTTCATTTAACTCATCCCAAGTTATCTGTTTCTTGTCTTTTGCATAATCGACAAGTTTTGAAACAGAAGAATCCAGTTCGTTATCTGTCATCCAATGGCGTCCTTTTTCTTTCTATTATTTAATTCTAAATCTATACTAATTTTTTCATTTAGTAATAGATCTAACTTTTGTTGCTCTTCAAGAGTATTTCCTTGACACTGACGTATTTGATTTACCAATCTATCACGCTTTCTTTCAAGACTGTTTTTTTTGATTACCCAAATACAATCTTCAATTGTCTGCTGTGAAGTTTCAGGCGAAGAAGTAAATTCTCCTGAAATCACAGATTTTGTAACAATTTTTTGAACTCTTTCATCAGTACATTTTGAAAGAAAAGCATCATAGTTCATCGAGCCTTCTCTATAACATTCCTCAAGAGCAATAAACATATCCCTTGCCAAAGCATCTTCAAAATCATCTACTGACAAACAATTTCTCATCTGTGAAAAATAATCAATATTTGCAACAACAGCCAACATCGCCCTAGACTCGGCATTTAATTTAATTTCTTCTGTTTTATTTGCAATATTATTATTTATTGATGATGTTTGTATCCTATTCCTTGCATTTTCTCGATTGTTGAAGTCAGCTTTTACGGCTTCAGGTTTTAAATTATATGTCTGGCATAATTTTTCCAAACATGAGTCTTTTTGAATATCGGAAGACAATGCATCTACATAAGGAAAAAAGTCTAATGAAGCCTTAGTTTTTCCGTCAGGAGTTCCTATATTGTACTTTACAGAGAGAGCCGATAATAAAAAGTCCGAATCGATTATAGCGTCGTTTATTGCATTTGTCAATGCTTGTAAACCAAATTTATTTAAAATTTCTGAAGGATCTTTTCCACCTTCTAATTTTATAACTTTTACGGGTAAGTCTAATTTTCTACAAAGTAAAATTGCCTTATAAGTTGCATTTTGACCTGCATCATCAGAATCTAAAGATAAATAAACAGTATCTACAAAAGAAGAAATCAATTTTACTTGACCTTCCGTAAGAGCGGTTCCTAAAGGTGCAACAGCATTTGTTATTCCCGCTTGATGATATGCAATTACATCCATATAACCTTCACAAAAAATTACAGATTTTTCTTTACGGATTGTTTCTTTAGCAAAATTAAAAGCATAAAGAGTTTCGCCCTTTTTATACTGAATCATTTCTCCACTATTAAGATATTTTGGACCTTCGCCATGCAAAATTCGTCCACCAAAAGCAACAACTTGATTTTTTCTATTGAAAATTGGAAACATTAATCTATCAGAAAAAAATGCAATATCTGGATATTTTTTAGAAAATAAACCACTTTCATTTAAGAATTCGTTAGAATAATTTTTTGATAATAAAAATTTTTTTAACCAAGTTCTATCTGAAGGTGAATAACCCAACTGAAATTTTTCAATAATTTCTTTTGAAACCCCTCTTGAAATTAAATAATCAAAAGCAAATTTTCCCATATCTGATTGAGTTAAAAAAAAATGAAACGTACCACTAGTTCTAGAATACAAATCATAAATTTCATCTTTTCTTTTTTCTAAAGGATTTTCTTGAACAAAATTTGCACCTTCATAAACAACTTCAATTCCAGTTTTTTTTGCAAGTTGAACAACTGCCTCTGTAAAAGAAAGTTTTTCAATTTCCATCACAAAATTTATGGCACTTCCACCTTGACCACAACCAAAACAGTGATACATTCGTTTATCTGGAACAACATGAAAAGAAGGTGTTTTTTCATTATGAAAAGGACAACACCCCCACCAATCACTTCCACGTCGTTCAAGACGTGTATATTCACCAATTAGAGAAATTATATCTGTTCTAGCATTTACTTCATCTATTGTAGAAGAAGATATTTTTGCCATTAATATCCTGCCGCCTTTTTTGTAGAAATAGTTTTTCCAACTTCAGTATGCTCATCAAAATCTGACGAAAAATAATGTTTTCCTTTTTCAGCATCTATTAATCTGAAAAAATAATAAGAAGTTTTAGGTGGATTCACTGCCGCAGACAAAGCTATCACCCCAGGATTTGAAATCGGAGTTGGAGGTAACCCAGCGTGAATATAAGTATTGTATGGACTTTCAATTTTCAAATCTTTATATGTAATAACATCAGGATGAGGACGTCCTTCAATTTCTGTGATGATGTATTCAACAGTTGCACAAGAATATAAACCAATGGTTCGTCGAAGTCTATTTGAAAAAACACTAGCTATCAAAGGAGCTTCCTCTTTGATACGATATTCTCGTTCTACAATAGAAGCCAAACGTAAAACATAATACATTTGCTCAGTAGATAAGTTTTCAAAGCCTTTAATTTGTGAAATTTTATTGAAAAAATTATCCACCATAAAAGTAACAACTTCATCAGAATTCATTGAAGGAGTAAAATGATAAGTATCTGGAAATAAAAAACCTTCAAAGGATTCAATATTTTCTAAATTATATTTTTTTAACAACTCAGGATTTCTACATGAAACTAAAAAATCATCTTTTGTAACTACATCATTTCTTTCTAGAATTTCACCAATTCTGCGCATTGTAAGACCTTCTGGAATAGATACAACTATTTGAGCTTGTTTTCCAGTTTCAAAAACAGAAATTATTTCTTTTACCGATAAAGCATTGTCTATATTATAAACACCTGCTTTTATCTGAGGTTTTGTAAATCGAGAATAAATATAAAATACTAATGATGATTTTATCATATCATTTTCATATAAATTCTGACCAACAGTTTTTAATCCAGAACCTCGTGGAATTTTTACTGAAAACTGTTTATATTCAGGATTTAATTTATCAGATACAACAGGCGACATTAACATATTAAAAAGATAAAAACCAAAAATTATCGCAAGAATAATTATTATTAATAAAATTAACAAAACTGATTTTAATTTAATCTTCATCAAAAAATTCCTCAACTTCATCTATTGTCATAGAATTATAAACAAATTTTTGTATTTCTGTATAAAAAAAATTTAGATTATTAGAAAAAACTATATTATTTTTTCGCAAATGATAACAAATTTCTTTTGCTTGTTCAAAAGTAAATGTAAAATTAAAAGAATCTTGAGTAGTATCAGACATAAAACCTCTTAAAAAAAATATTAAATTTCTTCTTCAACGCCTTCTATTGCTAATTCAACTTGAATTTCTTTTTTCAAAGAATACCGAGCATACCATCTTGCAGAATCGAGAATTGAAAATATTTTTTTATCATCATATTTTGGTTCATGATGAAATAAATAAATTTTTTTTATTAACCAATTAGTTGCAAAATCAACTGCGTAACAGAAAGTCGAATGCCCCCAATTTTCTTTTTCTGCTGCTTCTTCAACAGTATATTGAGCATCAATTATTAATATATCAGCTTCGCTAAAAAAGTTTTTATTTTCTTCAGTAACAAGAAAGTCATTTGATTTTAACTCAGAATCTGTAGCATAAATTATTTTCTTACCATTTGGCGACTCAACAGAATATGCAATAGATTCATCAGGATGAAACATTTTCTTGGTATTTATCTTATGATTGCAAATAAGAATTTCCTGACCTTCTTGCAAAACATGAAAATGAAAATTCTTTGAAATTGCATTAAAATCTACAGGAAAAAATGGAGATTGCATTTGTCGTGATAATAATTCTTTCATATCAGACTTTATAGAATAAAAATGAATTTCAAAATTTGGATTATAAATTGGATCAAAAAAAGGCAAACCCTGAATGTGGTCCCAATGAAAATGAGATAAAAATATATGAATTTTTACACTTTTTTTATTTATTAATTCTTTTCCTAGTTCTCTTATTCCAGAACCAGCATCAAAAATAAAAATTTCATTATCAGAAACACTAAGTTCAACACAAGGGGAATTTCCACCAACTGTAGAAGTTAACCACTTTGGTAATTTAGAAATAAACTTTTCTCGTGTATCCATAGATTGTAAATCAGAAACTGAAATCTGTTGAACAATAGCTTGTATTTTAGACATAAGCCTTCGAGATGACAAAGGAGAAGGAATTGAACCTCGAACACCCCAGAATTTTAATTTCATAACCTACTCTCCATAAAATTCATTTTTTTTAATGGGAAGATTTGAATCATATTCATCTTTTGCTTTTTTTATTTGTGCAAAATCATGAAATTCTCCCGAATCAATTCCAGGACAAGTTATACTTTCATCTTTCCAAGTTTTTTCATCTTTTAATATAAAAGACCAAAAAGGATATGTTCTACATTGCACAGGACGACCATTGTATACTTTACAACCATCCTCCCAGAAAATACAATCATAATTTGATTTTTCAAGTAAGCACAATACTTCGCTACCATCATAGTAAGGTACCCATCTACAGTAAGTGTCTACAAATTCTTCTTTAGTTAGATTTAAACAAGAAAGGATATTTGATAAATCTTTTTTAGAAAGATAAACATAACCACTTTCTTTTGTACAACAACGAGAACATCGTTTACAAGAAAAATGCAATCCATCTAAATAAAATGGTTGAGCCATAGTTTACCTCAATAAAAAAAAGAGTTTTTTATGAAAAAAAAAGGTGTTGAAACTTACTTCAACACCTTCCATTTGGGGAGAGAAGGATTCGGACCTTCGAAGGCTGAGCCAACAGATTTACAGTCTGCCCCCTTTGACCGCTCGGGAACCTCCCCTATATTCGTAAACCTTAAAAGGTTTGTAAAGCCAACTTAGGGATTCGAACCCTAGACCCCGAGATTACAAATCACGTGCTCTGGCCAGCTGAGCTAAGTTGGCATAACGAACGATTAGAAATATAAATGTTTTCAAAAAAAATGTCAATATACTTTGAATATTTTTTTTGAAAAATTTTTTTTTATTTATTTAAATCTGGTCTAAGAACTTCAGCTCCATTTAAATAAACACTCTTTCCTTTCTCTTGAGAATAAGCTAATATCAAACATCTAATAACATTTTTCAAACTATTTTCAAAAACAGGTTCTAAAGAACAAAATAATGGAACATCAGAAGCATAACCTGATTTTCTAAGTGCTGCAGCAGGATTTAATTTTGTTAAATCAGGAGTTGTTGTAAACTGAATAGAAACAATATCTGTTTCACTTATATCATTTTTTTCAAGTATTGTAGAATATAACAATGATGTATTCTTAACTATATCATCTACAGTATCTTGAGTACAAATTGCTCCTCTAATTCCATAAAGTCTATTTTGAATTTCCTTATTCATATTACCTCCATATAATTTAAAAAGTCATTCCTGAAAAAATAAAATCAAAGGTTGAAGTTATAAAAATATTTATACCAGAAAAAATCATAAAAAAAACAAAAAGAAAAATATAATACAAATATAACCTTTTTTTCTCCTTTATAAAAAAATAAATTGAGAAAATTATTGAAATAATAGAAAAAACTAGCAAAAAAATACTTAGAAAAGTAATGGAATTAATTAAAAATAATAATACTTCATCGATATAAAATTTATAATTTCCAACTATATATACAACTGTAAGAGCAATAATATACAAAAATAAAAGCAAATCTAACCTAGTAACTATGCGAAATAAAAAATGTTTCTCGATTTTTTGCTTCATAAATATTGCTTTACTCCAAATAAATTGTATAATATCTATCTGTATAGTTTAGTATAATGTAAACTACAATCAGAAGTCTAGTATTTGATAGGAATGTTTTTATTATGAAAAAATTTTTAATTTCAATGTTTATTCTAATAATTTTTGCAGGTGCAATATTTTTTATTGGATGGGGACAATTTGCCGTTCCAGCAGGCTCTTATGGAGTAATGGTTTCCAAAACAAGCGGAATTAGTCAAAAAACAATTGTACCAGGAGAATTTTGTTGGTTTTGGGAAAGACTTTTACCTACAAATACATCAATGCGAATTTTTTCAATTATTCCTGTAACAAGAACAACCACAATTTCAGGAGAACTTCCTTCAGCAGATATTTATAGTCCAATGCTAGAAGGCTCACCAAATTTTTCATATAAATTTTCAGTTCAAACAGAACTAATGATGAAAAGCAATTATTTACCAAATTTTGTTCGTAGAACTGATGCAAAAGAAAACGAACAATTACAAGAATATTTAAATCAACAAGGAGATTTAATTGCACAAGAAGTAATTCAATATATTTTATCAAAATCATTAGATAACGCAAATAACTTAATGTTACTTGCAACAGATACTGAAGAATTAAAAGCCGGAATTAATGCTGATTCAAAATTCAAAGACTTAGAAATTTCTAACATAACAGTAAAAACAGCACAAATGCCAGATACAGAATTATACAATATTGCAAAAGCCTCTTATGCAGAATTTCAAGCAAAAGTAAAACAATCCTTAGCAGAATTAACTAAAAATCAAAGTACAATTACAGCAAATGATTACCTACAAATTGAAAGATTTGCTCGTTGGGGAAAAATTTTACAAGAATACCCTATCCTAATTGATTTTTTAGCAGTTTCACGAGATGACGCTTCAAAAGCAATTGGTGCATTAGATTCTTTAAACAATCGAAGCAAAAAGGATTAAATTTAATCTTTTAGCTCAATTTTAATATTATTTTTTAATGGTAAAACAAAGATAAAACTTCCTCTTTTGATAGAAAGCTCAACGGAGTTATATCCAGAGTCAATTCTATTAGATAAACTTATTTGTTTTTTCCAATTTAGTTTATCTAAATTCCACTTTAATCCCTTGCTAACTATTTTACCATTAAAAAAATTTTTGCCTAAAGAAAAAACAGAAATATTATCAGTTTCTATCAAAGAATTAATCTGTAAATGATTTTTTTTTTTACAAAAAACTATTATATTTTCTTCCGTTAACCAAAAATTTGGCAAACTCATAGTAGATTTATTATATTTTTCAAAATTTAACAAAGAAAGCAATGACACAAAATGTTCAATTCTTCCACCACTAGCACCAATCAAAATTACATTTTTATGTGGAATTTTTTTTGCTTCAATAAATGCCAATTCTGTATCCGAAAAATCCTTATCTTTAGGAAACACTTTTTTACAAACTGAATTTTCAAATTTACACAAAGTGTCTTTATCAATGCTATCCATATCCCCAATTAATAAATCAGCTTTTAACTCAAATTTAATAACTGTTTCCATTCCAGAATCCACAGCAATTATAAAAGAGGAATTTAAATCAATATCATGATTTATCATAAAAGATTCAACATCTTTTTTTGAAGGAGAAATTCCACCAGCAAATATTAAAATATTTTTTTTATTTTGATAGACGCAACTCATTTATTTACATTATACTATAAAAATATGAAACATGTACACATTCCTTCTATACTAAAAAAAATGAATTCTTATTTTGAAAAGGCAGGATTTAAAGCATACCTCGTTGGTGGTGCCGTTAGAGATATGCTTTTAGGGCAAAAGGTCTCAGATTTTGACTTAACAACTAATGCAACTCCTGAACAAGTAATGTCAATTTTCAAAAAAGTAATTCCTACAGGAATTGAACATGGTACCGTTACTGTTTTGTTTATGGGAACTCCAATTGAAGTAACCACTTTTAGAATTGAACAAGGTTATTCAGATTCAAGACATCCTGACAAAATTTCATTTACAGACGACATCACAGAAGATTTATCAAGAAGAGATTTTACAATTAACGCAATTGCTGCCTCATTACAAGACGGAAAAATAGTTGATCCATTTGACGGACAAAAAGATTTAAAAAATAAAATTATCCGTACAGTAGGTTCTCCGTTTGAAAGATTTTCAGAAGACGGATTAAGACCAATAAGAGCTATAAGATTTGCTGCAAAATTGCACTTCAAAATTGATGAAGAAACATTAAACGCAATTCCACAAACTATCGAAAAAACAAAAACAATTTCCATTGAACGATTCAGAGATGAATTTTGTAAAATGATGACAACTGATAAACCTTCAATCGCTTTGAATTTGTTAGAACAAACTGAAATTTTAGAATTTTTTATTCCAGAATTGATTAACTGTAAAAATGTTACTCAATCAGACTTTAGAGGAATACATAAATTTGATGTACTAAATCATTTGTTTTACGCTTGTGACGGTGCCCCAAAAGAAAAATTACTTGTAAGAATTGCCTCCCTCTTTCACGATGTAGGAAAACCTTGTACAAGAAAAGAAGATATTCGCACAGAAATAGACGGAACTGAAAAACCTATCATCACTTTTTTTGGACATGAAAAAAAATCAGCAGAAATTTGTAAAGAAATTATGACAAGATTAAAATTTTCAAATAACGAAATTGATTATGTTTGTCATTTAATTAAAGAACACATGTTTTTTTATGAATCATCTTGGACAGACGCTGCTATAAGAAGATTTATCACTAGAATTAGTCTACAAAAATATACAACATCAGAAATAATCGAAGATTTATTTGATTTAAGAATTGCTGATGTAACTGGAATGACAAATACTCCACCTATTTTAAAAGATGGAAGATGGTCTGAAAACCTAATTGAATTTAAAGATAGAATAAATCAATGTATAAATGAAAATGCTCCTCTTTCGTTAAAAGATTTAGCAATCAATGGGAATGATTTAATCAACATCGGAATAACAGGAAAACAAATCGGTTGGACATTAAATGAATTACTACAAGATGTTTTAGAAAGTCCTTCTGATAATACAAAAGAAAAATTATTAGAAATTGCTAAAAATATTAACTCGTAAATAAATTGATGTATTTAATTTTACATCTAACATGGAATTTTCTTGAACATTAGAAATAAGACCGTATCGCAAAAATAATGAATTTTTTACTCCAACAGATAAAATAGAATTTAATTTTTTTTCATAAAGAAGTTCATTTAAATTTAATATGTTATAATTTTGTAAATTTTTTATTGAATGAATGCCTGCAAAAAATAAATTAAATCTAAGTAAACCAAAATTATTATTTGAAATTTCAAAATTTAATTTTACACCTTCTCCACAACCTAATCCTGAAGAATTGTCAAAATCAAAATTTACACTTGATAAAATAATAAAATTTAAATTTGTATTAAAATAAAAATTCCAAAAAGTTTTTGAAAAATAATTGTATCTATAATTGAAACCAATAGATGTCATATTGCAATTTGTTAAATTATTTGATTCATTTAAAAATAAATAATCATCAGAAATCACATTAAAAAATAAATCAAAATTTAAATTTATTCCAACAACACATTCTGAATTATTTTCTTCAAATTTATTTATTCTATATAAAACACCATCAGAAAATAAATTAAATAAAAAATTATTTTTCATAAACATTGAATTAAAATCAATTTTAAAATTATAAAATGGAATTTTTGATTCACTAAATTCATCACCATAAAAAAAATCAAAATCAAAAGAATTACTTAAATATAAATTTGATAAACCATTCACCGAAAAAATAAAATCAAGTGAATAAATTTTATCAAAATTATTTATAACTTGATTTGACATTTGACCAAAAATTACAGAAGAAAATGACTTTCCTAAAAATTCATTTAATCCAAAACTTTCATCTTGAAAAAAAATATTCCAAAATAAAATATCATTCATATTTGTTAACAACTGAGAAGTAAAATCTTTTTTAGGATTTATTTTTATAGAAATTGAAAATGAATTTTTTTCTGCAAACACATTTTGAACTAAATAAAAAATCAGCAACAAAAAAAAGAATTTTTTTTTGAATCCTTTTAACATCATATTCTAAAAATAATACGATAAAATAAGGATTACAAACTAAAAAAAACTGTTCCAAAAAATCTTACAAAATCTTGAAACAGTTTAATATCAAAAAAAAATTAAATTTAAATTTCCATGTTCATAACGTGGCGAACTTCTTTTAAAGTTTCTACAGCCATTTCTCTAGCTTTTTCTGCTCCATTTAATAGAACTTGTCTAATATAATCAGGAGCAGCTTCTAAGCGTTTGCGTTCTTCACGTAAAGGTCTAAGTTTTTCGTTCAAACTTTCAGTAAGCATATTTTTTAACATTCCGCCGCCACCATCACCAATTTTTGCAGCGATTGCTTCTGGAGTTTCATCAGTACAAAGAGAAATCAACATAAGAAGATTTGCAACTTCAGGACGATTTTCTGGATCATAAGTGATAAATCGCTCTCCGTCAGTTTTTGCCTTTTTTATAAGTTTTGCAGTCTCATCTTCTGTAGCACAAAGCATAATTGCATTTCCACGACTTTTACTCATTTTCTGAGTTCCATCTAATCCCATAATATGAGGAGTTTTGCTTAATAATGCTTGTGGTTCCGGAAAAACTGGATTGTCTGGCGAAAATTTTTCGTTAAAACGACGAGCAATCAATCTTGTTAATTCAAGATGAGGAAGTTGATCTTTACCTACAGGAACAACATTTCCTTTGCAATAAAGAATATCAACTGCTTGATGTACAGGATAAGTATACATTCCTGCATTTACACTTTTTAGTCCAGCAGCTTGAATTTCTTCTTTTACAGTTGGATTACGATTTAATTCTGCATTTGAAACCAAAGTTAAAAAAGGAATCATAAGTTGATTTGCTTCTGGAACATAACTATGAGGATAAATAATAACATCATCATTAGGTTCAATTCCAGCAGCAAGATAATCGATTACAAGTTGTTTTGTGTTTTGTGAAATTTCAGAAAAAGCATCATGATCAGTTAAAACTTGATAATCTGCAATCAAAATACTTGTAGGAACACCCATTTTTGATAAGCGAACACGATTTTGCAAAGAACCAAAATAATGCCCAATATGTAATCTACCTGTAGGTCTATCCCCAGTAAGTACTCTATATTTTTTTGGATTTACTTGTAAATCTGCTTCTATTTTTTTGCTAGTTTCTACAGCAGCTTGATAAGTATCTGACATAAAAAATTCACCTCTGAATAATGATAGGTATATTATAAAACATCTTGAAAATATTTACAACTTATTTGCATAAAAATCCCAGCCAGGAAATATTGTAAGTTTTAAATATATGTGGCAAAAAAAGAACGAAAGAAATGTTGTTTATTGACTGATTTGCATAAAAAAAGGCTCTCACCCAAAAATCGCCCTCGTTCGCTGGTGCTGCGCTACGCTTGCAAGGCTTCACGATGTCGATTTTGGGTTACGCCTTTTTTTTACAATTCGATAATATACAATTCGTTTTCGTTCTTTTTTGCAACGATATGTAAATTTACATGATTGTCTGGCTGGGATTTTCTACGATATGTAGGTTGTAAATTATTCCAAGAATACGGTAAAAAGGCACTGCCACCTGCGATTCATCCTTTCAGTCGTCAAGGGAACAATACAAAATAAACACAGCCCCTATCTACCCGAACGAAAAAAGTTTGCAAAAATCACATTATTTGCAGAACTTGCTATACATAATTATTAAAGTAAATTATGTAAAAAATGCGTAGACTGAAATTGACACAACACTGCATTGAGGAGCGTAGCGACGAACTAGCAGTGATTGGGGCAATTTCAGTTGAGAGCATTTTTATATAAATTGATTTAAAAACTTATCAATATAGCAAGTTCTGGTGCCAATTATTTTTGCAAAATTATGAAGAGTTATACTAATTCCATATATATCTGATCTGCCAAACCAAATCCTGCTGATTTTGTCATACTAACAGCAAGTTCATCGTAAAGCATATCTTCATACATTTTTGAAGCGTGACTATCGTTTCCCATAAGACCAGATTTTTGAACTGTATTTTTCATAGAAGAAAGCATAATCTTTACAAAATATGATTCTAATTCAAGAGATTTTTCGTAAAGTTTGCTTGTTTTATCGATTTCAACTTTTTTAGAAGAATTAGATGCAGAGTTTGCTGCAAAACCTGATGGCAAAGCATTTTTATCTGCATCAGATTTGAATGTTCCAGCAAAGCCAGATGTATATTCACCATTAACTCTGCCAGAATCAACTACTTTAGGAGAACTTTCATTTTCGGTCATAAGTGTATCAAGCAAATTCTGAAATTTACTCATTTCATTTTGTAGATTTGCAGATTGACTTGCTGCATATCCGTTTGTAATTGAACTTAATCCACCTGATAATCCGTTAATTCCTGTCATAAAAATCCCCCTAAAAAATTAATCTATCACCCTACTTTATCGTTTTAAGTTTACTGCTGCAGAAAGCATTGTATCACTTGTTTGGATTGCTTTTGAACTAAATTCATAAGCTCTTTGTGCTACAATCATTTGCACCATTTCATTTACAACAGAAACATTAGACATTTCCAAAAATTTATGTTTTGTAATACCAGTTCCATCAAAACCAGGACGACTAGCAATAGCATCTCCAGAAGCATTTGATGTTATAAAAAGATTATCTCCCTTTGCTTCAAGACCAGCTGGATTTGCAAAGCGATAAAGTTCCATTTGTCCAACCTGAATTGGATTATCATCACCTGCAACTTTTACACTAACACGACCATCATCACTAATAGACAAAGTTGAAATATCAAAATTTTCTGGCAAAATGATTTCAGGCATAACTCTTAATCCATTTGAATTAACAAGTTGTCCATTTGAATCTACTTTAAAAGAACCATCACGAGTGTAAGCATAACTTCCGTCATACTGTTGAACTCTAAAAAAACCTTCACCAACAATTGCTAAATCTGTAGAAACTTCTGTGTTTTGTAGATTACCTTGTGCAAACATTCTTTGAGTAGCAGCAACTTTAACACCACTTCCCATTTGAACCCCAAGAGGAGTTACTGTATCTTCTGTTGCAGGAGTTCCTGCTGTTTTAATTGTTTGGTAAAGTAAATCTTCAAATTCAACTCGTTGCTTTTTATATCCAGTTGTATTTACATTTGAAAGGTTATTTGAAATTGTATCGATATTTGCTTGTTGACCATTCATTCCAGTTGCAGCTGTCCATAAACTTCGTACCATAAATTTACTCCTTTAGATTACCCTACTATCTCAACATTGCAGTTTTTGACCACAAAGTACTTGTCATTGTATCTTGTGTTTGAATAGTTTTTTGATTTGCTTCGTATGCACGATTTACTTCAATCATTTGAACCATTTCATTTACAACATTTACATTAGAAGATTCAACATAGTTTTGAATTATTGTTGGACGTTGTTTGCCTTCTGCTATAAATGCAGGACCAGAAATATCAGTTGCACTATATAAACTTGAACCTTGCTTGTTTATATATCTTTCATTATCAAATCTTACAACTTTAATTCTATCAATCTCTTGCATATTTTCGCTTGTAAAAAGAATACCATCTTCGTTGATTGTAAATTTGTTATCACCAATTTGGATAGGTCCATGTTCACCCATTAATTGATATCCTTCTTTTGTTTCAAGATATCCTTCTTTACCGATGATAAAATTTCCGTTACGAGTATAGCGTTCACCATGTGGAGTCATCACTGCAAAGAAACCTTCACCACCTAATGCAAAATCAGTTTGATTTCCTGTTTCTTTAAATGAACCTTGTTCAAAAATTGTATATAGTTCATTTGTTTCTACACCTAAACCAATTTTTCCGATAATTGGTGCAACATCCGCAGAACCAAATGGAGTTTCATATTCACCATCATCACGCATTCTTCTAAGTAATAATTCTGGAAATGATTTACTTATGGCAACATCTTTTTTGTAACCAGTAGTGTCAACATTGGCTAAGTTATTTGAAATTGCATCTAAACGGTATTGTTGTGCATTCATTCCACTAGCACCAATATACCAACCTCGTACCATTTTTTCCCCCTAAAAAATTTATTTGCCCACCAGCATTTAAATTATCGGAAGTTTAAAAATAATATTAAGAGAATATTAATTATTTTTATGAGGAAATTAAAAAAAATATGACATTAAATTGACAGTAAATTGAGATAAAATATGACAATATATGACAAACTAATTAAATTATAAATTTAATTATGACAAAAACATGACAAAGTAAGAGTTATAATTTAACAAAATACTTTGTCATATTTTATCTGTCATATTATGTGTCTTATTTTAACACTCTTAAAAAAGCATCCTTGTAAGTTTGCTTAAATCTTGCTAGAACAAGAGCGTATTCATCATCATTTAATGGACCAATTAAAACTTGATACATTGAACTTGATGGATTTTTTATTACATATACAGGATATTTTTTACCATGTATATCATAAATATTATTTACATAATCCTTGCTAGATACTGTTGCAATTTGCACATAATATGTTTTACTCTTTACCTGTTTAACCTTTGGTAAATCATTAAAATTTGAAACAGTATTTTTAAACTCATCAGCTTCAACAGGAGTTTTATTATTTACTACTGATTCTTTTTTTTCTGCAACTGCCACTTGAGCAATTTCTGTATTAGGATCAGCTTCTGCTTCTTTTGTATTTTCTGTTGTTTCTGAATCTTCAAGTTCTATTATAATATCAGCAACCATATTATCCATTGAATCAAATAAATCATCAGCTTCAGGTAATTTTGGGTCAGCTTCTTCTAGAACAACATCTTGCAAAATTTCTTCATCTGGATTTTCGCCAACAATCATACTAAAAATATCTTTAGGACTTTCAGCAACTGATTTTTCTGCTTCATCAATACCAAATGAATCATCTAAAATTGCAAGTTCTGGTTCATCTTCTAATACATCAGTATCAAGAATTTCTGGCTCTGTAATTTCTTCTTCTGTTGCAGGTTCTTCATCTTCTAATGCAAGTTCTTCTTCCGGAATTAAAATTTCTTCATCTGAAAAATCTTCTTCTAAGTAAACGTCTTCTAAAGCAATTTCTGTTTCTGGAATTTCTTCAATATTTTCTACAGGAATTTCTTCTGGAATTTCTGTATTTTCTGCAACTTCAGTATTTTCAGGTAACTCAATTACATCTTCTGCATTATATTCTTCATATTGAGGTTCATCTAAAACAACTTGGTTTTCATTAAATTCAGGTTCAACAACTTCTACAATTTCCTCAGTTGGTTTAGGTTCTACTTCTGCAACTTCTTCAAATACAGGAGAATTAATTAATTCTGATTCAACAAACTCTTCTGGTTCTGCAAGTACAATTTCTTCTTCTGGAGTTTCTTCTAGTTTTGCAACCTCTTCAGAAGATACAACTTCCATATCATCTTCAGTTGATGCAACTTCTTCTAATGTTTCTTCTTCAGGATTTTCTACAACAATTATATCATTTTCTGAAAGTTCTGTTTCTTCTTCAATATCTGCCAATTCTATAGATTCTTCTGGAATTTCTTCTGCAACAGGATTCTCTGTGATAATTGATTCACTTTCAGGAATTAATTCATCTTTATCATCATTATCTTGTTCTTCTAGAATTGCAACTTCTGGATTTTCAACTTCAGACAATACTTCTTCTGTATTTTCTGCAATTTCAGGATTTTCTGTATTTTCATCTAAAGATTCTACATCTTCATAAGGAATTACATCTTCAGTTTCTGTAACTGTTTTATTTGAGGAAACAACATCATTTATCAATTTTTCAGTTTCACCAGGAAGAACACTAGAATCCTTATCAGTATCTATTGCTTGTTTTTCAGTTATTTTTTTATTTCTACTTGTAGCAACTGCTTCTTCATAAGGAATAGGTTGTTTTTTTTGTACTTTTACATAAACATCTTTTCCTTTTATAATTTGTAATTTTTCAGCAGCTTCTGGAGAAAGTAAAATTGCAATACCTTCATAGGCGTCATAAGAACCTAAAATCAAAACATCAATTGAAAATCCATTAGTGTGATTTGTAACAATTACAGTGTCCCCTGGTAAATATCCAGGAGCCCTTCCATAATAACCACCTGGTGGAAATACACCATTATCTGCCACAACTGCTCTACCATCCATAGAAGGATTAACAGAAAGAGCAAAAACTGTACAACTTAGTAAAGCAATTAATACATAACACAAAGATTTTTTCATATATTTCCTCCCAATTAGTTACCTTTAATACATGAATATATTTCTGAACCAACATCAACTCCAAAACGCTGGATACTAACTTCTTTTTCTCTATATGGTTTTGGAGCTTTCATTTTTCCACTACCAATTTTTTTAGAATTTGAAACATTTATTACTTCCCAATTTATATCTATTAAGTCATCACTTTTTGCATTTACATTTACTTTAATTACAACTAAATAATCGATAAAACCATTTACGGACGCATCTAAAGCAACTTGAACTGTTTTACTAATATCTTTTTCTAAACAGATTTTTTCGCTTGAAACTATACATCCTGCATCAAAAAGAAAATTCATTACACTATCTTCAAAAAGTTGAACAGTATTTCTTACGCTATCTTGTATACCGTCAATTTGATTTATCAAAATATTTACAGATTTTGCATAAACAAAGTTTGGAACTAGTAAAAGTAAAATAATAAAAATAAATTTATGTATAAATTTCATAGATACCTCTTCTTTAACATTGTCGGCTTTTTTATTTATGATATTAGCAAAAAATAAGATTGAAGAAAGAATTTCTATATGATATAGTTTTTTACATGAATTATTATGCTGTACAAGTACAAACTGGTAATGAAGAAAAAATAATTGATAAAGCAAAAAAAATTCTCCAAGATAGATTAGATAAACAAAATTTTTTATTTCCCAAAAAATCATTAAAAATTCGTAAAAGTGGGTTGTTTAAACAAGAACTAAAACCTATTTTTCCTGGATATTTTTTTATTCAAGTAGAAAATATTGATACTGAACTTTATAACACATTAAAATCTATCCATGGATTTTATAGATTTCTAAAAAATAACCAAGAAATTACACCTTTAACGGGCAAAGATTTGTCTATCTTACAACATTTCTTAAAATTTGGACAAAATATTTCTGCTTCTCAAGTTTATTTTGATGAAAATGATAGGATTTGTGTTGTGGAAGGTCCATTAAAAGGATTAGAAGGTTTGATAATAAAAGTTGATAAACGGAAAAAACGTGCTAAAATAAAGATGGACTTTGCAAATGATAGTATTTTAATTGATTTAGGTTTTGAACTAATAAAAGGATTGGAATAATTATGAATGAGAAAGGAATTTTCATTATAGGTGCTGGTTTTGCAGGACAAATGATTGCAAAAGAAATAAAGCAAAAAAAAATTTTTGGTAAAGTAATTGCTTTTCTTGATGACGATAAAAAACTCATAGGTAAATCCATTGATGATATTCCAGTTTTAGGTCCTATAGAACATTTTACTTCTTTTTTACATTATTCTCATAATGACGAAGCAATAATAGCCATTCCATCTGCTCCAAAAGAACGAATTAAAAAAATCTATGAATTTTTATCTAAAGCAAATTTTAGTAAAATACGAATTTTACCAAGTGTTTCACAAATTATTGACGAAGATGCTCACCTTATCCAAACAAGAGAAATTGATCCACTAGATATTTTAGGAAGAACTCCTGTTACAATTTCTCTTAAAGAAAGTTTAAAATATCTTAGAGGTAAACGAGTTTTAATTACAGGTGCTGGAGGTTCAATTGGTTCCGAACTTGCACGCCAACTTCTTTCTGGTGGTGCCCAACGATTATATCTTTTTGGTCATGGAGAGAACTCAATTTATCAAATTGACAAAGAACTTCGCATTTTGCAACAAGAAGGAATTGGTGAAAAAGCAATTATTGTTCCTATCATTGGAGAATTAAAAGATAGAGATTATATGTTTTACATTATGAAACAACTAAAATGCGATGTAGTTTTTCATTGTGCCGCATATAAACATGTTCCACTTATGGAAGAAAATCCAGTTGCTTCTATTGAAAATAATGTTTTTGGAACAAAAAACTTACTCGATGCCTGTTTAGAAAACAATGTTCAAAAGTTTGTTTTAATTTCTACAGATAAAGCAGTAGAACCTGTTTCTGTTTACGGTGTTTCAAAAATGCTATCAGAAAAATTAGTTTTACAAGCATCAAAAATTGCTAAAGCACAAAAATCTGATAAATCATATATGTTTGTAAGATTTGGAAATGTAATTGGCTCTAGAGGTTCAATTCTTCCATTATTTACACAACAACTAAAAACTGGTGGTCCATTAACTGTTACCGACCCAGAAGTTAAAAGATTTTTTATGACTATCCCAGAAGCTTGTTCTTTAGTTTTAAAAACAGGTGGAGTTGGAAAAAATGGTATATCATATTTATTAGATATGGGAGAACCGATAAAAATTTTAGATATTGCAGAACAAATTATTAGAATTTCAGGATTTGAACCTTACAAAGATATTGATATTCAATTCATTGGAATGCGTAAAGGTGAACGTATGGAAGAACCTTTGTGGACAGAACAAGAAGATCCCCAACCAACAAAATACAATAAAATTTTGCAATTAAAATCAGACAAAGAAAATCCTCCAGAAAGTTATGAACCACTGATAAACAAATTATATCCAATTTGTTTTAAAACAAAAGATTATGAAGATTTATATAGAAATCGTGATAAACTTATAGAAATTCTTGTAGATTCTGTTCCATCATTAAAATCATTTTATCAAGGAGCAAAATAATTATGGCAGAAAATTTTATTCCATTTTCAATTCCTCAAATTGGGCAAGAAGAAGAAAAAGCCGTATTAAATGTATTAAAATCAGGATGGCTTACAACTGGAAAAATTGCTCTTGAATTTGAAAAAGAATTTGCAAAAAAACTAAATGTTCCTTACGCATTAGCTGTAAATAGTGCAACAAGTGGCTTAATTCTTGCATTAGAAGCTTGTAAAATCGGCCCTGGGGATAAAGTTCTTACAACCCCCTACACTTTTATTTCAACAGCAACAGCTTGTTTACATCTTGGTGCAGATGTTGAATTTGCAGACATAGAAAAAGATTCATATAATATCTGTCCAGAAAAAATTGAAGAAAAATTAAAAAATGATAGTTCTATTAAAGCAATAATTCCTGTTCACATTGCAGGAAACATTTGTAATATGGAAAAAATTTGTGCTATTGCAAAAAAATATGAAGTGTATGTAATCGAAGATTCAGCCCACGCATTTCCAGCAAAATCCAAAGATGGCTGGGCAGGAACTTTTGGTGACGTTGGAGTTTTTTCATTTTATGCAACAAAAACAATAACAACAGCAGAAGGTGGAATGGTTGTAACTTCCAATGATGAATTAGCAAAAAGAATGACTACAATGCGACTACATGGTATTGATAGACCCGTTTGGGATAGATACACATCAAAAAAAGCAAGTTGGGAATATGATGTAATTGATGCAGGTTTTAAATTTAATATGCCAGATATTTTAGCAGCGATTGGAATAGAACAATTAAAGAAAGCTGATATATTTTTAGAACAACGAAAAAAAATAGTTGAAAAATATAATAAAGAATTTTCTAAATACGACTATTTCATTCTTCCTCCAGATTCAGATGGAAACGCTTGGCACTTGTATTTACTTGGATTAAATCTTTCAAAAATTTCTATAACAAGAAACGAATTTGCACAGTTTTTGCAAGATAAAGGAATTGGAATTTCAATGCACTTTATACCACATTACAAATTTTCAATTTTCAAACACAGAACTGATTTTAACGAGATTAATTTTCCAAATACTGAAGAACACTTTCAAAGAACAATTTCCTTACCATTATGGCCAGGAATGACAGATGAAATGATAAAAATTGTAACCGATAATGTAATTGAATTAGGAATAAAATATGGCAAAGGTAACTAAGGTTCTAACGAAAGTACAAAAAAAATATTATACAGATGTAACACTACCAGATATTTTTCATGGAGTAATAATCAGAAGTCCAATTGGAAGTGGTACGATTCGTTCAATTACTCATCCTAACTTACCAGAGAATTACACAATAATTACAGCAAGAGATATTGTTGGTGAAAATAAAATTATTACAAATAATATTGAATCCCCAATTTTAGCATACGAAAAAGTTTCTTACGTAGGTGAACCTATAGGAATTTTGGTCGGGGAAGATAAAATAAAACTTTATGAACTAATTGATGAATTAGAAATTAAATATACCGAAGCTCAAGAAAATCCCGAAGTAATTGCGAATAAAACAAATATAATTGCATCAAGAACTACAACATTTGGAGAAAGTGAACTTTTATACACAAATTCTGAAATAAAAATTGAGCGAAGTTACGCTTCTAAATTACAATTTACAAAAAACAAAGAACCTTTAGGAGCAATTTGTAATTTTTCAAAAAAACATTTTACGATATACGCACCAACCCAGTGGCCTCATCATTTACGATTAGGAGTTTGTAATGTAATGGGATGTGCAAAAACAGATATTACAATTATAAAAACAAAAACTGATAACAATGCAACAAATAGTATTTGGAGAACATCTCTTTTAGCATGTCAAACAGCTATTGCATCTAAAGTTGTAGGTAGACCTGTAAAAATTGTTTTATCAAGAAAAGAACAAGATGAATATGTGGACTCACCAATTATTGTTCACACAAGTTATAAAGTTGCTTTAGAAAATGATGGAACTATAAAAGCAATGAACGCTGATATACAAGTTGACTGTGGTTCATTTTGTCCTTTTGCACAAGAAATTCTTGATAGATTAGTTATTGCCTTGTCATCAATTTATAGATACAAAAACTTTACAATTACTGCATACGCACAGAGAACTAGCAAACCACCACTTTCAGCGGATTTGCACCTTACAGATTTTTTAGCATTTTTCTCTTTAGAAAATTTGTTTCATGAAATTAGCCGTGAACTACATATTTTTCCAAACGAATTGCGTAAAAAGAATATTCATATAAATGCAAAAGATAAAAAAAATTATCCATTTGTATTTGATTCTCAACCTCTAAACGAACTTTTAGATAAAGTTGTAGAAGAAAGTGATTTTATACGCAAACATGTTGTATATAATTTAAATTCCGATATAAATGATTTTATTCTACCTCTAAAAGGAATTGGATTATCCTGTGCTTTTGAAGGAAGTGGATTTTACGGAGCAAATGTAAACGAAAATAATTTAATAATGGAAGTAACAATGGAAGTAGATGGTTCTGTTGTTATAAAATCACCATCTCCACCAGAATCAATTTTTGAAATTTGGAAAGATATAATCTGTGAAATCTTAAAAGTTGAACGCGATGTTATTTTTATGGATGAAAACTCTACAGAAAATCTTGAACCGATTTTACCAAATATCACAGCAGACAATATTAGTATCTTAACCAATCTTTTAAAAAAATGTTGTACTGCTTTACAAAAGCAAAGATTTAGACATCCTTTACCAATTAATGTAAAAAAATCTGTAGCATCTAACAAAAATAAAAAATGGAACGCAACAAATTTTACAGGAATTCCATTTCATAGTACATCTTGGGTTGCATCTGTTACAGAAATAGAAGTAAATCCATGTACATATATTCCAAAAATTTTGTCTATTTGGATAGTAATTTCTGGAGGAGAAATCCTAAATAAACAAAGAGCAGAACTTTCAGTAAAAAAAGCAATTTTTCAAACTTTAGTACAAACAATACCAGGAATTACTTATGATGAAATTCCAAAACATATTTATTTTATAGAAAACAAAGATGAACCAAAAGAAATTGGAGATTTAGTTTATAATGTACTTCCTGCTTCAATCACAAATGCCCTATCAGTTGCGGTTAATACAGATATTCCAGCACTACCTCTTTTACAAGATGCTATTTATTATGCAATGCAAAAAAAAGAGCAAGAAGAAATATCTAAAGATGGAGAAATAAAATCAGATGAAAATTAAATTTGAAATAAACGGACATCCAATCGAAATTAATGAGAATCCTAAAAAAAAGTTATCTGAATACTTAAAACAAAATAATTATTTTTCTATCAAAAATGGATGTAACCAAGGTAAATGTGGTTCTTGTACAGTTTTACTAAATAATAATCCAGTATTAAGTTGCTTGATTCCACTTGCAGAAATTGAGCAAACTCAAATTACAACCTTAGAAGGATTTATGAAGTCAGATGAATATGTTGATATAGAAAAAGCATTTAAACAAAAGAATATAAATTTTTGTGGCTATTGCAATGCAGGCAAAATTTTTATTACATATAAAATTATTAAACATAATCCGTTTATCACTAGAGAAGAAATAAAAAAAGAAGTTTCTTTTTTAAAATGCAATTGTGTAGAATTAGATAGTTTTGCAAACGGAATTTATTTAGCCTGTGCAATAAGAAGAAATAGAATTAAGGATAAACTACATGCAAAATGAAATTAGTTTTTATAAAGCATCAAATATTCAAGACTTATTATATTACTTAAAAACCGTAAATAATTTAAAAATTTATGGTGGGGGAACATCTCTTTATGAGACTAATAAAGAATTTACTGTTGAAATTGAAAACAATAGTTTATTTTTAAGTCAATGTCCTGAATGTTGTTTCATAGACAAAAAAGAAAGATATATAGATTTTGGTTCAGGAGTTTCATTAACAAAAATATTAAATTTAGGGATAAATAAAATTCCAAGTTATTTTTATAAAGCAATAGAAACAGTTGCTAATCCTCTTGTAAGAAATCTTGCTACAGTTACAGGAAATATTTGCTCTGAAAAATTTTATAACACACTTTATTCACCTTTATTAGCAGTTGATGCAAAATTAGAAATAAAAGATTATTCTGAAACAAAATTAGTTTCATTAAGTAAATTAGAAAAATTAAAACCAGGACAAGTTATATCAAAAATTAGATTACCAATTATTGATTGGGACTTAGAAATATTTGAACGCTTAGGACCTGTAAATGAAATTATCGATGTAAGTGCTTCTTATACATTCCTTGCTCAATCTGAAAAAGATATATTAACAGATTTAAGAGTTGCCTTTTGTGGAAAGATAAAATTACGCTCTACAGAATTAGAAAATCAGTTAATTGGAAGTAGATTACCAATCTCAAAAAGAGCTATAGAAAACACATTGGAGTTTGCCTCTGATTTATATGACAAAGAAGTGTCATATTTAGAAGAACAAAATGAAGTAATTCATCCTATGTTAAAAAGTCAATTCATTAATTTGCTAAAAAGTTCATTAGAAAAGTTGACATAATGTCATATTTAACAGTAATAATATGACAAAATTTGTCACAAATTATTTATTTGTCATATTTTATGTTATATTTTGTCATATTATAGCTCAGATCCTGAATCAAGTTCAGGATGACACTATTTATTTTGTCATATTATAGCTCAGATCCTGAATCAAGTTCAGGATGACACTATTTATTTTGTCATATTATGTCTTATTTAATAAACATTGCATCTCCATAGGAGAAAAATCTATAGTTTTCTTTTATTGCTTCCTTATAAGCTGACATAATATGACATCTATCAGAAAAGGCACTTACTAACATCATTAAAGTTGACTCTGGAGTATGAAAGTTTGTAAAAAGTTTATCTACTACTTTAAACTTATATCCTGGATAAATAAAAATATTTGTGCTATAAGTTCCAGCTTTTAAACATTGATTTTCTTCATCCCAGGCAGATTCCAAAGTTCTAACAGAAGTTGTTCCAACTGCAAGAATTTTTTTTCCTTCTCTTTTTGCTTTTGTAATTGCATTTGCAGTTTCTTCTGTTATTGTAAAAACTTCATTATGCATTTTGTGGTCTTCTATGTTATCTACACGAACAGGCAAAAAAGTTCCCAAGCCTACATGTAAAGTAACATATTCTTGTGTAATACCTTTCATTGCTAAATTGTGTAACATGTCTTGTGTAAAATGCAAACCAGCAGTTGGACAAGCGGCAGAACCAATTTCTTTTGCATACACATTTTGATAACGATTAGAATCTTCTGAATTATCCTCTCGCTTTATGTATGGAGGTAAAGGAATATGTCCGTTTTGTTCAAACCAAGTTTCTTCTAAAGTTTTTTTAAATGCAACAGTTCTAAATTCTGTACCTTCGTCAATTTTATTTTCTACGATAGTTCCAATTGTTCCATCTTGAAAAAGATATTGACACCCTACTTTTTGTTTTTTTGCATTTTTTACCATTGCACGCCATGCAGAAGTAAAATCTGAATTTGCAACTGAAGGCAAACTTTGTAAAGGAACATTTTGTAATATCATAAATTCAACTAACTTTTCTGGAGCCTGTTGATTCATTTTTTTTGCTTGTTCAGATTGAATTTTTTTTGCAAAACATCTTGAGCGTCTTACCTTAGAATTATTAAAAACCATCAAAGTATCTTCATCAATTAAATCAATTAAATCTTCCATTTTGTGATGTTCAACTTTTCCAGTGAGTTTATCCATTACTAAAAGTTTATCTTGACCACGCACTTGAGATGGAGTTTGTGCAATAAGTTCTTCTGGTAAATCAAAATAAAAGTCTTTGGTTTGCATCGTATATTCCTTCTAATCCTAGATGAGTTCTTGCTTTATCAGTAACAATTCTTCCTCGTGGCGTTCGCTGAATCAATCCACATTGAATTAAATATGGCTCGTAATAATCTTCTAGCGAATCTACACTTTCACCGATGGAGATTGCTAAGGTTTCTGCCCCTACAGGACCTCCGCCGTAGTTATTTATTATCGAAAGCAAAATTTCTCTATCGTATCTTTCTAAACCTAAAGTATCAATTTCTAGTTTATCTAAACCTGAAGTTACAACTTGTTTTGTAATTACACCATTAGAATAAACTTGTGCAAAATCACGCATACGGCGTAAAATTCTGTTTGCAACACGAGGAGTTCCACGAGAACTACTTGCCATTAAAAGAGCAGCATCTTCATCAACATTTACATTTAAAATTTTTGCAGAACGTTTAATGATAGAAGCAAGTTCTTCTTCAGTATAAAAACTAAAACGCTGAACAATTCCAAAACGGCTTATTAAAGGACTTGAAACCATTCCTGCTTTTGTAGTTGCTCCTACAAGCGTAAACTTTGGAATTGGAATACGCACAGTTCTAGCAGCTGCTCCCTGCCCGATTATCCAGTCAAGTTCATAATCTTCCATGGCGATATAAAGCATTTCTTCGATTGCAGGTTTTAATCGGTGAATTTCGTCAATAAAAAAAACTGAACCTTCTGTAATTGTAGATAAAATTCCTGCTAAATCTTTTGGTTTATCTAAGGCAGGTGCACTTGTAACTTTAAAATCAACACCTAATTCTCGGGCAGTAATTTGAGCAAGAGTTGTTTTTCCAAGCCCTGGTGGTCCAATCAAAAAAAGATGATCCATACTTTCTTTACGTGAACGAGCGGCTTGAATAAAAACACTTAAATTTTCTTTTACCTTTGTTTGACCAAGAAATTCATCAAGTAGTTTTGGGCGAAGATTTAAATCGTTTTCTTCATCACCTGCTTGAAAATCAGAGCGTACAACTGAATCATTTATCATAATGAAAGCTCCACAATTGCCTTTCTAAAGATAATTTCTTCTTTGGCACTTTGAGTTAAAGACGCATCTAGGTCTTTTGCAATTTTTTCTACAACAGTTTCGCAGGTCTTTTTATCGTAGCCCATATTTGTTAATGCGATAATTACATCGTTCCAAACGGAAACTTTGCCAGTTGATTTTTCATTTTCGGAAAGAAGAGTGAGTTTTCCTTTTAAAGTTAGTAGCATTTTTTGTGCAGTTTTTTTGCCAATACCAGAAATTTTTTCTAATTTTGATAAATCTTCTTGTTCTAAGGCTTCTACAAGTAAAGTATAAGGTAAAGAAGAAAGGATTTTTAATGCACCTTTAGGCCCAACTCCATCGACTTTTAATAAATCTAAAAAAACAGAACGCTCTTCTATTGAAGAAAAGCCAAAAAGTTTCATTGCATCTTCTTTGTGATACATCCAAGTGTAAATTCTTACCTGACTTCCTACTGTAGAAAGTGAATTTAGAGTGGAGTCTGAAACAGATAAACTCCATTCAATTCCAGAGGAAGTTTCTAAATGCAAAATTTGAGGAAATTTAGCGGTAATTGTGCCAAAAATACTGTTAAACATTCTTACATTTTACTATATACGCAAACTTATTTCAATGAAAGATTTGATTTTAATCTTGTAAGTCCTGTTGAATTTACATGGGTGATGGCAGCAGCAATGGCGTCAGCAGCGTGGTCGGGCTTAGGGATTTCTTGTAGACCAAGTAGCATTTTTACACATTTTTGCACAAGGGCTTTATCGGCAGTTGCTGTTCCAGAAACGGATTGCTTTATTGTGTTTGGAGAATATTCTGTTAAAGGAATTGCATTTTGAGCAAGACACAAACTGACAACTCCCCTTGCCTCTGAAACTCCTAAGGCACTGGTAACATTTTTTGCAAAATATAAAGTTTCCATGGAGGCTTGGTCTGGCTTAAATTCATTGATGACAGCTAATATTTTATTGTAGATTTCTAATAATCGTAAGGAATGATTTTGTTTTGAGTCAGTTTCTATACATCCGTAAGATATAAGGCGAAATCTATTTCCGTCTGAATCTATTACACCCCAACCAGTTGATGCAAGGCCAGGATCAATACCGAGAATAAGCATAGGGTCAGTATAAAACATCTATAAAATATTTACAACTTATTTGTATAAAAAGCCTAGCCAGATGAATTTTGTAAACTTTTAAATATTTGTGGGAAAAAAGAACGAAAGAAATATTGTTTATTTAGCAATTTGCATTAAAAAAGGCTCTCGCCCAAAATTGCCCCAACTCGTTAGTGCTGCGCTTCGCTTGCAAGACTTTTAGTAAGCCTTCGGCTTACAATCAAGTTTTGTTTCACAAAACTTGCAGGCGTGTCAATTTCCGAGATAGAATGAGAGAAAACTCTGTCATGCTGAACTTGGTTCAGCATCTACTCAAAGAGATTCCGAATCAAGTTCGGAATGACAGATGGTTTTATGCAACTCGAATCAAGTTTAACATGACAAATATTTTATGAACTCTATCAAATTCATCATGATAATAATTTTTACAATGAACGACAGATTCTGAAACCTAGTGTATTAAGAGTCCATTGATTTTCTGTTGCAGGTCCACATCCATCTCGATATGTAGAATAGCAGTATGAATCCTCTGTTTCCCAATAACCACCGCGAACAGTTCTATTAGAATTAGAACTATCAGGTTCATAACCTGTAGGATTTTTTACTATTGAATCAAGAGTCTCTGTTGTAGTTTTAACATAATAATCCCAACACCATTCTTGTACATTACCAGCCATATCATACAAAGTTAAACTATTTGGAAATTTTAACCCTACTTCATGAGTTTTATCATTTTCAGAATAACTAGAATTTAAATATTTAAACCAGGCATAAGGACAAAGAACTTCCAATCCTAAGGAAGAATCAGACTGAACTCCAGGGTATGCGTAATCCCAATCAGGTTCATATTCATCTCCACCGCGGGCTGCAAATTCCCATTCAGCTTCAGTTGGTAAGCGATAACCTTTTTTTAATTGGTCAAAGTATGGAAGTTTTTTATTAGATGCATCGTCAGTGGTATATACAGTAGAATAAGATGAATCACTATAATAAACACAGTTTGTTTCCCCAAAAGTTTGTTTTGTTAGCTCATTACAAAATGCAACTGCTTGATACCAATTTACACTATCAACAGGACGCAAATTTTGAGTTTCGCCAGAAGTTATATTTGTATCTTTAAAATAACTTGGATTTTCTGTCATAATTGCTTGGTATAATTCTTGAGTTACTTCATACTGCCCCATTGCAAAAGGACTTAATGTTACAGAACCACCACGATACAAACCAAAAACACATTCAACTTCGTCAGAACAATCTATAGTTGTTTCTTGTGAAATTACTGTTACAAGAGAAGTTTTTTGATATAGATTATCTGAAATTGAAATTCCATCTGTATCAGTGTAATTGGCTATCCCCCCCCCGAATTTTGAACAACTATACCTTCATCAGAGATTGTGTAGTTTGCATCAGAAAGAGTAAATTTCTTTACTTCATCTGCAAGATTAAAGTTTGCACCATCCTTAAGAGAAATTAGTTGTTTGTTTACAACTTCAGAACAATCTTCATATGTAATTATAATTCTATTATCACTAGAATAATTACTCAAACTAGATGACAAATAAATTGCAGGAACAGGTGGGTTTGCAGATGTTGAACAAATATATACATTTCCATTTATTTTCATATTACTATCAAATGTACATGTAGAAGAATCTGAAACTAAATAAATATTGCTAACATTACATTCAGTACCAATTGTTACATTAGCAGGTGAATCACTAGCTCCACTTACACGAATATTATTCGTAATAGAAGATTTTATTATATTCAATGTACAATTAGAACCTACTTCAATGCCATCTGAATAATAAGTATTAGAACCAAAAGTACAACTACTAGAAGAAGAATTACCAGTTATAGTTACATTATCTAAAGTTACTGTACAATAACTTAAATTCATTGCAGAACCAGATTGATCTACATTTCCACCCGTAATAGTTAAATCCTTAAAAGTTATATATGAATTAGAATTAACAAAAACTACTCTACTACCTGCATTGTCACCAACTGTCAAGACATCATCTATCTCATCAGGATAACCAATAATATTAATTGGAGAATCATTTGTTCCTACATCCTTCGAAATATAGAATCCAGAATAGGATGCCTCATCTCCAACTAACTCACCAATAACGTAAACAGTTTTTGAATCAGAATTATTATTAGCCTTTTCAATTGCACTACTTAGTGTTAGTAAAGGTTTTTCTGCTGTCAATCCATCATTAGAATCATTACCATAAGCACTAACATAATAAGCACCTTCTATAGTGACTCGTTTCCACCACCACTAGTTGTTACATCTTTAACTTCTCCATCAATTATGTTTTTTGTAAAATGTCCTCCATTAGCAGAAATTTTTTGATCTAAAACAGTTATTTCATCTGATTTATTATTATATATTGATGCTCCGTTATTAGTTTCTTCTACATAATTATCGCAAATAGAGCCACCTGTAATATTTATGTTACCAAGAACATAGATACCTGAATAACTGGATTGAGTAGCTTTATTATATTTAATTTCACCACCGGTCATATTAAATGTTCCACCACCAATGTAAACAGCACCAAAATTTACATTTCCGTTGGTGATAGTAACCTTATCGCTTAAGTTAAAAGTTCCAGAGGACATAACAAGATAGTCTAAATTTGTAGTAGAATTGGTTGTGCCATCTATGGTAAGAGTTCCGTTTCCACCGCCTAGAGTTAATGTTCCAGCACTCATTGGAAGTACAATCATAGCACTATTTGCAGAGTTATTAAAATTTTCTGCACAAGATATTGTGTAATTTGCGTTTGAATATAATTTAACTTCGCCACCAATTGCATTTATTTGAATTGGATATTCAAGTTTAAGATTTGCAGATACGCAATATTCTCCTGCTACAAGTTCGTAATAGGAATCACCAGAGGTATTTGTTTTAACATTATCTTTCAAATAATCTTGTGTTAAACTAGTTGCACTTGATTGATTTGATGCAATCTTTCCATCATTGCCGATTGAATATGTTTCATCTGATAAAGCAAACTTACCAACAGACTGTGCAAGTAAAGTAGTATCGTCCGCTGTTAGAACTTGTGTGCTTTCTTCATATTTTTCTGGAGTAATTGTGGCAACTGGAGGTGTATTCGATGAAAGATATCCGGCAACAGTTACAGTTGTTCCATTTGTTAAGTAAATTGGAGCATCAAGTTTTGCATCACCGGATAGTTTTAGCGTATTAGCATTGTTGTTAATGAAAATACCTCGTGTTTCAACTTCTGTACTTGCAATGTTTACATTTGAGTCATCTATTGAAACATTTGCATTAGCCCACAACAACAGTTCAGAACCATAATGATATCCATTTGGTTTGTAAGAGTTATTTTGAATAGTTATATTTTTTAGTGTTGAAGTAGTATTTTCTAAGAATAATGCACCTCCGTCACCACTGTAGTTTTGTTCAATAGTTGATTCAGTTGTTTCTTCAAATGTTACATTAAAGTTTTTAACCATCAAACCACCACCAAAACTGCTACCGCTATAAGGGTTTGAAGTATTTCCTTTAATTAGAGTTTTATTTAATGTCAGTGTACCAGCATTATAAGTATTATCGTTATAACAGCGAATACCTCCACCTTGATAACCACTATTATATGAAACTTCTGAGTTTATAAGAGATAGAGAACCTTTTACTATTGATATTCCTCCACCATGAGCGGTATTTTCTGGTGTGTTACCTCCACAATCACTTTCAGGATTTCGGGTATAGTTATATGAAATCTTTCCGCCGTTTATTGTAACATCTCCACTTGCCACATAGATTCCGCCTCCACCAGCAGAGGCATAGTTTGAGAAGTCAGAATCAGTTGCAGCATATTGCCAACTATAAGTTTTTAATGAATTATTTTCTGTAACTTCTGAACCAATCACGCCACCATTCATAGTGAAAGTTCCCGCAGAAATGTTAATTGCCCCTCCTGGAGTAGTCGATGTATTCTTATTTTTTTGCAAAATACAATTTGTAAGAGTTAAATTACCGCTACTTGTAATTAACGGAGCAGTTGCTAAAATTGGAGATTCATTTGCATTTCCACCGTCTAGAGTGATTGTGCTGTTTTCTTTTCCTTCTAATTCTAAACTTCCCGATGTCTCTACTTTAAAGAATACATCTGTGAAACTTGTATTACCTGTAGTGTTTCCACGAGTAATTGTAACAGGACTTTCAGCTATAATCTTAATAGGCTTATTTACTGTAATTGTAGAAGTTGCAGTCAAATCATTTATAATTATAAAATCTGTTGTAGTTATATAATCGCTTAGACTATCAATTTTAGTTACTAATACTTCCCAGGATGATATTTCATTTAGAGAAATTCCCCCCCCCTGAAGTACTAGTACTTTCTTCAATTACCACTTCATAGTTTTCGTTTAATGAAATTTTTACTGTTTTTTCTTCATTGGAGTTGTTGGTAATTTTAAATTTTGGATTTCCAGAATCATCGTATTCTTCTTTATATGTAATTTTATCTGTAATATTTGTATTACCTGTATACAAAAATCTAGTAACATCCACAAAGTCAGAAGGAGTCCCCTGCTCATCACTAAAACCGTTAAAAAGTCCCACATCAAAGTTGATACAATCAGTTGCCTTAATTGTAACTTCTTTTGGGAAAGGAGCACCGTTTTCTATTTTTTCCCAAGTCTCATCAATTTGAATTGCAAAAAATTTGTTAGCAAATGGAGGGTCATCATATGAAAAATCCTTTGTTACAGCAAATGCTGAAATATGCAACTGTATAGGCCCAGCAATAGCCTCATTTGAACTTGTAATAACATCAACAATTAATTCATCATTTGCTACATAATTTGGGAAATCGATTTCATATGAACCAAATTTTCCTGGGTCAATTGGATTTGTACCATTATTCCAAGCTGTTGATTTTTCATTTGCGGTATCTGCCATTACTGAAGTATAAAAAGTATTATCACCAAGGTTATCAACTCTAAATGAAACCCTATTTGCACCTGTTTCTTTTCCGTAACTGCGTAAATGTAGTTTTACATCTTGTACAGTAGCCCCAGTTGCTTCCTTATAGCTTAAAGGAGCATTAATTGTGATGGTATATCCTAAATTATTTTCAAATTTTGTTTCTTTTGAAACTTCAATAATTTTTCCTGGTCTATTATTATTATTTTCTAGATAAGAATTAATTGCATCTTTTGAAATATCAAATACTAAACTTGGTTCAATTGTATCAGTTGTTTCTAATTTTTCAATTTTAAGATTTCTAATTTCAATTTCAGAAGATAAGCCAAGTCCAATCGTAAAATCATGATCAGTAGAGCCTTTTACATAGCCAGTTTCAAATTCACAAGGAGTCCAATCGCTGTTTACTGTAAAAAAATAATCAGCCCTAGCCGCTGCAATTCCAACAACAGTAGTTTTATCTGCTTTTAATTCTACAGAAACTTTGTAATTTGCACTTTCTGTAAATCTAGTATTATTATTTGGCTTAACAAAATAAGTCCATACTGAATCTGAACTTTGTGGATTTGTTACGATAACTTTTGTGATTCCTTCAGAAAGACTACTGATAATTGCTCCTGTAACATTAGAAAGTTCTGTTCCATCTGAATTTTTTTGAAAAAGAGTAAATTGATTTCCCGTTCCTTCAATACAAGCAACTTGTACCGTATTAGAGCGTACAGAAGCAACTTTATTTTCTGTTGCGTTTTCATTTGTGTTAGTAACCTCACAATAAAAATAGAAGCTATCATTTTTATTAGCTTCAATCTGCATAGTAGAACTTGTCACAGACCCATCATCATTTAAAGATGGTTCTAAAATAGAATTAAATTCTTCAAAATTAGTACTATCCTCGGATTTATACCACCACTTAAAAGATAAATTTCCACCATCGATAGATTTTGCAGTACAAGTTAAATATGTTTTTGCTGGCTCATTATCTGATTCAGTATTAATTCTAACACAAGGCATAGGTTGTTCAATAATTTTAGGTTCTTTTGCGTTAATTATTTCTTCTGGTTTTGAATCATCAGGTTTAACTTCAATATCAACTTCAACTTTCATCAACACTAAACTTATTTTATTGTCAGTAGGTTTAACTCTAAAAACTTCGCTATTTCCTGCGTACATAACTTCTGTAGAATTTCCATTTGAAAAAGAAAGTTCTGCAAAAACGATGGCGTCAATTCCAACAGGAATGTTGTTAAGTTTAACTTTTGCTTCATCATTTACAATTTTTGCTTGAGCTTCTGTGATTAAGTCTAAATTATCAGTTGAATTTGTAGTTGCGTTGTATTTTTTTGCATCATATATTGCAACTTTTATTGTTGGATTTTCACCAATTGATACTGAACTTTGTATTTCTTCTGTATTTCTTGTAGATTTTATAATCTTTGATAAATCAATATTCAAATTGATGTCAGTTTCCGTTTTGGGATTAATTAATTCAGTACATCCCATAAAACATAGAACTAGAGCAAAACATAAAATACTAAAAACATTAAAAACTTTCTTAGACATATCACACCACCTCAAAGGATAGAATTTCTCAAGTTATTTTATCATATTTAATTCAAAATAAATAGTGTATTTTTTATCATTTTTATCATTTTCACATTTAAAATAGATTTTTAAACATAAAAACAGTATAATCTTAAGTGATATTACACTTTTTTACAGGAGAAATTATGGCTCTTTATAAATCAGCAGATGAACTTATAGGAAACACGCCCCTATTGGAACTTTCTCATTTAGAAAAAAAATTTAATTTAAAAGCAAAAATATTTGCAAAATTAGAATATTTTAATGTTACAGGTTCTATAAAAGATAGAGTTGCAAAATCTATGATTATAGAAGCTGAAAAATCTGGAATACTAAAACCAAATTCTGTAATCATTGAACCAACTTCCGGAAACACTGGAATTGGATTGGCTTCGGTAGGAACTTCCCGTGGGTACAAGGTAATCATTGTTATGCCAGAAACTATGTCAAAAGAACGTCGCCAGTTGATTAAAGCCTACGGTGCGGAACTTGTTTTAACAGATGGCTCAAAAGGAATGAATGGTGCAATAGAAAAAGCCGAAGAACTTGCAAAAGAAATTCCAAACAGTTTTATTGCGGGGCAATTTACAAATCCTGCAAATCCTGCAATCCACAGAGATACAACTGGCCCTGAAATTTGGAAAGACACAGAAGGAAAAATTGATATTTTAGTAGCAGGAGTTGGTACAGGTGGAACAATTACTGGTATTGGAGAATTTTTGAAAAGTAAAAATCCAAAAATAAAAATTGTTGCTGTAGAACCTGCAAATTCCCCTGTTTTATCAAAAGGAATCGCTGGTTCTCACAAAATCCAAGGAATTGGAGCTGGTTTTATTCCAAAAGTTTTGAACACAAAAATTTATGATGAAATTATCCCAATCAATGATGAAGAGGCTTTTGAAACAGGTCGATTACTTGGTCAAACAGAAGGTATTTTGATAGGTATTTCTTCAGGAGCGGCTTTATCTGCTGCATTAAAACTTGCAAACCAAGATGAAAACGCTGGAAAAAATATTGTTGTTATTCTACCAGACACTGGAGATAGATATTTGTCAACTGCACTTTTTTCAGAATAAATTTTATGCAAAAAAAAAAGACTTGCAATTTCTTGCAAGTCTTTTTGTAAGATGGGCGATGACGGGATCGAACCGCCGACATTTTGGGTGTAAACCAAACGCTCTCCCAGCTGAGCTAATCGCCCTTACATTTATTACTATATAGAATTAGCAAAAAAGTGTCAACAGGTTTTGAAAAAAAATTTAATTTTTTTTATTATTTTGTAAGTTCTTTTATTTCATCAACCGACAAACCAGTACATTCCGAAATTATATCAACAGAAATATTTTTTAATAACAAAATCTTAGCAGTTTCGATGGCTTTTTGTTGAGCACCTTCTTCGTAGGCTTCTTGTCTTTGAACAGCGATATCTGTGTCATAGTCGTATTCTGTTAATAACATGTTTTCAACCTCCGTGGATTTTCGGCTAAGATAATCTGATAGAAAGCCTTGTTTTATCGATTGTTTGATTGCAACTGTAAGTGCCTCTGGAATTTTGTTTTCGATGTTGAATTTCACTTGCTCCATAAATTCCGAATATTCCTTGAGAGCCTCGCAACGATTTAAAACAGGATTTTCTTTATCTACATTAATATTAATCACTTTTACAGATATTTCAAGAGGAAAGTTTTTA